>NZ_JAUSLG010000002.1 GCF_030646615.1 Phenylobacterium sp. | reverse complement strand
ATCGGCATGACCGCCGATGTCGGCACCTTCCCGCGGCTGTGCAAGCTGATCCCCGAGGGCTGGGTGCGCGAGCTGGCCTATACCGGGCGGCGCCTGTCGGCCGAGCGAGCCCGGGAGATCGGCCTGGTCAATGAGGTCTTCCCGACCCACGAGGCCCTGCTGGACCATGTCATGGCCACGGCCCGGGAGATCGCCGAGAAGTCGCCCCTGGCGGTGACCGGCTCGAAGGTGATGATCAACTATGCCCGGGACCACACCATCGCCGATGGGTTGGACTATATCGCCGTCTGGCAGACCGGCATGTTCGCCGGCTCGCATATGGGCGAGGCCTTCAAGGCCAAGGCCGAGAAGCGGCCCGCCGACTTCCCCGACCTGCGGCCCCTGCGCCACGAGATGTAGAACCGTCTACAGGACCAGTTCGGCGTCGCGGAGGTCGGCGCCGGACAGCTTCGCCCCCGACAGATCGGCCTCGAGAAAACGGGCGCGCCTCGCCTGGGCGCCCGTGAGGTCGGCATAGCGCAGGACGGCCCGGTTCAGATCGGTGCGCAGAAGCCGGCCCTCGGCGATCTCCAGCGGCCCCAGCCGGGCGTCGCGCAGATCGGCGCGGATCAGATTGGCGCCGGTCAGCCGGGCGCCGCGCAGGTCGGCGCCCCGGAGCCTGGCCTTGCGCAGGTCGCAGCCGGACAGGTCCGCGCCCTGCAGCTGGACGCCCTCCATGTCCATGTCGAAGAAGATCGAGCCGGCGGCCGACAGCCCGCTCAGCCGGCGGTGGCGAAGGGTTCGCAGGCCCCGGAAATCGACCTCCGTGGCCGCGGCCGCCCGCCCCTGCGCGCCGCTGCTGTCGCAGAAGGCCTCATGCTCGGCCACCAGCTCATAGAGCGGCACGTCATCCACATAGAAGATCGGCGCCGGGGCCCGCAGCACCTCGCTGAGATCCACCTGGTTCAGGCCAGCCGAGGCCAGGTTGACGCCGGCCACCACGGCGCCGCGCAGGGAGGCGCCGGTCAAGTCGGCCCCGTCGATCTGCGCGCCCGTCAGGTCGGCCCCGTCCAGGCGGGCGCCGGCCATCCGCGCCCCCACCAGGATCGCCCCGTCCAGGCTGGCGTCGGTGCAGTCGACGGCGGTCAGCACGTCGCGCAGATTGGCGCCGGCCACCACGGCGTATTCCAGGTTCCCTGCCCGTTCGCCCGGCGTGATCATGCGAAAGCCATCCTGGCGGTCCTGCATGGCGATCCGCCCCTCGCGCAGGTCGCTTTCGGCCAGGTCCGCACCGGAAAGATTGGCGCCGCGCAGGCTCGATCCCCGGAGGTCGGCCCGGGCCAGCCTGGCGCCGCGCAGGTCGGCGTCCCGCAGGTCGGCGCCGAACAGATTGGCGCGGCTGAGCTCGGCGCCGGCCAGGATCGCGCCGCTGAGGCGGGCGCCGGCGAGGTCGGCCTCGGTCAGCAGGGCGCCTTCCAGGTTCCAGTCGGCGAGGTCGGCGCGGATCAGGCTCGCCCGGCGCCCGCCCTTGAGCCCACGCACATAGCGGCCGTGCGCCTCCAGGGCGTCATGGATGTCGTCGGCCGTGTGACGGACGAGGTGGGACGGGGCGGCTTGGCCGGACATGCTTGGCTTTCAGCTCAAGCGCCCACCTTGATCCTTCGGCCTTTAAGGAAGGGTTCGCGGCGCGGCGTTTAGCCGCAGAGCTGAGCCCCTATTCCGGGCTGTCGGCGGATGCGCCGCCCTGGCCGGCGGCCTGAAGCAGGGCTGCGATCTTGTCGGTGGCGTCGGCGGCCTGGCTCAGCATGTGCAGCGGGCCCGAGCCCGGCCGAACCGCGGCGACCATCTGGTTGGCGGCCGACTGGGCCACGGTCACGGCCGTGTTCTGCGCCGTGGTGAAGCCGGTCTTGGTCAGGGTCGCCGCCGTGGAGTCCTGATAGATGAAGCCGTGCACCGGATAGGTGGTGGAGCCGAGGTCGCCGACCGAGTCGTACCAGACCTTGACCTGGGTCCAGTCGCCGGTGGGGGAGACGTCGATCACCGTGACGTCGCGCTCAATCTGACCGCGGGTTCCGTTGATCCGCGACCAGTTGGCGTGGTTGATCTGGATGACCCGTTCGGTGAGCACCTGGCTGACCACGGCCACATGGCCCAGGCGCATCTTGCCGGTGGGCTTGAAGCAGAGGACCGCGCCGGCCTGGGGGGTGTTTCCGGTGTCGTACTTGCCGGCGGCCTGTTTCCACCAGGTCCAGGCGTCGCCGAAGATCTGCACGCCCGAGATCATCCGGGCGAAGGGCACGCATTGCCAGTAGGTGTCGGCGAAGGCCGAGCTTGCGGGCGCCAGGGCCATGACCGCTGCGGCGGTGATGGAACCAAGGACGATGCGTGTCCGTTTGATCATGTTGGGCGTACTCCCATGACGCGAACTCGGGTCATGGATAGTTTCGCCACACGAGAATGAAAAGAGGGTTTATGCGCCTGCAACCTTTGGCGCCCGCTCTTTCCACATATCCGCCCACAGCTTCATGTGCGTGCGGGCCGGTTTCTCGATCAGGTGGTATGAGATGGCCGCCAGTGGAACCACGCCCACCAGCAAGACACACCACAGGGGCCAGGGCAGCTGGCCGCCTTCAAGCTTGAGCAGACTGGTTGCTCCGTTCACGAATACAATCTTCCACGGCACGCAGACCATGTAGATCGAGTAGCTGATCTCACCGAGATAGATCAGCGGACGCGCGCTGAGCACGGCCGAGCCGGCCTGAGCCATGCGGGCCAGGTAGAAGATCAGGCCGCCGGTGGCCAGGACGATAATCGTATCCGACAGGGCGGTGGCGGCCGCGATCAGGGCGACGGCGCCTGAAATTGCGGCGCCCGCCATGGCCCCCTTGCGGCCCGAGCCGGCCCGTTCCCGCCAGAGACTATGCAGGGCGCAGCCCAGGGCGAAGCAGGGCACGATGCGCAGGGCGCCCCAGCGGATGGTCGCCAGGGTCAGGGGATGGCCGGCCCACGCCTGGAAGCCGGCATAGAGCGCCGCCATGAAGATGGCCGCCAGGGCCACGGCCACCAGGGGGCGGGCCTTCAGGGCGAGCGCCGCCCAGGCGAACAGCGGGAAGGTGAGATAGGCGAACCATTCCGCCGAGATCGACCAGGACGGATGGTTCCAGCCGGCCTGCGGCGCCAGGCCCCAGGCCTGCACCAGCAGCAGGTTGGCCGGCAGTGATTCCCAGGACAGGATGTTGGGATCGACGGCGAAGCCGGCCGCCGTGGCCCCGGCCGCCAGCACCCCCATGCCGATCAGGGTCGCCAGATGCAGGGGATAGACCCTCGCCAGGCGCGCCCAGAGGAAGCTTCCATAGGTGAAGCGCCCGGCTTCGACCTCGCTGCGATAGACGTGGCAGAGGATGAAGCCCGACAGGATGAAGAACAGCTCGACCCCCAGATAGCCCTTGGCCACGAATAGCGGCGTCACCGTGGTCGCCAGGGCGGACCAGTAGTGGAAGAGCACCACCCAGAAGGCGGCGAAGAACCGCAGGGCGGTGAGCGGGCGGATATGCTGGGCGTCGGTCATGGGGGCGGGCTCAGGGCGGCGGCGCGATAAGCAGCCTATGTCGCTGCAGTCTGGCGCCAGAAGCCTCACCATCGCGTTAGCGCTGCTACGAACTTCAGGATGATCTAAAGCCTTGGAGTCTCGCCTGGAGAATCACCCATGGACTCCGTCCTCGTCCTCCTCACCGACCCCGTCGCCTGGGCCGCGCTCGTCGCCCTGATCGTGATGGAGGTGGTGCTCGGTATCGACAATCTGGTCTTCATTTCCATCCTGTCCAACAAGCTGCCCCCCGAGCAGCGAAGCCGGGCCCGCAAGATCGGCATCGCCCTGGCCCTGGTCATGCGCCTGGCCCTCCTCTCCACCCTGGCCTTCCTGGTCGGCATGACGCAGACCGTGTTCAGCATTCCCCTGCAGGGTCCCCCAGATCCGGTTCATGGCATGCCCATGTTCGAGATGGACTTCTCGTGGCGCGACCTGATCCTGATCGCCGGCGGGCTGTTCCTGGTCTGGAAGGCGACCACTGAAATCCACGAAAAGGTCGATCCGGAGGCCACCCACGGCCTGATGGACGTCAAAGGCCCGGTCGTCGCCAATTTCTCGGCGGTGATCGTGCAGATTCTGCTCCTCGACCTGGTCTTCTCCATCGACTCGATTCTGACGGCGGTGGGCATGACCGACCATCTGCCGATCATGGTGATCGCCGTCATTTTCGCCGTGGGCGTCATGCTCTTGGCGGCCGACCCCCTGGCGGAGTTCATCGACGCCAACCCCACCGTGGTCATGCTGGCCCTGGGATTCCTGTTGATGATCGGCGCCACCCTGATCGCCGACGGCTTCGGCTTCCACGTGCCCAAGGGCTACATCTATGCGGCCATGGCGTTTTCTGGCCTGGTGGAGGGGCTCAACATCTTCGCCCGTCGCGCCGCCCGACGGAAGACGGCCGCGGCTGCATCAGGGCATGCATCGCCGGCCGGTTCTGATAACGTCTGAGGATTAAACCCCGCCTCGGGGCGCTTCGCGGCGCCCTGGGCGGACTCAGATATTTCGAAAACCGGATTGGGCGGCGCTTTTTCGCGTCGTGCAGATCCGCATAATTTGGCGGCGCTCGAACGTCGCTTTGGAAACGCCGCGTTGCAAGAGCCCCAAGTTTTTAACGAGGCCGATCGCCGCCTCACGCTAATCTCGGTCCTGATCGTCTTCCTGCTGAGCGCCATGAGCCAGACCGTGGTGGCCACGGCCATGCCGCGGATCGTCTCGGACCTGTCTGGCCTCCACCTCTACGCCTGGGCGACCACGGCCTATCTGCTGGCCTCGACCGTCATGGTGCCCATCTGGGGCAAGCTCGGCGACATCTATGGCCGCAAGCCCATCCTGCTGATCGGGATCGGCATCTTCCTGGGCGGATCCTGGCTGGCGGGTCTGGCCGGAGAGTTCGGCGACCTGCCCGTCCTCGGCGGCGGCATGGTCCAACTGATCACCGCCCGGGCCATCCAGGGGATTGGCGGCGGGGCGCTGTTCACCATCGCCTTCGCCATCATCGCCGACCTCTACGCCCCGCGGGAAAGGGCTCAGTTCTCCGGCCTGTTCGGGGCGGTGTTCGGGGTGGCCAGCATCTTTGGCCCGGTCATCGGCGGCTTCTTCACCGACCATGGGACCGTCGAACTGGCCGGCCATGTGATCGAGGGCTGGCGCTGGGTCTTCTATGTGAACGTGCCGTTCGCGCTGGCCGCCGTGGCCATGATCCTGATCAAGATGCCGGCCCTGCCGCCCCGGGGCGAGGGGCGGATCGACTTTGTCGGCGCCGGCCTCATCGTGGTCGGCTTCACCACCCTGCTCCTGGCCATCACCTGGGGCGGCCGGGACTATGGCTGGGGCTCGCCCCTGATCCTGGGGCTGCTGGCGAGCGCCGGCGTCAGCCTGACGGCCTTCGTCTTCGTCCAGAAGGCGGTGCGGGACCCGATCCTGCCCCTGGAGCTGTTCCAGAACCGCACCTTCAACACCGCCAATGGCGCGGCCTTCGTCTATTCCATGGCCTTCATGGGGGTGACCTCCTTCCTGCCCCTCTACATGCAGGTGGGCCAGGGTGTGCCGGCCACCCGCAGCGGCCTGACCATGCTGGCCCTGATGGTCGGTCTGGTGGCCTCCTCGACCCTCAATGGCCGGCTGGTGACCAAGACCGGGGTCTACAAGCCGTTCATGATCGGCGGCGGCGCGGTGCTGATCGCCGGGGTCTTTTCGCTCTGCTTCATCGGCCCGGACACCAGCACCCTGGACCTGGCCTGGCGGCTGCTGATCGTCGGCGTCGGCCTTGGTCCCGGCCAGAGCCTGTTTGGCCTGGCGGTTCAGAACGCCGTACCCATGCATCAGCTTGGCGTGGCCACCAGCTCGGGCCAGTTCGTCCGCCAGATCGGCTCGACCATGGGGGTGGCCCTGTTCGGCGCCATCCTCACCTGGGGCCTGACCGCCGAGCTTGGCCGGCTGTCGGCCGAAAATCCCGCCCTTCAAATGGAGACCCTGGAGCTGTCGGACCTGCAGCGGATGGCCATGGAGCGGGACGCCGATCCCAGTCAGGCCGAGGCCCGCGCCGCCGACCCGACCACCCGGGCCGCCGATCAGGTGATCCGCCAGAGCCTGTCCACCGCCGTGGTCTATGGGATCATGTTCAGCCTGGCCGTGCTGCTGATCGGCTTTGTGCTCATGTTGATGATCCCCGGCGTTCCCCTGAAGGATCGCCATAGCCCCGCCCCGCCCAAGCCTGCCGAGGTGGAGGCCTGAGGCGCCGCGGGGCTCATCGGAACGGGCTCAGTCCTCGGTGACCTCGGGCAGCAGCACGGCGAAGTGGTCCTCGACCGCGCGGTAGCATTCGCAGCAGGCCTCCTCGAGGCCGTCCCGGTCGAGGATCTCCACATGGCCGTGGTGCTGGCGGATCAGGCCGCGATGCTCCAGGGCCTTGGCGACGCCGGAGACGGTGGTGCGCTGCACCCCCAGCATCTCGGCCAGGGACTGCTGCGTCAGGCGGATGACATTGGATTCGGCCCGGTCATGGGTCGACAGCAGCCAGCGGCAGGCTCGCTGCTCCACCGGATGCAGGGCGTTGCACAGCGCCGATTGCATGACCTGGGCCAGCAGGCTGTCGGCATAGCGGGAGAACAGGTCCGAGATTTCCGGATGCCGGCGCTTGGCGGATTCCAGCACCTCGGTGGCGACGGCCAGGGCCGGGCCGGCCACCTGGACCACGGCGCGGGCGTAGGCGGGCTTGTTTCCGGCGCTGACAATGCCGCCGGCGGCGCCTTCGCGACCGATGCTGGCGGCCTCAACCTCGCGGCCGTCCCGGGTGACCAGAACCAGCGAGATGATCGCCGGGCCGGCCGGCAGGTGGGTGGTCTCCACATCATCGCCGGGTTCGAACAACACCCGCCCCCGCTCCAGGGTGATCTGCCGCAGACTGGGCGCAAGCTCCCGCAGCACCGCCGGCGGCAGGGCCGCCAGCAGCCGGTTGCCGCGAAAAGCGGAAAGGTCTGACGCCGCCGCCGGACGGCGGGGGTCGGGACTGGAGTGGCCCATGGACATGGGGGCTGACGCCTCGGGGGTCGGCTGGGAGGGAATTGGGACCCTATCAGGCCTACAGCGCCAGACACAGGGAGTCCGTCGGCGACCCGACGACTGGTCCGGCTCGCCCGGCGCCCAGAGCACCTAGAGAAAAGGGCGCTCGGGGGGCGCTCGGGGAAAGAGCGCTCAGAGGAAGCTGTAGGGGTCCACATCGATGGCCACCCGCACCGAGCCTGGCGGCTTCACCCGCGCGCGCCAGGCCGCCAGATAGGCCGAGATGTCCACATTGCGATCGGCCCGCACCAGGAACCGCTTGCGCCGCCGCCCGCGGATCAGGGCCAGGGGCGCGTCGGCCGGGCCATAGACCTCCACCCCCTCGGCGTTGGGGGCGCTGGCGGCCATGACCTGGACAAAGGCCTCCAGGGCCTGGGGATTTTCAGCCGAGACGATCACCGCGCCCAGGCGGCCAAAGGGCGGCAGGCCGGCCAACTCCCGCTCGGCCATCTCGGCGGCCACGAAGGCGTCCCGGTCCTGGGCGGCCAGGGCCTGCATCACCGCATGATCCGGCGCATAGGTCTGCAGCAGGGCGCGGCCCGGCCGGTCGTGGCGGCCCGCCCGGCCCGTGGCCTGGGCCAGCAGCTGATAGGTCCGCTCGGCCGCCCTAAGGTCCCCGCCCCGCAGGCCAAGATCTGCGTCCACGACGCCGACCAGGGTCAGGTTGGGGAAGTTGTGACCCTTGGCCGCAGCCTGGGTGGCCACCAGGATGTCGATCTCGCCGGCGGCCATGGACTCCACCAGCCGCCGGGCGGCCTGGGCGTCGAACACCGTGTCGGAGGAAAACACCGCGATCTTCGCCTGCGGGAACAGGGCGCGGGCCTCCTCCTCCACCCGTTCCACGCCGGGGCCCACCGAGACCAGGCTGTCGATGGCCCCGCAATGGGGACAGGCCTTGGGCTTGGCCATGGAGAAGCCCGTGAGGTGGCAGACCAGCCGGCCGGTATAGCGATGCTCCACCAGCCAGGAATCGGTGTCGGGCGCGGTCAGCCGCTCGCCGCAGGCCCGGCAGAGCACCAGGGGCGCATAGCCCCGACGGTTGAGGAACAGGAGCGCCTGCTCCCCCCGGGCCAGGGTCTCGCCCACCGCCTCCACCAGGGGCGGCGAGAGCCAGCGGCCATGCTCCAGGGGAACCGCCCGCAGGTCGATCAGCTCGATCTGCGGCAGCACGGCGGCGCCATGGCGGGCCGACAGCCGCAGCCAGCGATAGCGGCCGGTCTCGGCGTTGCGCAGGGATTCCAGCGACGGCGTGGCCGAGGCCAGGACGACGGCGGCCGCCTCCATCTTGCCGCGCACCACGGCCAGGTCCCGGGCCTGGTAGATGAAGCCCTCCTCCTGCTTGAACGAGGTGTCGTGCTCCTCGTCCACCACGATCAGCTTGAGGTTCACGAACGGCAGGAACAGGGCCGAGCGGGCGCCGACCACGATGGGGCAGGCGCCGGTGGCCACCGCTTCCCAGACCCAGCGCCGGGCTGGCGGGGCGACGCCGGAATGCCATTCGGCCGGCATGGCCCCGAACCGCTCGGCGAAACGGGCCAGCACCGCCTGGGTCAGCGCAATCTCCGGCAGCAGCACCAGCACCTGGGCTGAGGGGTCGGCGGCCAGGGCCGCGGCCACGGCCTCCAGATAGACCTCGGTCTTGCCCGAACCGGTCACCCCGTCCAGCAGGGCGACGTTGAAGCCTCCCTCAGCCATCATGGCGGTGAGCGCCTGGGCCGCCGCCGCCTGGCTGGGATTGAGCGGGCTTCGGGGGCGGGAGAGATCAGGGGCCGGGAAGGCGACGGGGGCCAGCGCCAGGCGGACGGCGAGCACGCCCTCGTCGATCAGCCCCTTGACCACGCCGGCCGACACCTCGGCCCGGCGGGCGAGGTCGGCGGGCGCGCCGGAAAAGCCCGCCAGGGCGGCCAGCACCCTGTCCCGGGCCGGGGTCAGGCGGGAAGGCGCGGTTCCGGTGGCGATCACCTGTTTTTCCGGCCGGGCCTTCGGCGCGCGGGCGCCGCGCAGGGCGATGGCCAGGGGCTGGCCCGGCGCATCGACGGCGTAGCGGGCGGCCCACTGGATGAACTCCAGGGTCCTCGGCGGCAGGGGCGGGTCGGCCAGCCGTGATTCCAGGGGCTTGAGCGGCCGGTTGCCGCCGACGGCGTCGCGCAGGGCGGTGACGACGCCGCGCAGGGTGCGGGGACCCAGTGGGGCGGCCACCTGGTCACCCACCTGCAGCCCCATGCCCTCGGGCTCGGCGTAGTCGAAGGCCTCCGGCAGGGGCATGGGCAGCAGGACCGAGGCGATGCGGCTCACGGCCGGAGCCCAGAAACTGTCACGCGCTCAGGGTGGCGAGGACCCCGCGCAGGCGCTACACACCGCCATCCACTGCGCAGGGAGGCCCAGGCCATGCAGATCTTTCTCGACACCACCGACACGGCCGTCCTGAAGGACCTGGCCTCCACCGGACTGGTGGACGGCGTCACCACCAATCCGTCGCTGATCGCCAAGTCGGGCCGTCCCATGCTGGAGGTCATCGCTGAGATTTGCGACCTCGTCGAGGGGCCGGTGAGCGCCGAGGTCGCCGCCATCGAGGTCGAGGCCATGCTGGCCGAGGGCCGCAAGCTGGCCGGCGTGGCCCCCAATGTGGTGGTCAAGCTGCCCCTGACCCGGGCCGGGCTCACCGCCACCGGCGAGCTGTCCCGCGAGGGAATCCAGACCAACGTCACCCTGTGCTTCTCCGCCGCCCAGGCCCTGATGGCCGCCAAGGCGGGCGCCACCTACATCTCGCCCTTCATCGGCCGCCTGGACGACCATGGGGCCGACGGCATGGAGCTGATCGCCGAGATCCGCGCCATCTACGACAACTATGATTTCGACACCGAGATTCTCGCCGCCTCGGTGCGCCATCCGGCCCATGTCACCGCCTCGGCCCTGGCCGGCGCCGATTGCGCGACCATTCCGCCGTCAGTCTTCCTCGACCTGTTCAAGCACCCGTTAACCGAGAAGGGTCTTGATCAGTTCATGAGCGACTGGGCCAAGACCGGCCAGTCGATCCTCTGAACCTAAGGGACGGCGCGCATGGACGGGACCAGCATCGACGGGGCGATGAGCGCCCACGAGGCCAAGGACGAGGTGCGCCGCTTCCTGCTGGAAAACCCCGCCGTCCTGCTGGACGATCCCGACCTGCTGGCCCAGCTCGGCCTGCAGACGTTGCCGGACAATGTGGTGGCCTTCGGGCCGGCCGCCCTGGCCCGGGTCCATGCGGCCCACCGCAAGGAATCGGCCGTGCGGCGGCGGCTGGAATCCACGGCCCGGGCCAATTTCGCCGCCCAGGCCCACACCCACGGCGCCGTCATCGACCTGCTGGAGGCCCGCAACCACGCCGATCTGGCCCGCCGGGTGGACGACCTGGCCCAGCTGCGCTTCGCCCTGTGCAGCGGCGTCGTGGCCCTGGAAGGGCCTGAGCGCACCCCGGCCGGCTGGCGGCCCCTGGTGGAGGGCCAGGTGGACATGATCCTGGGCGGGCATCAGAAACTGACCCGCATGGGCTTCTGGGCCCCGGCGCTCGGCCTGTTCGGCGACCGGGCCGGGGACGTGAAGTCCATGGCCCTGGTGCGCCTGGCCATGTGGGAGCCGGCCCGGGAGGGCATCGTAGCCTTCGGCTCGTCCGATCCCGAAGGCTTCACCGAAGACATGGGCGCCGAGCTGGTGGCCTTCCTGGCCCGGGTGATCGAGCGCACGGCGGAGCGTTGGCCGGTCCTGTGAGCGCCCTGCCGGGCCAGCAGGCCGAGGCCGTGCAGGCGGTTCAGGCCTGGCTCGCTCACCTGGCCCAGGAGCGGCGGGCCTCGCCCCGCACCCTGGAGGCCTATGGGGCGGCCGGTCGTCGCTATGTGGCCTTTCTGGAAAAGCACCGCGGCGGTCCCCTGACCATCGCCCACCTGGCGGGAATCGAGACCGCTGAGCTGCGCGCCTGGCTGGCCTATCTGCGCCAGGGTGATCATCCCCTGTCGCCGCGCTCCCTGTCCCAGGCCCTGTCGGCCGTGCGAGGTTTCCACAGGTTTCTCGATCGAAGGCTCGGCGTCGCCAACGCGGCGGTCACCCTGGTGCGCGGCCCCCGGGTCAAGCCCGGCGCCCCGCGGCCGATCAGCGAGGACCAGGCCTTCGGCCTCATCGCCGAGCCGGGCCTCAACGCCGACCTGGACCCCTGGGAGGCCAGCCGGGACGCCGCCGTCTTCACCCTGCTCTATGGTTGCGGCCTGCGGATTTCCGAGGCCCTGTCCCTGCGCCGCAGCGACGCGCCCCTGGGGCAAACCCTGCGGATTACCGGCAAGGGCGGCAAGACCCGCCTGGTCCCGGTGCTGCCGGCGGTGAGCGCGGCGATCGAGGCCTATCTGGCCGACCTGCCCTTCGTGCTGGCGGGCGATGAGCCCCTGTTCCGCGCCCGGCGAGGCGGACCGCTCAGCCCGCGGCACGTGCAGGCCAGCATGCAGATCCTGCGCGGCCGGCTCGGCCTGCCCGACAGCGCCACGCCGCACGCCCTGCGTCATTCCTTCGCGACCCACCTCCTGGGGGCGGGCGCCGACTTGCGTTCTATTCAGGACCTGTTAGGCCACGCGTCGCTGTCCACCACCCAACGTTACACCGAGGTGGACGCCCAGCGGCTGCTCGCCGCCTACGCCAAGGCTCACCCCCACGCATGACCTGCCCGATCCGACTGCGATCCGTCACATCCGCCGACCTGCCGATCTTCTTCGAGCAGCAGCGGGACAAGAGCGCCAACCGCATGGCCGCCTTCGGCGCCGCTGATCCCGAGGACCGCGCCGCCTTCATGGCCCGCTGGGACCGTCTGCTGAAGACGCCGGGCGTCGCCGCGCGAACCATCGTGGTGGCGGGCGACGTGGCCGGCCACATCATCAACGAAGCGCCCTATGGGGCGCCGTCGATCTCCTATTGGGTGGGCAAGCCCTGGTGGGGCCATGGGGTGGCCACCGGCGCCCTCACCGCCTTCCTGGAGCAGGTGGAGGTCCGTCCCGTCCAGGCCCGGGTGGCCAAGGACAATATCGCCTCGATCAAGGTGCTGCAGCACGCCGGCTTCGCCATCCGCGGCCAGGCCAGGGCCTTCGCCCCCGGTCGCGGGGAAGAGGTCGAGGAATACGTGCTGGTGCTGGAAGCCGAGGCCCTGGCCCAGGCAAGCTGAGCCCGACGGGCCCAGCCCTCATCCCGATTGTTTTCCGTCACCCTTGGGCTGGACCCGAGGGCCCATGCGCACCGGCCTATCGCGGTGTTCATGGATGGTCGGGTCAAGCCCGACCAAGATGAGAGATAATGTGGAACACCGCCCAGCGACCGCCCTCGTCCTTCGAGGCCTTGCTTGCGCAGGGGCCTCAGGATGAGGACGGACTGAGGCCCGCCAACCCACCGCCCTCATCCTGAGGTGCGAGCGCCAGCGAGCCTCGAAGAACGCAGGGCCTAGGCCTGCATGGTCCAGCCTTCGACGCCCATGGCGGCCTGGCGGCCGGCTTCGGAGCGGGTGGGGTGCGGGTGGCAGATGCGGGCGATGTCCTCGCTGGCGGCCTTGAAGGCCATGGCCACGCAATATTCGCCGATCATCTCGCCAGCCTGCGGCCCGACAATATGGACGCCGAGGATCTCGTCGGTCTTGGCGTCGGCCAGGACCTTGGCGAAGCCGTCGGTCTCGTGGTTGATCTTGGCCCGGCTGTTGGCGGTGAAGGGGAACTTGCCGACCTTGTAGGCCACGCCGACCTCCTTCAGCTGCTCCTCGGTCTTGCCGACCCAGGCCACTTCCGGGGCGGTGTAGACCACGCTGGGCACCAGATTATAGTCCACATGACCAGCCTTGCCGGCGATCAGCTCGATGCAGGCCACGGCGTCTTCCTCGGCCTTGTGGGCCAGCATGGGGCCATGGATGGCGTCGCCGATGGCCCAGACGCCCTGCGCCGAGGTCTTGAAGTGATCGGTCTCGATGACCCCGCGCTTGTCCGGCGTGACGCCGACGCTCTCCAGGCCCAGGCCTTCGGTGTAGGGCCGTCGGCCGATGGCCACCAGGACGTAGTCGGCCTCCAGCGTCTCAGCCTCGCCGCCGGCCACGGGCTCGACCGTGAGCTTGACCCCGGACTTGGAGGTCGCAGCGCCGGTCACCTTGGCGCCCAGCTTGAAGACGATCCCCTGCTTGGTCAGGGACCGCTGGAAGGTCTTGGCCGTCTCGGTGTCCATGCCCGGCGTAATGCGGTCGAGGAACTCCACCACGGTCACCTCGGCGCCCAGGCGGCGCCAGACCGAGCCCAGCTCCAGGCCGATGATGCCGGCGCCGACCACGATCAGCTTCTTGGGCACTTCCGGCAGGGACAGGGCGCCGGTGGAATCGACGATGCGCTTCTGGTCGATGGTCACGCCGGGCAGCGGGGTCGGCTCCGAGCCGGTGGCGATGACGATGTTCTTGGCGTCCAGGGTCTGGACCGAACCGTCGGCGGCGGTGACCTCGACCTTGCCGGGGCCGGTGATCTTGCCGGCGCCCTTGATCCAGTCGGCCTTGTTCTTCTTGAACAGGAATTCGATGCCCTTGGTCAGCTGGGTCACCGAGTCGGCCTTCTGGGCCATCATCTGCGACAGGTTCAGCTTGGGCTTCACCTCGATGCCGAGGGTGGCGAAGTCCTTGCCCACGGCGGCGTCATACATTTCCGAGGCGTGCAGCAGGGCCTTGGACGGCATGCAGCCCACATTCAGGCAGGTGCCCCCCAGGGTCTCGCGCTTCTCGACGCAGGCGACCTTCAGGCCCAGCTGTCCGGCTCGGATGGCCGCATTGTATCCGCCGGGGCCGCCCCCGATGATGACGACGTCGTATTGGGACATGGGACTAGGATCCGTTGGTCAGAGGGTCAGTAACGAGGATAGGGCGAAGATTCAGGGGCGAGGGCGGCGTAGTGAGAGATCGCCTCCCAGGAAGCGTACGGGTCCGGCAGGGTCGGACCAGTCCTCTAGAGGGAGCCCCTTCACGCGAATGAACTCACGGATGTTGGCGGTGACCACGGTCCAGCCTCGATTGAGAGCCTGACCCGCGATGAGGACGTCAAAGCTGCCGATGCTCAGGCCCGAGAGGCGAAGCTCCGCGCGAAGGCGGGCGGCCGCGAGGCCGTCCTCTGGCGTCCAGCTTTCCAACGTCATCTGAGACGCCAGGCGATCGACCTGCGCCATGTGATGGACGGGCCGGTCGCTCCTATGGGCGCCGTACATGAGCTCGTGGAAAACGATGGGGGAGAGATGCAGGCCTCGTCCCTCCCGGTCGACTTGCGCCAGGCAGTCTCTGAAATGCGGCAGCCGCCCGCGGATGATCTCGATCGCAGCGTTCGTATCGAGGCTGATGCTCATTCGTCGAAATCGATCTCGCGCGGGAGCAGTTGCTCCGCGCGGTCGGGAAAGGGCGCGTCGGTGATGTCGTCTATGTCGCGCCAGACGGCGGCCCAATCCGTCTGGATCGGCTCCAAAATCACTCGTTGACCCTCCTTGCGGATACGAACCTCCGAGGCGTCGAAGCGAAACGCCTTGGGAAGCCGCACAGCCTGGCTGCCGCCATGGGTGAAAATCTTCGCACGAAGGTCCGACATAGAACGTATATACGCCCCGTATCTACTCCAGACAAGCGCTCGCCTGGACTAGAGGTCCAGCAGCAGGCGCTGGGGATCTTCGATGGCGTCCTTGACCTTCACCAGGAAGGTCACCGCGCCCTGGCCGTCCACCACGCGGTGGTCGTAGGACAGCGCCAGATACATCATCGGGCGGACCACCACCTGGCCCTTCACGACCATGGGACGCTCCTGGATCTTGTGCATGCCCAGGATGCCCGACTGGGGGGCGTTCAGGATCGGGGTGGACATCAGCGAGCCATAGACCCCGCCGTTGGAGATGGTGAAGGTGCCGCCCTGCAGGTCGTCCAGGGCCAGCTGGCCGTCGCGGGCCTTCTTGCCCATGGCGCCGATGGCCTTCTCGACCCCGGCCAGGCTCATATCGTCGGCGTCGCGGATGACCGGGACCACCAGGCCCTTCTCGGTGCCGACCGCCACGCCGATGTCGTAGTGGTTCTTGTAGATGATGTCCTGGCCGTCGATCTCGGCATTGACGTCGGGCACCTGCTTCAGGGCCGCGATACAGGCCTTCACGAAGAAGCTCATAAAGCCCAGGCGGACCCCGTGGCGCTTCTCGAACACGTCCTTGTATTCGGTGCGCAGGGCCATGACCGCGCTCATGTCCACCTCGTTGAAGGTGGTGAGCATGGCGGCGTTGTTCTGCGCCTCCTTCAGGCGGCGCGCGATGGTCTGGCGCAGGCGGGTCATGCGGACCCGCTCCTCGCGCTCATGCAGCTCCCGGGGCGCGGCGGGCGCCGCGGCTGGAGCCGGCGCATTGGCGCGGGCCTCCAGGGCGGCGATGGCGTCGCCCTTGGTCACCCGGCCGTCCTTGCCTGAGCCGCCGACCTTGGAGAGGTCGAGGCTGTTTTCCGTGGCGATCCGCTGGGCCGAGGGGGCTGCGGGCTTGCTCGTCATGACCTCGGGCTGGGCGGCAGGCTTGGGCGCCTCGGCCTTGGGTTCGGGGGCGGCTTCAGCCTTGGGGGCCTCAGCCTTGGGCGCGTCTTCGGCCTTGGCGGGCGCGGCGGCCGCGCCACCCTCGGACATCTTGCCCAGCACCGTGCCCGGCTCGACCGTGTCGCCTTCGCCGGCCAGGATCTCGCTCAGCACGCCGTCGGACGGGGCGGCGACTTCCAGGCTGACCTTGTCGGTCTCCAGCTCCACCAGGATCTCGTCCTTACGGACGGCATCGCCTGCCTTCTTGGTCCAGCGCGCCACCGTCGCCTCGGTGACGGACTCGCCAAGGGCGGGGGTCATGATGTCGGCCATAGTGGTAGATTCCTGTTCTTATTCAGTTCTTTAGGCGGACGACGCCTTAGGCGAAGGCTTCGTTGAGGAAGGTTTCAAGCTCGGCCAGGTGGCGGCTCATCAGGCCCGCGGCCGTCGAGGCCGAGGCCGGACGGCCCACATAGCGGGCGCGGCGGGTCTTGAGGTTCAGGCGCTCCAGGGTCAGCTCCAGCCACGGATCGACGAAGGTCCAGCCGCCCATATTCTTGGGCTCTTCCTGGCACCAGACCAGCTCGGCGTCCTTGAAGCGCTTGAGCTCGTTGGACAGGGACTTCACCGGCCAGGGATAGAACTGCTCCAGCCGCAGGATGTAGACGTCGTTGATCCCCTTGGCCTCGCGGGCCTCGAGCAGATCGTAATAGACCTTGCCCGAGCACAGGATGACCCGACGGATCCTGTCGTCGGGAACCAGGCTGACCGTGGTGTTCTCGCCCCGCTCGGCGTCGTCCAGCAGCACCCGGTGGAAGGACGAGCCCTCCGACATGTCGGTGAGGCGCGAGACGGCCTTCTTGTGACGCAGCAGGCTCTTGGGCGTCATCAGGATCAGCGGCTTGCGGAACTCCCGCAGCAGCTGGCGGCGCAGGATGTGGAAATAGTTGGCCGGGGTGGTGCAGTTGGCCACCTGCATATTGTCCTCGGCGCAGGACTGCAGGAACCGCTCGAGCCTAGCCGACGAATGCTCCGGACCCTGGCCCTCATAGCCGTGGGGCAGCAGCATCACGAGGCCGCTCATCCGCAGCCACTTGCGTTCGCCCGAGGAGATGAACTGGTCGATGACCACCTGGGCGCCGTTGGTGAAGTCCCCGAACTGGGCCTCCCACAGGGTCAGGGTCCGGGGCTCGGCCAGGGAGAAGCCGTATTCGAAGCCGAGCACCGCCTCTTCCGACAGGGCCGAATCCAGCACCTCGAAATGGGCCTGGGTCGGCGAGAGGTTGCGCAGCGGGAAGTAGGTTTCCTCGGTCTTCTGGTCGATCAGGGCCGAGTGGCGCTGGGTGAAGGTGCCCCGGGCGCTGTCCTGGCCCGACAGGCGCACCGGATAGCCCTCGTCCAGCAGGGCGGCGAAGGCCAGGTGCTCGGCGGTGGCCCAGTCCAGGCCTTCGCCGCTTTCGATGGCGTCGCGCCGCGTCTGCAGCACCCGGGCCACGGTCTTGTGGACGGCGATCCGTTCCGGCGTGGCGGTGATCTTGCGGCCGAGGTCCAGCAGCTTCTGCAGCGGCACGGCGGTGTCGCCGCGGCGGTCCTCGGTGGTGGGCAGGGTCAGGCCCGACCACTTGCCGTCCAGCCAGTCGGCCTTGTTGGCCTTGTAGTCCTTGCCGGCGTCGAATTCCTTGTCGAGGAAGTCGGCGAATTCGGCGATCCAGGCGTCCACTTCCTCGGTCGTGACGACCTTCTCGTCGATCAGGCGCTGGGTGTAGATTTCCCGGGTCGAGGGGTGGCCCTTGATCTTGGCGTACATCAGGGGCTGGGTCATCGTCGGGTCGTCACCCTCGTTGTGACCAAACCGCCGATAGCAGAACATGTCGATGACCACGTCCTTGCCAAACTGCTGGCGGAACTCGGTGGCCACCTTGGCGGCGAAGACCACGGCCTCGGGGTCGTCCCCGTTCACGTGGAAGATCGGCGCCTCGACCATCAGGGCGACGTCGGAGGGGTAGGGCGAAGACCGGCTGTTCTTCGGGCTGGTGGTGAAACCGATCTGGTTGTTGACGATGAAGTGGATCGAACCGCCGACCCCATAGCCCTTGAGGCCTGAGAGCGCGAAACACTCGGCCACCACGCCCTGGCCGGCGAAGGCGGCGTCGCCATGCAGCAGCAGGGGCAGCACATGGCCGCGGCCGGCCTCGGGATTCTCCCGCAGGGTGAAGGCCTGCTTGGCGCGGGCCTTACCGATCACCACCGGGTTGACGATCTCCAGGTGGCTGGGATTGGCCGTCAGTGACAGGTGGACCGAATTGCCGTCGAAGCTGCGGTCGGACGAGGCGCCCAGATGATACTTGACGTCGCCCGAGCCCTCGATGTCGGTGGGCAGGGACGAGCCGCCCTGGAATTCGTGGAAGATCACGCGGTAGGGCTTGCCCATCACCGCGGCCAGCACGTTCAGGCGACCCCGGTGGGGCATGCCCAGCACGATGTCGCGTACACCCAGCGCCCCGCCGCGCTTGATGATCTGCTCCATGGCCGGGACCATGGCCTCGCCGCCGTCCAGGCCGAAGCGCTTGGTGCCAGGGAAGCGGCGATGCAGGAAGCGCTCGAAGCCCTCGGCCTCGATCAGCTTCTTGAGAATGGCGATCTTGCCCTTCTCGGTGAACTCGATCTCCTTGTCGCGGCCCTCGATCCGCTCCTGCATCCAGGCCTTCTGGTGCGGATCGGAGATGTGCATGTACTGCACGCCCAGGTCGCCGCAGTAGGTGCGCCGCAGGATGTCGAGGATTTCCCGGATCGTGGAGGTCTCGAGCCCCAGCACATAGTCCAGGAAGATCGGCCGGTCGAAGTCGGCCTCGGTGAAGCCGTAGCTGGCCGGATCCAGCTCGCTGGCGTCGCCGGGGACGATGGCGATGCCCAGGGGGTCGAGATTGGCCCGCAGATGGCCGCGCATCCGGTAGGCCCGGATCATCATGATGGCGCGCAGGGAATCCAGCGTGGCGGCGCGGACCGCGTCGGTGGAGGCGGCCGGCGTGCGCTCGGCGACCTTCTTTTCCAGCTTGGCCTCGACGGCGGGCCACAGCCCGTCCAGGGCCGAGAGCCAGTCGGGCCGCGCGGCGGGCGCGTCGGGGCGGACCCAGCCGGGCTTGGCGGCCGCCTGCTTGATCTCCTCGGCCCGCTCGTGGAGCGAGGCGAAGAAGGCCCGCCACGAAGGCTCCACCGAGCCGGGGTTCTCCGCCCACCGGGCGTAGAGGTCCTCTACGAAGGCCAGGTTGCCGCCATAAAGGAACGAAGTCTCGGCGAGAACCTCGTTAATCAGACCTGCGTCGTCCGCCATGCTTCCGCTTCCAGACGGCCCGCGAAGCTTCTTGGTGAGAGGAGCCGACGGCGGACCGCCATACGCTTGATTGTGTCAGGCGCCCTTGAGCACCTGGAGCAGGGTTTCGCCAAGTTTCGCGGGCGAAGGCGAGACGCGGATGCCCGCATCTTCCATCGCTGCGATCTTGTCCTCGGCGCCGCCCTTGCCACCCGAGATGATTGCGCCCGCGTGACCCATCCGCCGCCCGGGGGGGGCGGTGCGTCCCGCGATGAATCCGACCATAGGCTTCTTCTTTGGTGAATTCTTGATGAATTCCGCCGCCGCTTCCTCGGCTGCGCCGCCGATCTCGCCGATCATGATGATCGACTCGGTCTCGTCGTCGTCGAGGAACATCTGAAGCACGTCGATGAACTCGGTGCCCTTGACCGGGTCGCCGCCGATGCCGACGGCCGTGGTCTGGCCCAAGCCCACCTGCGTGGTCTGAAACACAGCTTCGTAGGTAAGCGTGCCGGAGCGGGAGACAACACCCACCGAGCCGCGCTTGAAGATATTTCCCGGCATGATGCCGATCTTGCACTCGTCCGGCGTGAGCACGCCGGGGCAGTTGGGGCCGATCAGGCGGGACTTGGAGCCCGACAGGGCGCGCTTGACCTTGACCATGTCGGCCACCGGGATGCCCTCGGTGATGCAGATGATCAGGGGGATTTCGGCCTGGATGGCCTCGAGGATCGAGTCCGCGGCGAACGGCGGCGGCACATAGATCACGCTGGCCTCGGCGCCGGTCTGGCTGACCGCCTCGCTGACGGTGTCGAACACCGGCAGGCCGATATGGGTCGTGCCGCCCTTACCGGGCGTCACGCCGCCGACCATCTTGGTGCCATAGGCGATGGCCTGTTCGGAGTGGAACGTGCCCTGGCTGCCGGTGATGCCCTGGCAGATGACGCGGGTTTCTTTTCCGATGAGGATGGACATTAAGCGGCTCCCCGAACGGCCTTGACGATTTTTTCCGCGCCGTCCGACAGATCATTGGCGGACACGACGTTCAGCCCGCTCTCGGCGATGATCTGCTTGCCGAGCTCGACATTGGTGCCTTCCAGGCGAACCACCAGGGGCACCTGCAGGCCGACTTCCTTCACCGCCTCGACCACGCCCTCGGCGATGATGTCGCAGCGCATGATGCCGCCGAAGATATTGACCAGGATCCCCTTCACGCTGGGATCGGCGGTGATGATCTTGAAGGCCGCGATGACCTTCTCCTTGGTGGCGCCGCCGCCCACGTCCAGGAAGTTGGCCGGCTCGGCGCCATAGAGCTTGATGATGTCCATGGTCGCCATGGCCAGGCCCGCGCCATTGACCATGCAGCCGATCTCACCATCGAGGGCGATATAGGAGAGGTCGTACTTGGACGCCTCGATCTCCTTGTCGTCCTCTTCGCTGGTGTCGCGCAGCGCCACGATGTCGGGGTGGCGATAGAGCGCGTTGCCGTCGAAGCTGACCTTGGCGTCCAGCACCCGCAGGTGATCGTCCTCGGTGACGATCAGCGGGTTGATCTCGAGCATCTCCATGTCCTTGGCGAGGAACGCCGCATAGAGCTGGCCGAGCAGGGTGGCGGCTTCCTTGGCCAGACCGCCGGTCAGGCCAAGCGACTTGGCCAGGCTCCGCCCATGATGCGGGAAGACGCCGGTGGCCGGGTCGATGGAGAAGCTGATGATCTTTTCAGGGGTCGAGGCGGCGACCTCTTCGATGTCCATGCCGCCTTCGGTGGAGGCGACCACCGAGACCCGGCTGGTGTCGCGATCGACCAGCAGGGAGAGGTAGAGCTCCCGGGCGATGGCCGCGCCTTCCTCGATATAGAGGCGGTTGACCTGCTTGCCCTTGGCGCCGGTCTGGTGCGTCACCAGCACACGGCCGAGCATCTCTTGGGCGTTGGACTTCACATCGGCGGCGGACTTGACCACCCGGACGCCGCCCTTGGCGTCGGGGCCAAGGCCCTCGAACCGGCCCTTGCCGCGGCCGCCGGCGTGGATCTGGGATTTGACGACCCAGACCGGGCCTCCCAGCTGCTCGGCGGCCTGGGCGGCCTCTTCGACGGTGTGGGCGGCGTAGCCGCGCGGGACCGCCACGCCGAACTCTGCGAGGACGGCTTTGGCTTGATGCTCGTGAATGTTCATGAGGCCGCGATTTGTCGCTGAAATCGTCTCGCCCAGACCGGCGAGTTCTCGGGCTTATAGGCGCCGCCTCCCAGCGTGGCAACCCGCTAACCCGGCGTAACGCCATCACCAAAGTTACGAGGCCTGCCTAGCCAAAGAATAGGCTCCACATGGTGCGGCCGGGAATGAAGGCGATGATCAGATTGATCGCAAAGGCGCCATAGAACAGGCCCATCATCGCCCGCCTGTGGCGCGCCACCTCGCGGCGCTTCGCCCAGATCACCGCCAGCGGCAGGATGATCAGGGTCCAGCCGGTGAACAGATGGATCAGCGACCAGCGTCCGGGGGTCAGGCTGGTGATGAACAGGGTGGAGATCGCCGTGGTCATCACCAGGGCCACCCAGATCCAGCCGGCGGTTCGGTGAAAGACCCGCCCCTTCCGCGCCGCCATCAGCCCCGCGCCGAGCCCCAGGGCGGCCAGGGCCGTATAGAGGTGGACCTTGATGACCGGCGACAGGCCCGCCAGCAGGGCGAGGTCCGGGGCATGGGGCCGCACATCGGCCAGCTGTCCCAGCATGGCCGGCCAGGTCCGCCAAAGCGCCGCACCCAGGACGGCGGCCACCACCACCATGCTGAGCGCAAAGCCGCGGCCGAAGGTCCAGGCGGGGCGCCGCCTCTGAGGGACAGCGTCTTGCGGGGCGAGCGACATGGGGTATCTCCTGGGCCTTGCGGCGGGGCCGCGTTCTGGGCGCAAGACAAGGGTGGGGCCGGAGATGAAGCCAGCGTGGTTTCGCCGAATGACGTCCCGTCGTCGTGAACCGCCACGCGCCACGGCTGGCGAAACGTCGGCGGCGCGCCGCCCCCTGGCCTGGGGTCCCTATGAGGACCTGACCGGCTGGCTAAGGGGGCTCGCCATCGCCCTGGCGGTCGGGGGCTTCCTCGCCCTGTCGGGGGCCTTCGTCGACCGGGACGCCGCCCTCGGTCTGCGGCTGGCCTACTGGCTGCCGATGATGGCGATCGGCGCCCTCTGGGGCGGCTTCGTCGTCCGCGCCCTCTTTCCCCATGACGAGATCACAGGCGCCGCGGCGCCTCGGCTCTGGCTCCGCTCGCTCCTGGCCGCCCTGGCCATGGCCGGACCCTTCACCGGTCTGGTCTGGGTCGCGAACGGGCTCGCCTTCGGCCGCCAGATCCCCTGGGGCGGCCTGCCCTATCTGTTCGGCAGCGTCTTCGTCCTGGCCCTGGCCATGACGGCGCTCAACACCCTGGTCGAAAGCCGCCGGCAGGCCATGCGCAGGCTCAGCGCCGTCCCGCCGCCGCCGCGGCCGGTGCGGTTCCTGGACCGCCTGCCCCCGCGGCTGCGGGGCGCCGAGCTGCACGCCATAGAGGCGGAGGATCACTATCTGCGCCTGCACACCTCCCGGGGCCAGGACCTGATCCTCATGCGCCTGGGGGATGCGGTCGAGGAGCTGGAGGGCCTGGAGGGCGCCCAGGTGCACCGCTCCTGGTGGGTGGCCCGGGGCGCCATCGAAGATGTCCGTCGCGGCGACGGCCGCGCGGTCCTGACCCTGAAGGACGGGGTCGAGGTCCCGGTCAGCCGCACCTATGCCCGCCAGCTGCGGGCGGCCGGCTGGTACTAGGGCGCCCTAACTCCGCCGGGCGCGCCAGGCCGCGCGGCTCTGGCCCCACACATCGACATCGACGTCCATGGGCAGGGGCAGGCGGGCCTGGCGCAGGACCGCCGAGCCCAGGCGCCGGGCCACCGACTGGGAATTGTGATTGGCGGCCTCGATGGTGTGGATCACCTCGTCCCAGCCCAGATGGTCAAAGGCCCAGTCCATGGCCGCGGTCGCCCCCTCCGGCGCATAGCCCCGGCCCCAGCAGTCGCGGATGATCCCCCAGCCCACCTCGGTCCCGGGCCAGCCATGGGGCCGCCAGGGCCCCAGCCGGCCGATCCAGCGGCCGCTCTCCTTCTCGATCACCGAGAACATGGAAAAGCCCTCCAGCGCCCAGGACCCGGCGATCATCATCATGGAGCGCCAGACCTGGGCCGGATTCATCGGCCCGCCGATATAGCGGGCCGCCTCCTCGTCGGCGGAGAAGGCGCACCAGGGCTCGAAGTCGGCCATGGCCGGCGGGCGCAGGATCAGCCGCTCGGTCTCCAGGGTCGGCCCCAGGGCCGCGCTGTCGGTCATGGTCATGATCAGTCTCCCGCCCCGGTCGCATCGTTCAGCCGCAATTCAGGCCTATGGGCTGAGGCTTGTCGATACAGGTCCGCATATTCCAAGCCCGATAGGCCCATGAACCTCGACTCCTTCGACCCCGCCCCCCGCAAGCCTGGCGCAGATCCGGACGCCGCCGACCTGCGGATCGAGCCGATCGCGCCCTTGGCCCCACCCCCCAGGCGCCGGGGCCTGTGGATCGCAGGCGGCCTCGTCGCCGTCGTGTTCGGCGTCGCCGCCCTGGGCCTCACCCTGGGCGATGACCTGCCCGACATGGCGCCGGAGGGGGCGCAGACCCTGGATATCGAGGTCGCCGACCAGCCCGCCCCGCCGCCCGCCGGCGCGGTGGCGCCTGGGACGGCCCTGGACGTCCTGCCCGAGGACATGGCGTTGGCTGCGCCGCACAATCCGCCACCCGTCTATGAGCCGCCGCCGGAGATCGCCCTGGCCGAGGCGTCGCCGGAAATGGCGTCGCCTGAGCGGCAGGCCCTGCGCCAGCCGGCCAACCTGACCTTCGCCCCCAGCTTCGACTGCCGTCGCGCCCGCAGCCAGGGCGAGCGGGTGGTCTGCGCCGATCCGGCCCTGGCCGCCGCCGACCAGCGGCTGAACGCCGCCTACCAGCAGGCCCTGGACGCCGGCGTGCCCGACTGGCGGCTGGAGCGGCAGCAGCGGCGCTGGCTGCGCGCCCGGGAGGACGCCGCCTTCGCCGCCCCTGAGGCTGTGGCCGAGGTCTATGAGGCGCGCATCGCCGAGCTGCAGGCCCAGGCCGATGTGGCCCCGCCCCCGGAGGCCCCACCCTGGCCGTCGCCCTGGTAGGGATCAGGCCAGGTCGGCGATTTCCGCGTCGGTCAGCTCGCCCGGCACCACGGTGACCGGCAGGTTGCGCCCGCCCCAGCGGATCCCCTCCTTGGCGATGGAGGAGACCAGGGGGCCCGGCCCCCGGCCGTGGGGCGCCGCGCCCAGGACCAGGATCTTGATGTCCGGGTCGTCGGCGATGACGCTGCGCAGGGCCTGACGGGCGCTCTCGGCGTTGACGATGATGAATTCCGGGGCCGCCCCGGTCTCGGCGATGACGAACTCGGCCATCTTCTGCAGGAAGGCCTCGGCCTCGGCTCTCGCCTGACGCTCGATCTCCTCGCGGACCCCTGACCAGTGCTCGAAGACCGCCGGCTCGATCACCCGCAGCATGGCCAGGTGGCCGCCGGTGGAGCGGGCGCGGCGGCAGGCGAACCGCAGGGCGGTCTGGAACTCGGGCGTGTCGTCGGCGATGACGAGGAACTTGCGCTGACTCATGGGCCGACGTTGGCCCGGCGGCGGGATTTGGGCAAGAGGGCCGAGGGGCGGGGCCTCAGGCGCCCCAGAAGCCCACCTTGGCCCGCACCTCCGCCAGGGTCGGGGCCGCCGCCGCCCGCGCCCGTTCGGCGCCCTTGGCCAGGACCGCGTCGATCTCGCCCGGATCGGCCATCAGCCGGTGCATCTGCGCGCCCACAGGGCCAAGCCTGGCCACCGCCAGATCGGCCAGCTTCGGCTTGAAGGCGCCAAAGCCCTGGCCGGCGAATTCGCTCAGCACCTCGGCGGCGGCGCGGTTATCCAGGGCCGCATAGATGCCGATCAGGTTCTCGGCCTCCGGCCGGCCCTTCAGCTCGTCGAGGGTTTCGGGCAGGGGCTCAGGATCGGTCTTGGCCTTGCGCACCTTCTGGGCGATGGCGTCCTCGTCATCCAGCAGGTTCAGCCGCGAATTGTCCGACGGGTCGGACTTGGACATCTTCGCCGTTCCGTCCCGCAGCGACATGATCCGCGAGCCGGGGCCCTGGGTCAGGGCGTCGGGCAGGGGGAAGAAGTCCGGCGCGTCGAAGTCGTGGTTGAACTTGGCGGCGATGTCGCGGGTCAGCTCAAGGTGCTGGCGCTGGTCGTCGCCCACCGGCACGTGGGTCGCCTTGTAGAGCAGGATGTCGGCGGCCTGCAGCACCGGATAGGTATAGAGGCCGACGCTGGCGCGCTCCTTGTGCTTGCCCGACTTCTCCTTGAACTGGGTCATCCGGTCGAGCCAGCCGACCCGGGCCACGCAGTTGAAGATCCAGCCGAGCTCGGCGTGCGCCGGCACGGCAGATTGCGGAAAGATGGTCGCCTTGTCCGGATCGAGGCCGGCGGCCAGATAGGCTGCGGTGATCTCGCGCACCTGGTTCGCCAGCAGGGCCGGGTCCTGCCAGACGGTGATGGCGTGCAGGTCGGCGACGAAGATGAAGGTGTCCATCTCGTGCTGCAGGCGGGCGAACTTTACGAGCGCGCCCAGATAGTTGCCCAGATGCAGGGCGCCCGACGGCTGGACGCCGGAGAGCACGCGCTGGGGGCCGCGATAGGCGGGGGGGACTTGGTCGGTCATGGGATCGGCTTCGACTTCGAGCGGAGTGTGAAGACGCGCGCCAAGGCGCGCAGAGGCTTGCGCCCCCTAGGACGGGGCGTTCAGGACGCGCGGCGCCATCGCCAGGAGTTCCGAGCCGGAAAAGCCATGCCGATGCGCATAGTCGGGCCAGGGGCCGGTGGCAAGCCTGGAAGGCCGCGCCCCTCTCACGCTCCTCACGTCCCCGTCTTGGTCGGGTCAAGCCCGAGGGAAGCGGAGGAAGGCGCGAAAGGACCTAGGTCAGATCCACGGGCGCGCCCGGTGTCCCGTTGCGGCGGGTCATGGCGGCCCGAAGCTCCGCCCGGGTCACGCCGCCGAAGACCAGGACGAGCAGGCCGTAGAGGGCCATGCCGGCCGCCGAAAGCGCCAGGACGCCGATCTCCTTGGCGCCGATGAACGGCAGGCCGAGGCCCGCGATCACCCCCTCGATGGCCGCCCGGTTCATGGCCGCGAAGGCCAGCACAGCCCCCATGACCAGGCTGGCGGCGGAGACCCGGACGATCTTGGAGATCACCAGCGCCGAGGGGCGGTAGTCGCCGCGGCGCCAGAGGGCCAGCAGCATCTGGATCACCGCGATCCAGGCCGCCAGGCTGGTGGCCGCGGCGATGCCGGGCACGCCGATCACGAAGAACAGGGCCACACCGGCCACGATATTCACCCCCACCGAGATCAGGGCGAAGCGCATGGGCGTCTTGGTGTCGTCGCGGGCGAAGAAGGCCGGCTGCAGGATGCGCTGCAGGACGAAGGCCGGCGTCCCCCAGCCATAGTGGAACAAGAGGGCGCCGGCCGCTGCGGCGTCGGCGAAGACGAAGGCGCCGCGGGTGAACAGCCCATCGATCAGATAGACCGGCATGGCCACCAGGGCGGCCGCCGCCGGCAGGCTGAGCGCCAGGCCAAACACCAGGCCCTGGTCCATGACCAGCTTGGCGTCGGCGGCGTCCCCCCGGCGCAGGGACTGGGACAGCCGCGGCAGGAGCGCCACCCCGATGGCCACCCCCACCAGGCTCATGGGCAGCTGATAGAGCCGGTCGGCGACGTTCAGCCAGACCCGGGCGCCGGCCACCTGCGAGGCCAGGATGCCGGAGACGAAGATGTTGATCTGGGTGGCGCTGTTGGCGATGGCCGCAGGAATGGCCAGCCGCACCAGGGCCTTCATGTCCGGCGTCAGCCGCGGCCGCACGAAGCGCACCCGGGCGCCGGCCCGCCGCGCCGCCCAGATGACCAGGGCCGCCTGGCCGACCCCGGCCACGACGACGCCGACCGAGGCCGCATAGGCCGCGGTGATGGCGTCCCCCTGCGGCCAGACCACGGCCAGCATGACCACGTTCAATATGGTCGGATAGAAGCCCGAGACGATGAACCGGCCATGCGCATTCAGCACGCCGGAGAACAGGGCCGCGATGGCCATGCAGGGCAGGTAGGGCATGGTGATCTGGGTCAGGATCACCGCCAGCCGGAACTTGTCGGGATCGTCCACATAGCCGGGATTGATGACGTACATCAGCCACGGCATGGCCGCCTGGGCCGCCAGGGTCAGGGCGACGGTGACCACCGCCAGGCCGGCGGCGGCGTCGGCCGCATACTGGTTGGCGACAGCCTCGCCCTCCCCCTCCAGCCGCTTGGCGTAGCCGGGCACGAAGGCGGCGGCGAAGGCGCCCTCGGCGAAGATCCGGCGGAACAGGTTGGGAAAGGCCAGCGCCGTATAATAGGCGTCGGCGGCGATGGTCAGGCTGGCGCCCAGCTTGGCGGTGACCACCAGGTCCCGGGCCAGGCCCAGCACCCGGCTGAACAGGGTGAGCGCCGCAAAAATCACTGATGAGCGCAGCATGCCCCCGCGGCGGGGGGCCGGCGGCGGCGCGGGCGCAGGCTCGCCGGGGGCGGCGACGTCTCGCGCGGAATCGGTGGGCGGGGTCTGGCTCACGCCGGGCCTTTGAGGCGCCGGGGGACGGGGGTCAAGCGCCGCCCTGCCCGGCGCCTTCCACGCACAGCCAGCGGCTGCGGTGGAAGTTGGCGATATTGTCGACCCAGCCGGTCACGCGGGGCGCCACCAGGGCCTTGTTGACCACGAAATAGATCGGCGCGAGGGCGTCCTCGGCCAGCATCAGGGCCTCGGCCTGGGCGAGGATCCGGGCGCGGGCCGCAAGGTCGGCCTCGGCGTTGGCGGCCGCCAGCAGGGCGTCATAGCGGAGGTTGGAATAGTCGCCATAGTTCTGCGCCCCGGTGTCTGACTTCAGAAGCTCCAGGAAGGTCAGCGGGTCGTTATAGTCGGCGTACCAGCTCATGGCGCCCACATCGAAGTCCCGCATGCGATAGGCGGCGAACGCGATCTGGCCCTCGTTCTGCACCAGGGACACATTGACCCCGATGGCCTGCCAGTCGGCCTGGATGGCCTGGACGATGAGCGTCGTGTCCGGGGTGTTGCCGGTCTTGATCTCGATCTCCAGCGGCCGTTCGGGCGTATAGCCCGCCTGCGCCAGCAGATCGCGGGCCAGGGCCTGGCGGGCCTCGAAGTCCAGGCCGGCGAAGCTCGCCTTCGGGCCGTCCTCCACATAGTTGGCCGTGCCCGGGGGCACGAAGGCATAGGCCGGGACCTGGCCGGCGCGCAGCAGCTTTTCGGTGAGGAAGTCCCGGTCCACGGCCGCCGACAGGGCCTTGCGCACGCGGCCGTCGCGGAAGGCGGCCACCTCGCGGGTGTTGAACGAGAGGTAGGCGGTGGCCAGGGAAATGTGCGTGCGCGCATAGCCCGGCATGGCCTCATCGATGCGGGCCAGGCGGTTGGACTGGAAGCCGGTGTTGATGTCGAGTTCGCCGGCCGCCACCCGGCGCTCGGCGGTCACCGCGTCCGGGGTGGGATAGTAGCGGATGGTGTCGACGCAGACCTGCTCGGCGTCCCAGAACTGGGGGTTCTTCCGGACCTCGATATATTCGCCCAGCCGCCAGGAGACGAGCTGGTAGGGCCCGCTGCTCACATAGTTCCCCGGCCGCACCCAGGCGTCGCCCAGCTTCTCGACCACATGTTGCGGCACGGGGAAGAAGGAGAGGTGCTTGAGCATTTCCGGCAGGTAGGGGGCCGGGTGATCGAGGGTGAGCTCCAGGGTGCGCGGGTCGATGGCCCGCACCCCCAGGGTCTCGGGCGCGGCCTCGCCGGCGTTCACCGCCGCGCCGTTCTTCAAGAGGAAGACCAGATAGGCGTAGATGGACGCCGTCTCCGGGGCCAGGATCCGGCGGTAGGCGTAGACGAAGTCGCCCGCGGTGATGGGCGCGCCATCGGACCAGCGGGCCTCGCGCAGATGGAAGGTCCAGACCAGGCCGTCGGCGCTGGTCTCCCAGCGTTCGGCCAGGGCCGGAATCGGCGTGCCGTCCGGCGCATCGGTGGTCAGGCCGACATTGAGGTCGCCGATCACCTGGAACTCGTCGACCAGATTGCTCTTCTGCGGATCCAGCGTCGCCGGCTCGGTATTGTTGCCGAACTCCAGGCAGGTCTCGCCGGCCGGGCAGGCGGGACGGCTCGGCCCCTCCTGGCAGGCGGTCAGGACCAGGGCGGCCGCCAGGGGCGCCAACACTCGCAGCAGCGACACGGGGCGAAGACTCCGAAGCATCATGGGGTCATAAGCGCACGGCCGGCTTGGCCCTGTCGAGGCTAAGGTCTTCAGCCCTCGGTGGGCGTCTGGAAGTGGCCGCGGATGGCGGCGACGGGCTTGGCGCGGGCCTCCTGCCAGGCCTCCACATGGACGCTGGAGATCCGCCGCCCAGCCTTCTTGATCTCCGCCCGGGCGTAGGTGTCCATCGGCCGGCCGGGCCGCAGATAGTCGATGGTGACGTCGATGGTCTTGGCGGGCCTCGGCCCCCCGGTGATCACCGCCAGCTGAGCCAGCGCCGTCATCTCCATGAAGGCGCCCAGCACGCCCCCGTGCAGGGCCGGCAGCAGGGTGTTGCCGATCAGGTGCGGCGAGAACGGCAGGATGGCGGTCATCTCGTCCCCGGCCAGCTCGGCCCGCATGCCGAGGAAGGCGATATAGGGGGTGCGCGCCAGGAAGGCGGCCAGCCGCTCGGCCGGCGTGGTTTCAAGGCTCATGCCCCGCCCCCGATCAGGGCGAAGGCCGCCTGGGCGGTGGCCACCGGGTCGTCCGGATCGCCGTCATGGGCCAGGGCCCGGACGAAGGCGATGGTGCGGGTGAGCTTGTAGCAGTGGCCGTCGGCGACGAGATCGGCCTGGGGCCGGGCCGGCCGCATATAGTCGATGCGCAGGTCCAGCGTGCCCTGGGGGACCGCATTGGCCGCGCGGATCGACAGGCCGCAGACATGGTCCAGCAGGGTGGTGACGACGCCCGAGGCGATGACCCCGGTCTCGGGGTCCCCCACCAGGTCGGCGCGCCAGGGAACCCGGATGGCGCCGCGGGCTTCACTGATGGAGACGAACTGGAAGCCGAGCGCCTGCGTCTGAGGCGTGCGGGTGACCATGTGCCGGGCCGCCTCCTCATCGAGGCTCCCGGTCATGGCGGCGATGAAGTCGGGCGGCTTGACCATCCCTGAGGGCGTAGCGGCTTGCCCTTGGGGTGGTCAACGGAAACGGCGCCGCCCTGAGCCGTTTAGAACAGGGGCAGGGTGTTGCTGTAGGCGGCGATGGCGATGGCCAGGATTGGGGTGGCGGCGAGCGCGATATTGGCGAAGGCGAGAAGGTTGGTGCGGATCATGGCGGGTCTCTCTGGTCTTGTGAGGGTGGAGCGCGTCGGCCGCGTTCCGATGACCCGTGTATAGATCTGCCGATCTTCGAATACTCGTTACGTCTTGGTCATGAGCCCGATTTCACAATATGAATACTGTGTAATGAAATGGACATTCCGTAATCTGGCGGGGAGGCGCGGGCCTCACCATCTGGAGGGGCGATGATCAAGCCGCAGGATCTGCTCTGTCCTCGCCCCGAGGGACTCTATTGCGCGCCCGGCGATTTCTATATCGACCCCGTCCGGCCGGTGGCCCGCGCGGTGGTCACCCACGGCCATGCCGACCACGCCCGGGCCGGCCACGGCGCCGTGCTGGCGACGCCGGAAACCCTGGCCATCATGGGCGAGCGCTATGGCGCAGACTTCGCCCAGACCCGCCAGGCCTCGCCCTATGGGGAGACCGTGGCCCGCGATGATGTGGCGGTGACCCTGGTCCCGGCCGGCCACGTCCTGGGCTCGGCCCAGGCGGTGGTCCGCTGGAAGGGCCTGACCATGGTGGTGTCCGGCGATTACAAGCGACGGCGCGATCCCACCTGCGCGGCCTTCGAGCCCGTGCCCTGCGACGTCTTCATCAGCGAGGCCACCTTCGGCCTGCCGGTCTTTCGCCACCCCGACGACGCCGGCGAGATCGCCCGCCTGCTGCGTTCGGTGGCTCAGTTTCCCGAGCGGACCCACATGGTCGGCGCCTATGCCCTGGGAAAGGCCCAGCGGGTCATCCGCCTGCTGCGCGAAGGCGGCTGGGACAGGCCGATCTACGTCCACGGCGCGCTGGAACGCCTCAACCGCCTCTATGAGAACCACGGGGTGGATCTGGGTCCGCTCCTGCCGGCCACCACGGACAAGAAACAGGACTTCGCCGGGGCCATCGTCGTCGGCCCGCCCTCGGCGCTCGCCGACCGCTGGGGCCGCCGGTTCAACGATCCGGTCCTGGCCTTCGCCTCGGGCTGGATGCGGGTGCGCGCCCGGGCCCGGCAGCGGGGCGTGGAGCTGCCGCTGATCATCTCCGACCATGCCGACTGGGACGAACTGACCGCCACGGTGGACGAGATCCGCCCCGGCGAGCTGTGGATCACCCACGGCCGGGAGGAGGCCCTGGCCCGCTGGGCCGAGCTTGCGGGCATCCCCGCCCGGGCCCTGGCCCTGGTGGGCTATGAGGAAGAGGACGAGGCGTGAGGCGGCCGCGCTCAGATGCAGGTGGGCAGGGTCAGCAGGCTGTCGTTCCACTGGCCATGCTCATAGGCCCGCAGATACTTGCCGTTCGGCCCGTTCAGCACGCCGATCTCGGCCCGGGTGACGCCGACCTGGATATAGAAGGTGTCGCGGCCCCCCTCGATGGCGGCGATCACCTCGGCCTTGGTGCGCTTCCAGCCATGCCCCCCCAGATGGGTGATCCCCTCGTGCGGGCTCTTGCGGGGCTGTTTGGTGACGCAGGTCACGCGGGCGTCGGCCATGGTCAGGGGCTCCCGGTCTTGGGCGGCGGTCGCCTTCGCTATAGCCCAAGTCTCGCGGCGCGCCAGCCGGGGCTGCGGTCCTGATGCGCGCCTTCGCCGAGCTGCTCGACCGCCTGTCCCTGACCGCCTCGCGCAACGCCAAGCTGACCCTGGTGCGGGACTATCTGGCGACGACGCCGGACCCTGATCGCGGCTGGGCCCTGGCGGCGCTGACTGGCGAGCTGAGCTTTTCCGCCGCCAAGCCGGCCTTCATCCGCAAGGCGGTGGAAGAGCGGATGGACGCCATCCTGTTCCGCTGGTCCTATGACTATGTGGGGGACCTGGCCGAGACGGTGGCCCTGGTCTGGCCGACGCGGCCCGGCGCCAATCGCGAGCCGGAGCTGTCGGAGGTGGTGGATGCGCTCGCCGGCGCCACGCGGCCCGAGGTGCAGCGGCTGATCGAGGGCTGGCTCGATGCGCTCACCGATCCCACCGCCCGCTGGGCGTTGCTGAAGCTGATGACCGGCGGTCTTCGCGTGGGCGTCTCCTCGCGCCTGGCCAAGCAGGCCTGCGCCGACCTGGGCGGGGTGGCGATCGGCGAGGTGGAGGAGGTCTGGCACGCCCTGCACGCGCCCTATGAAGACCTGTTCGCCTGGCTGGAGGGGCATGGGACGCGGCCCTCCCCCGATGCGCCGGGGCGGTTCCGGCCGGTGATGCTGGCCCAGGCCATCGACGAGGCGGCGGACTTCGGGCGGCTGGACGCTGACGCCTATGCGGCGGAGTGGAAGTGGGACGGCATCCGCATCCAGGCGGTCAGCGAGGCCGGCGTGAAGCGGCTCTACAGCCGCACCGGCGATGACATCTCCGGGGTCTTTCCCGACGTGGTCGAGGCGCTGGACTTCGAGGGGGCCCTGGATGGCGAACTGCTGGTGCGCCGCGAGGGCGTGGTGGCGCCGTTCGGCGACCTGCAGCAGCGGCTGAACCGCAAGACCGTCGACGCCAAGATGCTGCGGGCCTATCCGGCCGCCATCCGCGCCTATGACATCCTGGCCCTGGCGGGCGAGGACCTGCGGACCCTGGCCTTCACCGAGCGGCGGGCGCGGCTGGAGGCCCTGGTGGCGAGGCTGGCCGATCCGCGCATCGATCTGTCACCCCTGCAGCCCTTCGGGACCTGGGCCGAGCTGGCCGAGCTGCGGGCCGATCCGCCCCCCGGGGACCCGCAGATCGCCGAGGGTCTGATGCTCAAGCACCTGACCTCGATCTATGAGGCCGGCCGCCCCAAGGGGCCGTGGTTCAAGTGGAAGCGCGACCCGTTCCTGATCGACGCGGTGCTGATGTACGCCCAGCGCGGCCACGGCATGAGCTCGAGCTTCTATTCCGACTATACCTTCGGGGTGTGGACGACCGGCCCTGAGGGCGAGCGCGTCCTGACGCCGGTGGGCAAGGCCTATTTCGGTTTCACCGACGCCGAGTTGAAGCAGATCGACAAGTTCGTCCGCGACAACACCCTCGAGCGGTTCGGCCCGGTGCGTTCGGTCCGCGCCGAACCGCAGATGGGCCTGGTCTTCGAGGTGGCCTTCGAGGGGCTGCAGCGCTCCCCCCGGCACAAGTCCGGGGTGGCCATGCGCTTCCCCCGCATCAGCCGCCTGCGCTGGGACAAGCCGCCCGGCGAGGCCGACGAGCTCGCCACCCTGGAGCGGATGCTGGACCAGATGGAGCGGCGGTAGGGAGGCCTTGCGTCCTTCGAGGGCGAGTTGGGTCAACCACGAAGCCCACAAAGGGCGCGAAGGCGCCGCGCCTTTCTTGGTGGCCTTCGTGCCCTTTGTGGTTCGTCTTTCGGACGCCTGCGGCGCGCGAGACGGCCGTCTGCGCCCCCGCCCCACCACGTCATCCGGGCCTCGCGCCCAGGATCCCTCGTGACGCGCGCGCCCCTCAGGGCAGGCGGCCCTGGGCCTTGAGGAAGGCGCGCAGGTCGCCGCCTTCGAACCGCAGGCCCTCGACGCCGGCGCGGGCGGCGGCCTCCATGTCGCCGGGCTTGTCGCCGACCATGAAGGAGGCCTGCCGGTCCACCGGCCAGTCGGCCATGGCCCGCAGCAGCATGCCAGGATTGGGCTTGCGATCGGGCGGGTCAGGGTGACGGTAGCGCTCTTCGGCCGCGTCTGGATGGTGCGGGCACCAGTAGAAGGCGTCGATCCGCGCCCCGTCCTGCGCCAGATCCTCGGCCATCCGGTCATGCAGGGCGTGCATGTCGGCCTCGGTGTAATAGCCCCGGCCGATCCCCGACTGGTTGGTGACCACGAAGACCCACCAGCCGGCCTGGTTGAAGGCCCGCACCACGGCCCGGGCGCCGGCCACCCAGGTGAAGTCCTCCCAGCGCGACACATAGCCCCGGTCGAGGTTCAGCACGCCGTCCCGGTCCAGGAAGAGGGCGGGCCTTGGCGGTGAGGCGTGGGGCGGGGACATGGTCGGTGGGCCTCCGGACGGCGGAACGGGGACGGATGTTCCGGTTGTTTCACAAGGGGCGCCGCCCGGTCTATGGTCGGCGCCAGACGATCTGGAGTTCGCCCTTGTCCGTGACAGAATCCGCCCCGCCCGTCCTGGCGATCGATGATCTGAAGGTCACCTTCGACACCCATGACGGCCCGGTCGCGGCCGTGCGCGGGGTGAGCCTGCAGGTGGCCCGCGGCGAGACCCTCGGCGTGGTGGGCGAAAGCGGCTCGGGCAAGAGCCAGACCTTCATGACGGTCATGGGCCTGCTGGCCCAGAACGGCCGGGCCACCGGCTCGGTGCGGTTCCAGGGCCAGGAGATTCTGGGGCTGAAGCCCCGGGCGCTCAACCGCCTGCGCGGTTCGAAGATGACCATGATCTTCCAGGATCCGCTGACGGCGCTCACCCCCCATGTGCGGATCGGCGAGCAGATCGCCGAGCCCCTGCGGCTGCATCTGGGCCTGTCGGCCAGCGACGCCATGGCCAGGGCGCGCCAGTGGCTGGACCATGTGCGTATTCCCGACGCCGCTCGGCGCCTGCGCCAGTATCCGCACGAGCTGTCCGGCGGCATGCGCCAGCGGGTGATGGTGGCCGCGGCCATGGCCGGCGGCCCCGAACTGCTGATCGCCGATGAGCCGACCACGGCGCTGGATGTCACCGTCCAGGCCGAGATTCTCGACCTGATGGCTGAGCTCGGCCGTGAGACCGGCACGGCCATGGTGCTGATCACCCACGACATGGGGGTCATCGCCCGCCTCGCCGACCGGGTCTGCGTGATGAAGGATGGTCAGTATGTGGAGGAGGGGCCGGTGCGCCAGCTCTTCGCCGCCCCCAAGGTCCAGTACACCCGCGACCTGCTGGACGCGATTCCCAGGCTGGACCGCGCCGACCGCGGCGGCCGGCCCACCGTCACGCCCGTCGCCGCCGACGCCCCGGTGATCGTCGAGGCCCGGGACGTGAAGGTCTGGTTTCCGATCCGCCAGGGCCTGATGGGCGGGACCCGCCAGCTGCGCGCGGTGGACGGGGTCTCCTTCGACGTGCGCCAGGGCGAGACCCTGGGCGTGGTGGGCGAGAGCGGCTGCGGCAAGTCCACCCTGTCGCGGGCGGTGCTGAACCTGATCAAGCCCACCGACGGGGTCGTCACCCTGATGGGCCGCGACATCACCCACGCCCAGAAGGCGGAGATGCGGGCGGCCCGCAAGGACCTGCAGATCGTCTTCCAGGACCCCTTGGCCAGCCTCGATCCGCGCATGACCATCGGCGACTCCATCGCCGAGCCCCTGAAGATCTTCGCCCCGCAGCTGAACCGCGACGCCCGCGACGCCGAGGTGGCCGGCATGATGGCCCGCGCCGGCCTCTCGCCCGAGCTGATCAACCGCTATCCGCACGAACTGTCCGGCGGCCAGAACCAGCGGGTGGGCATCGCCCGGGCCATGATCCTGAAGCCCAAGCTGGTCATCTGCGACGAGGCGGTCTCGGCCCTGGACGTCTCGATCCGCGCCCAGATCATCGATCTGCTCATCGACCTGCAGAAGGAGATGGGCCTGGCGATGATCTTCATCAGCCACGACCTGGCGGTGGTCCGCGAGATCAGCCACCGGGTGATGGTGCTGTTCCTCGGCCGGGTGATGGAGATGGCCGACCGCGACAGGCTCTATGCCGATCCCCAGCACCCCTATACCCGGGCCCTGCTTTCGGCCGCGCCGATCCCCGATCCCGACCGGGAGCGCAACCGCCAGCGGATCAAGCTGACCGGCGAGCCGCCGAGCCCGATGGACCCCGGCGCCGCCCTGCGCTTCCTGCCCTCCCGGGTCAGCGTCGATCCCCTGGCGCCCATCTATGTGCCCCGCCTGAGCGAGGTGGCGCCCGGCCACCTGGTGTCGGAGTTCGACGTCGACTGGGAAAACCGCGGCGCAGCCTGAACGGGGGTTTTCGGCAACCCGTCGGAAACCCTTGGCGGCCTAGGGTGGCTTGACTGCAACCCTGTCGAGTATCGCCGTCCATGTCCGCCCTGCATATCGAGGTCGTTCGTCCCCAGGACCTGACCCCTGCGCGCCTGCAGCGCTGGGCCGAGCTGCAGAGCCAGCAGACCGACGCCGCCTATGACAGCCCCTTCCTCTCGCCCCACTGGGCGCGGGCGGTGGAGCGGGCCCAGGCGCGCACCGGCGGCGGGGCCCGCGGCGTGCGGGTGGCGGTGGTCACCGACGGCGCCCAGGACCTCGGCTTCATGGCCGCCCATGTGGGCGGGGCCACGGCCCTGCCGGCCGGCGCGCCCTTCTGCGACTATCAGGGCCTGGTGGCCGCGCCCGGCGTGGAGATCGACGCCCGGGCCATCGTCTCGGCCCTGCGGGTCCAGCGGCTGGACTTCTGCCACATGCTGGACGACAGCGGCCCCTTCCAGGGCTTTTCCCACGGGGAGTCGGTCTCCTATGTGGTCGAGATCGGCGAAAGCTATGAGGCCTACGCCGCCGAGCGCCGGGCCGCGGGCGTCGGCCTGCTCAAGGACTGCGACAAGAAGCGCCGCAAGGCCGAGCGCGAGCTGGGGGAGGTGGTCTTCACCGCCTTCAACCGGTCGTCCAGCGACTATGACCAGCTGATCGCCTGGAAGCGGGCGCAGCTGCGGGCCACCGGCCAGTTCGATCTTTTCCAGCCGGGCTGGACGCGGCGGCTGCTGGCCGACCTGTTCGAAAGCCGCGACCCCGATTTCGGCGCGGCCCTGTTCACCCTGCATATCGGCGGCAAGCTGGCGGCGGCGCACCTGCACCTGCGCAGCGGGCGCACCATCCACGGCTGGCTGATCGCCCACAATCCCGAGTTCGAGCGCTCCTCGCCGGGCCTGCTGCTGTTCCAGGACATCCTGCGCTGGATGGACACGACCCCCTATAGCCGCCTGGACCTGGGCGCCGGCGACTATCGCTTCAAGCGCGAACTGGCCAATGCCGAGGTCCGGGTCGGCCACGGCTTCGTCGGCGTGCTGTCGCCGGCCACCCTGCTGCGCCAGGCCGCCTACAGCCTGCGGCGGGCCGCCGAAGCCCTGCCGCTGGGCGCAGCCTCGGAGCTGCCGGGCAAGGCCATGCGCCGGGTCGACCGCCTGCGGGGCCTGCGCTCGGCCTGACGCTGACCTGACATCGCCCCGACATTGCGGAGGGCGCCCGCGCCCGATAGGTTGCCCGCCTTCCCGCCCGCACCATATCTGGGCGGCCTCCCCGGACCACCGACCTTCATGACGCTTTCCATCGACGACATCCGCGCCGCAGCCGCCCGGCTGAACGGGCATATCGAGCGCACGCCGTGCCGCCTGTCGCGAACCTTGTCGGAGATTACCGGCGCCGAGGTCTGGGTGAAGTTCGAGAACCTGCAGTTCACCGCCGCCTACAAGGAGCGCGGGGCGCTCAACAAGCTCTTGCAGCTCACCGAGGCCGAGAAGAAGCGCGGCGTCATCGCCGCCTCGGCCGGCAATCACAGCCAGGGCCTGGCCTATCACGCCGCGCGCCTGGGCATTCCGGTGACCATCGTCATGCCGCGGTCCACCCCCTTCGTGAAGGTGCAGCAGACCCGCGCCTTCGGGGCCGAGGTGGTGCTGGACGGCGAGGGCTATGACGAGGCCTCCGGCCGGGCCAAGCAGATCTGCGAGGATCGCGACCTGGTCTTCGTCCATCCGTTCAACGACCTGGACGTCATGGCCGGCCAGGGCACGGTCGCGCTGGAGATGCTCGAGGACGTGCCGGACCTGGACGTGCTGCCCATCCCCATCGGCGGCGGTGGGCTGATCGCCGGCTGCGCCACGGCGGCCAAGCATCTGCGGCCCGAGATCAAGGTGGTGGGGCTGGAGCCGGCCATGTACCCCTCCTTCACCGCCCGCATGCGCGGGGTGAATGGTCCCAGCGGCGCCGGCGGGGCGACCATCGCCGAGGGCATCGCCGTCAAGCAGGTGGGCGATGTCAGCTACGGCGTCGCCCGGCCGCTGATCGATGAGGTCCTGCTGGTCGAGGAGCCCTTCTTCGAACGCGCCGTGGCCCTCTACTGCAATGTGGAAAAGACCGTCGCCGAGGGCGCGGGCGCTGCAGCCCTGGCCGGACTGCTGGCCTATCCCGAGCGGTTCCGTGGCAAGAAGGCCGGGCTGATCATCACCGGCGGCAATATCGACACCCGCCTGCTGGCCTCGGTCCTGACCCGGGAGCTGGTGCGCGAGCAGCGCCTGGTGTCGCTGCGGATCATCGGCGACGACCGGCCGGGCCTGCTGGGCAATGTTTCGGCGATCATCGGCCAGATGGGCGCCAATATCGTCGAGGTGGCCCACAACCGCCTGGCCCTGGACGTGCCGGCCAAGGGGGCGGAGTTCGACATCATGATCGAGACCCGCGACGCCCAGCATACTCAGGAAATCATGGAAGCCCTGCGCGAGCGGGGCTATCCGCCCCGCGCCGTCTGACCCTTCACCAGCCAAGGATCGCCTTGATGCTCGCCCCCCTGCTCGCCCTGGCCGCAGCCCTCGCCCTGGTCGCCTGTTCCCCTCAAGGGGACGAGGCCGCCTCTGAGGCTGCGGTCTATATGGAGGAGAACGCCGAGCGCGAGGGGGTCGAGACCCTGCCCTCGGGCGTCCAGTACGAGATCGTCCGTTCCGGCCCGCCGGAAGGGCTGAAGCCCACCGAGGCCGACGAGGTCAAGGTCCACTATGAGGGCAAGCTCGCCGACGGCGAGGTGTTCGATTCGTCCTATGAGCGCGGCGTGCCGGCGGCCATGCCCCTGTCGGGGCTGATCCCGGCCTGGCTCGAAGTGCTGCCCCTGATGCGGCCCGGCGACGAATGGATCATCACCGTGCCGCCGGAGATGGGCTATGGCGAATCCGGGCAGGGTCCGATCCCGCCCAACAGCGTGCTGATCTTCCGCATCGAGCTGATTGATGTGCTGCCAGGTCCCGGCCGCGTCCAGCGGGGCTGAGGCGGGGCTCAGAGGGCGGCTTCGAGGACCCCGTAGAGGCGGGTGACGTCGATCGGCTTGCTGACATGGTGGTCCATGCCGGCGGCCAGGAGTTCGTCCACCTGATGGGCCATGGCGTCGGCCGACAGGCCGATGATCGGTGTGCGCCGGCGGCTCTGGGCCAGCTCCCGGGCGCGGATTTCGCGGGTGGCGGTCAGGCCGTCCATCACCGGCATGCGCACATCCATCAGCACTAGGTCCCAGTCCCCGGTCTCCCAGGCCGCAAGAGCCGCGGCGCCATCGGCGACCATGACCGGCTCGATGCCCAAGGGCGCCAGCAGGGCGCGCAGCACCACCTGGTTGACGTTGTTGTCCTCGGCGGCCAGCACCCGCAGGCGGCCAAGCTTGTTGTCAGGCGCCGCCTGCGCGACCTCGGCGGTCGGTTCGGCCTCCGCCAGCCGGGGCAGGGGCAGGACCAGGGTGAAGACCGAGCCCGAGCCGGGCGTGCTGACCACGCCCAGGGTCCCGCCCATGAGGGCGCAAAGCTCTTGCGAGATGGCCAGGCCGAGGCCCGTGCCCCCGTGCCGACGGGTGGTGGAGGCGTCCAGTTGGGCGAAGCGGGCGAACAGCCGGGCCTGCTGGGCCTCGTCCAGGCCCGGCCCTGTATCGGCCACCCAGATCCGCACGCCCTGTGGACCAGCCTCGGCCCCCAGGGTGATCTGGCCCTGGTCGGTGAATTTCACGGCGTTGGCGACGAGGTTGTAGATCACCTGCCGCAGCCGGGTGGGATCGCCCTCGAAGACGCCACGGGCGGACGGGGCGATCTCGAGATTGAGGTCCAGCCCCTTGTCGGCCGCCAGGGTCGCAAAGGCCGACCGGGCCGAATCCACCAGGGCGGCGAGGTCGAAGGCGATGGCCTCGACCTCCATCTGACCGGCCTCGATCTTGGAGAGGTCGAGCACATTGTTGAGCAGGGCGGTCAGGGCCTCGCCGGACTGGCGGATCACGTCCAGGCGTTCGCGTTGGGCCAGGCTCAGCTCGTCGCCGGCCATTACCTGGGCCATGCCGAGCACCCCGTTCAGGGGGGTGCGGATCTCGTGGCTCATGGTCGCCAGGAAGGTGCTCTTGGCCATGTTGGCCGTCTCGGCGGCCCGCTCCTGGGTCCTGGCCTGGACCAGGGCGTCCGCCAGGCGAGCCTCGACCGCCTCCCGGTGCAGGGCGGCTTCCAGCACATAGGCGAACAGGCAGGCGACCGCGACGAGGGCCACCGTCAGGGCCGCCCTGCTGCCGTCGTGGGGGCTGAACAGAAGGCCGCCGGCCGCCATCCCGCCGATGGCCGCCAGCGCGGCGGCGGCGATCCGGCGAGAAGCCGGCAGCTCGGAAGCTCCGCTCAGGGCCACGGCGCCGATCATGGCCATGGCCGCCACGGTGGCGTTCTGCTGCCCGATCATCAGCAGGGCAAAGGGCAGGACGCCATAGCCCAGGGTCTGGATGAAGGTGAAGCCGGCGAGGGCGGCTTCGTCCCGCGACCCCGGCGCGTCATGGGCCAGGATGCGCCGGCAGAGCATCTGGTTGAGCAGCTGCAGGGCGATATTGACGCCCAGCCAGACGCCGACGAAGACCGACTCCAGCCAGACGAGGCTCCCGGCGGCGGCGACGAGGGTGAGCGGCAGGATGATCCGGACGTCCCGCTTGCGGAAGCGCGCCACATCGACCCAACGCGCCGATCGGCCTGACTGGCCCCTCATGGATAATGAACCGGCGCCCCTTGGGCTCGGCCTCCCTCAAGACGAGAATTAATCATAGTGCTCGCCCCTTAACGCCTAGTGAAACACCCGGCCATGATGTGGGCGCCCATCGGGGCCGGCGACGCGGCCGCTGGGCGAATGCTGGGCGCTTTTGGCCTGGGCGCGGTCTTGTGGCCTTGATGTGCGCCGAGCGCTGGAGCAGGGCCGCGCGGAGGTCTAGGCTTGGGCCATGTCCTCCTCCCAGACCCTTACGCCCCAGACCCTCACTCCCAGGGCGCTCGAGATCCTCGACCGCCTGGTGGCCTTCGACACCACCTCCCGGCTTTCCAACCTGGCCCTGATCGAATGGGTCGAGGCCTATCTCGATGGCCATGGGGTCGGCCACCGGCGGGTTCCCAACGCCGACGGGACCAAGACCAACCTGATCGCCACCATCGGCCCGGACATTCCCGGCGGGGTGGTGCTGTCGGGCCATACCGACGTGGTGCCGGTGGACGGCCAGCCCTGGACCTCCGATCCCTTCCAGGTCACCCCCCGGGGCGGCCGGCTCTATGGCCGCGGGACCTGCGACATGAAGGGCTTCCTGGCCCTGTCCCTGGCCGCCGTCCCCGACATCCTGTCCGTCCAGCCGAAGAAGCCGGTCCACCTGGCCTTCTCCTATGACGAGGAGGTGGGCTGTATCGGCGCCCCGGACATGATCCGCATCATCGCCAGCGAGCTGCCACGGCCAGCCCTGGTGGTGGTCGGCGAACCCACCAATATGGAGGCGGTCAGCGGCCACAAGGGGATCAACACCTTCCGGGTGACCGTGCGCGGCCATGAGGCCCATTCCAGCCAGACCCAGCTGGGCGCCTCGGCCAATATGGTCGCCATCCGGCTGATGGGGATGCTGTGTGATCTGGCCGAACAGCTGGAGCGCGACGCCGATCCGGCCTCGCCCTTCACGCCCAGGCACGCGACCTTGACGGTCGGCCAGGTGAATGGCGGCACGGCGGTGAACATCCTGGCCCGGGAATGCGTCTTCTTCTTCGACCTGCGCAGCCCGCCGGGCCTCGACCCCAAGGCGGTGCTGGCCCCCTTCTTCGCCGCCTGCGAAGCCGCCGACGCGGCGCTCAAGGCCCGCTTCCCCGACACCGGGGTCGAGGTGGTCCAGCGTTCCCACACCCCGCCCTTAGCGCCGGAGACCGATGGCGCGGCCGAGGCCTTCGCCCGCAGGCTGGCCGGCGACAATGGCCCGGCCAGGGTGGTGGCCTTCGCCGCCGAGGCCGGCCAGTTCCAGGAGGCGGGATTCTCCACCGTCATCTGCGGGCCGGGCTCCATCGACCAGGCCCATCAGCCGGACGAGTTCGTCGAGGTCTCTCAGATGGAGCGGGGCGGGGCCTTCATGGCGCGCCTCGTCGACTGGGCCGCAGCGGGCGAATGACCGCCCGGCGGCCGCGCAGGTCATTGGGGTTCCAGGTCCAGGTGCGCGCCAGCGCGAGGGCCTCGACCCGGCGGGTCCCCTGCACGGCGCGGCGCGACCGCCAGACCCGCGGCAGGTCGGCGAAGGCCGCCTTGAGCCCGCGCCAGGTGACCGCCGCCTGAAGCCGCCCCTCCCGGCGGGTGGCGATGACGGCCACGGCCAGCAGGTGCAGGGGCAGGACGATGGGCAGCAGCAGGCCCGGCGTGTCCTTGATCAGCACCCAGAAGCGGTTGCGCGTGCCGTGAAAAACGGCGAACTCTGACTTCGGGCCGCCGGACGAGGCCGAGCCCTCATGGGCGATCACGGCTGTGGGGACCAGCAGGGTGGGTTCCCCCGCCAGCTGCAGGCGATAGCCGAAGTCCACATCCTCGCAGTAGCAGAAGAAGCTCTCATCCAGGCCGCCGAGCCTGAGGAAGAGGGCGCGGTCGACCATCATCGCCGCCCCGCAGGGGGAGAAGACCTCGCCCTCAGCCGAGTCGCCGGGATCAGGCGTCTGATAGCCGCCGCGATAGGGAATGGCCGGCGCCGACATGACGTCGCCCAGGCCGTCCAGCACGCTGCGGTCCTGGGCCATCACCTGGCGGGAGGTGAAGGAGAGCACCTTCGGGTGACGCCGGCTGGCGGCCACCAGTTGCGCCAGCCAGTCGGGATCGGGATAGGCGTCGGGATTGAGCAGCACCAGCCAGCGGCCGAGCGCCGCCCGCGCCCCCAGATTGACGCCAGCGGCGAAGCCGAGATTGCCGCCGGCCTCGATGACCCGGGCGCCGGGCAGGCTCGCCGCCGCAGGGGCGGCTTCGCGCTGGGGCGAGTCGTTATCGACGATGATCAGCTCGAAATCACCGAAGGTCTGGGCGGCCAGGGCGGCCACGCAGCGGCCCAGGGTCGCGCCGCTGTTATAGGCCACGATGACCACGCTCAGCGCCGGGGGCGCCTTGTCTTCGCCGGAAGGCTCGTTCATGCGAGGGATCGCTCCAACACCGACTCGTAGAGACTCATGACGACCATCACCCCGCTCGCCCTGCCCGAGGTTCTGCTTATCACGCCCAAGCGCCATGGCGATGCGCGGGGCTGGTTCGCCGAGACCTGGAGCCGCAGGACGCTGGGCGAGGCCGGTGTGATCTGTGATTTCGTGCAGGACAACCAGGCCTATAGCGCCCGCAAGGGCACGGTGCGCGGCCTGCACTTCCAGACGGCGCCGCACGCCCAGGCCAAGCTGATCCGGGCTCTGCGCGGCGCCATCTATGATGTCGCGCTCGATGTTCGACCGGGCTCTGCGACCTTCGGCCAATGGGTCGGCGCCGAGCTGAGCGCCGAAGGGGGCGAGCAGCTCCTGGTCCCCCGCGGCTTCGCCCACGGCTATTGCACGCTCACCGACGACTGCGAGCTCTTCTACAAGGTCGACGGCCTATATGCGCCGGACTGCGAAGGCGGCGTGCTCTGGAACGACCCGGACCTGGCCATCGACTGGCCGGTGGACGCCGCGGGCGCCACCACCTCGGACAAGGACAAGGTCCTGCCCCGCCTGAAGGACATGCCGGAGGCCCACTTCGAATGAGCGAACCGCAGAACGAACTTCTGGAGATCCTCAATCTCGAACAGATCGAGCTCGATCTCTATCGCGGCCTGACGCCGGCCCGGGAAGGTCGCCGCATCTATGGCGGCCAGGTGGTGGCCCAGGCCCTGACGGCGGCCTATCGCACCATCGAAGGCCGGCTCTGCCACTCCATGCACGCCTATTTCATCCGCCCGGGCGACCCCTCCATCCCGATCCTGTTCCAGGTGGACCGGGCCCGGGACGGCGGCTCCTTCTCGGTGCGTCGGGTCACCGCCATCCAGAACGGCAAGCAGATCTTCAACCTGGCCGCCTCCTTCCAGGTCCCCGAAGAGGGCTTCGAGCACCAGGACCAGGCGCCGGTCGTGACGCCGCCGGAAGATCTGCTGAACGAAGAGCAGCTGCGCGAGGCTGACGGCGTTCCCCCCCGGGACCGGGACTGGCCCGTCGAGGTCCGCCCGGTCAATCCCCAGCGCCGCGGCCGAACCGAGCCCCTGGAGCCGTTCTACAATGTCTGGTTCAAGGCCCGGCAGTCGGTGGGGACCGATGTGGCGATCAACCAGTGCGCCCTGGCCTATGGCTCGGACATGAGCCTGCTGGATGCGAGCCTGCGGCCCCACCCCGTCCCGGACGGCGAGCTGCAGGTGGCCAGCCTCGACCACGCCCTGTGGTTTCATCGCCCCAGCGACTTCTCCGACTGGCACCTCTATGTCCAGGATAGCCCGTCGGCCTCGGGCGGGCGGGGCTTCAACCGGGGCTCGATCTTCGACCGTCAGGGCCGGCTGGTGGCCTCGGCGACCCAGGAAGCGCTCATCCGCCATCGCCCGCCCGGCTGATCCGTGACAGTCTTTCGCTACACCGGCGCGCAAGCCGGGAGACCAGCGGGAGGATGCTCATGAACGATCGGGTAAAGGTGGAGATCACGGACGGCGTCGCCGACGTGCGCATGGTCCGCACCGACAAGATGAACGCCCTGGACGACGCCATGTTCTCGGCCCTGATCGAGACCGGCGAGGCCTTGAAGACCACCCGGGGCGTCCGCGCCGTGGTGCTGTCAGGCGAGGGCCGCGCCTTCTGCGCCGGCCTCGACATGGGCTCCTTCGCCGCCATGGCCTCGGGCGAACGCAACCGCGGGGCGGCCGATGGCGAGACCCTGCTGACCCCCAAGCGCTCGGCTGGCGGGTCGAACCGCGCCCAGCATGCGGTCATGGTCTGGCGCGAGCAGCCGGTCCCGGTGATCGCGGCGGTGCACGGGGTGGCCTTTGGCGGCGGCTTCCAGCTGGCGCTCGCCCCAGACATGCGCTTTGTGACCCCTGACGCCCGCATGGCGGTGATGGAGATCAAGTGGGGCCTGGTGCCGGACATGGGCGGCATGGTGCTGATGCGCCATCTGGCCCGGGGCGACGTGATCCGCGAGCTCACCTATTCCGGCCGTATCTTCGATGGCGATGAGGCGCTGCGCCTGGGCTTCGCCACCCGGGTCTGCGCAGACCCCCTGGCCGAGGCCCTGGCCCTGGCCCGCGAGATCGCCGCCAAGAGCCCGACCGCGATCCGCGGCGCCAAGCGGCTGATCGAGCTTTCCGAGACGCCCGCCGACCAGCACGAGATCCTGAAGGTGGAGAGCGCCGAGCAGGGGGCGCTGATCGGATCTGCGAACCAGAAGGAGGCGGTGATGTCGAACGTCGAGAAGCGGGCGGCGGTCTACGCCGACTGAGGGCGCTCTCATTGCGGCCGCCCTCGTCCTTCGAGGCTCGCTTCGTCGCCCTCGGACCTGATCCGAGGGCCCATGAACACCTCGTCCAGTCCCGTGTGCATGGATGCTCGGGTCAAGCCCGAGCAAGACGGTGGTGGGGTGAAGGGCTAGACCCGGACGCCACCTCCCGGGGGTCAGGCGGGCGTCCGCCCCCACTCGGCCCGCACGGCGTCATCGCCCTCGCTTGGCAGGGCCAGCCCCCGTTCGGCGGCGAAGGCATCCGCTGGCAGCAGCTGCGACAGCGCCCAGACCGCGGCCCCCCTGACGACCGGCGCCTCATCGGCCAACCGCGCGCGCGCCACCTCGACCATCCCGGGGTCCCCGCTGTTGCCGAGGGCGTAGAGCACGTTGCGGACGAAGCGGTCGCGGCCCAGGCGCTTGACCGCGCTCTTGGTGAACAGGGCGCGGAAGGCGGCGTCGTCCAGGGCGGCCAGGTCCTCCAGCCGCGGGGCCTTCAGAACCTCCCGGGCCTGAAGCTGCTGCTCGCGGGCCTCTTGCGCGAACTTGTTCCAGGGACAGACCGCCAGGCAGTCGTCGCAGCCATAGATGCGGTTGCCGAGCGCCGGCCGGAATTCCAGTGGGATCGGACCCGACAGCTCGATGGTCAGGTAGGAGATGCAGCGCCGCGCATCGAGCTGATAGGGCGCGGGAAAGGCGTCCGTCGGGCAGACGTCCTGGCAGGCGCGGCAGGAGCCGCAGGCGTCATCGCCCGGCGGATCGGGCGCAAGCTCCAGCGAGGTGAGCACCGAGCCGATGAACAGCCAGGAGCCGAACCGGCGGGAGACGAGATTGGTGTGCTTGCCCTGCCAGCCCAGGCCCGAGGCTTCCGCCAGGGGCTTTTCCAGCAGGGGGGCGGTGTCGACGAACACCTTCACCTCGGCCCCGAAGGTCTGGGCCATCCAGGTCGCCAGCTGCTTCAGGCGCTTCTTGATCAGGTCGTGATAGTCCGAGCCTTGGGCGTAGACCGATATGGCCCCGCGGTCGGGATGGGCCAGCACGCCGCGGGGGTCGTGGTCGGGACCGTAATTGACCCCCAGCATGACGGCCGAGCGGGCGCCCTGCCACATGGCCTGGGGGTGTGAGCGGCGCTCCAGGGTGGTCTCCAGCCAGGCCATCTCGCCGTGGCGACCCTCGGCGACGAATTCGGCCAGTCGCGCGCCGGCGGTCCAGGGCTGATCGGCCCGGGCCAGGCGGCAGTCGTCGAAGCCCAGGGCGAGGGCTTGGGCGCGGATCCGGTCTTCAGGCGATTCAGAAATCGAGGTCGTCATAATGGGCCGCGGGCGCGAGCCCCGGCCAGCGATCGGCGAGCAGCGGCCTGAAGCAGGGGCGGGACTTCACCGTCATGTACCACGTCTTGACCGCGGCGAAGTCCCGCCAGGGCACATCGCCGAAATAGTCGATCACCGACAGGTGCGAGGCGCCGGCGAAATCGGCGAGGCTCAGCCGGCGGCCGGCCAGCCAGTCGCGCTCGGCCAGCAGGCTGGTGAGATAGGTCATGTGATGGCGCAGGGCCTCACGCCCCCGCCGCAGGGCCGCCAGGTCCGGCGCGCCCATGCGCAGCAGGCGCTTTTCCATCTTCTCATGCAGAAGGAAGGAGCCGACCTCGTAGTCGAACTTGCGGTCGAACCACTGCAGCAGCCGCCGCGCCTCGGCCCGGTCGGCGGCCTCGCGGCCCAGCAGGGCCGGCTCGGGATAGGTCTCTTCCAGGTGGTCGAGGATGGCCCGGCCCTCGCACAGGACCAGGCGGCCCTGGGGACCTTCCTCGACCAGGACAGGGGTCAGGCCCGAGGGATTGAGCGCCGACAGGTCATCGGGCTGCTCCCAATAGCGGACGATCACATCCTCGAAGGCCAGGCGCTTTTCGCCCAGGGCCAGACGGACCTGTCGCGACGCCGGATCGAGCGGAAAATGATAGAGGGTGCGTTGGACGCTCATGCCGGCATTTCGCCGCGAATGCGGCCAGTTTGATCAGGGCTCGATAAGCCCGCAGGGGCCTTAAGGGCGCGTTTACGAAGGCCCTGTCTGTCCCGATTTGGGCGCCCCGTCCGGGTCCCCGTCACGGTCTGCGGCGTCAGGTCGCGGACGGCTCGGCGAACGCGCCGCCGTGGGGCTCGGCCCGGCCCCGGGGGTCGGCGTGAATCAGGATGTCGGCGGCGGGAAAATGCTCCAGCAGCCGCTGCTCGGCCTCGACGATCACCTGGTGGGCGGCGTCCAGGGTCAGGTCCGGATCCAGGTCGGCGTGCATCTGGATGTGCACATAGGGGCCGGACGCCCGGGTGCGCAGCTGGTGGATGTCGGTGAGCCGGGCGTCCTGCGTCATCAGCCGCACGATGAGCGCCCGCTGATCCTCGGGCAGTTCATGGTCCATCAGCTGGTGGGCGGCCTCGCGGAAGACGCCGATGGCGGCCCAGACCAGGATGGCCGCGACGATCAGGCCCGCCGCCCCGTCCAGGCTGGTGAAGCCCGCCATCGTCGCGCCGGCCACGCCGAGCAGGGCGGCGAGGTTGGAGGCCAGGTCCGAGAAATAGTGCGCGCGGTCGCCGGACACGGCCACCGACTGGGTCTGGCGCAGCACCCGGGTCTGGGCGGTCACCAGCAGGCCGGTGAGCAGGATGGAGCCGGCCATGACGGCCATGGCCCAGCCGCCATGGGTGATCGGCTGGGGATCGAGCAGGCTGGCTATGGCCTCGCGGCCCACCAGGGCGGCCGAGGCGAAGACCAGGCCCGCCTGCATCAGGCTGGCGAAGGCCTCGGCCTTGCCATGGCCGAACCGGTGTTCGGCGTCCGGCGGAACCACGGCGTAGCGCACCGCGAAGAAGGTGATCAGCGAGGCGATCAGGTCGAGGCCGGAATCGGCCAGGGAGGCCAGCACCGCCACCGATCCGCTGGCCAGCCAGGCGGCGGTCTTCAGGGCGACCAGGATCAGGGCGACGGCCACCGACAGCAGGGTGATCCGCCGGGTCAGGACGGCGGTCTGGGCGGGCGTCAGGGCCGATGCGGTCGGCGGGTCGAGGGACGTCATGATCCCCCGACCCTAGACCTTCACCGGGCGGCGCCCCAGGGGGTTTTTCTGCCGCGCGCCGGGTGTTTAGGCCGCCTTTCGGGGTTCTGGCCCCACATAGACCGACTGGGGCCGCACCAGCCGCCCGCCGGCCAGCTGCTCGCGGGCATGGGCCAGCCAGCCGGCCACCCGACCCATGGCGAAGACGCAGGTGAAGGCCGGCGGCGGGAAGTCCAGGGCCTCCAGCAGCAGGGCGGTGTAGAACTCCACATTGGTGTCCAGGGGCCGGTCGGGCTTGTGGGTCTTGAGGATGTCGAGGGCGGCGGCCTCCACGGCTTCGGCGAAGGCCACGCGGCCGGCCCCGCCGCCGCCGCTCGCCGCCAGGGCGCGCACGGGGCCTTTCAGCGCATCGGCCCGGGGATCACGCACCCGGTAGATCCGGTGGCCAAAGCCCATCAGCCGCTCGCCCCGGGCCAGGGCCGCCTCGATCCAGGCCCGGGCGTTCTCCGGCTGGCCGATGCCGTCCAGCATCTCGATGACCGGACCCGGCGCGCCGCCGTGCAGCGGGCCTTTCAGTGCGCTGATGCCGGCCAGCACCGCCGAGGTCAGGCCGGCCCGGGTCGAGGCCACCACCCTGGCGGCGAAGGTCGAGGCGTTCAGGCCATGGTCGGAGACGGTGACCAGATAGGCGTCCAGGCCCGCGACCTGGGCCGGGCTCGGGGCAGCGCCGGTCAGCATCCGCAGGATGTCGGCGGCGTGGGGCAGGGCGGGATCGGGGGCGATCGGCGCCTGGCCGGCCTGGGCGCGGACCACGGCCGGGGTGAAGACTGCAGGCGCTGCGATCAGGCGCAGGGCGGTGGCCAGGTCGTCGCCATCGGCCAGCCGGGCCATCAGGGCGCGGACCGCCTCCACCGGCTCCCGGGCCAGGAGACCTTTGTCGAGATAGGCCACCTCGGCGAACACCTCGACCCGGGCCGCGCCCAGGGCGGCGGCCAGATCCGCCGGCAGATCCTCGAAGAAGCCCGCAAACAGCAGGGCGATCAGGTCCTCGAAGGTCGCGTGGCCGGCGAGGTCGTCCAGGGAGCGGCCGCGGATGATCAGGCGGCCGGCCTGGCCATCGACTTCGGACAGCACGGTGCGGGCGGCGACGACGCCTTCGAGGCCTTCGGGGGGCGCGGAAGCATGGGCGTTCATGGGGAGGCTCCAGTTTCGACTTGCGCCGCCGAATGTCCGCCGCCAAGTTCCATCGTCAATCTTGATCAATATAATCAATGTAAGGCCCATGACCGACTGGATCGGCGCCGAAGAGGCCTGCGCCCGGCTGAAGGTGCGCAGCCAGACCCTCTATGCCTATGCGAGCCGGGGCCGGGTGGGGGCCCGCCCCGATCCGGCCGATCCCCGCCGCAGCCTCTATCGGGCGGCCGATGTGGCGGGACTGGCGGCGCGCAAGTCCCGGGGGCGCAAGGCCGCGGCCGTGGCGGCCGGCGCCATCGCCTGGGGGGAGCCGGTGCTGGACTCCGCCATCACCACGGTGGTCGAGGGCCGCCTCTATTACCGGGGGCGGGACGCCGTCGCCCTGGCGGAAACCGAGACGCTCGAATCCACCGCGCGCCTGTTGCGCGGCGGGGACGGGGCGGCGCTGAAGCGGAGCGCGCGGGGGACGCCGCCGGCCGGGGCCGACATGCGCGCCCGGGCCTTCCTCGTACTCGCCGAGCGGGCGGGCCTGGACTCGCCGGCGCTGGGCCGCCATCCCCTGGCCCTGGCGGTGGAGGCCGCCACCCTGCTGGACGTGCTGACCGACGCGGTGGCCGGCGCCGCTGGCGGCGGGCCGATCCATGAGCGGCTGGGGACGGCCTGGGGCTGCGCCCGGGGGGACGGGGGCGCTGAGCTGATCCGGCGCGCCCTGGTGCTGCTGGCCGACCATGAGCTGAACGCCTCGACCTTCGCCGCCCGGGTGGCGGCCTCGACCGGCGCATCCCTGGCGGCCTCGGCGCTGGCGGGGCTTTCGGCCCTTTCAGGGCCAAGACACGGCGGGGCGGGGGCGGCGATGCGGGGGCTGCTGGCGGAGGCGGTCGAACAGGGGCCGCCCGGCGCCATCGCCGCGCGGCTGGCCCAGGACCGGAGCCTGCCGGGCTTTGGCCACGCCCTCTATCCGGACGGCGATCCCCGCGCCCAGGCGCTTCTGGCGCGGTTCGAGCCGCCGGCCGATCTGGCGGCCCTGCGCCGGGCGGTGGAGGGCGCCACGGGCCAGGCGCCCAATGTGGACTTCGCCCTGGTGGCCCTGGCCGAGGTGCTGAACCTGCCGAAGGATGCGCCCTTCGCCCTGTTCGCGGTGGCCCGCTGCGCCGGCTGGATCGCCCACGCCATCGAGCAGGCGCAGACCGGCGGCCTGATCCGGCCGCGGGCCCGCTATGCGGGGGTGACGCCAATCGCCGGGGCTTCCGGCGGCTCGGCGAACTGACCGCCCTTGCGATAGCGATAGAGGTAGGTCCCGAGCACCGATTCCACCGCCGTCGGGCGAACCCCCAGGGCCTCGAGCCCCGGCAGGGCGGGATCGGCGACATTGTCGACCCGCAACTGCTCGACCTGATCGACCGTCAGCGGCGGGGCGATGGGCGTCATGGCCAGCAGGCCGCCCACCTTGCCGATCATCCGGGCGACCGGGAAGGGCAGGGGAACCAGGAAGCGGCGGCGCTGGGTCTGGCTCAGCACCATCTCCAGGATCTGGCGGAAGGTCAGGATCGCCGGGCCGCCCAGCTCATAGGTCTTGCCGGCCGCATCGGGGTCGGCCACGGCGGCGGCCACCGCGCGGGCCACATCGCCCACGAACACCGGCTGGAAGCGGGTCTTGCCGCCGCCGATCAGGGGCAGGGCCGGCGACAGGACGGCCATGGCGGCGAAGCGGTTGAAGAAGTCGTCCTCCGGCCCAAACACGATCGAGGGCCGCAGGATCACCGCCTCAGGCAGGATCTCGCGCACGGCGGCCTCGCCGTCGGCCTTGGTGCGGGCATATTTCGACGCGCTGTCGAGATCGGCGCCGATGGCCGAGATCTGCACCATGCGCCGCACGCCGACGTCGCGGGCGGCCTGCGCCACATTGCGCGCGCCCATGGTGTGCAGGCTCATGAACTTCTGGCGGCCGCTCTCGTAGAGCACGCCCACCAGATTGACGCAGGCCTGGGCGCCGTCCAGCGCCCGGGCGACCGAGGCCATGTTGCGGATATTGGCCTGGACCACCTGGATCTGGCCCACATCGCCCAGCAGCAGCAGGTCATGGGCCCGCGCCGGCTGGCGCACGGCGACTCGCACCCGATATCCGGCCCGGGCCAGAGCCCGCACCACCTGACTTCCGACAAAGCCCGAACCGCCGAAGACGGTGACGAGATCCTGCATGGCCCGGCCCGTTGTTTTCCAATGTTCCTGAGCGCCCGGATAGACGATGCGGACCCCTGCCGCAATGCGACTTGCGCGATGTGTGAAAAGGTCCGTTGACGCCCGTCTGGCTTTTCCTTAGTAGTCCCGCCTCCCGATCCGACGGACCGGGCCCAGGTGGCGGAATTGGTAGACGCGCTGGCTTCAGGTGCCAGTGGCTTAACGGCCGTGGAGGTTCGAGTCCTCTCCTGGGCACCACCCCTCTCTCAAGGTCCATCCGGGGGTGGTCGCCCTTCTTTCCCCCGCAGGACGCCCGAAAGCCGCGGTAAGGTCCGCGCATAAGCGGAGCAAGCGGTCTTGGCCAACTTCCTTCACAAGGGCGATCTGCCCGACGGTCTGTTCCAGGGCGTTGACGCCGTGGCGGTGGATTCCGAGACCATGGGCCTGCGCCTGGGGCGCGATCCGCTCTGCGTGGTGCAGATCTCGGCCGGGGACGGCGACGCCCATCTCGTGCAGCTCGATCGGGCCACCTATGACGCGCCCAATCTCAAGGCCCTGCTGACCGATCCGACGATCACCAAGATTTTTCACTTCGGGCGGTTCGACATCGCCATGTTCCATCTCCATCTGGGGGTGATGACCGGCCCCGTCTATTGCACCAAGATCGCCTCCAAGCTGGCCCGGACCTATACCGACCGGCATGGGCTGAAGGACGTGACCCGCGAAATGGTCGGCGTCGATCTCTCCAAGGCCCAGCAGAGCTCGGACTGGGGGGCGGCCAACCTGTCCGACGACCAGGTGGCCTACGCGGCCTCCGACGTCCTGCACCTGCATGCCGTGCGCGCCCGGCTGGACGCCATGCTGGCCCGGGAGGGCCGCGACGCCCTGGCGCGGGCCTGTTTCGAATTCCTCCCTCATCGGGCCGCCCTCGACGTGGCCGGGTGGGAGGAGTCCGACATCTTCGCCCATAGTTGAGACGCCGGTGAGCGCCCTGGCATATGAGGCCCGCGGGCCGGCGTCGGCCCTGGCCATGGCCCGGTGGCGGCGCCGTTCGCGGCTGATCCGCCAGCTTCGCGTGCTGCTGCCCCTGCTGATCGCCGCCATCGTGCTCAGCCTGGTGGGCCTCGTGGTCTATCGCAGCGTCGTGGGCCAGACGGCCAAGCCGGAGGAGGCCGAGGCGCCGATCCGGCTGGTGAACCCCCGCTTCCTGGGGCGCGACATCCAGGGGCGCTCCTTCGTGATCACCGCGGCCAGCGCCGTGCGCGACGAGAACGACTACCAGCGGGTGGTGCTGGACCGGCCGGCCATGGTGGTGGATGGCGAGGGCCTGAGCCCCATGCGGCTCTCGGCCCGTTCAGGCGTCTTTCATGAGGGCGATGGGATTCTGCGGCTTCAGGGTGATGTCACCCTGAACGATCAGGCGGCGGCCTTCGATACGCCGAGCGCGGTGTTCAACACCGCCACCGGGGTGCTGGAGGGCGAGGGACTGATCACCGGCGCCGGCCCGCTTGGCGAAATCCGTGCTAGGTCCTATGGCGTGTACGACAAGGGCGAGCGCATGGTCTTCAAAGGCGGCGTAACCGGCCGGGTCACCCCGAACTCGCCGCGATGATGCGAACATGAGGCGTCCGAAGATGAACTTTCCTCACGCACCCGGCGCCCGGACACGCGTTCCGGCGATCCTGGCTGCGGGCCTGATCCTCGGTCTGGCGGCGCCGGCCCAGGCTCAGCTGGCCAGCGGCTCCAACGCACCGGTCGACATCACCGCCGACGAGCTCGAGGTGGTCAACGCCGACTGCCTGGCCATCTGGCGGGGGTCGGCCGAGGCCCTGCAGGACGGCTCGCGCCTGCGCGCCGACGTGCTGCGCATCCGCTATGCCCCGGGCCGCACAGGCGCCACGTCCGGAGGCGCCAGCTGCGGCGATCTCCAGGGCATGGAGGCGCAAGGCTCGGTCTTCTATGTCACCCCCCAGCAGCGGGTGCGGTCCAATGCGGCGGTCTATGACGCGGCTGCCGACACCATCACCATGACCGGCGACGTGGTCGCCGCCCAGGGCCAGAACGTGCTGCGCGGCGAGCGCCTGGTGATCCAGGTGTCCACCGGCCAGGCCCGGATGGAGACCAGCGCCCGGGGCGCCGGCTCTCCAGGCCGGGTGCGCGGCGTCTTCTATCCCAATGCGTCGCAGGGCCAGCCTGCCGCCAAGCGCTAGGAGACCCGCGTGCTGGACAAGACGATGGCGACGAAAGCCCCCGCGGCGGCGCTGGGCGAAGGCCTGGTGGTCGACAATATCGGCAAGTCCTATCGCGGCCGCCCCGTGGTCAAGGGCGTCTCCCTGCGCCTGGCCCGCGGCGAGGTGGCGGGCCTGCTCGGTCCCAACGGGGCGGGCAAGACCACCTGCTTCTACATGATCACCGGCCTGATCGCCGTCGACTACGGCGCCATCTATCTGGACGGCGAGAACATCACCTCCCAGCCCATGTACCAGCGCGCCCGGATGGGCCTGGGCTATCTGCCGCAGGAGACCTCGATCTTCCGCGGCATGACCGTGGCCCAGAACGTCATGGCCGTGGTCGAGCTGCGTGAGCGGGACGGGGCCAAGGCCCGCGCCACCGTCAACCAGCTGCTGGAAGAGCTGCATATCGAGCACCTGCGCGACGCCCCGGCCATCTCGCTCTCCGGCGGCGAGCGGCGGCGGGTGGAGATCGCCCGGGCGCTGGCCAGCGAGCCGTCCTTCATGCTGCTGGACGAGCCCTTCGCCGGGATCGACCCCCTGGCCATCGCCGACATCCGCGAGGTCATCACCTATCTGAAGACCCGGGGCATCGGCATCCTGATCACCGACCACAATGTCCGCGAGACCCTGGACATCATCGACCGGGCCGCGATCATCCATGCGGGCGAGCTGCTGTTCGAAGGCTCGCCGGCCGAGATCATCGACAATCCCGAAGTCCGCCGCGTCTATCTGGGCGACCGCTTCGGGGGCTGATGACCCCGTTTACGGGACGTCCGACGTCCCCGACTGCGACCTCAGCCACCGCGTCATCAGATACAGGTGCAGGGCGTGGACGGCGATGTAGGCCAGGCTGACCAAGGCCAGCACCAGACGGAATTCAAGCCGCTCGTCGGGCTCCACCCAGAGGCTGGCCAGGCTGAACGGGGTGAGGGTGAAGGCCGCCAGCAACGGGGTGATGGCCAGGGCGATCCCCCGTGGCGCCGACCAGGTCGGCTTGCGGTCGAGCCCCCACTGCATGGGCAGCTTCATGCCTGCCGGAACACGACGCGCAAAGGCCAGCGACATGGCCGCCAGCACCAGAACCGTAATGCCTGTGACGAAGGGCGCGCTGAACATGCCGCCAGCTTGGCAGGTTTGGCGCACGACTCAAACCAGTCAGGCCCAAATGCGGGAGTTGCGCAACCGCGTTCGCTGAATCTGACCGAGGTGGTAGCCTGGGAACATGACAGCCCGGGCGCCCATACAGAATTCGGCCTCCACCTGGGCTCAGCCTCTGCCGACGGAGACCTCAGACGAGCGGCTGCGACTGCTGGCTGTCGTAGCGCAACAGGTGTGCGCCCTGGGATCGGGACGGCTCAAGGTGGCGGTGGACGGCCGCACGGCGTCCGGAAAGACGTCGTTCGGCCACGAGTTGGCCCACGCGCTGGCCGCAAGGGGGCGGCCCGTCCTGCGGGCCAGCCTCGACGACTTCAAGCGGCCCTGGCGCGACCGAGGCCTGTATGATCGCGAAAGCGGTGAGGGCTATTACCGGAACGCCTTCGACTATGACGCCGTGCGCCGCCTGCTTCTGACCCCGATGGCGGGAGACGGGATGTGCGCCCTCTGTTCGATCGATCCCCGCACTCAGATCGACCATTCCGGGACGCGGGTGCGGGCGGCGCCCGACGCGATCCTCGTGGTGGACGGCGTCTTCGCCTTCCGAGCCGAGCTTGACGACCACTGGGACCTGCGAATCTGGCTCGAGATCGCCACGACGGACTCCATCGCCCGGGGCCTGGCGCGGGACGGCGGCGACGGGACGGTGATGCGCGACCGCTACGTAGTGTCCGAAGACCTCTATGCCGTCGAAGTCGATCCCGCCGCCCGGGCCGATGTGGTGATCGATAACAGCCGGTTCGACCGACCCAGGGCGCTGAGGGGGCTGGTCGGCTAGCCCGCCCGTTCGAGATCAGCCGCCGCGCCGATGAGGCTGATGGTGCTCAGCGGACCTTCAGGGCGAGCGTCACCAGCAGGGCCGAGACGGCGAGGTGCACCAACATGAAGCGAACGAGGACCTGGCTGTTGGACCAGCCCAGCTCTTTGCGGCAATGGTCGTGAAGAGGGAAGCGGACGCGGCTCAGAACTCGCAGGCCAAAGAAGCGCATCAGAGCGACCTTCAGGAGGCCGGTGGCGCCATTCAGCAGCAGCATGGAGCCCACGAGCACAAGAAAGACCGGACTATTGGTGGCGACGACGAGCATGCCGATCATCAGGCCGATGGGCCGGGAGCCAGCATCGCCCATCAGCACCTGGCTAGGCGGCGCATTGTACCAGAGGTAGCCCGCCACGCAGCCTACCATGACGAAGGCCATGATCGCCCAACTCGCGCCGTCGGCGTTGAAGGGTACGCCCAGATGGCGGGCCACCACTTCGCTGCCGATGACCGCGTAGAGCAGGCCCCCCAGCAGCATCATGGCCGTGCCGCTGAGACTGCCCGAGACGCCGTCCACCCCGTCGGAGCAATTGGTGGCGTTGATCGCCAGCCAGATCACGCCAGTGGCCAGGGGGATCGCCATCCAGGCCGGCAGCACGATCACCGCCGGCCAGAGTGGCAGCCACAGGGTGGCCGGGAGGAGGCCGTGGATGGTCACGGCTGCGCCGATAGCGATGACCAGGTCCATGGCGGCGAGCTGATACTCGGAGAATCCCCCGCGGCGGTCGTCCAGATAGCCGACGACCATGGCCGCCAGCACCAGGGGCAGGGTCAGCAGGGGCCGCGCGTCCAGGGGCACGAAAACCAGGGCGGCGAGCGCGAAGATGCTGACGAAGATCAGGCCTGCGCTGACCGGCTTGCCGACGCTCTGGTCTGCGTCGACAGCGAAGGCCCGACCCCGGTCAGTGGGCAGGTGTCCCCAAAGCCTGGGCAGCGCGAGCCAGGTGGCCAGGGCGGCGGCTGAAAAACCTGCGGCCGCCAGGAAGAAGAACGAGTCAAAGAGGCGAAGCGGGCCCCAATGTTCGCCCAGCGCCTCGTAGATCCAGTTCAGCATGTCAGGGCCTTCAGGCGCCCGTTCTAGATCAGCCGCGAGCGGATGGCCTGGGACAGGATGTCGATCAGGGTCACGGCGACGACGATCACCAGGGCGATGGCGGCGACGCGGGAATAGTTGAAGCTGTTGAGGCTATCGAACAGGATCTGGCCGATGCCGCCGGCCCCGATGAGGCCGAGGATGGTGGCCGCTCGGCTGTTGGATTCGAAGCGGTAGAGGGCGTACGAGGTCCACAGCGGGGCGACCTGCGGGACCACGCCCCAGGCGATCTCCTGCAGCTTGTGGGCGCCGGTGGCGCGCACCCCCTCCACCGGGCCCTTGTCGATGGACTCCACGGCCTCGGAGAACAGCTTGCCCAGCACCCCGCCGGTGTTCAGCGCCAGGGCCATGACGCCGGCGAAGGGGCCAAGGCCGACGGCGACCACGAAGACCATGCCGATGACCAGGTCGGGCACCGAGCGCAGGATGTCCATGATCCGGCGCACCGGCCACTGGATGGCGGGCGGGGCGATGTTGCGGGCGCCCAGCAGGCCCAGCGGCACGGCGATGAAGACGGCCAGCGCCGTGCCCCACATGGCCATCTGGATGGTCAGCCACATCTGGCTGATGAAGAAGGGCAGAAGCTCGAAGTCCGGATTGACGAAGGCCCGGCCGAACTCGCGCATATTGTCCGAGCCGGAGAACAGCCGCGGGAACTTCTCGATCTCGGCGGGGCCGAAGCTGACCGCCAGGACGATGGCGATCCCGCCCCACAGCAGGACGTCGAAGATCCACTGACCCATGGGCCGCGCGGGCGGCTTCAGGGCGGCGCTGGTCGCGGTGTCGGTCACAGGCGTCAGGCTCTTCGTCTTTTCAGGGCGCAGGCGTCAGATCGCAGATGTCGGATCGCAGATGTCAGGGCGCAGGCGCCTGGGCCGGCGGCGCGGCGGCCTCGCCAGCCCGGGCGTCCAGGGTCTCGCGCTCGGCCCGGATGGCGTCGAGGGTGGTCTGGGCCTCGGCGATGCGGGCCTGGTCGCCGGCGTTCCTGGCGTTCAGCAGGGCCTCGGTGGCCTCCATCTCGCGCACCGGCAGCAGATGGGTGGCGTCGGCCGGCAGGAAGCCGCCGATGGAGATGGCCGAGAGCAGCTTGCGCTGGCGCTCGGCCTCGGGGCCTTCGCCCTTGCCATAGGTCAGGAAGAACTGACGGACCTTTTCCTTGACCGCCGGGTCCAGGTCCTTGCGCCAGACGATGGGGTCCTCGGGCAGCTTGGGCGATTCCCAGATCACATTGACCTTGTCGACCACGGTGGGCTGGCCGTTGGCGCGGTTTTCCTGGTCGCGGATGCCCTGTAGGCGGATGGCGGTGGAGTTGTTGGTGGCCACGTCAAGCACGCCATTGGCCACGGCGAACAGGTTGGCCTGGTGATTGGCGGCCCGGACCTGCTTGAAGCACTTCTCCGGCTCGATGTTCTGCGGCGCGAACAGATAGGTCATGGGCGCCAGCGTGCCCGAGGTGGACTTGGCGTCGCCGATCCCGAAGTCGAGGGTCTTGTCGCACTTGAGCACGTCTTCCAGGGTCAGGCCGCTGGCCGCCGTGGCGATCAGCACCGAGCGATAGCCATCCTCGCCGGAGGGATCGAAGGTGCGGGCGAAGATCTCGGCGTCGGCCCGGCGCACGGCCTCCAGCCCCGACAGGTTGGAGAACCAGCCCACATCGGTCTGGCCAAACCGCAGGGCCTCGATCAGCGCGGTGTAGTTGGAGCCGTAGAAGGGCTTCACCGGAATGCCGATCTCCTTCTCCATGTCGGCCAGGATCGGCCGCCAGAAGGTGTCCAGGCTGGTGGAGTTCTCCGTGGCCAGGACCGAGAAGTTCAGCACTTGCGGCGCGGCGCCGGCGGTGTCGGCGCGTTCCGAACAGGCGCTGAGGCCAAGGGCGACCATCAGGCCGGCGGCGAGGAGGCTGCGGCGGATCATTGGGGGGCTCCTTCCCAGAAGACGTCTTCGAATTCCGGACCGTAGATGTCGATAAGCTGCTTGCGGTCCAGGCCCCGCGGCGGACCATCATAGACCACCTGGCCGGCCTTCAGGGCCACCACCCGGTCGCAATAGCGCATGGCGTAGTCCACCTGGTGCAGGGTGACGATCAGGGTGAGGCCGTCGGCCCGGTTGAGGTCGCGCAGGATCTCCATCACCCGACGGGCCGAGACGGGGTCGAGGGAGGCCACCGGCTCATCGGCCAGGATGATCTTGGCCTTCTGCACCAGGGCGCGCGCAATGGCCGCCCGCTGCTGCTGGCCGCCCGACAGGGTGCCCGCCCTCTGGCCGGCATATTCGGCCACCCCTACCCGGGCGAGCGCCGCCATGGTGGCGCCCTTGGTCTCGGCGGGCCAGAAGCCCAGCAGACCGCGCAGGAAGCCGATCCGGCCCAGGGATCCCATGGCCACATTGGTGAACAGGGTCAGCCGGCCCACCAGGTTGAACTGCTGGAAGATCATGCCGATGCGGATGCGGGTGCGGCGGACATTGTGGTCCACCCGGCCATCAGCCTGCACCTGGTCGCCAAAGGCCTCGATACGGCCGGCGCCCTTGTCGATGGGGGCCAGGCCGTTGATGGCGCGCAGCAGGGTGGACTTGCCCGATCCCGAAGGACCGATCAGGGCGATCATCTCACCACGGGCGACGTCGATCGAGACGGTGTCCAGCGCGCGGCGGGATCCGAAACTCTTCGACACTTGGCGCACCGAAAGGACGGCAGCGTCAGACATGTACGGCGAATATCCCCTGGACGTCGGCGGCCGGACTCATAACCCGCGTGTGTCGCCGAGCCCCACGACGGTTTCATGACATGGGCGTTCGGCGGGGTCCAGCACGGCGCCCCCACGCGCCGAGGATCGTGGGGGCGCAGGCGAATTTAACCCGCGCCGACCCCCGACGCCGCAAGGTTCTCTGGCCCGCGCCCTTTACATCCGATCCATATGCCCCTATTTCGCATGGCTCCGGCGGACCCCGTTGTCCAAAGCGTTGCTAACGCCGGATTGGGTTCAACAATCTGTTGGGGGTTGCGTGAGGTGCATAAGTACCATACGCCCCTGGACCTGGTCCGTGAGCGGTCACCGGAACGTCCTGTCGCCTTTGCGCGACCGGACGCCGTGGCCCTAGCGGCGCGCTGGTTCCAGGACAATTTCAAAGGCGACGTCTTCTACGCTGTGAAGGCCAATCCTTCGCCGTGGGTGCTTGAAACCCTCGCGGCGAACGGGGTGCGCGCATTCGACGTGGCGTCGGTTCCGGAAATCGAGCTGGTGGCCAAGCACGCCCCCGGCGCGCGCATGGCCTTCATGCATCCGGTCAAGAGCCGCCGCTCGATCTCCACGGCCTATTTCGACCATGGGGTGCGGACCTTCGCGCTCGATACGCACGAAGAACGGGCCAAGATCCTCGACGCCACCGGCCACGCCAAGGACCTGAACCTGATGGTTCGCCTGGGCGTCGCGGCCGAGGGCGCGGCCTATTCCCTCTCCGGCAAGTTCGGCGTCGACATGTACGAGGCGCCCGACCTGCTGCTGGCCGCCCGCCGGGCGACCCAAGAGCTGATGGGCGTCTCCTTCCATGTGGGCAGCCAGTGCATGCGGCCCACCGCCTATCAGGCGGCCATGAGCCAGGCCTCCCGGGCGCTGGTCCGCGCCGGCGTGTTCGCCGACGTGGTCGATGTGGGCGGCGGCTTCCCGTCGGTCTATCCCGGCATGGTTCCGCCGGCCATGGCCGACTACATGGACTCCATCGACCGCGGCTTCGCCGAAATGATGGTCCACGAGACCACCGAGCTGTGGTGCGAGCCGGGCCGGGCCCTGGTGGCGGAAGCCTCCTCGGTGCTGACCGCCGTCGAGCTGCGCAAGGGCGACGCCCTTTATCTGAACGACGGCTCCTATGGCAGCCTGTTCGACGCCACCCACACCAAGTGGCCCTTCCCGGTGAAGCTGATCCGGTGTGAGGACGGCGAGGCCCGCGAGGTCGAGGGCCCACTGAAGCCCTACCGCTTCTATGGCCCGACCTGCGATTCCCTGGACCACATGCCGGGCCCCTTCTGGCTGCCCGAGGATGTGCGCGAGGGGGACTATGTCGAGATCGGCATGCTCGGCGCCTATGGGGTGGCGATGAACACCCGCTTCAACGGCTTCGGCGACACCGAGACCGTGGCGGTGGATGATCCGCCCATGGCCTCGATGTATGGGCTGGCCCGCCGCTCCATCCCGGTGCCGCGCAGCGAGAACCAGAATGTCGTCAAGCTGTCGCGGGCGCGGGGCAAGAAACGTCGTCGGCGCTAGGGCGTTAGGGTCGACGCACACACGCATGAGACGCGACCGGTCGCTCCGTCCCGGTCGCCTCCTTTCTCCATGGACGGGCGCTCAAACTCTAGGACTCCAAGAGAATGAACGCTGAGGTTCAGTCCAACCGCAAGGCCGAGCTGCTGTCGTCCACCGTCGAGCACGTGGCCATCGATCAGTACGACGCCCGCCCGATCATCGACGCCATGCGTCAGATGAGCTTCACCAGCCGCGACACCGCCCGGGCCGCCGACATCTTCTCGATGGCGCTTGAAGATCCCTCCTGCTCCACCTGGCTGACGCTCGCCGGCTCGACCAGCGCCGGCGGCTGCATGCACATCTATCGCGACATGGTGAAGTACGGCCTGATCGACGCCGTGGTCGCCACCGGCGCCTCCATCGTGGACATGGACTTCTTCGAAGCCCTGGGCTTCAAGCACTACCAGGCGAAAGAGCCGGTGGACGACCGCGACCTGCGCGCCCTCTATATCGACCGGATCTACGACACCTATATCGATGAGGAAGAGCTGCAGACCTGCGACGCGGTGATCAAGGAGATCACCGACCAGCTGGAGCCGCGGCCCTATTCCTCGCGGGAATTCATCTGGGAGATGGGCAAGTGGCTGGCGGCGGGCAACGCCAAGAAGCCCGGCTCGCTGATCCAGACGGCCTATGAGGAAGGCGTGCCGATCTTCTGCCCGGCCTTCACCGACTCCTCGGCGGGCTTTGGCCTGGTGAAGCACCAGGTGGAACAGATGAAGGCGGGCAAGCCCTACCTCACCATCGATTCCATCGCCGACTTCCGCGAGCTGACCGATGTGAAGATCGCCGCTGGCACCACCGGCCTGTTCATGGTCGGCGGCGGCGTGCCCAAGAAATTCGCCCAGGACACGGTGGTCTGCGCCGAAATCCTCGGGAAAGAGGTGGACATGCACAAATACGCCATCCAGCTGACGGTGGCCGATGTGCGTGACGGCGCCTGCTCGTCCTCGACGCTGCAGGAGGCCTGCTCCTGGGGCAAGGTCGACGTCACCTGGGAACAGATGGTCTTCGCCGAGGCCACCACCGTGGTGCCGCTGATCGCCTCGGACGCCTGGCACCGGGGCTCGTGGAAGACCCGCGAGCGCCGCCGCTGGAACAAGCTGTTCGAAAAGACGGCCTAAGGATCAGGCCCCGCTCCGGCGGGGCCTTTTTCTTTGGGGGCGGCGCGCCATGCCGCCGTCACCCGCCCCGGCGCCGGTGGCGACAGGGCGAAAGCCCGCCGCTCAGGCCACCACGACCTCGGTCTTCACCGAATTGGCGATGAAGCACTCCTCATGCGCCTCGTGGTGCAGGCGCGCCAGGGTCTCGGCGTCGGGGGCTGGGCCAGCCCATTCGATGACCGGATGCAGGGTGACCTTGGTCACCGCCTGGCGGCCCGGCGCGGTCTCGCTCATCACGCCTTCGGCCTCGTCGGCATAGGCGGCGACGGAAAAGCCCGCCAGCCGCGCCCGGTGCAGGAAGGTGAGCATGTGGCAGGACGACAGGGCCGAGACCAGCATCTGCTCGGGATCCACCGCGCCTTCCACCGACCACCTGTTGCCCACCACATGGCGCGAGGCGGTGCCGGGCACGGTGGTGCCCCGGTCGAAGACGAGTTCGTGGCCGCGGCTGTAGCGGCCGGCGGGAAAGTCCTCCCCCGCCGACAGCCGCCAGGTGACCGTGGCCCGGTAGGTGGCCATCAGAAGGCCTCGGCCGGCAGGCTCATCAGGGTTTCCGAGCCGGTCTTCAGCTTGGCCAGGTGGGCCGAGGTCTCCGGCAGAATGCGCTCCACATAGTAGCGGGCGAGCGTCAGCTTGGTGGCATAGAAGGGGTCGGTGTCGCCGGCTGCGATCCGGCCTTGCGCCGCCTGCGCCATCATCGCCCACATATAGGCGAGCGCCGTGAGGCCGAAGAGGTGCATGTAGTCGGTCGACGCCGCCCCGGCGTTGTCGGGATTGGCCAGGCCATTGGCCATCAGCCACATGGTGGCGTCCTGCAGCTCTTCCTTGGCGTGGGACAGGCCCTCGATGATCGGGGCCAGAGCCTTGTCGTTCTCGTGGGCGCCCACATAGGCGTCGATCTCGGCGAAGAAGCCCATGACCCCGCGGCCGCCTTCGGCGGCCAGCTTGCGGCCCACCAGGTCGAGGGCCTGGACGCCATTGGTGCCCTCATAGATCAGCGCGATGCGGCAATCGCGCATGTACTGGCTGACGGGGAAGTGCTCGGTGAAGCCCGAGCCGCCATGCACCTGGACGGCGTCGGAACAGACCTTGAAGCCGCGGTCGGTGAGGAAGCCCTTCACCACCGGCGTCATCAGGGCCATGTAGTCGGCCCCCTTCCGGCGCACCGCCTCGTCGGGGCTGCCCTGGGCCAGGTCCCCGTGCAGGGCGGTCCAGAACAGGAAGGCGCGGCCGGCCTCGATGACGGCCTTGGAGTCCATCAACATGCGGCGCACGTCGGGATGGACGATGATCGGGTCGGCGGGGCCGTCGGGATTCTTCGGCCCCGTCAGCGAGCGGCCCTGCAGGCGGTCCTTGGCGAAGCTGGCGGCGGCCTGATAGGCGGCCTCGGCCTGGGCGCCCCCCTGCAGGCCCACCCCGATACGGGCCTCGTTCATCATCACGAACATCAGGCGCAGGCCCTGGTTCTCCTCGCCCACCAGCCAGCCGACCGACTCCTCGTGCTGGATGACGCAGGTGGCGTTGCCGTGGATGCCCATCTTCTCTTCCAGACCGGCGCAGAAGACGGTGTTGCGCGCGCCCGGCTTGCCGTCGGCGTCCGGGATGAACTTGGGCACGATGAACAGGCTGATGCCGCGGGTGCCGGCCGGGGCGCCCTCGATGCGGGCCAGGACCAGGTGGACGAT
>NZ_JAUSLG010000097.1 GCF_030646615.1 Phenylobacterium sp. | reverse complement strand
AGCGAGTTGATCAGGCCGATGTTCGGGCCTTCCGGCGTCTCGATGGGGCAGATCCGGCCGTAGTGGGTCGGGTGCACGTCGCGGACTTCGAAGCCGGCGCGCTCGCGGGTCAGACCCCCGGGGCCAAGGGCCGAGAGGCGGCGCTTGTGGGTGATTTCCGAGAGCGGATTGGTCTGGTCCATGAACTGCGACAGCTGCGAGGAGCCGAAGAACTCCCGCACGGCGGCGGCGGCCGGCTTCGCATTGATCAGGTCATGGGGCATGACCGTGTCGATATCGACCGAGCTCATGCGCTCCTTGATGGCGCGCTCCATGCGCAGCAGGCCGACGCGGTACTGGTTTTCCAGCAGCTCGCCCACCGAACGGACCCGGCGGTTGCCGAGGTTGTCGATGTCGTCGATCTCGCCGCGGCCGTCCCGCAGGCCGACCAGGGTCTTGAGCACGGCCAGGACGTCGGCCTTGCGCAGGACGCGGACGTCGTCGGGGCAGTCCAGCTCCAGGCGCATGTTCATCTTCACGCGGCCGACCGAAGACAGGTCGTAGCGCTCGGAATCGAAGAACAGGCTGTTGTACATGGCCTCGGCGGCTTCCACCGTCGGCGGCTCGCCCGGACGCATGACCCGGTAGATGTCGAACAGCGCGTCTTCGCGGGTGGTGTTCTTGTCGATGCGCAGGGTGTTGCGCATGTAGGCGCCGACATTGACCTCGTCGATGTCGAGGACGTCGAACTTGGTGAAGCCCTGCTCTTCCAGCGAGCCGAGCAGCGCCACGTCCAGCTCATCGCCGGCCTCGGCGTAGATTTCGCCGGTTTCGTGATTGACTAGGTCGCTGGCCAGATAGCGGCCGGTGAGCGCCTCGGGCGCCAGCAGCAGCACCTTGAGGCCCGCATCGGCGAACTTCTTGGCGTTACGGGCCGAGATCTTCTGGCCGGCCGGGGCCACTTCCTCGCCGGTCTCGCCGTCGATCAGCGGAAACTCCGGCTTCACGCCGCGCCAGCGCTCGGGCTTGTACTGGGTGGCCCAGCCGCCTTCGCGCTTCTCGAAGGTCACGGTCTCATAGAAGGTGGAGAGGATCTCTTCCCCGTCCATGCCGAGCGCCATGAGGAAGGTCGAGGCCGGCAGTTTGCGGCGGCGGTCGATACGGACATAGACGATGTCCTTGGCGTCGAACTCGAAGTCGAGCCAGGAGCCGCGATAGGGAATGACGCGGGCGGCGAACAGCAGCTTGCCCGACGAGTGGGTCTTGCCCTTGTCGTGGTCGAAGAAGACGCCCGGCGAGCGGTGCATCTGGGAGACGATGACGCGCTGGGTCCCGTTGACGATGAAGGTGCCCTTCTCCGTCATGAGCGGGATGTCGCCCATATAGACGTCCTGCTCCTTGATGTCCTTCACCGAGCGGGCGCCGGTCTCTTCATCGGTTTCGAACACGATGAGACGCAGCTTCACCTTCAGCGGCGCGGCATAGGTCATGTCGCGCTGGACGCATTCCTCGACGTCGTACTTCGGGTCCTCGAACTCGTAGGACACGTATTCGAGCACGGCGCGTTCGTTGAAATCCTTGATTGGGAAGACGGACTTGAAGACCGCCTCGACCCCTTCTTCCCGGCGATCGGCCGGGCGCACTTCACGCTGCAGGAACTGTTCGTAGGACGAGCGCTGAACCTCGATCAGGTTCGGCATCTGCACAGCTTCGGGGATGCGGCCGAAAGACTTCCGGATCCGCTTCTTGCCGGTGAAGGATTGCGCCATGTTATTCCCTTGAGCGCGCGCGGGCGTCAGGCCAGCGCGCCGTAAGTGTCATCCTGCGTCCACCCTCAAAACCCCCGAGGCCGGGGGCCGGACGCTGGAAATGTCCCCTTTACGTCGGGGACGCTCCCTCGCATGGTCGGAGGGCGACGGACCATGCCTCGGAGACGGAACGTGCGAAGACTCGCGTCTTAGCTGAATCGGAATTTCGCGAAGCTCGCCAGATAGGACTTTTACAACCCCTTGGGAAGCCCCTTTCCACAGAAAAGTTGGGGCGGCTGTGGAACCGGGCAGATGGCCGCGCCTACAGATCAATACGCCAGCGCACAATCTCGGCGCCGCCGTGCAGCGTCCCCCCCGTTTCGCGCGCCAGCACATATCCGCCGTTCTTGATCACCGCCTGCTGGGAGGCAGGATTGTCGGCGTCGGTGGTCAGCTCCACATGGTCCAGTCCCCGCCCCCTCGCCTCCTCCAGCATCAGGGCCAGAGCCTGAGAGGCGTAGCCCCGCCCCCGCCGCCAGGGCGGCACGGCGTATCCGATGTGGCCATAGGGGAACCAGTCCGGCAGCGGTCCGCCCCCGGGGCCCCAACGCAGGCCGATGGAGCCGCAGAACCCGTCATCCCAGATCCACCGCCGGAGGCTGGGCAGGCGGGGACCATGGCTTCCGTCGATCCGCAGGACCGGCGGTCCGCCGCCGTCGGGATTGTCGAGCGATCGCACAAAGGCCTCAGGGTCGGCGGAGATGCGCTCCAGCTCCTCAGCGGCGGCGGCGTTGCCGCGCAGATTGTCGGCCGACCAGCCCCGCCGCAGGGCGTCGGCATAGGCGGGCAGAAGGTCCAGGCTTGGAGTCTCGAGCGTGACGGTCATGGCTCGACTATCGCGCCAGATGGATCGCCGCGAAAGCTATCGCGAAAGCCCGTCAGGCACGGAAACGGGCCCGGAGGTTTCCCCCCGGGCCCGCGAAAGAGACGCGAGATGCGCCGCTTTAGTCCTACTTGATTTGGACCGAAGCGCCGGCTTCTTCGAGCTTCTTCTTGATCTCTTCAGCTTCCTGCTTGGAGATGTTTTCCTTGATGTTCTGGGGAGCGCCTTCCACCAGGTCCTTTGCTTCCTTCAGGCCGAGGTCCGGACGCACGCCGCGAACTTCCTTAATCACGTTGATCTTCTTGTCGCCGCCGCCGGTCAGGACGACGGTGAACTCGGTCTGCTCTTCGGCGGCTTCAGCCGGGGCGCCGGCGGCGGCGGGGGCCGCAGCGGCCACCGGAGCGGCGGCGGAAACGCCCCACTTTTCTTCCAGCATCTTGGAGAGCTCAGCGGCCTCCAGGACGGTCAGAGCCGACAGGTCTTCGACGATCTTTTCGAGGTTAGCCATGGGATTTTGATCCTTGAGAGATTGGGGGTGTCGGGAAAATGACGATCAGGCGGCGTCTTTGGCGGCGTATGCGCCCATGACGCGGGCCAGCTGACCGGCCGGCGCCTGCAGGATGCCGGCGATCTTGGTCGCGGGCGCCTGGACGAGACCGATGATCTTGCCGCGGAGCTGGTCGAGCGAGGGCAGAGTCGCGAGTGCGCTCACCCCGGTCTTGTCCAGAACCTGCGTGCCCATCAGGCCGCCCATGATCACGAGCTTGTCGTTTTCCTTGGCGAACTGGGTGGCGACCTTGGCGGCGGAGACCGGATCCGGGCCGTAGGCGATGGCGACGGGGCCAGTGAAAAGGGCGTCGCCCTCCTCGCCAACCGAGCCGTCCAGAGCCTTCTGGGCCAGGGTGTTCTTCACCACCTTCAGCTGGGCGCCCTGCTCACGCAGGCGGCCCCGGAGATTCGTCATTTCCGCAACGGTCAGACCCAGATTGTGGGTCACGACCACGGCGCCGGATTCGGCAAAGACGCTTTTCAGCGTCTCGATCGCGTCCTGCTTTTGAGCGCGGTCCATTGCGGTCTCCTACTCAGGTGCGACGCCTGGACTATTCCAGACGCCGTTGGACGGTCACGGGTTGGGGAAGCCCCCACCTGGAACCGTCAAGCCTGTCCTTTGAGAGAAGCCGCAGCCGTCGCGCCCTATGTCCGCCATGCGGAAATGGGCCTTGTCGGCGTCATCTTCCCGTCTCCCCGCGAGTGTGGAAGGGCTCTTCCACGCTTATGGTCCAGGCGACCCCTGGACCCCGCAGTTCTTGGACAGGATCGGAAGCCCCCTTGCGGGAGACCTCCAGTCCCCGCCCCTCCTTGCGGAGCGGCGAAACCTCAGAGGCGCGGCTCATACAGCACGCAGGCCCCGCGCGCAACGCCCCGCGCCATGAGCGCACCCACGCCCACGAAAAAGGGGGCCGCGTCGCCGCAGCCCCCTTGGGTCGTCTGTTCGGTGCGAAGGCGTTTAGGCGCCGACCGAACCGGTCTCGATCCGGAAGCCGGGGCCCATGGTCGAAGACAGGCTGATCTTCTTCACATAGGTGCCCTTGGCGCCCGAGGGCTTGGCCTTGTTGAGGGCGTCCACCAGGGCCTTGACGTTGGCCAGGATGGCGTCGTCGGAGAAGCTCGCCTTGCCGATGCCGGCGTGGATGATGCCGGTCTTCTCGGTGCGGAACTCGATGGCGCCGCCCTTGGCGTCCTTCACGGCCTGAGCCACGTTGGGCGTCACGGTGCCGACGCGGGGGTTCGGCATCAGGCCGCGGGGGCCGAGCACCTTACCCAGACGGCCCACCAGGGCCATCATGTCCGGCGTGGCGATCACCCGGTCGAAGTCCATGAAGCCGCCCTGGATGCGTTCCACCAGCTCTTCGGCGCCGACGATGTCGGCCCCGGCGGCGGTGGCTTCGTCAGCCTTGGCGTCCTTGGCGATGACGGCGACGCGGACATCGCGGCCGGTGCCCGAGGGCAGGTTCACGACGCCACGGACCTGCTGGTCGGCGTGGCGGGGATCGACGCCCAGATTGACGGCGATCTCGATGGACTCGTCGAACTTGGCCTTGGCGTTTTCCTTGACCAGCTTGATGGCGTCTTCGACCGAGTGAGCGGCCAGACGGTCGCCGGTCCAGGCCTGGATGCGCTTTGCTTGCTTAGGCATGGGTCTCAGGCCTCCACGATCTCAAGGCCCATCGAACGGGCGGAGCCCTCGATGATGCGGGCGGCGGACTCGACGTCGTTGGCGTTGAGGTCCTTCATCTTCGACTCGGCGATCTCCCGCAGCTGAGCGCGGGTGATGCTGCCCACGGTCTCGCGACCGGTGAGCTTGGCGCCGGACTTAATGCCGACCGCCTGCTTGATGTAGTGGGTCGCCGGCGGGGTCTTGGTGACGAAGGTGAAGGACTTGTCCTGATAGACGGTGATCACCGTCGGCAGGGGCGTGCCCTTGGGTTCCTTCTCGGTGCGGGCGTTGAACTCCTTGCAGAAGCCCATGATGTTGACGCCGCGCTGACCGAGCGCCGGCCCGATGGGCGGCGAAGGGGTGGCGGAGCCCGCAGGCACCTGCAATTTGATATAGCCCAGAATCTTCTTGGCCATCTTCTCCTCTTTGGCCGGACGTCCGGCCTGTTGAGCCGTGGTGCGGGGTTATGGCTGGCCAGCCCCCTCCCACGGATTTGAGCCGCGCGACCAAGGGCCGCCCGGCGAAGCCCGCGCTTCTATCAGCGGGGGCCGCGGTGGGCAAGCTGCGTCAGGGGGAAGGTGTCGTTCACCACAAAGAACACAAAGAGCACGAAGGCTCAGAGAACAAAGCGGCGAACGCCCTGACGAAACAACGGCACATTGAAGAGATATGTCCGGCCGACCGCCTCGATGCGCGCATCGAGGCCTTTGTGCTCTTTGTGTCCTTCGTGGTTCGACTTCTCGCCTCGGCATCGGTCCGCGAAGGCATTGAACACTCGAAAGCCCGACTAGCTGGTCTTTTCGACCTGGCCGTATTCGAGTTCGACCGGGGTGGCGCGGCCGAAGATGGAGACGGTGACGCGGAGACGGGCGCGTTCCTCGTCGACCTGCTCCACCGAGCCGTTGAAGCTGGCGAAGGGGCCGTCGGTGACGCGAACCTGCTCGCCGATCTCGAAGCTGATGGTCGGCTTGGGCCGTTCGACGCCCTCTTCGATGGCGCCGATGATCCGGGCCACTTCCATTTCGGAGACCGGCAGCGGCTTGGCGCCGGACCCGAGGAAGCCCGTGACCTTCGGGGTGTTCTTGATGAGGTGATAGGCCTCGTCGGTGAGGTTCATCTTCACCAGCACATAGCCCGGGAAGAACTTGCGCTCGGTGTTGATCTTCCGGCCGCGGCGGATCTCGACCACGTCCTCGGTGGGCACCAGCACTTCGGAGAACTGATCCTCAAGACCCTGGTTGCGGGCCTGGTCGAGGATGGCCTCCTTCACCTTCTTCTCGAAGTTCGAGTAGGCGTGGACGATGTACCACTTGTGATTGTTCGGCGCGACGGCGTCCGCGGTTTCAGCGTTCATTCTCGATTATCCCGCGTTGGCGAACTGGAGGATCAAGCCCATCACCCAGCCAATGATGAAGTCCACCCCAAAGAAGAAGATCGCGGCCAGCACGACCATGATCCCGACCATCACCGAGGTGATCCAGGTCTCCTTGCGGGTCGTCCAGGTGATCTTACGCGCTTCGGCGCGGACCTCTCGGGCGAACTGACCGGGGCTGGTCTTCTTTTTCGGCGCGGAGTCGGCGAGCGGCGAGCCCGAGGACATGGCCGCGGCCGTCTTGGCGGCGCGGTTCCTCATCGCTTGCGGCGTAGCGCCCGGTTTCCTGGCCATCGAGGATAGCGACTTTCTACTTGAGGGCGGCGTTCCGGGAAGGAACCCGCCCGCGCGGTTCTAACACGACAGCGTCCTGGCGGCGGTGGCAGGAGTGGAGGGACTCGAACCCCCGGCCCTCGGTTTTGGAGACCGATGCTCTACCAGCTGAGCTACACTCCTACGCGCCGCAACCCTTGGCCCGCAGGGGGCCGTGGGACGACTGCTCCGAACAATAGACAACGCGCCGGAAGGCGGAAAGCCCGCCGGCGCGCGGCCGATCGCCGGAGCCGGCTCGTTTAGCAGGGGTCCCCCGCACGGGCAAGGCGGATCAAAGGACGGCGTTGCGGCGTTCCCTCGCCCCCAGAGTTTTCCAGAGTTTCCTGCGAGGATCGCCATGACCACGTCCAATCCCGCCCCCGGCAAGCCCGCCGACGACCGCAACCGGGACGAGGAGCAGCGTCCGGGCTCGCCGCCGACCTCGGCCTATGTGCCCGAAGGCTCGAAATCCTCGACCGAGTCGCACAAGACCCGCACCGATCCGACCACAGGCGCCCCCAACGAGGGCGCCCCGGAACCGGCCGATTCGGAGGCCGATCGCGGCGACTGATCGCCGGAGCCGTCAGCCCGCTCGCGGCCTCAGGTCTTGACGCCGTCCAGTTCGAAGCTGCGGTCGAGGTTGGCGATCCGGTCCTCCACCAGGCCGGCCCGCTTGAGCGCCAGGGAGGTGGCCCACAGGGCCGCCCGCGCCGGCATGGGCGTGTGGGTCATGGCCGCCACCGGCAGGCCTTTGCGCCGGAAAATGCCGTTGGCGTAGTGGGCGCCATTGGTCATCCGCGTGCCCCAGGTCTGGTAGTCTACCGACAGGGAGACGTTGAAGCCCTCCTGGTTCTCGATGCGGTGCGGCGCGTGCAGCGGCCAGGTGGCCGCCAGGCCGGGCTCCAGGTCGAACACCTGGGCTGCGGCGTCCATGTCGCGGCGATAGGGCAGGTCCTCGGTCTGCTGCTTGAGCATGATATTCTCCATGCCTGTCTGGGGCATGTGGGCCTCGTCGGCCGGATAGATCCAGATGCGCTTGCGCCCGCGCATGTGGAAGAGGCAGACGCCCGGGGCGTCGGCATGGAAGGGCACCTTGGCCTGAGGCGCAGACAGGATCAGCTGGCCGTTCAGCTGCACCGGCTTGAAGCCCGCCGCCTCGCGGGCGATTTCCCGGAAGGCGCCATGGATCACCGGAGTCAGCGCCTCATAGTGCTGCTCGATCCGGCGCAGCTGCACCCACACCCGGCCGTCCTTGATACCTTCCAGCACCTTCTCGCCTGGCAGCCGGCCCCGCACGCCGGTGCGCATGGTCGCCTGCCCCTCGTCGTCATAATCGAACAGGTTGATGTCGTAGAGCTCGGCGGGATAGCGGTCGAGCAAGGCGGCCAGCGCCTCGTCCTCGAACAGGCCGGTCTGCGCCAGGCGATGGCCGAAGGTGATCGGCGCCTTACGGAAGTCGCGCTTCTGCTCGGGCGTCCAGGCGGGGATGAGGCGATCCGAAACGGCGTCGGCGATCATGGTCGTTCCTTCAATCCAGTATGAGCATTCCGGCCGTGGCGCCGGCGAGCCACAATCCAAGTCCAAGCCCTGCCCCGATCCGGCGATGCCGGCGGCCGATGTGGCCCAGGGAGCGGCCGGCGGCGGAAATCTGTCCGTTCAGGCGCGGCTCGCAGGCCGAGATGCGGTCCAGGCGCCGGTCGAGGCGCTGGTAGAGGGCGCGCAGCCGGTCATGCAGCTGGGGCGAGCCGGCCACCGTCTGGCGCACCAGGCCCCGCAGGCCTTCGATAAAGGGATCGGCGGTGACATCGCCCTCGACCACCTGACCGCCCTCGTCGGCGAAGGCGCGCTTGTAGTCCTCGACGCCAGGCCCAAAGTCGGCGAAGGCCACCCCCTGCCCGGCCAGAACTCGGAGGGTCTCCAGCGTCATCAGGGCGCCCGGGGAATAGCGTGCGAACTCCGGGTCGTAGATCGGAAACCACAGGTGATAGACCGAGCCCGACAGCAGGCCCGCCTCGGCGGCCACGATCTTGTCCCCAGCCCTCAGCACGGCGATCCGCAGGCCAAAGTCATCATCCGGGTCGCAGGTGAGGCGCCGCAGCAGCGCCTGGGTCCAGTCGGCGGAGAAGACATCGTGCTGGCCCGTGCGCCGCCACTGGGCGCGCTTCTCGGTAATGATCGTCTCAAGGAGGTCGGGATCGGCTGACAGGCTGAAGCTCAAAGGCCCGACCTGTTCGGCCAGCTGTCGCTGGCGGCGGCGCTTGTCCTTCAGGAAGCTCCCCTGCCCGGCCGCCCGCCGGCCCGCCAGATAGGCCTCATAGCCCCCGGTGAGGTCGGCGATCATGGCGGGCTTGGGCGCTGCGGCGTTGACCGCCCGCCCCTGGCCGCCCACCAGTCCGCCAAAGCGGAAACGCCGGACGCGCAGGTGCTCGAGCACCGCCTTCAGGTCGATATCGGCGCCGGGCTGGGCCACCAGCCCATGATAGTCGGTCAGCGGCGCGCCCATGGGCTGGATGGCGCCGCCCCGGCGCTGGAAGGGCAGGAAGGCGACGATGGCGCCGGACCGGCGAATGATCGCCACCTCCGCGCCAGGCGCGGTCTCGCCGGCGGCCAGGATATAGCGGAAGTCGAAATAGGGGCTGGCCAGGGCCGGATCACTGCTGCGGAACTGCGCCCACAGGGCGCGGGCCTGCGGATCGAGCTCACTGGCCCGCCGCGTCTCGACGCTGATCCCGGCTCCCATTCTGGCGCCCTCTCCCCGCTTACGCACCCTCAGGTTGCTCAACCTGCAAGACACGCGCCGTTCCCGGCAGAGAACCACGCAGGGGTTGCGAAAAAGGAAAGGTCGGCGCCGTTCCCCCTCGCCCACGGAAAAGGCCGCCGGGGTTTCCCCCGGCGGCCTTGGCCTTAGGTCACAGGTTTGAGGCCTGGACTATTCGACGATCTTGGCCACCACGCCGGCGCCGACCGTGCGGCCGCCTTCGCGGATGGCGAAGCGCAGGCCCTGGTCCATGGCGATCGGGGTGATCAGCTCAACGTCCAGCTCGGCATTGTCGCCCGGCATGATCATTTCCACGCCTTCGCGCAGCTTGATGATCCCGGTCACGTCCGTCGTCCGGAAGTAGAACTGCGGACGATAGTTGGTGAAGAACGGCGTGTGACGGCCCCCCTCTTCCTTGGTCAGGATATAGGCCTCGGCCACGAACTTGGTGTGCGGCGTGATCGAGCCCGGCTTGCAGAGCACCTGGCCACGCTCGACGTCTTCACGCTTGGTGCCGCGCAGCAGCACGCCCAC
>NZ_JAUSLG010000093.1 GCF_030646615.1 Phenylobacterium sp. | reverse complement strand
TCGGACAGGGCGCGCAGGATGGCCCAGTCCTCCTTGGCCTCGCCTTTCGGGAAGACCGCCCGCTCACCGCGCTGAACCCGGCCCTCGGTGTTCACATAGAGGCCGTTCTTCTCGGTATAGGCCGCGCCCGGCAGGATCACGTCGGCTCGGTGCGCGCCGGCGTCTCCGTGGGTGCCCATATAGACGACGAAGGCGTCGGTGGCCGACAGGTCCATCTCGTCGGCGCCCATCAGCACCAGGAGATCGGCGCCGCCCTTGGCGGTGAGCTCCAGCGCGGTCTTGCCGCCCTCCCGGGGAATGAAGCCCAGGTCAAGGCCGCCGACCCGGGACGCCGCCGTATGCAGCACATTCCAGGTCGCCTTGAAGGTCTTGGCCACGCCGGCGGCGGCCTTGACCACGGCTGCGCCGTCAGTGCGGGCCAGGGCCCCGGCGCCGAGGATCACGGCGGCCCTTTCAGCGCCCTTGAAGGCCTTGGCGAAGTCACTGCGGGACTTGGAAAGCCCGCCCAGCGTCTCGGTCCCGGCCCCCAGATAGTCATAACCATAGCTCAGATCGGCCTGCTCGCCGATGACGCCGATCCGCAAGGCCCCCGCCAGCCAACGCTTGCGCAGACGGGCGTTGAACACCGGAGCCTCAAGCCGCGGATTGGTCCCGACCAGCAGGATGACATCGGCGTCCTCGATCCTGGCGATGGTCGAGTTCATCAGCCAGCTTTCGCGGGGGCCATCCCCCAGGGCCATGCCGTCCTGGCGGCAGTCGAGGCTGGTCACGCCCAGGCCGCCGAACAGGTCCAGCGCGGCCTTCATGGATTCGGCGTCCTGCAGGTCGCCGGCGATGACGCCCATGCGCTCCGGCGACGTCGCCTTCACCTTGGCGGCCACGGTCTGCAGGGCCTCGGCCCAGGTGGCCGGGCGCAGCTTGCCGTTCTCGCGGATATAGGGGCGGTCCAGGCGCTGGCGCGAGAGGCCATCGACGGCGTAGCGGGTCTTGTCGCTGATCCACTCTTCGTTGACGTCGTCATTGATGCGCGGCAGCACGCGGAGCACGGCCGGGCCGCGGGCGTCCACGCGGATGGCCGAGCCCAGGGCGTCCATGACGTCGATGCTCTCGGTCTTCTTCAGCTCCCAGGGCCGGGCGTTGAAGGCGTAGGGCTTGGAGGTCAGAGCGCCGACCGGGCAGAGATCGATGACGTTGGCGCTCAGCTCGGACGTGACCGCTGCGTCCAGATAGGTCGTGATTTCAACGTCTTCGCCGCGGGAGATCAGGCCGATCTCCGGCACCCCGGCCACCTCGGTGACGAAGCGGACGCAGCGGGTGCACTGGATGCAGCGGGTCATCACCGTCTTGATGAGCGGACCCATGTACTTTTCTTCGACCGCGCGCTTGTTCTCGCCATAGCGGGAATCGTCGCGGCCATAGCCCATGGCCTGGTCCTGAAGGTCGCACTCGCCGCCCTGGTCGCAGATCGGGCAATCCAGCGGGTGGTTGATCAGCAGGAACTCCATCACGCCGTGACGGGCCTTCTTGACCATCGGCGTGTCGGTGAAGATCTCCTGGCCCTCGGCCGCCGGCAGGGCGCAGGAGGCCTGCGGCTTGGGCGGGCCGGGCTTCACCTCGACCAGGCACATGCGGCAGTTGCCGGCGATGGACAGGCGCTCGTGATAGCAGAAACGCGGGATTTCCTTCCCGGCCAGCTCCGCCACCTGCAGAACCGTCATGCCGGGTTCGAACTCGACCTCGACGCCGTCGACCTTTGCGATGGGCATGTCTTTTTACTCCGCAGCCACGAGCGTGGCGCCCTGAACGTGCGGGCGTCCGGCGCGGTACTGGGTGATGCGATCCTCCACCTCATGGCGGAAGTGGCGGAAGAGACCCTGGATCGGCCAGGCGGCCGCATCGCCCAGGCCGCAGATGGTGTGCCCCTCGACCTGCGAGGCGACGTCGAGCAGCATGTCGATCTCGGCCATGTCGGCCTCGCCGGTCACCATCCGCTCCATCACCCGCCACATCCAGCCGGTGCCTTCGCGGCAGGGCGTGCACTGACCACAGCTCTCATGCTTGTAGAAGTAGGACAGCCGGGCGATCGACTTCACAATGTCGGCGTCCTTATCCATGACGATGACCGCCGCCGTGCCCAGACCCGAACGCATCTCGCGCAGGGAGTCGAAGTCCATCAGAGCGGTCTCGGCCATCTCGGCGGTGATCATCGGCACCGACGAGCCGCCGGGGATGATCGCCTTCAGATTGCCCCAGCCCCCACGGATGCCGCCGCAATGCTCTTCCAGCAGCTGGCGCAGGGGGATCGACATGGTCTCCTCGACCACGCAGGGACGATTCACATGGCCCGAAATGGCCATCAGCTTGGTGCCGGTGTTGTTGGGACGGCCAAAGCCGGCGAACCATTCGGCCCCGCGGCGCAGGATCGAACCCACCGTGGCGATGGTCTCGACATTGTTGATGGTGGTCGGGCAGCCATAGATGCCGGCCCCGGCCGGGAACGGCGGCTTTAGCCGCGGCTGGCCCTTTTTGCCTTCCAGGCTCTCCATCAGGGCGGTCTCGTCGCCGCAGATATAGGCCCCGCCCCCATGCGTCACATAGAGGTCGAAGTCCCAGCCGTGGACATTGTCCTTGCCGATCAGCCGGGCCTCATAGGCCTGCTTGATCGCCGCTTCGAGCCGCTCGCGCTCGAAGACATATTCGCCGCGGATGTAGATGTAGCAGGCGTGGGCGCGGATCGCGTAGCTGGCGATCATGCAGCCTTCGATCAGCAGATGCGGGTCGTTGCGCAGGATCTCGCGGTCCTTGCAGGTGCCCGGCTCGGACTCATCGGCATTGACCACCAGGAAGTGCGGCCGCTCGCTCTCCTGCTTGGGCATGAAGGTCCACTTCAGGCCGGTGCCGAAGCCCGCCCCGCCGCGGCCGCGCAGGCCGGAATTCTTCACCTGATCGCAGATCCACTCCGGGGTCTGCGACAGGATGTCCCGCACGCCATTCCAGGCGCCGCGCCGCTTGGCGCCCTCCAGGCCAAAGTCGTGCAGGCCATAGAGGTTGGTGAAGATGCGGTCCTTGTCTTCCAGAATCCCGACCACGCCCCTCAAACTCCTTCTTTCGCGCGCCGGAAGGCGGCGATGAACCAGATCTGCGCCGCGAAACCCGCGGCCAGAGCGACGCCGAAGATGGCGAACAGCCAGTCCTGGCCCGAGGCCAGAGCCCCGACCAGGGCGGCGATCGCCGTCAGGACACAGACGGCGTTGATCACCGCCATGCGCAGGAAGCGCGCCTTGATGCCCGCCTCCGCGCTCACGCCGTCGTCTCCGGCTCGGCCGCCTTGGGCGCCGCGTTGGGCAGGGCCTTCGGCTGAGCGGCCGAGCCGTCATAGAGCGACGGATCAGACAGGGTCAGCGGCCCGCCCTCGGGCGCCGAGCCCTGGCGCTTCATGGCCGAACCCGGCGCGGGCGCCTTGCCAGCCGCAAAGTCGTCCAGCAGGGCCTCGAAGCTCTCGGGCGTCAGGTCTTCGTAATAATAGTCGTTGATGGCGGCCATGGGCGCATTGGCGCAGGCGCCCAGGCACTCGACCTCTTGCCAGTAGAACTTGCCGTCGGCCGACAGATGGTCCTTGGCGCCGATCCTGCGCTTGCAGACCGCCATCAGGCTTTCGGACCCGCGCAGCTGGCAGGGCGTGGTGCCGCAGACCTGGACCAGGGCGACGCTGCCCACCGGCTCCAGCATGAACATGGTGTAGAAGGTGGCGACCTCCAGCACGCGGATACGGGCCATGCCCAGCATCTCGGCCACGGTGCGGATGGCGGGCTCGCTGACCCAGCCGTCCTGCTTCTGGATCAGCCACAGGATCGGGATCACCGCCGACTGCTGGCGGCCGGCCGGGAACTTGGCGATCCACCACTTGGCCTTTTCCAGCGTTTCGGGCTGGAAGGCGAAGCTTGCCGGTTGGTTGGGCGAAAGACGACGAACGCTCACATGCCCCTCACTTGACGAAGTCGATGCGGGCGATCTTGCCGCCGGCGATGGTGTAGATGGCCGCCACTTCGAAGCTCACGGGCCCCGGTTGACGATAGACGCGCTCGTGGTCGATGACCCGGTCGCCGATCACCACCCGATGGGCGAGTTCGGCGCGGTTCTGCGGATGCTCGGCGAACAGGGCCACATGCTTGGCGCGAAAGGCCTCGAGCCCCTCGACCGTCACCGCCCCATTGAAGTCCGCCACGATCAGGTCCTGGGCGAAGAAGCCGCAGAGGGCGTCCACGTCCTGGGCGTTGTAGGCGTCAAGCTGGCCCTGGGCGAGATCGGCCGGCGCCCGCGTCGCTGCGGCGTTCATCGGTCGATCTCCCCGAACACGATGTCCAGCGAGCCGAGAATGGCCGAGACGTCGGCCAGCATGTGGCCGCGGTTGATCCAGTCCATGGCCTGCAGGTGCGGATAGCCCGGGGCGCGGATCTTGCACTTGTACGGCTTGTTGGAGCCGTCGGAGACCAGGAACACGCCAAACTCGCCCTTGGGCGCCTCGACGCAGGCATAGACCTCGCCAACCGGGGTCCGATAGCCCTCGGTGAACAGCTTGAAGTGATGGATGAGCGCTTCCATCGAGCGCTTCATCTCGCCACGACGGGGGGCGCCGATCTTGTTGTCCTCGGTCAGCACCGGCCCCGGCGTCTTTTCCAGGCGATCGCAGCACTGCTTCATGATGCGGACCGACTGGCGCATCTCTTCCATGCGGCAGAGATAGCGGTCGTAGCAGTCGCCGTTCACGCCGAGCGGAATGTCGAATTCCAGCTCGTTGTAGCACTCATAGGGCTGGTTGCGGCGCAGGTCCCAGGCGATGCCCGAGCCACGCACCATCACGCCGGAGAAGCCCCAGTCCAGGGCCTCCTGCTTGCTGACCACGCCGATATCGACGTTGCGCTGCTTGAAGATGCGGTTGCCGGTGATCAGGCTGTCGATGTCATTGAGCGCCCGGGGGAAGGCGTCGCACCAGGCCGAGATGTCGGCCACCAGGGCGGCGGGCAGATCCTGGCGGACTCCGCCGACACGGAAATAGTTGGCGTGCAGCCGCGCGCCCGAGGCCCGCTCATAGAAGACCATGAGCTTTTCGCGCTCTTCGAAGCCCCAAAGCGGGGGGGTCAGCGCGCCCACGTCCATGGCCTGGGTGGTGACGTTGAGCAGGTGGTTCAGGATGCGGCCGATTTCCGAATACAGCACCCGGATCAGCTGGGCGCGGTAGGGAACCTCGACGGCCAGCAGCTTCTCGATGGCGAGCACATAGGCGTGCTCCTGGCTCATCGGGGCCACATAGTCCAGGCGATCGAAATAGGGGATCGTCTGCTGGTAGGGCCGATACTCGATCAGCTTCTCGGTGCCGCGGTGGAGCAGGCCCACATGGGGGTCCACCCGCTCGACGACTTCGCCGTCCAGCTCCAGGATCAGGCGCAGCACCCCGTGGGCGGCCGGATGCTGGGGACCGAAGTTGATGGTGAACTTGCGGACTTCGGTTTCGGTCGAGGGGCTGTGAGCCAGCTGGGCCTCGGAGGCGGGGACGACTTCGCCGGTCATGCCTTGGGCTCCGCCTTTTCATCGCCCGGAAGGGCGGCGAAGCCGCGCTCGGCGCCTTCCCAGGGGCTGAGGAAGTCCCAGTTGCGCCACTCGGTCATCTTGATGGGCTCATAGACCACGCGCTTGAGCTCGTCGTCATAGCGCAGCTCCACATAGCCGCTCATGGGGAAGTCCTTGCGCAGCGGATGGCCGTGGAAGCCATAGTCGGTGAGGATGCGGCGCAGGTCCGGATGGCCCTCGAAGAAGACCCCGTACATGTCGAAGGCCTCGCGCTCGTACCAGTTGGCGCAAGGATAGGCCGGGGTCGCGGTGGGGACAGGGGTGTCCTCGTCGGTCGCCAACTTGACCCGCACCCGCACATTCTTGCTCATCGAGAGCAGGTGATAGACCACCTCGAAGCGCTTCTCGCGCTCGGGATAGTCCACCGCGGTCAGGTCGATCAGCACCTCGAACCGATAGTCCGGATGATCGCGCAGGAAGGTCAGGGCCTCGACGATCCGCGGCAGGGGCGCGGTCAGGGACAGTTCATCGAAGGCCACATGGGCGCCGGTGAGCGCGCCGGCGCTGTTGGCGACCATCGCCTGGCCAAGCGCCTGCAGGTCGGCGGCGGAGACAGGCCAGCTCATCGTTCGATCGTCCCGGTCCGGCGGATTTTCTTCTGCAACTGCAGCACGCCATAGACCAGCGCCTCGGCGGTCGGCGGGCAGCCCGGGACATAGATGTCCACCGGCACGATGCGGTCACAGCCGCGAACGACGGAGTAGCTGAAATAGTAGTAGCCGCCGCCATTGGCGCAGGAGCCCATGGAGATGACGTAGCGCGGGTCCGGCATCTGGTCGTAGACCTTGCGCAGGGCCGGAGCCATCTTGTTGCACAGGGTGCCGGCCACGATCATCACGTCCGACTGGCGCGGGCTGGCCCGCGGGGCGAAGCCGTAGCGCTCCAGGTCGTAGCGCGGCATCGAGGCCTGCATCATCTCGACGGCGCAGCAGGCCAGGCCGAAGGTCATCCACATGAGCGAGCCGGTGCGCGCCCAGGTGATCAGGTCGTCGGCGGCCGCGGTGATGAAGCCCTTGTCAGCCAGCTGATCGTTGACCCCGTCGAAGAACGGGTCGTGGATCTTGGCGTCGTAGCCCTCGACTGTGGCGCGGGCGGCCGAATTGGCCGGAACGATCACTCCCATTCCAGGGCCCCCTTCTTCCATTCATAGATGAAGCCGACGGTCAGCACGCCCAGGAAGGGCATCATCGACCAGAAGGCGAACTGCATGGCTTCGGTGGGCAGGTTCATCAGGCTGACGGCCCAGGGGAACAGGAACGCGACCTCAAGGTCGAAGATGATGAACAGAATCGCCACCAGATAGAAGCGAACGTCGAACTGGCTGCGCGAATCCTCGAACGCGGGGAAGCCGCATTCATATTCGCTGTTCTTCTGGGCATCTGGCTGGTGCGTCCCGGTCAGGCGCGAAACGCCCATCGGCAGGAACACAAACAGCGCCGAAAGGCCGATTGCCACGCCGAGAAACAGCAGGATCGGCAGATATTGGGTCAGATCGATCAAGACAGACTCGATTGCATGAGGGTTGGGTTGCTCACTGTTGCGGCGCGTCTAGGCAATGGCTTGCCATACTGCAAGG
>NZ_JAUSLG010000091.1 GCF_030646615.1 Phenylobacterium sp. | reverse complement strand
GCTTGCCAGCGTGCCGACGCACCTCGCCCCCTTCGACCTCACGCTCTCGGATGACGGCGCCTGCCTGACTTACATTTATACCGCCGCAGCCGACGGAACCGAGGGTGACAGCCACGGCATCGCCGACCTGCTGGAAGCTCTGGCCTCCGCCGGCATCGCCTTCCGGGACCTGCACACCGCCCAAAGCTCCCTCGAAGACATCTTCGTCAGCCTGCTGAGGCGCACGCCGTGAATCTGGAAGCCATCCGCGCCATCTACATTTATGAGATGAACCGCACGCGCCGCACCATCGGCCAGAGCATCGTCTCGCCCGTGCTCTCCACCTCGCTCTATTTCGTGGTGTTCGGCTCGGCCATCGGCTCGCGGATGGTGGAGATCGATGGGGTCAGCTACGGCGCCTTCATCATCCCCGGCCTGATCATGCTGTCCCTGCTGACCGAGAGCATCTCCAACGCCTCGTTCGGCATCTACATGCCGAAGTTCTCTGGCACCATCTATGAGGTGCTCTCAGCGCCCATCTCGGTGGCGGAGATCGTCGCCGGCTATGTGGGGGCCGCGGCCACCAAGTCGATCATCCTGGGGCTCATCATCCTGGCCACGGCGCGGATCTTCGTCCCCTACGAGATCGCCCATCCCCTGGTGATGATCAGCTTCCTGGTCCTGACCGCGGTGACCTTCAGCCTGTTCGGCTTCGCCATCGGCATCTGGGCCGACGGCTTCGAGAAGCTGCAGATCGTGCCCATGCTGGTGGTCATGCCGCTGACCTTCCTGGGCGGCAGCTTCTATTCGATCAGCATGCTGCCGCCGCTCTGGCAGACCATCACCCTGTTCAACCCGGTGGTCTATCTGGTCAGTGGTTTCCGCTGGAGCTTCTATGGGATTTCCGATGTGGACATCGGGATCAGCCTCGCCATGACGCTCGGCTTCATGGCGCTCTGCCTGACGGCCATCGGCTGGATGTTCCGCACCGGCTACAAGCTCAAGGCCTGAGGCGAGAGGCTACTGGTCTTCCTCGAAGCGGGCGGCGACCAGGGCGCACAGCGCCTCCATGGCGTCTGCGGCCTGCTCGCCCTCGGCGGCGATATGGATCGTGCTGCCGGGGCCGGCGGCCAGCATCATCAGGCCCATGATCGAGCGGGCGTCCACGCTCTGGCCGTCCTTGGAGACCTGGATCTCGGCTTCGAAGGACGAGGCGAGCTTGACGAACTTGGCCGAGGCGCGGGCGTGCAGACCCCGCTTGTTCAAGATTTCGACCGTGCGCTCGGCGGTCATTTTTCGCCGGCCAGGACGTAGGAGGCCACGGAGATGTACTTGCGTCCCGCCTCCTGGGCGGCCGAGACGCAGTCCTCCAGGCCGCAACGGGTGCGCACGCTGGCCAGCTTGATCAGCATGGGCAGGTTGAGGCCGGCGATCACCTCGGCCTGGGTCTGTTCCATCACCGAGATGGCCAGATTGGAGGGGGTGCCGCCGAACATGTCGGTCAACAGGATGACGCCTCCGCCGGTGTCGGCCCGGGCGCAGGCGGCCAGGATGTCCATCCGGCGCCGTTCCATGTCGTCATCAGGCCCGATGCAGATGGCCTCCACCGCGCTCTGCGGTCCGACCACATGCTCCATCGCCGAAACGAACTCTGCGGCCAATCGCCCGTGCGTAACGATCACGAGCCCGATCATGGCAACGCTCTCAAAGGCTATCCCCTGTCGGCCCCATCACAGCAAGAATGCGGGCCAGAAGCCGGCTGTGATACGCGCCTTCCGCGCATCATCCAAGGGTGTCCAGGGCGCGACCCAGTTTCGCAGGCGCTGAGTTTTCAAGCGCCGCGAGCGTTATGACGGGCAATTCTACCCCAAGATGTGTCACAGTTTCGCGATCCGGCAGCCGTTCGCCAAGTCCCAGCCGCACCGTCAGGGCGATGGGCGCGAAGGTCAGGGCTGGGAAGGGCAGGACGCCCAGATTGCGCACCTCCATCAGTCCGGCCAGGGTTTCCGGCGCCCGGCCGAACAGGCGCCCGCCGGAGCGCCAGACCAACACCCGGTCGTCGGCCACCAGCCGGAAGCCCAGGTCGAGGCATCGCAGGGCCAGGTCGCTCTTGCCGGCGCCGGAGGGACCTTCGATCAGCACGCCGCGCCAGCCGCCCGCCTCGTAGCGGGCGATGAGGCCCGCATGCAGGATCACCGGCGAGCCTCAGGCAGGATGACGGTGAAGCGGGCCCCGGCCACGGCCCTGGGGTCTTCCTCGCCGCCCCCTTCGGCCGCGCCCTCCGGCCTGCGGTTCTCCGCCCGCACCGAGCCGTCATGGGCGACGACAATCTGGCGCACGATGGAGAGCCCCAGGCCTGAATTCCCGCCGAAGGCCGCCCCCTTGGGCCGCGAGGTGTAGAAGCGCTCGAAGATGGATTCCAGGTTCTCCGGCGGGATGCCCGGCCCATCGTCGTCGATGGTGATGAAGGCCCGGCCCCGCTGGCGCGACAGCCCGACCCGGACCTCGCCATCCGGGGCGCTGAAGGATCGGGCGTTGTCGATCAGATTGCGCAGAACCTGGCCCAGTGCGCCCTCCTGACCCGACACCATGACCGGCTCGACCGGCTCGGCGGGGGTGAAGACGACCGAGGGCTCGCCGGCCCGGGCGGTGGCCTGATAGAGCGAGACCACATCGGAAATCAGCCGCCGCAGGTCCACCGGCGTGGGGGTCTCCCGGGACAGTTCGGCGTCCAGCCGCGAGGCGTTGGAGATGTCGGTGACCAGCCGGTCCAGCCGCTGGACGTCGTTCTGCAACACCGCCATCAGGCGATCGCGGGCCGCCGGCTCCTCCACCAGGCCAAGAGTCTCCACGGCCGAGCGGAGGGAGGTCAGCGGATTGCGGATCTCATGGGCCACATCGGCGGCGAACCGCTCGATGGCGTCGATCCGCTCCGACAGGGCGTGGGTCATGTCCTCCAGGGAGCGGGACAGGTCGCCAAGTTCATCGTCCCGGCGGGAGATGTCGGGGACCGAGATCGCCCGGGCGCGGGCCAGCCGCACCCGGTCGGCGGCCCGGGCCAGGCGCCGCACCGGATGGGCGATCAGGCGGTTGAGCAGCAGGGACGAGATCAGCGAGACGCTGATGGCGATCAGGATGAAGGGCAGCAGGGCGGCCCGCTCGGCGGCGATGATCTCGTCCACGTCGCGGGCTTCCAGGGTCAGGACCCCCAACACCGCCTTGACGTGCTGGATGGGGATGGAGACCGAAACCACCCGCTCCTCGTCGGCGCCCATGCGCAGCCCCGCCCAATGGACGCCGCGGAGGGCGGTGTTCACCTCCGCGCGCAGGGCGGCCTCGGCCTTGGCCGTGGCGGCGTCCTGGGGATCGTCTTCGCCACTGAGATTGAGGTCGAGGCCGGGCCCGTCCCCTCGGGTCCTGGCCGGCGGCAGGGTGCGCCACTCCACCCGGTCGGACACCCAGTAGGAATCGGCGATCAACCGGCCCTCGGCGTCGAACAGCCGGGCCCGCTGCGAGCGCGGATTGGAGAGCAGCTGCAGGATTTCAGAGGCGTAGGCGCCGTCCATCATCGGCTCGGGCTCGCCGACGGTGGCGGCCTGGTCGATGATGGTGGCGATCAGCTCGCCCTGGGTGGTCAGGCTGTCGATGCGGGCGTTGACCAGGCCCCGGCGCAGTTCGTTCAGCACCAGGGCGCCGGAGATCAGGATCGCCAGCCCGAACAGATTCAGGACGATGATCAGCCGGCCAAGGCGCGAGCCGGGCAGCCATCGCCACCCCTCGCGCCGGGGCCGGCGCTCAGGACTCCCGGTACCGGTATCCGACGCCATAGAGGGTTTCGATCGCGTCGAATTCAGGGTCGATCTCGCGGAACTTCTTGCGCATGCGCTTGATGTGGCTGTCGATGGTGCGGTCGTCCACATAGACCTGATCGTCGTAGGCCGCGTCCATCAGGTTGTCGCGGCTCTTCACGAATCCGGGACGCTGGGCCAGGGACTGCAGCAGCAGGAATTCGGTGACGGTGAGCTTCACCGGCCGGTCCTCCCACAGGCAGTCGTGGCGGGCGGGATCCAGGGTCAGCTTGCCGCGCTTGAGCGCCCGGGCCTCGGCCTCGGAGACCGGTCCGGCCGGGGGCTCCGCCCCATCGGCGCCGGCCCGGCGCAGGACCGCCTTCACCCGCTCAAGCAGCAGGCGCTGGCTGAAGGGCTTGTGGATGTAGTCGTCGGCGCCGAGGTTGAAGCCGAGGATCTCGTCGATCTCGTCGTCCTTGGAGGTGAGGATGATCACCGGCAGCTCGCTGGTCCGGCGCAGCCGACGCAGCACCTCCATGCCGTCCATGCGCGGCATCTTGACGTCAAGGATCGCCAGGTCCGGGGGCTCGTTCTCCAGGGCCGCCAGGCCGGCCGCCCCGTCATAGAAGGCCTTCACGGTGTGGCCGTGGCTTTCCAGGGCGAGGCTGACCGAGGTGACGATGTTCTCGTCGTCATCCACCAGGGTGATGTTGGCCATGTGGGAACAGGGCTCCTTCAGGTCTTGTAGGCGTCAGGCCAAGCTACTGGTTCGTGGCCATGGCCTCAATGTGGCGGCCGCCGCCAGCTGAAAGTTAAATTCCCGAAAGAATTGGGCGTTCCCAGGATCAATCGGACCTTAATTCTATTGGCGGATGCTCCATCCTGGTCCTGGGGAGCGACCTGAATGGAACGCGCCAAAGTGCATTACGAAGTTTTCGTCAAGAAGACGCCCGCCGCCGGGTGGACGCTGGAAATGGCCACGGAGAACCGCGCCCAGGCCCTGGCCCTGGCCGAGGAGCTCATCGCTGAGCGCCGGGTGGCGACCTCCCGGGTGACCAAGGAGACGATGGACCTCGAGACCAACGAATATCGCAGCGTCAATATCCAGACCTTCGGCCTCCCAGACAACGTCAAGACCAAGAAGGAGCCGGAGCGGAACGACCCGCTCTGCGTGACCCCGCAGGATCTCTATACGGTCCATGCCCGCGAGCGGATCGGTCGGCTGCTGGACAGCTGGCTGGTGCGCCAGAAGGCGACGCCCTTCGAACTGCTGCACCGGGCCGACCTGGTCGAAAAGCTGGAAGCCTCCGGGGTCGAGCTGCAGCACGCCATCCAGAAGATCGCCGTGCCCGAGGCCCAGGCGAGGGGCCTGGGGGTGCATGAGGTCATGCGCACCTTCCAGGCCCTGGTGAGCCGTACGATCGAGCGCCTGCTGGGCGACGCCCGTCGGGGCGGCCTGCCGGACGTGGACAAGGAAGGTTTCGCCGCTGCGGCTGAGCGGGTCTCCCGCGAACCCGAACGCGCCTATCTGCTGGGCGCCGGCGTGGCGGCCTCCATCGCGCCGGCCCGTGACTGGACCGACAAGGTCACCCGCCTCCTCGACCTGGCGGACGCCGCGCCGATCGCCGGCCCGCCGCGGGGCCTGGCCCTGCAGACCATCGAACAGCCCCTGGCCGAGATCCTCGGTTCGGCGGCGGGCCTTGAAGGTCTGCTGGGCAAGGATCTGGACCTGGGGGTGCGCCTGGCGGCCATGACCCGTCTGGCGGCCCATCAGGCGGTGGACGCCCTGATCGGCGCCGAGCCGTCGGTGGCCAAGATCATGCCCGAGCTGTCGGAGCCGGCCCAGCGCCTCGGGCGCTGGCTGGCCACCGAGGACTTCCGGGCGGTGCGCAGCGCGATCACCAAGCGGGTGCTCAAGGAACTCAATGGCCCCCGCCGGCTGATGCCCAATGATGCGGCGGCCGAGATCGACCTGCTGCGTGGCCTGGCCATGGCCCTGACCGCGGCGGCCGGGGACATGGTCCCGTTGGAGGACGTCCACTCGGCCTTCGTCAATCGCTCGAAGATGCTGGTCACCGGCGACTTCGTGAACGCCTATCTCGGCTCGGGCCGCACCTCCATCGAGGAGGCCGAGGCGCTGATGTGGCTGGTGGAGAATGTTATCGGCGCGGCCAACAAGCGTCAGGCCGTGCGCTGGCTGTCGGCGGTGGTGGGTTCGCTGGCCTTCGAAAAGGCCGCCCGCAACGCCGAGGTTTCCGCAGCCCAGCGCCTGTTCTCGCTGGCCAAGCTCTACCGCGCCCTGGGCCGTGGGGGGCTGGCCAAGGAGGACTATCAACCGATCCAGCTGAAGCTCGGCGACCTGGGCGGCCTGGCCGAGGCCGACGCCAAGGTGGCGCAAGGGGTGGCCCGGGCCAATGCGCCGGTGACCCACCGCCTGACCCTGCTGCTTAAGCTCGCCTGCGGCGAGGCCGCGCCCCTGGGGCCGGCGGCCGACCGGGCCAAGGCCGAGGCCCTGAAGCTGGTGCGGCTGGACGAGACCCGGGAAGAACTGGCTCGCTCGCCCGAGCGCATGGCCGAGGTGCGGACCCTGATCCAGGCCGCGGGCCTGGCGGCCTAGAGCCTGATGCGATCAGACGGAGCCGTCTGATCGTTGAATCAGGCTCTAAACCCTAAGTCCTGGGCGCGTTTGGTCCGATCGGGTCCCACTTATCGGAACGCGCTCTAGGCGGTCTGCAGGGCGGCCTTAAGGGCGTCGACCACCCGATCGACATCGTTGTCGGCCATGGCCGGATAGAGCGGCAGGCTCAGCGTGCGCGCATACCAGGCCTCGGCGCCCGGCAGGCGCTGGTCGCCGTACCGTTCACGGTAGTAGGGCTGGCTGTGGACCGGGATGTAGTGGACCTGGCTGCCGATCCCCTTGGCCTTCAGGGCCTCGACGACCGCATGGCGGGTCAGCCCCAGGGCGTCGAAGTCGATCAGCACGCTCATCAGGTGAGGAACCGGGCGGCTTCCTTGGGGCGAGGCGGCGGGGACGACTTGGGGCGCGAGGGCGGACAATTGTTCAGCATAGCGCGCCGCCAGGGCCCGGCGCCGCGCCGCGAACCGGGGAAGCTTGGCCAGTTGGGACTGACCCAGCGCGCAGAGGACATCGGGCAGGCGGTAGTTGAATCCGGGCTCGGCCATTTCATACCACCAGGGCTCGCCCCCTTCGGGCCGGACCATGCCGTGGCTGCGAAAGCGCCGCATCCGCTCGGCCAGCTCAGGATCGGCTGTGGTGATCATGCCGCCCTCGCCGGTGGCGATGGTCTTGACCGGATGAAAGGAGAAGGTGGCGGCGGCCGAAAGCTCGCCGCAGCCGACCGGGCGCGCCCGGCCTTCGCCCGACTGAACAGATCCTAAGTGCTCGGAGCCCAGGGCGTGGCAGGCGTCCTCCACGACCACGGCGCCGGCGGCCTCCGCCAGTCGCGCGATGGCGGGAAGATCGACCACATCGCCGCGCAGATGGACCGGCAGGACGGCCGCAACCCGGCGGCCCGCGGCCCTGGCCAGGGCCTCCGCCAGGTCAGAGGGGCGCATCAGTCCGCTCTGGGGGTCCACATCGGCGAAGACCACCTCGGCGCCCACATAGCGAACGCAGTTGGCGGTCGCCAGGAAGGTGGTCGACGGCACGACGCAGACCTCGCCCTCGCCGACGCCCAGGCCCAGCATGGCCAGGTGCAGGGCCGCGGTGCCATTGGCGCAGGCCACTGCATGGGGTGCGCCGACGGCCTGGGCGAAGGCCTGTTCGAAGGCCTCCACCCGCGGGCCGGTGGTCAGGAAGTCGTCCCGCAGGGCGGCGCTCACCGCGGCGATGTCGTCGTCCTCGATGGTCTGGCGGCCATAGGGCAGAAAGGGCTCGGATGGCAGGACGGGCTCGGCCATGGCGGTCAGTCGGTGGCCCGGCGGCGGCGGGGGGGAGCCCCGTCCTCCAGCAGGTCCAGCAGGGGCGGGCCGCTCAGCCATTCGGAATTGGTGTCGCTGGCATAGGAGAAGTCCTCGGCCACCAGCGGATAGGCGCCGACAAAGGACTCGCGGGGATATTCCACGAAGGCCGGCTCAATGGCGTAGCGGTCGCCCAGATCGACGGTGGAGCGCGCATCATCCACCGAGATCATCATTTCGTGCAGCTTCTCGCCTGGCCGGATGCCGACCATCTTGTGGGGCAGGCCAGGGCCCAGCACCTCGGCCAGGTCGGTGATCTTGGCCGAGGGGATCTTGGGCACGAAGATCTCGCCGCCGCGCATCACCTCCAGGGACGACAGCACGAAGTCCACCCCTTCGTTCAGGGTGATCAGGAAGCGGGTCATGCGCGGATCGGTGATCGGCAGCTCGGTGGCGCCGCGGGCGATCAGCCGCTGGAACAGGGGCGCCACAGACCCGCGGGAGCCGGCCACATTGCCGTAGCGGACCACCGAGAACCGGGTGCCGATGTCGCCGGCCAGGTTGTTGGCGGCCACGAAGGTCTTGTCCGAGGCGAGCTTGGTCGCCCCATAGAGGTTGACGGGATTGCAGGCCTTGTCGGTGGAGAGCGCCACCACCTGCTTCACCCGGTTGGTCAGGCAGGCCCAGACCACGTTTTCGGCGCCCAGCACGTTGGTGTGGATGCATTCGGACGGATTGTACTCGGCCGCCGGCACCTGTTTCAGGGCCGCGGCGTGGATGACGATATCGACGCCCCGCAGGGCCAGGGTCAGGCGCTCCCGGTCACGGACGTCGCCGAGGAAGAAGCGCATGCGGGCCAGGTCTTCTGGGCCGTAGCGCTCGGCCAGGTCGATCTGCATATCATGCTGCTTCAGCTCGTCGCGGCTGTAGACGATCAGCTTGCGGGGTCGGGCGCGGGACAGCACCGCGTCGATGAAGCGGCGGCCGAAAGAGCCGGTGCCGCCGGTGACAAGGATGACCTTGCCGTCGAGGTTGAGCGAGGTTGGCGCGAAACGGCCCAAGGCGGCCTCCGATATGGCCCATGCGAATCTTAGCCGCAGTCTCGGGGCGCCCGCGTAAAGAGACCGCTAACCATAAGTGCGGCACACCGCCACGTATGGAACAGCCTTCGCGCCTGCGGCTCACAGCCCTTCCGGCCCTGCTCGCCGCCGGCCTTGGTCTCTTCGTCGCCGGCGCGGCGTCCGCCGCCGGCGCGCCCAAGGGCGGCGACAAGAAGAAGGGCGGGGGGCTGACCTTCCTGCAGTTCCCCACGCTCACGGCCACCGTGGCCGGCGAGCGGGGGCGTCGGGCGGTGATGACCGTCGAGGTGGGCCTCGACATTCCCGACGAGAAGCTGCGCGCCCATGCCGAGCTGTCGGAGCCCCGCCTGCGGGCGGCCTTCGCCCAGAGCCTGCGGGTCTATGGGGCGGGCCTAGGCCCTTCGGCCCTGCCCAACGCCGACTATATCGGCCGCCAGTTGCAGCGGGACGCCGACCGGGTCCTGGGCAAGACCGGCGCCACGCTGCTGCTGGGCACCATCCTGGTGAACTGAGCGGGCCGGGCCTCACATGGCCGAGATGCCGCCGTCCAGCTTCAACTCCGCCCCGGTCATGAACCGGCTCTCGTCCGACGCCAGATAGAGCACCGCATTGGCGATGTCCGAGGGCGCGCCGATGCGCCCGAGCGGCACCTGCCGGGCGAGCTTGGCCTCGGCCTCTTCCTTGCCGAACCGCTGGCGCAGGGGGTCGAGGATGGGGGTGTCGACAAAGGTCGGGTGGATGGAGTTGGAGCGGATATCCAGCCCCTGCTTGGCGCAATGCAGGGCGATGCCCTTGGACAAGAGCCAGACCGCCGCCTTGGAGGCGTTGTAGACCGGGCTGTTATGGGCCGCGATCAGGCCGGCGATGGAGCTGATATTGATGATCGAGCCCGGCTGGGCGTGGCGCATGTATTTCAGGGCGTGCTTGGTCCCCAGGAAGACGGAGTCCACATTGACGCTCATCACCAGCTTCCAGTCCTCATAGGACAGTTGCTCGATGTCGCCGCCCCGGCTGACCCCTGCGTTGTTGAGCAGCACCGAAATGCCGCCCATGGCCGCGTCGGCTTCTTCCAGGGCGTAGATCCACTGGTCCTCCCGGGTGACGTCCAGGGGCAGGGCGAAGGCGGTCCCCTCCCCATGTTCGGCGTTGATCGCGGCGGCGGCGGCCTTGGCCCCGTCGTGATTGATGTCAGCCAGGGTCACCTTGGCGCCTTCCTTCGCCAAGGCGTTGGCGGCGGCCTGGCCCAGCCCCTGGGCGGCCCCGGTGATGAAGGCCTTCTTTCCTGCAACCCGTCCGGTCATGTCTCGTCCCTCCCTGGGATCTGTATCTAGTATCTTGAGGGCCTCAGGCCTGCGGGCCGGCGACCTCGTCCATGAAGCGCGCCAGCTTCAGGTCCAGCGCGGTGACCCCGCCGGCGTCGTGGGTGGTGAGGGTCACGTCCACGCGGCTGTAGACATTGAACCATTCGGGATGATGGTCGAGCGTCTCGGCCATCAGGGCGACCCGGGCCATGAAGCCGAAGGCTGTGTTGAAGTCGGCGAAGCGATAGGTCCGCACCAGGGTCTCGCGTTCGCCCTCGCCGGCGCGCCAGCCTGGCAGTTCGGCGAGCGCCGCCTCGGCGCCGATGCGTTCGGGCCGGCTCATTGCGCCGGCGCCTCGGTCGGGAAGGTGAGCCCCGTGGCGGCGGCCAGCTCGGCCAGGGTCTGGTCCACATCGACCACCTTGATGGCCGTCATGCCCAGCTGGGCGGCCGGCTTGCAGTTGACCCCCAGGTCATCGAGATAGACGCATGAGCCCGGCGCCACCGACAGGGCTTCGCACATCATCTGATAGATGCGCGGATCGGGCTTGCGCACCCCGGCCTTGGAGCTTTCGATCACATGGTCGAACAGGGGCATGATCTCGCCCATCAGGCCCCGGGGCTTCTGCGCGCCGTCTGGGCCAGGGCTGTGGTGGCTGACCATGTTGTTGGTGATGCAGCCGACCTTGAAATGGCCTTTGCAGATCTTCAGCGCCTCGACCATCCGCGGCCGGACCACGCCGGAGATCAGCGGCAGCACGTCGGCGCCGCGGATCGGATGGCCGAGCGCGGTGGATTCTTCCAGGAACAGGGCGTCGAAACCCGCCGTATCGATCTCGTTGCGCTCGAACAGCGCCCAAGCGTTGGTGTCGGGATTGGTCGCATTGACGCGGCGGATGTGGTCCTTCGGCGCGCCGATCTTGGCCTCGTGCCGGGCGAAGGCCTCGAAGGGCGATGAGGTGAACACCCCGCCGAAATCCCAGATCACCGCCTCGACCGCCATCATCGCCATCCTTCAAACGCCTGTTTACGGCCCGACGCTAGCTGCTTCCCGCGCCGGATGGAATCTCCGAGCGCCGATTGGGCGCTCAAGCACTGGAGGCGGAGCCCGCCCCGTGTCAGCAAGGGGCATGCTGTTCCGCGCCGCCCTCTCGCCGCTTGCCCGCCGTTATGCCGGGATGGCCTTCACCTTGTGTCTCGCCGCCATCCTCTATCTTTCCCTGGCGCCGACCGAGGCGACGCCGGCGGCGGGTCTGGGCTGGGACAAGGCCCGGCACGCCCTGGCCTATTTCGTGCTCACCGGCCTTGGCCTGTTCGCCTTCGGACCCCGGTTGGTCCTGCTGGGGGGCGTGGTCCTGCTCGGCGCCGGGGTGGAGCTGGCCCAGGCGGCCATGGGCCTGGGGCGACAGGGGGAACTTGCCGACCTAGCCGCCAATCTGACTGGCGAGGGTCTAGCCCTGGCGGCCTGGTTTGCGATCAGGCGGTTCAACTCACAGCGCTCCGTCGCGCCCGAGGTCGCTGATAAGGCTTAATATTCCCGTGGCGTCACGCCTTTGGGCAGCCTCTCACTCTCGCAATGGGAGAATCCTACAGCGTTAACGAGGTATGAACGCGCAGCGTGCGGCCAAGGAGTTTTGGCCATGCGTAAGCGTATCATTCTGCCGGTCTTCGCCGTCCTCGGCCTGACCCTGGGTCTCGCCGCCTGCGACGAGCGTCCGCCCAAGCCCGCCTTCACCGAGAAGTCGGCGCCGAAGGCTGACGCGGAAGAGCCGGCGACCACGACAGCCGAGGCGCCCACCCTGCCGCCCCAGGGGCAGACGGCGGCCAATTGCTGCGCCTGTCCCCCGGCCCAGACCCCTGCCTGTCCCGAGGCCAAGCCCGTGCGCAGCGCCAAGGCGCC
>NZ_JAUSLG010000102.1 GCF_030646615.1 Phenylobacterium sp. | reverse complement strand
GGCGGCCTTGACCTGGGCTTCATTCCCCGGGAGGGCGGCAAGACCGCGCTGGAGCTCACCGCCAAGGGCGGCGCCGATCTCCTGGTGCTGATGGGCGCCGACGAGATGGACCTGACGGCCACCGACGCCTTCGTCGTCTATATGGGCACCCATGGGGACGCCGGCGCGCACCGGGCCGATGTGATCCTGCCCGGCGCGGCCTATACGGAAAAGAACGGCCTCTATGTGAACACCGAGGGCCGCGTTCAGCGCGGCGAGCGGGCGGTCTTCCCGAAAGGCGAGGCCAAGGAGGACTGGGCCATCCTGCGCGCCCTGTCCGAACTGCTGGACGCCAAGCTGCCCTATGACAGCCTCGACCAGCTTCGGGCCCGCCTGTTCGCCGACCATCCCACCTTCGGCCGAATCGACTACGTGCCGGACGCGCCCGGCGCGCTGGACCTGTCGGTGCTGGGCGGGGAGGGCGATCTGTCGGACGCGCCCTTCGCGAGTCCCGTGAAGGCCTTCTATCTGACCAACCCGATCGCCCGCGCCAGCGTGACCATGGCCGAGTGCCAGGCGCTCGTCCCGGGCGCCGAAAAGATCGCCGCGGAGTAGGGCATGGACGCCACCACCAATTTCTGGGCGACGCCAGGCGGCTGGACCCTGCTCGCCGTGGGCCAGATCGCGGCCGTCATGATCTGGATCCTGCTGTCCCTGGCCTTCCTGCTGCTGGCCGACCGCAAGATCTGGGCCGGCGTGCAGATGCGCAAAGGCCCCAACATGGTGGGTCCGTTCGGCCTGCTGCAGTCCTTCGCCGACTTCCTGAAGTTCGTGCTGAAGGAGATCGTCATCCCCGACGGGGCCGACAAGGTGGTCTTCATCCTGGCCCCCCTGATCAGCTTCGTCCTGGCCTTCGGGGCCTGGGCCGTGGTGCCGCTGGCCCCGGGCTGGGTGGTCTCCGATATCAATGTCGGCGTGCTCTACCTGCTGGCGATCAGCTCGCTGGGCGTCTACGGCATCATCATGGGCGGCTGGGCGTCCAACTCGAAATACCCCTTTCTCGGCAGCCTGCGATCGGCGGCCCAGATGGTCAGCTACGAGGTCTCCATCGGCTTCGTGATCATCACCGTGATCCTGCTGGCCGGCACCATGAACCTGCAGACCATCGTCGCCCAGCAGGGCGGCGGATTCTGGAACTGGTACGTGTTCGGCGGCGGGCTTTCCAACCTGCCCATGGCGCTGATCATGATCCCGATGGCCGTGGTCTTCTTCATCTCGGCTCTGGCTGAAACCAACCGTCCGCCCTTCGATCTGCCCGAGGCGGAGTCCGAACTCGTGGCCGGCTATCAGGTGGAGTACTCGTCGACCCCGTACCTGCTGTTCATGATCGGCGAGTACGCCAACATCGTGCTGATGTGCGCCATCATCACCATCCTGTTCTTCGGCGGATGGCAGGCGCCGTTCCCGACGCCCTTCCTCGAGAGCTGGCCGGCGACCGCGCAGAGCTTCTTCGGCTTCATGTGGTTCTTCGCCAAGACCGTCTTCTTCTTCTTCCTGATCGCCATGGTGAAGGCGATCGTGCCCCGCTACCGCTATGACCAGCTCATGCGGCTGGGGTGGAAGATCTTCCTGCCGACCTCGCTGGTGGCCGTGGTGCTCGTCGCCGCCTGGCGCGTCTTCGGTCCGGCCCAAGGAGCGATGTAATGAGTTTCGCCGCCCGTATCAGCCAGGCCGCCAAGGGCGCGGCGCTGATGGACTTCATCGGCGCCTTCGGGCTCGGCATGAAGTACATGATGCGCCCCAAGGCCACGGTCATCTATCCCAACGAGCGCAACCCGCAGTCGCCGCGTTTCCGCGGCGAGCACGCCCTGCGTCGCTATCCCAACGGGGAAGAGCGCTGCATCGCCTGCAAGCTCTGCGAGGCCATCTGCCCGGCCCAGGCCATCACCATCGAGGCCGAACCCCGGGACGACGGCAGCCGCCGGACGACCCGCTACGACATCGACATGGTCAAGTGCATCTACTGCGGCCTGTGCCAGGAGGCCTGCCCGGTGGACGCCATCGTCGAGGGACCGAACCTGGAGTTCGCCACCGAGACCCGCGAAGAACTCTATTACGACAAGGAACGCCTGCTCGATAACGGGGACCGTTGGGAGCGGGAAATCGCAAAGAACCTAGAACTCGACGCGCCCTATCGCTAAGAGACAGGCGCGATTCCGGGGCTGTAGGACGTTGGCGTCCGACCTGGGCCATGCGCCCGGCGGGCGGACCAACCTGATGATTGAGGGGCGAAAGTAGAGCCGTCATGGCCTTGCAGGCGATCGCATTTTATCTGCTGGCGATAGTCACCATCGGCTCAGGCCTCGCCGTGGTGTCCGTCAGAAATCCCGTGCACTCGGTGCTATTCCTGATCCTGACCTTCTTCTCGGCGGCGGGCCTCTTCCTGCTGCTGGGCGCCGAGTTCCTGGCGATGCTGCTGGTCGTGGTCTATGTGGGCGCCGTCGCGGTGCTGTTCCTCTTCGTCGTCATGATGCTCGACGTGGACTTCGGCGCGCTCAAGCAGGGCTTCGCCCGCTACATGCCGCTCGGCGGCCTGGTGGCCGGCATCCTGGCGGCCGAGATGATCGTCGTCGCCACGGCGGTGGCCACCAGCGGGGCGGCCAGCGGGCCGCGGGAGCCGATGGCGGCCCTGGACGGTCTCTCCAACACCGAGACCATCGGGCGGGTGCTCTATACCGATTATGTCTACTTCTTCCAGGCGGCGGGGCTGGTGCTGCTGGTGGCCATGATCGGCGCCATCGTGCTGACCCTGCGCCATAAGCCGGGCGTGCGCCGTCAGGTGATCGCCGACCAGGTGGCGCGCAACGCCCAGACCGGCATGCGCTCGGTCCAGATCAAGCCGGGCGAGGGGATGGGCGAATGACGATCGGTCTCAGTCACTATCTGGCGGTCGCCGCCATCCTGTTCACGATCGGGGTCTTCGGGATCTTCGTGAACCGCAAGAACATCATCGTCATCCTGATGTCGATCGAGCTGATCCTGCTGGCGGTGAACATCAACCTCGTCGCCTTCTCGGTCTATCTGCACGACGTGGTGGGGCAGATCTTCGCCATGTTCGTCCTGACCGTGGCCGCCGCCGAGGCGGCCGTGGGCCTGGCCATTCTCGTCACCTTCTTCCGTAACCGCGGCGGCATCGCCGTGGACGACGCCGCCGTGATGAAAGGCTGACGGAGCCCATGACCCCTCAGTCTCTCGCCATCATCCTGGTCTTTGCGCCCCTGCTGGGCGCCCTGATCGCGGGCCTGTTCGGCCGCCGCATCGGCGACTTCGCCTCGCAGGCCGTGACCACGGGCCTGCTGCTGCTCGCCTGCGTCCTGTCCTGGACCCTGTTCATCCAGTGGACCTGGGGCGGGCTCGAAGCCTTCACCCTCACCCTCTTGCCCTTCATCAATGTGGGCGACTTCCAGTCGGCCTGGTCGATCCGCATCGACGGGCTGTCGGCGGTGATGCTGATCGTCGTCACCTCGGTCTCGGCCCTGGTCCACGTCTATTCGTGGGGCTACATGGCCGAGGACGACTCCCGGCCGCGCTTCTTCGCCTATCTGTCGCTCTTCACCTTCGCCATGCTGGCCCTGGTGACGGCGGCCGACTTCATGCAGCTGTTCTTCGGCTGGGAAGGGGTGGGGCTGGCCAGCTACCTGCTGATCGGTTTCTGGTTCAAGAAGCCGACGGCCAACGCCGCCTCCATCAAGGCCTTCGTGGTCAACCGGGTCGGCGACTTCGGCTTTGCGCTGGGCATCATCACCGTCTTCTGGATGTTCGGCACCATCGAGTTCGCCGAGATCTTCCCGCGGGTTGAGGAATTCGCCGCC
>NZ_JAUSLG010000099.1 GCF_030646615.1 Phenylobacterium sp. | reverse complement strand
AAAAATCATACCACTCGAACATGGTGCCCAGAGATGAGGCAAAGACCACCCTGCGTTCGTCTTTTGTCATCCCTGTTTTGGCTGCTGAATTTTTAGCCACGTCGTCCCCCGCCGTTTTTCTTCAGAAATATATATTTCACTGCAGGCGGATCATATCCGCGCAGTAGTCAGTGCCACCACCCGGGTAGCTGCATTACCTCTTTATAATCATGTGTAACTTTTACCTATGGCTGACGAACCGGAAACATATTGCCGTTCGCGCCATCCGGATTGCCGAAAGGAGCAAATACATCTTGTCCTTTAACGCCATTAAATTGCGTGAGCGCCCAGTGGACACTCGGAAAGGCAAGCTCCGTCCACGGGATTTCGTCCCAGCTGAAAAGAGCAACCTCAAGGCTTTCAGACCCCGCCGAAAATTCCGGAGTCAGCATTTCGGCGCAAAACATGATCTGGACTTGAGACAAACGCGGGATGGAATAGACCGCCAGCAAATTGCGTAGCGTGATTTCCACGTTGGCTTCCTCCCGCGCCTCGCGCTTGGCGCCTTCCTCAACGCTTTCGCCATGCTCCATAAATCCGGCGGGCAATGTCCAGAAACCTTTGCGCGGCTCGATCGCGCGGCGACAGAGCAAAAATTTCTCCGCATAGGTAACAACCGAGCCCACGACTATTTTCGGATTGTCATAGTTGATGAGGCCGCAATGATCGCAAATATCACGCTCAATATTGTCACCCGTCGGCTTGCGGCGCGAGAAAGACAAATCTTGCGCCGCCTCCGGGTCGCGATGTTTCATCGGTCCGGGCTCTATCGTCGCCACATCGGTTACCTTTCCGGTTTGCAATCGCTTGCTTTGCGATTTATTCAATTCGAATGAATTTATCATTTTACCATTGTGTTAGTCAGTCCACGGAACGCAAATACTTGTAAATACAGATCAGAATGGGCGGATACATTATGTGCAGTGTTGGCGTCCCGCGATATGATCCGCAACCGGAATGCCGACTGCGACATTTTCCACAACGATGCGCACTTGCGTCCCCCCGATCAAGGGTGCATATGAAAGAAGAATGACGTCGACATCTTATTGTGATCGCATTTTGGATCCAGAATGGAAGACGCAAAGAATTCGGTGGAACACGGTCTAGCGAGTCACAACTTCGAGAATGTCGACCTAGACAACATCAGATTAGAAAACGTCAAACCTGCAATTTCATCACCCCCTGAGTTGACCGTCTTTTAGAAGTCAGGTCACCCAATTCATCAGCCGGAGGAATTCAACATGGCAAGCAAGAAGTCGGCGGGAAGTTACGATCTCGAAACATCCCTGAGCCACTTGCTGCGACGCGCCCAGCAATTTGCGTACGATCAATTTGTGCAGCAGATGGGCGACAGCTCGATCACACCGCGTCAGTTCATTGTTCTATTCGCCGTGAACGAAGAAGAAGGTCTGAGCCAGACGGATCTTGTCAACCGCACAGGCATCGACCGTTCGACGCTGGCCGACATGATCAGCCGCATGATCAAAAACGGTCTGCTCGCCCGCAAGCGCACCGCCGAAGACGCGCGCGCCAACGCCGTGCGCCTCACAGCCGCCGGTCGCCGTGCCCTCAACAGCAGCCTGCCGCGCGCCATCGTAGCGGAAAAAGCTTTGCTTGATCTGCTGCCGAAATCCGTTCAGGCCGATCTGATCAAAGGCCTGACGCAGCTGGCATCTGCAATCGGCGATGCCAAAGTCGAAGAAAAATCCGAACCGGCCCGCAAGGCTGTCACGCGCAAGCGTCCGGCCGCCAAGCGCGCACCTGCCAAACGCAAGTAAACCTAAGCTAGAGGTTTATTCCGCCTTTCCGCTGCGGCATCTGTGATCTGAATTTTCAGCGAGCGGATGCCGCACGAAGGGCCGGCAGAATTTCATCATCCACAATCTGCGCGGTCAACGGGCCTACATGCTTATAAGCAATGTGGCCTTTGCCATCGATTATATAGGTTTCAGGAACGCCGTAGACGCCCCAGTCCAGAGCGACACGACCTTTCACATCGGCACCGATGCGCGCAAACGGGTTGCCGAGTTCTGTGAGAAACCGTTTCGCGCTCTCCGCACTGTCTTTGTAGTTGAGCCCGTAAATCGGCGCATCAGTGAGTTTTTTGAGTTCGCTCAAAACCGCATGCTCATCACGACACGGCACGCACCAGGACGCCCAGACATTGACGATCACCGGCGTGCCATGCGCGAAGTCAGCAGTCTCAAAGCCCAGCCGGTCTATTCCCTCAATCGCAGGGAGTGAAAACACCGGCACCGCCCTGCCGATAAGCGGCGAAGGCACGCGCGAGGGATCACCGCGAAATATCGCAATCAGAAAGAATCCGGCGACCACCAGAAATAGTGCAGCGGGAATGAGCGCACCCCATCTGAAACGACCAGTGTTCATTTCGCAGCACCAGAAGCGCGCGCCGGCGCGCGCTTGCGGGCACCGGATGTCTCCGCACCTTCCAGCGCCGCCAGCAAAGCCCGTTGCCGTCTGATGTCCCGCCATGTCGCGCCGATGAGCGCTGCCACGGCAACAACAACAATGGCGTAAGCCGACCAGACAAATCCTGCGTAACCGCCCATAGCGAAATAATCGCTCATCGCCTCACACCTCCGCTGCTGCAAGCAGCAAAGCACGCACGCGCCGCTTGAGGATTTCGCCGCGCATCCGCACCATCAGCAGGGTGACAAAAAGAAACGTAAAACCAACTGCCATCAGCATGAGCGGCGTCAGCATCGCGCTCGCGATCTGCGGCCCGTCCACGCGGAAAACGCTCGCCGGTTGATGCAACGTGTTCCACCAGACAACCGAATAATGAATGATCGGCACATTGATCGAGCCGATGAGCGCCAGCACGGCCGCGGCCCGTCCCGCCCGCACAGGCTCCTCGATGGTCGCCCAGAGCGCGATATAGCCCAGATAAAGAAACAGCAGGATCAACATTGACGTCAGGCGCGCATCCCACACCCACCATGTGCCCCACATGGGCTTGCCCCAAATGGCACCCGTGACGAGCGCCAAAAAACAAAAGACAGCACCGATGGGGGCCGCAGATTTTGCGGCGACATCAGCAAGCGGATGACGGAAGACAAGCGCCACAAGCGACGCCCCGGCCATGACCATGTAGCCAAACATGCCGAGCCAGGCCATAGGCACATGCACATACATGATGCGCACGCTTTCGCCCTGCTGATAGTCAGCAGGTGAGGCAATGAGTGCAAACCAGAGCCCCGCAGCGATCAACACAAAGCTCGCGACGCCGAAAGGCCATAACACCTGTCCGCTGAACGCCATGAAGCGTGCAGGATTAGCGAAAGCATGGAACCGCTGGGTGAAAGTGAGGTCTGACATGGGCATCATTTAGGGGCGTTGAGGGGCCAAGAGCAAGGTTAAGGACAAAACAGAACGGCGGGCAATTTGCCGCGTCATGGCGTAATCAGCCCCGCATATTGGCGCGCAAGGCCGCCGCTGCCGCCCAGGGCCCGACGACAAGACTTGCGAGCGTCACCGCACCCAACAGCAACAGCGCCTGATGCGCCGCACCTGATAAGACCTCTCCGTCGCCCGCCGCCGCCACGCCAAAAATCAGCACCGGAATATAAAAGGGTATTACGAGAAGTGAAGCGAGCAGCCCGCCGCGCCGCAAACTCACCGTAAGCGCTGCACCAATCGAGCCCATCAAGCTCAGCGCCGGCGTACCGATCGCCATAGCGAGGATCAACGGCTCGAACTGCTCGGCCCCAAGATTAAGCAACAAGCCGAGCAATGGCGTCGCGACAACCAGCGGCAGACCTGTGGTGAGCCAATGAGCCATAATTTTGGCAACGACTGTCAGTTCAAGCGGCAGATGCCCCAAAGTCAGCACCTCAAGCGTCCCATCCTCGAAATCGGCCTGAAACAACCGGTCGAGCGTCAGCAGCGACGAGAGCAGCAGCGCCACCCACAAGAGGCCGGGCGCAATCTGACCGAGCAAATTGAGATTGGGACCGATCCCCATTGGCAGAAGCGTGATGACGACCAAAAAGAAAAAGACCGCCATGCCACCGCCACCTCCGACTTGTGTCGCCAGCCGGACATCGCGCCGCAAGAGTGCCCAAAACGCCCGCCTCATGCGCCAAACCTCGCATTGGCAAGAATTCCCGTATGACCGAGATCAAGCGTCACTGACGATGCAATGCCCAGCGGCTGATGGGTCGCCGCCACCACAAGGCCACCGGCGCTCAAATGTGCGTCGATGGCAGAAGCGAGCCGCGCGAGGCTCGCAGCATCAAGCGCCACACCGGGCTCATCAAGAAGCCACAAGGGCCGCGGCGCAATCAGCAGCCGCGCAAGGCTCAGCCGCCGCTTCTGACCTGCCGACAGATAAGCGACCGGCAGATCAACAAGCTTTGTGAGGTCGTAAACGGCGCAGGCATTGGCCACATCCGCACCCGTTCCACCCAGAAAATCCGCCCAGAAAGAGAGCGTCTCACGCACACTCATCGCAGCCTTCAGCGCATCAAGGTGGCCGATGTAATGGGTCTGCTCGGCAAGGCTCGCGTCCGCCGCACCACCTTCAAAGCTCAAACCGCCTTCCGTCACGTCGAGCAGTCCCGCAATGAGCCGCAACAGGCTCGACTTGCCCGCCCCGTTCGGCCCCGTCACGATGAGCGCCACACCGGCTTCAGCGACAAAAGACAGATGACTGAAGACGGTGCGTCCGCCGCGATGGCAGGCGAGGTCATGCGCCGCAAGGCGATAGGGTGTACTCACCTCAGACATAGCCGCCGCCCTGATGCGAAAATTCAAATCTCGTCAAAACGTCCGCCGCGCCCCTTTCCCGAGGCAAAGCGTTGTGCCCCGCGCACTGTCTCGCCGGTGGAGAGCACAGCGCGGCCATGCTCGAATTCATTGGCGATAGCGCGATCATAAGGCAAATCCCATTGCTCATAAGCCGACATCCGGTCGCCCTTGAGGCAATTTTGCGGAAAGCGTGAAATATCAGCAGCGAGCTTTTCAGCTTCCACCCGCGCCTGTCCCTTGAGCACCACCCGATTGGCAAGGCCCATAGCGAGTGCCTCGACGGCCCCGACGGCGCGACCGGTGAGAATAAGGTCCATCGCGCGCGAATGGCCGATGAGGCGCGGCAAACGAACGGTGCCCCCGTCGATCAGCGGCACGCCCCAGCGCCTGCAAAAGACGCCCATCACAGCATCTTCCTCAACCACACGCATATCGCACCAAAGCGCGAGTTCGAGTCCGCCTGCAACCGCAAATCCTGAAATCGCACCAATCACCGGCTTCGACAGCACCATGCGCGACGGCCCCATCGGCCCGTCAAGCGCCAGCCTGTCAAATTCGAGACCCGTTCCGGGGTTCACAATCCGGTTACCACGCTGTGCATCCGCACTGTCACTGCCACCGGCTGCTGCCGCCTTTAGATCCGCGCCAGCACAAAAAGTTCCGTGATCGCCTACAAAGACCGCGACCGTCGATGTCTCGTCTTTTTCAAACGCGTAGAAGGCATCGGCAAGCGCTGTCGCCGTCGGACGATCAACCGCATTGCGCACATCGGCGCGCGCAAGGATCACTGTCGTGACTGATCCGTTTTTCTCAACGCGTACCGCACTCATGGGCACACTCCCTTGTTCCCTGTTGTCACGCTTCTTGTGAGCGATTATCACCCGATCTGAACGGGTGTAACCATAGCCTTCGCATGGGAAAGACCTTATAGTCTCGCCCGTCAAGCATATAGGCCCAAAGGCACGGAAAACGGCGGCGATTTGCGACAACCGGCCTCGCGCATTCTGAGCGCAGGGATGCGGAGTCGATCCGGTCCCACCCGCTTCCATCACCCCCCGCCACGGGCAAGCATCATCGAGGAATATTTCATGGCGAAGAAGGCCCCGGCTAAGGCCAAATCCAAAGCGAAAAAGGCGAGCGCGAAAATTGCCGCAAAGCCTGTCGCGAAAAAAGTAAAGGCAGCGGCAAAGTCCGCCGTCAAAAAGGCAAAACCTGCGGCGAAGAAAGCTAAGCCCGCCACCAAAAAGGCAAAGCCTGTTGCCAAGAAGGCAAAGCCGGTCGCTAAGAAGGCAAAGCCTGCCGCCAAGAAGGTCAAACCGGTCGCTAAGAAGGCCAAACCGGTCGCTAAGAAATCGCCCGTGAAAAAGGCCGCCGCCAAGAAGGCCACCAAAAAGACAGCGCCGAAGAAATCAGTCGCCAAAAAGACAGCGCCAAAAAAAGCTGCACCGAAAAAAACTGTAGCCAAAAAAGCAGCACCAAAGAAAGCGGCACCAAAAAAATCAGCCGTGAAAAAATCTGCGGCGAAAAAATCCGTCGCAAAGCCCGTCGCAAAGAAAGTGACGAAGAAAGCTGTCGCCAAACCGGTAGCCAAAACGCCTGCAAGAAAAACACCGGCGAAAAAAGCAGCGACCAAAATCGCCCCCGCAAAGAAAGCATCTGCTTCTGGCAGCAGCTTCAATGCCAAGCAGACGCTGAAAGTCGGCAAGCGCAGCTACACTTATTACAGCCTCAAAGCTGCCGAAAAGAACGGCCTGTCAGGCATTGCGCGCCTGCCCTTCTCGCTCAAAGTGCTGCTTGAAAATCTGCTGCGCTTTGAAGACAACCGCACCGTGACCGCCGACGACATCAAGGCTGTGAAGTCTTGGTTGAAGTCGCGCACCTCGGCCCGCGAAATCGCCTATCGTCCGGCCCGCGTGCTGATGCAAGATTTCACCGGGGTTCCCGCTGTCGTCGATCTTGCTGCCATGCGCGACGCTGTGAAGACGCTGGGTGGTGATCCGACCCGCATCAACCCGCTCGTGCCTGTCGATCTCGTCATTGACCATTCCGTCATGGTCGACAAATTCGGCACGCAAGCTGCCTTCCACGAAAACACCGAAATCGAATATGGTCGCAACCGTGAACGCTATGAATTCCTGCGCTGGGGTTCCAAGGCCTTCGATAATTTCCGCGTTGTGCCGCCAGGAACCGGCATCTGCCATCAGGTGAACCTCGAATATCTGGCCCAGACCGTCTGGACCAACGATGTGGACGGCGCGATGCTGGCCTATCCCGACACCGTCGTCGGCACCGACTCCCACACCACCATGATCAACGGCCTGTCGGTTCTCGGCTGGGGCGTCGGCGGCATCGAGGCGGAAGCCGCCATGCTCGGCCAGCCGATCCCGATGCTGATCCCCGAGGTCATCGGCTTCAAGCTGACCGGCGCCATGCCGGAGGGCGCGACCGCCACCGACCTGGTGCTGACCGTCACCCAGATGCTCCGCAAGAAGGGCGTCGTCGGCAAGTTCGTCGAATTCTTCGGCCCCGGCCTGGCCAAGATGACCCTGGAAGACCAGGCCACCATCGCCAACATGGCTCCGGAATACGGCGCCACCTGCGGCTTCTTCCCGATCACCCGGGCGACCATCGACTATCTGGCCGCCACCGGCCGCGACGCCGACCGCGTCGCCCTGGTGGAAGCCTACGCCAAGGTGCAAGGCATGTGGCGCGAGGGCGACGAGCCCGATCCGGTCTTCACCGACACCCTCGAGCTCGACCTCTCCAGCGTCGTGCCGTCGCTCGCCGGCCCCAAGCGGCCCCAGGACCGGGTGCTGCTGACCAGCGCGGCCTCGGACTTCAAGGAAGCCCTGGCCAAGGACTTCGGCAAGGCCGACTCCATCGATTCCCGCGTGCCGGTGGCCGGCGAGAAGTATGATGTGGGCCATGGGGACGTGGTCATCGCCGCCATCACCTCCTGCACCAACACCTCCAATCCCAGCGTGCTGATCGCCGCCGGCCTGGTGGCCAAGAAGGCCATCGAGAAGGGCCTGAAGGTCAAGCCGTGGGTGAAGACCTCGCTGGCGCCGGGCTCGCAGGTGGTCACCGACTATCTGAAGAGCGCGGGCCTGACCAAGTCGCTGGACGCGCTCGGCTTCAACCTGGTCGGCTATGGCTGCACCACCTGCATCGGCAATTCCGGCCCGCTGCCGGAGGCCATTTCCGAGGCCGTCCAGCAGGGCGACCTGGTGGCCTGCTCGGTGCTGTCGGGCAACCGCAATTTCGAGGGCCGGGTGAACCCCGACGTTAGGGCCAACTATCTCGCCAGCCCCCCGCTGGTCGTCGCCTATGCGCTGGCCGGCTCGATGCAGATCGACCTGACCACCGAGCCGCTGGGCGAAGGCAAGGACGGCCAGCCGGTCTATCTGAAGGACATCTGGCCGACCAACGAAGAGATCGCCACGCTGCAGCGCAAGCACGTGACGGACAAGATGTTCGCCACCCGCTACGCCGACGTCTTCAAGGGCGACAAGGCCTGGCAGGGCATCAAGGTGGCCGGCGGCCAGACCTACGCCTGGGACGTCAGCTCCACCTATGTTCAGAACCCGCCCTATTTCGAGGGCATGAGCATGGAGCCTGAGGCGATCACCGACATCATCGAGGCCCGTGTCCTCGGCGTGTTCGGCGACTCGATCACCACCGACCACATCAGCCCGGCCGGCTCTATCAAGCTGACCTCGCCGGCCGGCGACTACCTGCGCGAACGCCAGGTGCCGCAGACCGACTTCAACTCCTACGGCGCCCGCCGCGGGAACCATGAGGTCATGATGCGCGGCACCTTCGCCAACATCCGGATCCGCAACAAGCTGACCCCGGAGATCGAAGGCGGCGTGACCAAGCACTTCCCCACCGGCGAAGTGATGTCGATCTATGACGCGGCCATGCGCTACCAGGCCGAGGGCCGCCCGCTGGTGGTCTTCGCCGGCAAGGACTACGGCACCGGCTCGTCCCGCGACTGGGCGGCCAAGGGCACCAAGCTCCTGGGCGTGCGCGCGGTGATCGCCGAAAGCTTCGAGCGGATTCACCGGTCCAACCTGGTGGGCATGGGCGTCCTGCCCCTGCAGTTCACCCAGGAAGGCTGGCAGAAGCTCGGCCTGACCGGCGAGGAGATTGTCTCGATCCGCGGCCTGCAGGACCTGTCGCCCCGCAAGCAGCTGACCGTCGAGCTCTACCGCGCCGGCGACGGCCGTGTGGCCCGCTTCCCGGTCCGCTGCCGGATCGATACGCCCACCGAGCTTGAGTACTTCAAGAACGGCGGCGTGCTGAACTACGTGCTGCGCAACCTGGCCTCGCAAGACGCCTGACCGTCGCGACACGGGTGATAAGAGGAGGGGTCGCGGTCGCCGCGGCCCCTCTTCCGTTTATGAGGGACTGCTTTTTTGAGACGTCGAACCCTATGTCGGCTTCTGCTCACACCTTGTTGAAACGCGCCGAGGCGACAAGTCGGCTTAATTGCCGGACCATGATCAGAGCCCTGCTCGCGACCCTGTGTCTCCTGGCGGCCCCGGCCGCCGCCGCTGCGGCCAAGCCGCCGGTGGTGGTGGAGTTCTATACCGCCCAGGGGTGCGCGGCCTGCGCCGGGGCCAACAGCTTCGTCAACGGCCTGGCCGATCGCCCCGGTGTCGTGACCCTGACCTTCGCGGTGGACTACTGGGACTATCTGGGCTGGGAGGACACCTTCGCCCTCCCCGAGTTCGCCGAGCGCCAGCGCTCCTATCTGACGCCGCTCTCCCTGCGGGAGCCCTATACGCCGCAGCTGGTGATCAACGGGGCCCTGGAGGCCTCGGCCGTCGAGGCCGACAAGGTCGAGGCGTTGCTGGAGCAGGCGGCCGTGGCGCGCCTGCCGGCCCCGGACATCCAGTTCATCGGCCCACGCCGGGTCGATGTGGGCTCAGGCCCTGCGCCCCGGGGGGGCGCCGAGGTGTGGCTGGTGCGCTATGATCCCAGGCCCCGCGAGGTGGTCGTGCGCCGCGGCGAAAACCGCGGCCAGACCCTGACCCAGCGCAATGTGGTCCGCGAGATCGCCCGGCTGGGCCAATGGCGCGGCCGGCCGACGGCCTATGCGGTGCCGGAGGCCAAGGAGGACGGCCTGGAGACCCTGCTGATCGTCCAGGCGCCCAAGGGCGGCAAGATCCTCGCCGCCATGCCCCGCCAGACCCTGCTCGCCCGCCCCTGAGCCCCAGGTCCTGCGGCCCGCAGCCGCAAACGAAAAAGACCCGCGCAGAGGAGTGGGGCTTACTCCGCGCGGGTCTTCTCAGGGGAAGAGGATATGACGCCGGCTGACCGAGGCCCGAGATCCCAGGGGGGCTGGGGGGGCTGTTCAGGATCCGGAACCGCGAAGTCCCGATCAACCGACGCTCTCCTTATCGAGGCCCAAACAGGCGGGCGCAGGACCGAAATAAGGTCTTTTCACGGCGTGGGCGGTTTGGCGCTAGGGCCACGAGACCCCTCGATTTCGGCGGCGGTTTGCGTCAGGCTGGCCGCCGATGGCCATCGATCCGTCCGCCAACGACCCCACACAGACCGCCCGCAAGGGCGCGCCGATCTTTTTCCAGCGCCAGGAGTTCCAGCGCCTGCTCGGCCTCTATGGGCGGATGGTCGCGGCGGGCGAGTGGCGGGACTATTCCATCGAGCCGGGGACCGAGGCCTGCGCCTTCTCGGTGTTTCGCCGGGCGTCGGAGGCGCCGCTCTATCGCATCGAAAAGCGCCCGGCCCTGGCCAGGCGACAGGGGGCCTGGGCGGTGATCGGCCAGGGCGGCATGATCCTGCGCCGGGGCCATGAACTCGATCAGGTCCTGCGGTTTTTCGACAAGGGGCGGTTCAAGGTCATCGACTGAAGCCTGTTGGGCGCCTCAGGCGATGATGTCGGGGGTCAGCTGGTCTTCCAGGGCGGCGATCTCGTCCTTCAGGGCGAGCTTGCGTCGTTTGAAGCGGCCCAGAACCCCCAGGCTCGGCGTCGGCATGGCGCTGATCGCCTGGACGGCGATGTCCAGGTCGGCGTGTTCCTGCCGGGCCGCGGCCAATCGGTCACGCAGCTGAGTCTCGGGATCGGGTCCCAGATCGTTCATGCGCTCCCGCTCCCCTTGCGCCCACGTCGCCTTCGCCAGCCTCGCGGCATCATCAGATTTTGCGCCCTGCGGGTAAAGGCGGCCTTAGCCCCGTCGCCTCTTCCAGGGTCTAGGCCAGGGCCCGAGCCAGGGTCGCCAGCTGGTTCGGGTCGAGGCCGGGGTCCCAGGCGTGGCCGGCCGCCGCCAGGGCCTCATCCAGGGGGACCAGGGGCGCCAGGCCAGGATCGATGGTCCCCAGGGCCTCCAGCAGGCAGCGCTCGGCCGCCAGTTCGGCCGCCTTCACCTGCGCCCGCAGGGCCTCCCGGGTCGCATCCCGTGTCGGGGGCCGCGGCGCCTTCAGGGTGCGGCGAACCCTGCGCAGGGGGAGGATGGCGGTCGTCTCCCAGGTCCGCGCCAGGGCCGCGGCGGTCTCCAGGGCCTGTGGGTCGGCGGTGCGGGCAAACGCCGCCCAAAGCAGCAGGGGCACGTTCTGGCCGTGCTCGTCCTGCAGCGCCAAGGCCGCCTGGGCCACACCGGCGCGCCCATAGGTGTCCACCGCCCAGTTCCAGAGGACCATGCCCCTCAGTCCTGGACCGGCGGCATGGCCATGTCCTGGCCCCAACGCTTCACCCTGGCCCAGGACAGGCCAAACAGGTCCAGCGCCCGGCCCACCGACTGGTCGACCATTTCGTCCAGGCTTATGGGCTTGGCATAGAAGGCCGGCAGGGGCGGGGCGATCACCGCCCCCATCTCGGCCAGCTTCACCATGGTGCGCAGATGGCCCAGGTGCAGGGGCGTCTCGCGGACCATCAGCACCAGGGGACGGCGCTCCTTCAGGGTCACGTCGGCCGCCCGGGTCATCAGGGACGAGGTCACGCCGGTGGCGATCTCGCTCATGGTGCGCACCGAGCAGGGGGCGATCAGCATGCCCAGCGTCGGGAAGGAGCCCGAGGCGAGGGCTGCGCCCACATCACCGTGGCGGTAGGCCACATCGGCCATGGCCTGGACCTCGGCCACCGAAAGCTCGGTCTCCTGGGCGAGCGTCAGGGCGGCGGCCCGGCTCATCACCAGATGGCTCTCCACATTGAGGTCGCGGCAGGCGGCGAGCGCCCGCAGGCCATAGGCGACGCCGCTGGCGCCAGCCACGCCGATCACCAGCCGGGGACGCCGATCGGCGCGCTCAGGGCCAGAAGGCTCGATTTGCGACATACCGTCTCACCCACACGCCGAAAAAACCGGCCCTAATCCGAACTAAACCCTGCGCAATCATATTTGATCTGACACCCCCGCGAAGGGGTGTTCAGGTGTCGTGTCGAAAAACCCTTGAAGGAGGCGTAACCTATGGCCGTTGAAGCCCGCATCCGTGAACTTGGATCTCGCCATCAGAATCTGGACAAGGCGATCCAGGACGAAGTGCGAAGCCCCGCGGGAGACGACCTCCGCCTACAGGAACTCAAGCGACGAAAGCTTAAGCTTAAAGAAGAGATGGAAACCTTGCAGCGCAAGGCTCACTGATCTTCCGGAACGAAAAGAGGCCCGCGCATCGCGCGGGCCTCTCGCGTTTCGACAGCCTTAGCCAGCTCGAAATCAGTCCTGCTCGGCCGGGGCGTCGGCCTCATCGGCGACCGCGCCGGTTTCCGAGGCCGGGCGCAGGGACGGGCCGTCAGGGTCGGTGATCCCGGCCTTGGCGTCGTCCTTGGCCTTCTTGTCGGCCGCCTTCCGCACCACGCCGTCCAGCTCCATCTGGGTGGAGAGGCCCAGCGTCACCGGGTCCACAGGCTTGATATTGGCCGAGTTCCAGTGGGTGCGGTTGCGGATCTGGTCGATGGTCGCCTTGGTGGTGCCCAGCAGGCGGGAGATTTGCGCGTCGGGCACTTCGGGATGGTTGCGCAGGAACCAGGCGATGGCGTCGGGCCGGTCCTGGCGGCGGGAGACCGGCGTATAGCGCGGGGCCTTCTTGGTGGGCTTGAGCAGTTCGGCATGGCGGCTCTTCTGAGCCTTCATGCGATAGGCGGCGCTCTTCTGGGCGGCGTCCAGCTCTTCGCGGGACAGCTGGCCATTGGCGATCGGGTCGGCGCCGCGGATGTCGCGCGCCACTTCGCCGTCGGCGATGCCGCGCACCTCAAGGGGGTGCAGGCCGCAGAAGTCGGCGATCTGGTCGAAGGTCAGCGAGGTGTTGTCGACCAGCCAGACGGCGGTCGCCTTGGGCATCAAGATGTCGGTCATGGCCGTACTCCAGAAACGACGGCGCCCGGCCTTTCGGCCGGGCGGTTGTCAATATTCCGTATAGGCCCGTTCCACGGGAAAGGAAATGCCGGCTGGCGCCTTTCCCGAGAGCGTGAACGCCGCGAGGCCTGGGAGACGCCGCCTCAGGCGCTGGCGGCCGAGGCCAGAGCGCGTTCCGATAAGTGGGAACCGGTTATCGGAACGCGCTCAAGACTTAGAGTTTAGAGCCTGATTGCATCAGGCTCTAGCGGGGCGGGCGCCGGCGCGCCGGCCGGCCGGCCGATCCAGATCTGGCCGCTCCTGGCCACCACTTCGCCGGCGGCGTCATAGAGGGCGACGCCGGCGAAGAACTTGCGGCCTTCCGATTCCCGCGCCCAGGCGACGACCACATAGGTCTCGCCGGCCTTGGGCGCCTTGAGCACCTCGCCGGCCATGGTGCCCAGCAGGCCCACGGGCGAGCCGGTCTTGATCCACCAGGCCATGGAGCCTGAGCAGTCCAGGGCGCCCCAGGTGATCTCGTCGGGCATGGTCCCGTCAGGGCCGGCGAAGTTGGCGTGGGGGACCCACAGGCCAGCGCAGACCCCGGGCTCGGCGTCCGGCAACTGGCCCACATGGACCCCCAGGCCCTCGCCCTGCTCGCGCTCGATGCAGCAGGAGAAGCAGCCGCGGTGCAGGGACCGGGTGGCGAAGGGCGAGGCGGCCGCCGCCCGGCGGGCGGCCTCGATCCCGGGTGAAGGCGGCGGCGGCGGGATCTGGTCGTCGGTGGCGACCTTGGCCAGCCCCAGCACCTGACCCTCGGCGTTCAGGGCCGAGACCGATCCGTCGTCTCCGGCCACCAGCTGAACCGGCGTGTCCAGCGGCACGCCGGCCCGCAGCATGGCGCTGCCCTTGCCGCCTACGGCCTTGGCCAGGACGCCGCAGATATAGCCGCCATTGGCGGTGACGGGGGGACCGCGGAACTGCCGCGGGACAAGGATCTCGGTCATGGGATGGGGTCTCGAAAATCGGTCGGTCTGAAATGGGCGGCCGGCAGGTCCGGCGATGAGAAGCAGGCGTCTTCGCCGGCGTGAAATCCCGCGCCGGCGCAATGTCCCCTCAGCTTGGCGGAAAAGGGGGGCGCTTGGCAATTCTGGAGCTTGGGTCGGCTTTCCGACGGAGCATCCTATCCCACCGCTCGGCGTTAGGCCTGCAAGCGCCAGACAGCGGGAGAGACCCATGGCCACCACTGAAAAGATCGATGCGATCAAGCTTCTGAAACAGGACCACCGCGAGGTGGAGGACCTGTTCGAGCAGTTCGAAAAAGCCACCTCGAAGGACCGCAAGGCCAAGCTGGTGGAGAAGATCTGCACCGAGCTGACCATCCATACCCTGATCGAGGAAGAGATCTTCTATCCGACCTTCCGCGGCAAGATCGAGGGCGACATGCTCGACGAGGGCTATGTGGAGCACGACGGCGCCAAGGTGCTCATCGCCGAGCTGATGGCCGGTTCGCCGGATGACGCCTTCTATGACGCCAAGGTCTCGGTGCTCTCCGAAGAGATCGAGCACCACGTGAAGGAGGAGGAGCGGCCCTCGGAGGGCATGTTCGCGCAATGCCGCCGCACCGATGTGGACCTCGACGCCCTGGGCGCGAAGATGGCCGCCCGTAAGGAAGAGCTGCAGGCCCAGATCAAGGCCAGCGGCCTGCCTACCCCCGAGACCCGCTCCATGAAGGGCGCCGAACTGGTCTACGGCAAACCCGTGGACGCGCCGGCGAGCTGAGCCCGCCTGGCGCGGCCGCCGCTAAGGCGGCCGGCCTCCGGCGCCGCCCCGGTGTGAGAAGGGTGGGCGACTAGAACTCTTCCCAGCCCTCGGCCTCGGGCTCGGCCTCGGGGCGCCGTAGCGCGCCGCCTCCGCCCTGGCGGGCGACGGTCTTCAGCGCGGGTTGTGACCGGGGCGCCGGGCGCGGGCCTGCTGACGGGGCCTTGGCGGAAGACCCGGTCTCAAATCTGGCCATCAGACCCTGAAGTTCCTGGGCCTCGCGGGCCAGGCTGTGGCTGGCGGCGGTGGATTGCTCCACCATGGCGGCGTTCTGCTGGGTGACCTGGTCCATCTGGTTCACCGCGGCGTTCACCTGGTGAAGGCCTGTGGCCTGCTCCTGGGCCGACGCAGCAATCTCCGCCACCACACCATTGATCTCCGACACCTGGGTGACGATGCGGCTCAGCGCTTCGCCCGTCTGGCCCACAAGGGTCACCCCCTGCGCCACCTGGGCGCCGGAGGTCGAGATCAAGGTCTTGATCTGCTTGGCGGCCTCAGCCGAGCGCTGGGCCAGGGCCCTGACTTCCGAGGCGACCACCGCAAAGCCGCGCCCCGCATCGCCCGCACGGGCGGCCTCGACCCCGGCGTTGAGCGCCAGCAGGTTGGTCTGGAAGGCGATCTCATCGATGACGCCGATGATGTTGCCGATCTCCGAGGAAGATTTCTCGATCTCGGCCATGGCGGCGATGGCGTTGCGCACCACCCCGCCGGAATGCTCAGCGTCCTGCTTGGCTGTGGCGACCACGTGGCGGGCGGTCTCGGCCCCTTCCGCGGTGCGCCGCACGGTGGCGGTGATTTCGTCCAGAGCCGCAGCGGTTTCTTCCAGGCTCGCGGCCTGCTGTTCGGTTCGGCCAGATAGGTCGTCGGAGGCCTGGGTGATTTCATTGGCGCCGGAGCGGATGCCCAGGGTCGCGCCGCCGATGACGGTCATGGTCTGCTGCAGGGTCTCCATGGCTGCGTTGAAGTCCAACCGCAGCTTTTCGTATTCGGCGGCGAAGTTCTGCTCCAGGCGGAAGGTGAGCTGGCCCTTGGACAGCTTCTCCAGGCCGTCGGCCAGGGATTCGACCACCAGAGCCTGCTCCCTGGCCAGTTCGGCCTTGGCGACCTCGGCCCGGCGGCGCTCTTCCTCCGCGGCCCTGGACTGCTCGGCGCTCATGCCCTCCAGGCGCAACTTCTCAATGGCCGCCTCCTTGAAGATCTGGACGGCGCCGGCCATGCGCCCGATCTCGTCAGTCCGGTCGGTGGCGGGGACATCGACAGTGTTGTCTCCGTCCGCCAACCGCCTCATGACCAGGGTCAGGCTCGACACCGGGGCGCCGATGGTGCGCGACAGCAGCAGCAGCATGCCCACCGAGGCGAGGGCCGCCAGCAGGCCGCCGACGATCAAGGCGAGCCGAGCATTGGCCGATTCGCGATCGCGCCGGACTGAGCGCTCGGCCAACAGGGCCGCTTCAGCCCCATCGATCTCTGCGATCAGGGCGCGCACGCCGTCCATGGCCTCCTTGCCCGCAGCGGAGGCCTCCAGGAAGCGGGCCGCCTCAATAGTGGCCGGATCCTTCATCATGCCGATCTCAACCTCGGCGACGTCCGTGCGCCAACGGTCGGCCAGCTCTTTCAGAGCCGCGATTCTCGCCTGTTGCTCAGCATTGTCGGCGGTAAGCGTCTGTAGCTCCCCCACCGCGAGGTCGTAGCGTTTTAGGCCCTGGTGATAGGGATCAAGGAAGTCTGGATTGGCCGAGAGCAGATAGCCGCGCACCCCTGTCTCTTGGTCCACCATCGCGGCGCTGACATCTTCCGCGGCGGACAACACCTTATAGGTGTGGGTGTTCCAGCCCGTCGCCTTCTCTACAGCCTGGGAGCTCAAATAGGAGACCACCGACGCCCCCAAGGAGATGGCGAGCACAACACTGAACGCAACTAGAAGTTTCTTTGAGACCGGCAGTTGATTGAAGAGGCGCAACGCAGTTGTCCTTGGGAGCTAAGATTTTCCCCTTGTAGCGCTTCGATTATTAAGAATTCCGCACCCATTTTGGGACAGTTATTGCAGCGCGGCAGACCAGCGCGGCGAGCCCAGCCCTAAGGCCGCTCAGGCGCCGGCCTCGACGCCAAAGGCGGACTTCAGCTCCGCCTTCAGGATCTTGCCATTGGCGTTGCGGGGCAGGGTTTCGGGCCAGAAGGTCACCTTCACCGGGACCTTGAAGCTCGCCAGCCGTTCGCGGACGAAGGCGCGGAGTTCATCCTCGGTCGCCGTCCCGCCGGGCCTCAGGTGGACGACGGCGGCCGGCTCCTCCCCCAGGGTGCGGTGGGGCAGGCCGATCAGGGCGGCGTCCATCACGTCGGGATGGTCGTAGAGGATGTTCTCGACCTCCACGCAGTAGATGTTCTCGCCGCCGCGGATCAGCATGTCCTTGGCCCGGTCGACGATGAAGCAGAAGCCTTCCTCGTCCAGGCGGGCAAGGTCGCCGGTGCGCACCCAGCCGTCCACGAAGGTCTCGGCCGTGGCCTCGGGCCGGTTCCAGTAGCCTTTGACGATGTTGGGCCCCTTGGCCCACAGCTCACCCACCCGGCCGACGGGCAGTTCGGTGAGCCCGTCGGCGGGATCGACGATCTTCAGCTCGCACGGCGGCGGGGCGACGCCACAGGAGTCGGGGCGGTGCTCGTAGTCGCGGCCGATATTGGTGGTGCAGGTGGCCGAGGTCTCGGTCATGCCCCAGCCATTGGATGGCGCCGAGCCCGGGAAGGTCTCGACGATCTTGCGCACCAGGTCGGGCGCAGACGGCGCGCCGCCATAGGCCACGGTGGTCAGGGACGACAGATCGAAATCCTGGCGGGCGGGATGCTCGATCAGCTGCCAGGCGATGGTGGGCACGCCGCCGGTATTGGTGACCCGCTCCCGCTCGATCAGGCCCATGGCCTCCACCGGCTCCCACTTGCGCATCAGGACCAGCTTGGACCCCGAATTGATGGCCGGCGACAGGGTGGCGTTGCAGCCGGTGACGTGGAACAGGGGCACCACCAGCAGATAGACCCGTTGCGGCAGCTTGTGCGGGTCCTGTTCAGGGATGGCCTCGCCCCGGCGCAGAACGCCGCGGGCGCCGGCGCAGGCGCTGGCCAGGATATTGGCGGTCAGGTTGCGGTGGGTGCCCATGGCCCCCTTGGGCTTCCCCGTGGTGCCGGAGGTGTAGAAGATTGTCGCCACATCGTCGGGCGCCAGGGCCACATCCGGCAGGGGCTGGTCGGGCAGGTCCTTCCAGCCGTTCACCGGCCCGATCACACCCTCCAGCCGGGCCAGGCGGGGATCGGCCGGCAGGACTTCGGCCCGGGTCACATAGATGCGGGCGAGTTCCGGGCAGGCGTCCAGATGCTCCAGGATGCGGTCCAGCCGCTCATCGTCCACCATCGCGACCCTGGCTCCGGAATCGGCCAGGCCGAACTCCAGCTCAGCCCCCGTCCACCAGGCGTTCAGCGGGGTCACGATCGCGCCGATGATGGCGCCGGCGAAGAAGGCCACCGGCCATTCGGGCAGGTTTCGCATGACCAGCGCCACCCGGTCGCCGGGCTTGACGCCGTCGGCCTGCAGCCTGTGGGCCAGGGTGACGACGGCGCGGGTGAAGGCCTCGAAGCTGGCCCGGTCGTCCTCATAAACCAGGAATTCCCGGTCGCCGAAGGCCCGACCGTTGAGCAGCACGTCGCGCAGGGTGGGCGGGGCGTTCTTCCAGACCTTGGTGGGGACCCCGTCGATCAAAGCCTGATCGAGCTCGAAGCGCTGACCCGGCGCGGTGAGCTGCGCATGGGCCTCTTCGATGGTCATGACGGGCCAGGGCTTGGCGGCGGTGTCGGTCATGGGGGTCCTGGTGTCCTGGGAGGTGTTGGCCGTCTTGTCGCGACGTGTGCGCTCAGAAAGCCGAGCCTTAAGGCCTGAGGCAAGCGGGCGCCGGCGCGCAGCGCCAAAAAGGCTTAACCACCAAGGACACAAGGAGCACGAAGGGGCCGCAGCCTCTTTGTGGTCTTCGTGCCCTTTGTGGTTTTCTTTCCTATCGCCTGCGGCGCACAGACTTTTCCGCCCCCTCAACCGTCATCCTGGGCCTTGTGCCCAGGATCCCTCTCGACGCTTGCGCGGCCCTGAGAGGGATGCGCGGCACAAGGCCGAACATGACGAAGATGGAGTGAGCGAGCTCCTCAGGCCGGGGCGTTTTCCCGTTCGGCCTTCAGCTTGGCGTAGCCTTCCTTCAGCTCGCCCAGCTCCTTGGCGTACTTCTCCTTGGCCTCCTCCTGCAGGCGCGGGATGTGGTAGCTGGGGAAGAGGTCGTTCTCGGGCCGGTAGTCCTTCAGGATCTGCTTGGCGAGCGTCACCTTGTGGACCTCGGTGGGGCCATCAGCGATGCCCATGACCAGCGAGCTGGTCACCATCCGCATGAAGGGCATTTCGTTGGAGACGCCCAGCGCTCCATGCAGGTGGGCGGCCTTGGTGGCCACGTCGTTATAGACCTTTGGCATTGCCACCTTGATGGCGGCGATGTCCTTGCGGACCTTGTTGTAGTCCTTGTGCTTGTCGATCAGCCAGGCGGTGCGCAGGACCAGCAGGCGGAACTGCTCGACGGCGATCCAGGAGTCGGCGATCTGCTCCTGCACCATCTGCAGGTCCGACAGGCGCCCGTCGCGGGTGGTGCGCGACACGGCCCGCTGGCACATCAGGTCCAGCGCATGGCGGCAGGCGCCGACGGTGCGCATGGCGTGGTGCACCCGGCCGCCGCCAAGGCGAACCTGGGCGATGACGAAGGCCGCGCCGCGGTCGCCCAGCAGGGCCTCAGGCCCGACCCGGACGTCGTTGTAGCGGACATAGCCCTCGGTCCCGCCGCCGATCTCGCCGCCGCCGCCGACCGCCACATTGCGGATGATCTCCACGCCAGGGGTGTCGGTGGGCACCAGGAAGATGGAGGTGCGCCGATAGGGGTCCTTGGCGTCCGGATCGGTGATCGCATAGACCACCAGCAGCTTCGAATAGCGCGCGTTGGTGGAGAACCACTTCTCGCCGTTGATCACCCACTCATTGCCGTCCAGGACCGCGCGGGTCTTGAAGGTCAGGGGGTCGGAACCGCCCGTGGGCTCGGACATGGAGAAGGCCGAGCGGATCTCGCCGTTGAGCAGCGGCCAGAGCCAGCTCTCCTTCTGGGCCTCGGTGCCGTAGTGGGCGATGATCTCGGCGTTGCCGGTGTCGGGCGCCTGACAGCCGAAGACGGTGGGGGCGATGGAGTTGCGCCCCAGCTTCTCGTTCATCAGGCCGAGCTTGAGCTGGCCATAGCCCTGGCCGCCCAGCTCGGGGCCGAGGTGACAGGCCCACAGGCCCTGGTCCTTCACCTTCTGCTGCAGGGGCTTGATGAATTTCTCGCGGCCCAGCGGGCCATGGGCGGCCATGCCCAGATGGCTGAGGGGTTCGACCTCCTCGCGCATGAAGTCTTCGATCCAGTCGAGCTTCTTCTGGAATTCGGGGTCGGTTTCAAAGTCCCAGGCCATGTCATCCTCCTTGGAGCCCCGCCGCACCGAGGCGCGAGGTGTTTCGTAAATACGGTATGTTTCGGGTCGTCGAACATACCGAAAATTCAAAATGGGGCGGCCGGCCTTGGCCGCCTCCCGTCATTATCAGGCGCACGGGCTTCGGACGCAACCGGGGGCGGAGAAAACGGTTAAGTTACTGATAAAACAAATTTAATTACCCGATATCAGTAGCAACGCCTCACCAGCCAAGTCCTTAGTCGTCACCCTCGGGCTTGACCGAGGGTCCCTCGTCGGGGCGGGCGCAAGCGGCGCGAGGGACCCTGGGCGCAGGGCCCAGGGTGACAGGCGTAAGGGGGGCTGCGGCCGAAGGTCTCGTATGCCGCGGGCGCTTTCAAAGGGCGAACCACAAAGCACACGAAGAACACAAAGGGCTGCGACGCCTTCGTGCCCTTTGTGTCCTTCGTGGTTGATCATCCCCCGCGCTGCGCGCCGCGGCCTCGGCTCGTCAGTCGGCGCGCGCCACCGGGGCCATGGCCGGTGTGGCCTGGCCGGTGTCGGCGGCGGCGCCGCGGGGCGGGGCGGGCATCAGCTTGGCGGTCCGCCAATTCCCCCAGAGGTAGTAGCCCCCGGCCAGGATCATGGTCATCACGCTGCCCAGCGGGAAGCTCCACCAGATGGCGTCGGCCCCAAGAACCGGCGTCATGAAATGGACGAACGGAATGCGCACCACCCAGAGGGAGACGACCATGGCCAGCAGGGGGGCGATCACCGCGCCGGTGGCCCGCACCACGCCGGCGAAGATGAAGGCCACGCCGAACGGGATGAAGCCCCACATGGCCAGGGAATTGATGTGTCGGGCGATGGGGGTCGAGGCGCTGTCTGCCGGCAGGAAGAGCTGCAGCACGATGGGCTCCACCAGATAGATCAGGACCACCGGCGCGGCGGTCATGCCAACCGCGAACAGGGCGCCCATCTGGGCGACCCGGTCGACCCGGTCCATGCGCCCGGCCCCGACATTCTGCGCGGCCATGGAGGAGACCGCCGCCCCAAGCGCCATGGCCGGCATCTGGATATAGGTCCAGAGCTGCAGGGAGGCGGCATAGGCGGCCGCCGTCTGCGAGCCATAGGTGTTGACGAAGGTGAGCATGACCAGGGCGGCGCCCGACACCACCAGCATGTGCATGGCCATGGGCAGGCCCTTGACCACCAGGGTGCGCAGGATGGCCGGATCGGGGCGCAGCATCCCCCATTCGCCCCGCCGCAGGACCAGCACGCTGCCGCTGCGATAGAGATAGGTGATCATGCCGGCCAGGGTGAGGGTCTGGCTGATCAGGGTGGCCGCCGCCGAGCCGGCGATCCCCAGCTGCGGGGCGGGGCCCAGCCCCATGATCAGGATCGGGTTGAGGATGATGTCGAGGCCGACGGCGCAGAGGGAGAAGTAGAAGGGCGTCCGGGAATCCCCGGCCCCGCGCATGGCCATCATCACGAAGGAGAAGAAGTACATGAACGGCATGGCCGCGAAGATCACCCGCAGATAGGTGATGGCGTCGGCCCGGGCGTCCCCCGGCGTCCCCATGGCGTCCAGAATGGCCGGGGTGGCGAAGATGCCGGTGATCCCGACGCCCATGGACATGAGCGCGAAGAACAGGGTGCTGGAGCCGGCGACCCGCTTGACCTGGTCGGTGGCGCCCGCCCCCACCGCCTGGGCGATCAGCAGGTTGGCGGCCATGGCCAGGCCGAACACCGCGCCCAGCAGCAGGAACAGGATGTTGTTGGCGTTGGCCGTGGCGGTCAGGGCGGCCGGACCCAGGATGTGGCTGACCCAGGCGGCGTTGGCCGTGCCGTTCAGCGACTGCAGCAGGTTGGCGCCCAACACCGGCAGGGTGAAGGCGATCAGGCTCTTGCCGATCGGCCCCTGGACCAGGTCGATCTGGCCGCCGGATCGGCCCTTGGCCGGCCCCGGACCCGTGGGCTCTTCGGTCGAGACTTCCAACTGAGCATCCCCATGCGCGCAAGGCGCGCGGCCTCAACTCTAGGCAGGCGAGCGGCGCGCCACAACCCAGGCGAAGGGCCGCCCGTCTTGAGCCTGCCGCATTTCACTGTATGAGCAGGGCCTTGGAACGGGCGCGGACGAACGCCCGCAGACGAAGGTCGGCATGAAAATTCTGATCACCGGCGGCGCCGGATTCATCGGGTCGGCCGTGGTGCGCCAGGCCGTCGCCCAGGGGCACGAGGTGGTGAACCTCGACGTCCTGACCTATTCGGCCAATCTGGACAATGTCGCCCAGGTGGCGGGCTCCCCTCGCTACGCCTTCGAGGAAGCCGACATCTGCGACGCGGCTAAGATGGCGGAGATCTTCGCCCGCCATCGGCCCGATGCGGTGATGCACCTGGCCGCCGAGAGCCACAACGACCGGGCCATCGACGGGCCGCTGGACTTCGTGCGCACCAATGTCACGGGCACGGCCGTGCTGCTGGAGGCCGCCCGGGCCTATTGGAACGGGCTTGAGCCCGAGCCCAAGGCCGCCTTCCGCTTCCACCATGTCTCCACCGACGAGGTGTTCGGCGCCCTGGGCGAGGACGGCGCCTTCACCGAACAGACGCCCTACGATCCCAATTCCCCCTATTCGGCCAGCAAGGCCGGCGCCGACCATCTGGTGCGGGCCTGGGGACGGACCTATGGCTTGCCGGTGGTGATCACCAACTGCGCCAACAATTATGGCCCCTTCCAGTTTCCCGAGAAGCTGATCCCCACGGTGGTGGTCCGGGCCATGGAGGGCAAGACCATCCCTGTCTATGGAGACGGCCGGCAGGTGCGCGACTGGCTGCATGTGGACGACCACGCCCAGGCCCTGCTGCTGGTGTTGCAGAAGGGCCGCCTGGGCGAGACCTATTGCATCGGCGGCGACTCCACCCACCGCAATCTGGAGGTGATCCAGATCCTCTGCGCCGAGCTGGACAAGCTCGCGCCGGCCAATACGCCGCACGCCGAAAAGATCACCTTCGTCGCCGACCGGCCGGGTCACGACTTCCGCTATTCCATCGACGCCGCCAAGCTGAAGGCCGAGCTGGGCTGGGAGCCGGCCACGCCCCTGGATCAGGGCCTGGCCCAGACTGTCGCCTGGTATGTGGAGAACCGCGACTGGTGGCAGGCGATCCGCGACAAGGGCTTCCATTCCGAGCGCCTGGGCCTGGCCAAGGCATGAGTCTGCGCATCCTGCAGTTCGGCGCCACCGGGCAGCTCGCCCGGGAGATGCTCGACCGCGCTGGCCCAGGCGTGACGATCACCGCCCTGTCCCGCGCCGAGGTCGACCTGACCGACGCGGGCGCCGTCGCCCGGGCCGTGGCCGAGGCCGGCGATATCGACCTGGTGCTGAACGCGGCGGCCTATACCGCCGTCGACAAGGCCGAAAGCGAACCGGATCTGGCCTATGCGGTGAACGCCTGGGCGCCGGCCGCCATGGCCCGGGCCTGCCAGGCGCGGGGCCTGCCCCTGCTGCACGTCTCCACCGACATGGTGTTTTCCGGCGACAAGGCGGCGCCCTATGTGGAGACCGATGCGCCCGCCCCGCTGCACGTCTATGGCGCCTCCAAGCTGGCCGGCGAGCAGGCGGTGCTGGGCGCCTGCGACCGCGCCCTGGTGATGCGGGTCTCCTGGCTGTTCTCGGCCTATGGGCAGAACTTCCTGCAGATGATGCTCCGTCTGGGCGAAACCCAGCCGGTGCTCAAGGTGGTGGCCGACCAGCGCGCCCGCCCCACCGCCAGCGGCGACCTGGCGGCCTTCATCCTCAGCCAGGGGGAGCGGCTGGCCAAGGCGCCGGCCGGGGCGCCGGAATGGGGCCTGCTGCATGTGGTGAATGAGGGCGCCGCCTCCCGCTACGACATGGCGCAGGCGATCTTCGCCCTGACCCGGCCGGGCGATCCGCCGGCCATGGAGCCCGTGCCCACCACCGCCTTTCCGACCCCGGCCCGGCGGGCGCTGAACGGAGAGCTGGACTCCGGCCGCATGCAGGCGGTCTTCTCCCTGCAGCTTCGCCCCTGGCAGGAGGCGCTGGAGGACGTGGTCGCCCAGCTTTCGGCGCAGAAGGAGACGGCGTGAGACGTGGCATCATCCTGGCGGGGGGCTCCGGCACCCGGCTGCATCCCCTGACCCTGGCGGTCTCCAAGCAGCTGCTGCCCATCTACGACAAGCCGATGATCTATTATCCGCTGTCGGTCCTGCTGTTGGCGGGCGTGCGCGAGATCCTGATCATCACCACGCCTGAGGACCAGGCGGCCTTCAAGCGCCTGCTGGGCGACGGCTCGCAGCTGGGGGTGAGGTTCGAGTTCCTGGTGCAGCCCAAGCCCGAGGGCCTCGCCCAGGCCTATCTGCTGGGGGAAGCGTTCGTCGGCGGCGAGCCCAGCATCATGGTGCTCGGCGACAACATCTTCTTCGGCCAGAACTTCAGCCAGATGCTCCGCTCGGCCGATGCGCGGACCGCCGGCGCCACGGTGTTCGGCTATCCGGTCAACGATCCCGAACGCTATGGGGTGGTCGAGCTGGGCGAGGGCGGCAAGGTCCTCGGCATCGAGGAAAAGCCCGCCCTGCCGAAGTCCAACTATGCGGTCACCGGCCTCTATTTCTATGACGGCAAGGCCAGCGAATACGCCAAGAGCCTCAAGCCCTCCCACCGGGGCGAGCTGGAGATCACCGCGCTCAACCAGGTCTATCTGGACGCCGGCGAACTGAACGTCGAGCTGCTGGGCCGAGGCTTCGCCTGGCTGGACACCGGCACCCATGACAGCCTGATCCAGGCCGGCGAGCTGATCCGCACCCTGGAGCTGCGCCAGGGCCTGCGCATCGGCTGCATCGAGGAGGTGGCCTATTCCAAGGGCTTCATCGACCGCGAGCAGCTGGCCGATCTCGGCCGCTCCCAGGCCAAGGGCGAATATGGCCAGTATCTGATCCGCCTGGCCGAGCGCCTGGCGCCCGGCGCCGAGCCTGCGGAATAAGGGCTCTTAGAGTAAGAGCATTTCTCGACCCGATAACCGCGTCACACTTATCGGGAAATGCTCAGTCGACCCAGAGGTCCTGGGCCTCGCCCTTGCGGTTGAGGGCGCGGACGGCGCGCTTGACCACCGCCAGCAGGCGCTCGCGTCTGGCGATCTCGTCATAGGTGAGCGAGCCCCGCGCCAGGCCTTCCAGCAGGAAACGGCCCAGGTCGCGGCTGGTCTGGAAGCGCGGGTCGCTGCCGGCCTGGGTGAGCGCCAGGAAGCGCTCCCCCACCTGGTTGCGGTCAAAGGCGCTCTGGGCGTTGGCCAGGCGCGTGCGCAGCATGGGATCGGTGCGGGCGGCGGCCTCAAGCTCGGCGAAGGCTACGAACGGGGTCTCGTGCAGCAGGGCCCAATAGGCGTCGATGGCGTGCTCGGCCGCATCCACGCCGGGACCGGCAGGCGCCGAGGCGGCCTGTTCGAACAGGCGGGCGCGCTCGACCTCGATATGGGCCACGGCGGCCTCCACCAGCTCTTCGCGGCTGGAGAAATGATAGAGCATCGCCCCCCGGGTCAGGTTGGCCGCTTCGGCGATCAGGGCGTTGGTGGCCGCGTGATAGCCGACCTCGGCGAACAGGCGCATGGCCGCGTCCAGGATACGGGCGCGGGTCCGGCGAGACTTCGGGGTCTCTTTGGCGGGATAGGTTCGAGCGTCCATCTGCACGGGCAAGGGTTCAATCAAAGTGCGGCTGACATATGGCGGCCCATGCTGCAGCGCCAGTGTTGCAGTGCGGTTTCATCAAAGCGACACGCAATCAGCCTACCCGACAGTCAAATGGGGTCGTTCCGGAGGCGTTCGTGGGCGATATCGGAATCCAGCGTTATCGAACAGTGTTTGTTTCGGACGTCCACCTGGGCACCCGCGGCTGTCAGGCCGAGATGCTATTGGACTTCATCCGGCACATGGAGTGCGACACATTGTATCTGGTCGGCGATATCGTCGACGGCTGGAAGATGAAGAGCGGCTGGTACTGGCCACAGGCCCATAACGACGTGGTCCAGAAAATTCTCCGCCTGGCGCGCAAGGGCGTGAACGTCGTCTATATTCCCGGTAACCATGACGACCGCATCCGCGACTTCTGCGGCATTCACTTCGGCGGCGTGGTGGTGGCCCGCGACGCCATCCATGAAGGCGCCGACGGACGGCGTTTCCTGGTCACCCATGGCGATGAATTCGACGGCGTGGTGCAGCACGCCAAGTGGCTGGCCTTCCTCGGCGACTATTCCTACCGCGGGCTTCTGGCCGCCAACACCCTGTTCAACCGTGTGCGGCGCCGCATGGGCTTTGGCTATTGGAGCCTCTCGGCCTATCTGAAGACCAAGGTGAAGAACGCCCTGCACTTCATCGAGAACTTCGAGGGCGCGGTGGCCGAGGAGGCGAGGCGCCGCGGCGTCGACGGGGTGATCTGCGGCCATATCCACAAGGCCGAGATGCGCCAGATCGAGGACATCCTCTATATCAACGACGGCGACTGGGTGGAGAGCTGCACCGCCCTGGTGGAGCATATGGACGGCCGCATGGAGATCCTGGAGTGGGCCAAGCTCCGCTCCTGGACTGCGGTGCGCCAGGCCCGCGCCACGCCCGAGCCGGTCTTCGGTCTTCCGGGCGAAGGCGTCCGCGAGCCGGATCTGGCGCGGCCGGAACCGATCCTCGTCTGAAGCGTACAGCCTTCGGTTGACGCCCCGCCGAACTCATGACAGTTGGACTGTCATGAGTGAAGATGACAGCGCCACAGGCGACGCCCGCGACCGCCAGAAGGCCGCCACCCGCGACCAGATCCTCCGCGCCGTCGGGGCGCGGCTCGAGGCCGGCCCCCTGGACGAGCTGTCCTTCGCCGAGATCGCCAAGGACGCCGGCGTCGGCGAACGCACAGTTTATCGCCACTTCCCCACCCGCGAGGCCCTGCTGGGCGCCTTCTTCGCCTGGGCCCAGGCCCAGGCCACCCTGCCCCTGGCCGATCGGGTCCAGCCGACCTCGCCTGCGCCGGCGCCCCGGCCGGCGCCGATCGCGCCGCCGACCCCGGTGCGCTCGCCGGCCCAGCGGATGTGGGAGCCGGCCGCCCCGGTGGACGAGGTCCAGCGCCCCATGCGCATCCTGCTGGCCACCGACGCCTGGGAGCCGCAGGTGAACGGGGTGGTCCGCACCCTGACCCGGGTGGTGCGCGAACTGCGCGAGCTGGGCCACGAGGTGGAGGTGATCCGCCCCGACCAGTTCAAGACCCTGCCCCTGCCTACCTATCCGGAGATCAAGGTGGCCATCGGCGCCTATGAGCCGGTGCAGGAGCGGTTCAAGGCCTTCGAGCCCGAGGCCATCCACATCGCCACCGAAGGGCCCATCGGCCTGGCCGCCCGGCGAATCTGCGTGGAATGGAAGCTGCCCTTCACCACCAGCTATCACACCCGATTCCCGGAATATGTCTCGGCCCGGCTGCCCGTGCCCCTGTCGGTGGGCTACACCTATATGCGCTGGTTCCACCGCCCCTCGGGGCGGCTGATGGTGGCCACGCCGACCATGCGCGACGAGCTGACCCGCCACGGCTTCCGCAACATCTCCTCCTGGTCCCGCGGGGTGGACACCGAGATGTTCCGCCCCCGCGCCGAGGGCGAGCCCGACATCTTCGCCCACCTGCCCAAGCCGATCTTCCTCTATGTGGGCCGGGTGGCGGTGGAGAAGAACATCGAGGCCTTCCTGGGTCTCGACCTGCCCGGCACCAAGGTGGTGGTGGGCGACGGCCCGCAGAAGGACGAGCTGGCCGAGCGCTATCGCAGCGCGGTGTTCACCGGCTCGAAGTTCGGCGAGGAGCTGTCGGCCCATTTCGCCTGCGCCGACGTCTTCGTCTTCCCCTCGCTCACCGACACCTTCGGCCTGGTGATCCTGGAGGCCATGGCCTCGGGCACCCCCGTGGCGGCCTATCCGGCGCCCGGCCCCATCGACATCATCCCCGGTTCGGGCGCCGGCGCGCTGGCGACCACGGCCACCGAGGGGCTGAAGGAGGCCTGCATGGAGGCCCTGGCGCTGGATCGAAGGGCGGTGCGGGCCTTTGCCGAGACCTTCTCCTGGAAGGCCTGCGCCGAGGATTTCGTGCGCAACCTGCAGCCCTATCCCGAGCCGGAAAAGACCCGCTTCTGGCGCAGACTTCGCCGCCTGGCGAGGGTGAGACGCCGCCCGAAGACGGCCTGAGGTCGCAAAGCCTGAGGTCCTGGGAAAAACAGGGGCACGAAGAACACAAAGATAGCCAAGGACACGAAGGTGTCGGCGGCTATCTTTGTGTTCTTCGTGCCCCTTTGTGTCCTTCGTGTCCCCTCTTGAAGGCGCCTGCGGCGCGTGGAACGCGAGCTTGCCCGTGGTGCGGCCCTGTCCGAAAGTGCCGCCTGCGCCGGAGGGTTGCGGTGCGCCTTGGGATCACCAACATGCCTCTTCTGCTCGACCGCCGCATGCTGATGGCCTTTGGGGCCGCTGCGGCCCTGCCGCTGTCCGCCGCCCGCGCCCAGACGCCGGCGTCGAGCCCCGCCGATCAGGCCTTCGACGCCCTGGCGGCGGCCTGGCTGGAGGCGAACCTGCGGCTCAGCCCGATCACTGCGACGCTGTGGGGGGATCATCGCTACGATGATCGCCTGGATGATCTGAGCCTGGCGGGCTGGGCCGCCCGGCGCGACAGCGCCGCAGGCTTTCTCGCCCAGCTTGACGCCTTCACCCTGGCCGATCTGTCCCGCGAGCGGCAGGTGGACGCCGCCATCCTGCGCAACAGCCTGGCCGGCGAGGTCTGGACCCACGACACCCTGCAGGCCCAGCTCTGGGACCCGCTGATCTATCAGTCCCTGGTGGGCTCGGCCCTCTATGGGCTCATCGCCCGGGACTTCGCCCCCCTGCCGCAGCGACTGGCCTCTGCGACCTCACGAATGAGCGGCTTTCCGGCCCTGCTGTCCCAGGTGCGCGCCAGCCTTGATCCAGGCCGCACCCCAAAGATCCACGCCGAGACGGTGTCGGGCCAGAACGCCGGTCTGGTCAGCCTGGTGGACCTGCTGCTCGCCGAGGCCGGCGCCCTGGAGCCCCAGGGCCAGGCCGACCTGCGCGCCGCAGCCGGCGTCGCCAAGGCCGCCATCGCCGAGCACCAGGCCTGGATCGACCAGGCCCTGGTTCCGCAGGCTAAGGGCGAGTGGCGCCTGGGCGCCGAGCTCTATGACGCCAAGCTGGCCTTCGCCCTCGACAGCCCCCTGAGCCGGGCCGAGATCAAGGCCGCCGCCGAAGAGGCGCTCGCCCAAGTGCGGGCCGAAATGTACGACATCGCCCGGCAGGTGCTGGTGAGCGACGCCGCCCCGCCGACGCCGCCCAGGCCGACGGCCGATCAGGAGCAGGCGGCCATCGCCGCGGCCCTGGAGCTGGTCTATGCCGACCGCGCGACGCCCGAGACCCTCATCGAGACCGCCCGGGCCAAGCTCGACGCCGCCATCGCCTTCGTGGCGGCCAACCCCATCGTCACCCCGCCCCCTGAGCCGGTGGAGCTGGTGCTGACGCCGGAGTTCCAGCGGGGCGTGGCCGTGGCCTATTGCGATCCGCCGGGACCGCTGGACCGGGAGCTGCCCACCTTCTACAAGCTCTCGCCCATCCCCGAGGACTGGACGCCCGAACAGGCGGAGTCCTTCCTGCGGGAATACAACAATTGGACGCTGGAAGGCCTGACCGTCCATGAGGGCACGCCCGGCCACTACCTGCAGCTCGCCATCTCCAACCGCCACCCCTCGACCCTGCGCGCGGTCCTCTGGTCAGGGACCTTCGTCGAGGGCTGGGCCTGCTACGCCCAGGATGTGATGGTGGAGGCCGGCCACCGGGACGGCCATCCGCTCTATCGCCTGGCCAATCTGAAGTTCCTGCTGCGGGTGATCACCAACGCCATCCTCGACATCGGCGTCCATGTGGAGGGCTGGGACGAGGCCCGGGCCATGCATCTGATGACCCACGACGCCTTCCAGCAGGAGCGCGAGGCGGCCGGCAAGTGGACGCGGGCCCGGGTCTCCTCGGCCCAGCTGCCCACCTATTTCGTCGGTTGGCGGGAGCACTGGTCCCTGCGCCGGGAAGCGCAAGCCCGCGCCGGCGCCGCCTTCGACATGAAGGCCTATCACGATGAGCTGCTGAGCCACGGCTCCCCGCCGGTGCGGGTCTCGCGCCAGCTGATGTTCGACCTGCCGGTGGGGTGAGGCGGCGGCCACCGCCTCACCCGCTCAGCTCAGAGACCTGCCAGGGCCTGCTCCAGGTCGGCGATGATATCGTCCACATGCTCGAGCCCCACCGAGAGCCGCACCACGTCGGGGCCGGCGCCGGCGGCCATCTGGTCGGCTTTCTCCAGCTGGCGGTGGGTGGTGGAGGCCGGATGGATGATCAGGCTGCGGGTGTCGCCGATATTGGCCAGGTGGGAGAACAGCTTCACCGCTCCCATCAGCTTCACGCCCGCGGCGTAGCCGTCCTTCAGCCCGAAGGTGAAGACCGCGCCCGCGCCCTTGGGGGCGTAGCGTTTGGCCCGCTCATGGCTGGGATCGCCGGGAAGGCCCGCATAGGAGACCCAGGCGACCTTGGGATGATCCTGCAGCCACTCGGCGACTCTCTGGGCGTTGGCGCAGTGCCGCTCCATCCGCAGGGCCAGGGTCTCGATGCCGGTCAGGATCATGAAGGCGTTGAACGGCGAGATGGCGGGTCCTAAGTCCCGCAGGCCGAGCGCCCGGCAGGCGACCACGAAGGCGGCCGGTCCGAAGGCCTCGGTGAAGACCTTGCCGTGGTAGCTGGGATTGGGGGCGCTGAGGTTCGGCCAGCGGCCGCCGGTCCAGTCGAACCGGCCGCCGTCGACAATCGCGCCGCCGATGGAATTGCCGTGGCCGCCCAGGAACTTGGTCAGGGAATGGACGACGATGTCGGCGCCGTGGTCCAGGGGCCGGCAGAGATAGGGGGTGGCCAGGGTGTTATCGACCACCAGGGGCACGCCCCTGGCGTGAGCGGCCTGCGCGATGCCGGCGATGTCCATCACCACACCGCCGGGATTGGCGATCGACTCGATGAACACCGCCCGGGTCTTGTCGTCGATGGCGCGGGCGAAGGCCTCGGGCTCCAGCTCCTCGACGAAGGTGACCCCCCAGCCCATGCGCTTGAAGCTCTGGCTGAGCTGGGTGATCGAGCCGCCATAGAGCTTGCGCGAGGCCACGATGTTGCAGCCGGGCTCCATCAGGGTGTGGAAGACCAGGAGCTGGGCGGCGTGGCCGCTGGCCACGGCCAGGGCGGCGACCCCGCCCTCCAGGGTCGCCAGCCGCGCCTCCAGCACGCCGGCGGTGGGATTGCCCAGGCGCGAATAGATATTGCCGGCCGCTTCCAGGTTGAACAGGGCCGCGGCGTGATCGGCGTCGTCGAAGACGTAGGAGGTGGTCTGATAGATCGGGGTGACCCGGGCCTTGGTCACCGGATCGGGGGTGGCCCCGGCGTGGATGACCAGGGTTTCGGGGCGCAGAGCCGCATTGTCCGACATTGGCGTGGTTCCCTAACTGACGCGTTCTTGTTGGCCTTGCGCCTAGCATGACGGCGCGCCGGCGCCCAAGCCAGGACGCTTGGCCGCAGCTCTTCTTCAGGCGGTTAACCAATCGGTGGGGGATGGCGGCCTAGCCTCTCCAGCAAGAAGCAGGCCAGGAGGGCTGAAACTTGGCGCTCAGCGCGCGACTCGAAGTCCGTCAGGGGCAGGGGCTGGTCATCACCCCTCAGCTGCAGCAGGCCATCAAGCTGCTGCAGTTGTCGAACCTTGAGCTGGAGGCCTATGTCGAGGGCGAGCTCGAGCGCAATCCCTTGCTGGCGAGGGACGAGGGCGAGCCTGAACCTGCCCCAGAGGTCCCCGACAGCGCCGGCGAGGCCCGCGCCGAGGCGGCCCTGGACGAGGTCGCCTCAGGCGCCGCCCAGAGCGACCTGGATTGCGCCCATGACGAGGTCTCCCCTGGCGAGCGCGCCACCGGCGACGGGGCCGAGGCCGCAGACGCCGGCGGAGCCATCGACTGGTCCAAGGCCGGCAAGGGCGGCAGCTTCGAAGGGGATGGGGACGGCCTCGATGGTTTGGCCGCCCATGAAAAGACCCTGGCCGAACATCTGCAGGACCAGGCCGCCCTGCTGGGGTTCACCGCCGCCCAGGCCGCTGTCGCCGCCGTCCTGATCGATGGGGTGGATGAAGGCGGCTATCTGCGTCTGGACCTTGCCGAGACCGCCGAGCGCCTGGGCTGCGCCTTAGGCCTGGTGGAGAGCGTGCTCGACCAGCTCCAGGGCCTGGAGCCCACCGGCGTGTTCGCCCGCGACGTGGCCGAATGCCTGAGGCTGCAGCTGATCGAGCGCGATCGCTGCGACCCGGCCATGTCGGCCCTGCTGGATAATCTCGACCTTCTGGCCCGCCGGGACATGGCGGGACTGAAGCGCGCCTGCGCGGTGGACGACGAGGACCTGCGCGACATGCTGGCCGAGCTGCGGGCGCTGACGCCCCGGCCCGGCGCGGCCTTTGGGGGGGAGCCCAGCCAGCCGGTGGCGCCCGACGTCTTCGTCCGCGAAGGCCCGGGTGGGCTCTGGTTGGTGGAGCTCAACAGCGAGACCCTGCCGCGCCTGCTGGTGGATCAGCGCTACCATGCCCGGGTGTCCGGCGGCGCGCGCTCCGACCAGGACAAGACCTTCGTCGCCGACTGCCTGGCCAACGCCAACTGGCTGGTCCGCAGCCTGGACCAGCGGGCCAAGACCATCCTCAAGGTCTCCAGCGAGATCGTCCGCCAGCAGGACGGCTTCCTGGCCTATGGGGTGGAGCACCTGCGGCCCCTGAACCTGAAGACCGTGGCCGAGGCCATCGGCATGCACGAATCGACCGTCAGCCGGGTGACCTCCAACAAGTACATCGCCACGCCCCGGGGCCTGTTCGAGCTGAAGTTCTTCTTCACCTCCTCGATCGCCTCGTCGTCCGGCGGCGAGGCCCATTCGGCCGAGGCGGTCCGCCACCGCATCCGCCAGCTGATCGACGCCGAGGCCCAGGGCGCCGGCGTCCATTCCGACGACCAGATCGTCGACATCCTGAAGACCGGCGGCGTCGACATCGCCCGCCGCACCGTGGCCAAGTACCGGGAAGCCATGCGGATCCCCTCCTCGGTGGAGCGCCGGCGGGCGATGAGGGAAGCCGTCTAGGCCACCCTAGAACTCGCCCGCCCGCACCAGGGTCTCGGCGATCTGCACGGCGTTCAGCGCCGCCCCCTTCAGCAGCTGGTCGCCGGCGATGAACAGCGACAGGCTGCGGCCCGAGGGGTCCGACAGGTCGGTGCGGATGCGACCCACCAGGACGTCATCAGCGCCGGAGGCCTCGCCGGGCATGGGGAAGTGGTTGGCCTCGCGATCATCCACCACGCGGACGCCGGGCGCCTCGGACAGCCAGGCGCGGGCCTCCTCGACGCTCACCGGCTCGGCGAACCGCACGGTCAGGGCCATGGCGTGGGCGCGGAGCACCGGCACCCGGATGCAGGTGAAGCTGGCCGGCAGGTCCGGGGCGGCCAGCAGCTTGCGCAGCTCGGCCATCACCTTGAGCTCCTCGCCATTATAGCCCGTCTCAGGGTCGATCTCGGCGTCATGGCTGAACAGGTTGAAGGCGTAGGGATGGGCCAGGACCTGGGGGGGATAGGCCTCGCCGGCCAGGGCCGCTGCGGTGGAGTCCCGCAGCTCGGCCATGGCGGCGGCCCCGGCGCCCGAGGCGGCCTGATAGGTGGAGCCCACCAGCCGCACGATCAGCCGCCGGGCGTGCAGGGGCGCCAGGACCACCGCGGCGATGGCCGCCACGCAGTTGGGATTGGCCACCAGCCGACCCGGCGCCTCCCCCAGGCGCCAGGCGTTGACCTCGGGCACCACCAGGGGGGTGGCGGCGTCCATGCGGAAGGCCGAGGAATTGTCCACCACCCAGGCCCCGGCGGCGACGGCGATCGGGCCATAGCGCCGCGACAGGCTGGCCCCGGCCGAGAAGAAGGCCACGTCGACGCCCGCGAAGCTCGCCTCATCCAGGGCCTGAACCGTGACCGGCGCGCCCTGGAACATCAGGGTGCGGCCGGCCGAGCGCGTCGAGGCCAGCAGGCGAAGCTCGCCCACCGGAAAATCCCGCCGCTCCAGGCAGGCGATCAGCTCGGCGCCCACGGCCCCGGTGGCGCCGACAATGGCCACCGTCAGGGGACGGGGCGCGCGGGCCTTGGCGACCGCTGGGCGTTCGAGGATCGGGGACAGGGAATGCGGCATGGGAGCCTCCGGAGTCTGGCCGGAGGGGGGTGGCGTTCCGTGTCGCGACCCCATCCTTCCGGCGGGGTCAAGCAGGGATCGTCAGTCGGCTGCGTCCAGCCACGACCAGACCCCTGCGCCCGCAAGCGCAGTGGTTTTAATAATCATGGTCATGGTGGCGCGATGCCGCATAACCGCCCGATAAGCCCTGGCGCCGGCCTTGTAAAGCGGGAGCTGTGCTTTGGGCGCATTGCCGGCTGGCGTCCCAGCCACCATAGGAGCGCCATGAGCCTGGCCAAACCCACCCCCGAACGCCGGATGAGCCTGTCGGAGATCCTCACCGATCTCTTCGACGAAACCCATGCGGCCGAGACCCTGGGCCAGACCCTGCAGCGCTTTGGCCGTCGTTCCTTTGGGGTGCTGCTGTTCCTCTTCGCCGCGCCCAACATGCTGCCCCTGCCGCCGGGATCATCGACCTTTCTCGGCGCGCCCCTGGTGCTGTTCACCCCGCAACTGGCGGCCGGCATTGCGACGCCTTGGCTGCCGGCCCGGTTGAAGCGTCAGGTGCTCGACATGGGCCAGCTGCGGGCGGTCTTCGCGCGGCTGATCCCCGGGGTGGCGCAGGTGGAGCGGGTGTCCACGGCGCGGCTGACCTTTCTGTTTGGCCCGGTGGGGGACCGCCTGATCGGCGCGGTCTGCACCCTGCTGGCCCTGGTGCTGATGCTGCCCCTGCCGCTCGGCAACCTGCTGCCGGCTACGGCGATCAGTCTGTTCGGCCTGGCCCTGGTGCAGCGGGACGGGATTCTGGCCCTGGCCGGCTACGCCATGGCGGTGGTGAGCCTGGCCGTTCTCGCCCTGGCTGCGGGGGTTATCCACAGGCTTCTGGCGGCGGCGCTCTCCGCCTTCTGATGGACTTGACACCATCGGGCGGCAGGCGCGTTGATACGGGTATGCAAGTCCAAGTCACCGGCAAACACGTCGATGTCGGAGAGGCCCTGCGGTTGCGGGTCACCGACGAACTCACCAGCAGCATTGGCAAATATATCGACCGCACGGGCGGCGGCGCCGATGTTGTCGTCAGTCGCGAGGGCTACACCTTCAAGGTGGATTGCGCCCTGACCCTGGCCACGGGGCAACAGCTCCAGAGCCATGGCACCGGAACCGACGCGCACACCGCGTTCGACTCCGCCCTGCAGAAGATCGAGACCCGGGTCCGGCGCTACAAGCGCCGGCTGAAGGACCATCACCAGCAGGCCCTGGCCAAGCAGGCCGAGACCGCCTCCTATTTCGTGCTCCGCACCCCTGAGGGCGAGGACGAGTCGGACTGGGAAGACGGCCAGGACGGCGGCGCCTCGGATTCAGCGCCGGCCAGCATGGTCATCGCCGAGACCGAGAAGCCCATCCGCACCATGACCGTTTCCATGGCGGTCATGGACCTGGACTTGACGGGAACTCAAACAATCGTGTTTAGGAACGCCGCCCACGGCGGATTGTCCGTGGTATATCGCCGGCCCGACGGGAATATCGGCTGGATTGACCCCGAACGCACGAAGTCCGCGAACGGGAACGGAGCGAACGGCGCAGCCTGAGCGGCGCCGCAATCTCCAGTTCTCTGAAATAGCGGCTTCAGGTTCGGATCCGTAAGAACAGGCCCTCCGAACCAAGCATGCAGATCGGCGACATCCTTGACCGCAGCGCCATGGCGCTGCGGGTCGGCGCGACCGACAAGCGGCAGATTCTGGCTCACCTGGCCGAACTGGCCGGACGCAATTTCGGCCTCGACTCCGGCCTGGTGCTGGACGCCCTGGCCGAGCGGGAACAGGCCGGCTCTACAGGTATCGGCTATGGCGTGGCCGTGCCGCATGCCCGGATCGAGGGGCTGGACCGGATTCGCGGGGTCTTCCTCCGCCTGGACCATCCCGTCCCGTTCGATTCGGTGGATGACCAGCCGGCGGACCTGATCTTCGCCCTGCTCGCCCCGCCGGACGCCGGCACCGAGCATCTGCGGGCGTTGGCCCGCGTGTCGCGGATGATGCGGAACCCTGACTTGCGCGAGCACCTGCGACAGGCCCGTACGCCGGACGCCCTCTACGCCCTGTTGGTGCAGGAGGCCGCGCCCTCGGCGGCGTGAGGCCCGGCCTTTCAGCCGGGGCTAGCGCATCTTAGTGCACGGAGACCGGCGCAAGCTCGTGAGCCAGGGCCGCGGCCATGGCGGCGTTGCGGTCGGTCAGGACAGCCAGACGTTCGCCGTCGGCCCGGTGGACCGCATAGAAGGTGCGCTCGGGATCGAGCTTCAGGGGCATGGCGTTGTCACCGTCGGTCGTTGTGGCGAGAATTTCAGCCGCCTTGACGGGCCGGACATAGACCAGGTCCGGGGCGCCCAGGGCGGCGAAGTCTTCAGTCGTTAAAATCGGCGTCATGATGACCACCTCCAGATAGATGCAACGCGCCGGGGTCCCCGCTGGTTCAGCCGGGGATCGGACGCAGGGCTTCGTCGCCCTTCTGGGCCGACGAAAGGATGGGGACGGGGGCTTAAGCCGTTCAGCCCGTCGTCCGGATGGGGATTCGCTTGACCGCGGTCTCGGGCTCGGGCCTGGCCAGGTCGATGTGCAGCAGGCCATGCTCCAGGCTCGCCCCATCGACCACCACCCGGTCGGCCAGGACGAAGCTGCGCAGAAAGCCCCGGCCGGCGATGCCCCGGTGCAGATAGGCGTCGTCGTCCTTGTGCGCCTCGTCCCGGCGGCCGGCGACCACCAGCTGGCGGTCCTCGACGCTGACGTGAAGCTGGTCGGGGCCGAAGCCGGCCACAGCCAGGGTGATGCGCAGCCGCCCCTCGCCGCGATCTTCGACATTATAGGGCGGATAGGCTTCGGCGGCCGCCTTGGCGGCGCGCTCAATCAGGGCCCGGGTGTGCTCGAAGCCGAGCAGGTAGGGGCTGTCGAAAAGGATCGTCCGGCTCATCTCTGTCTTCGAGTCCTCAAGCAGCAAGCGACTCCCGAAAAGCCTCGCCCAGATTTGGCGCGAGTTTCCCGGTTGATGATTATCTGGCGATCCTATGGCTCCGTTTCAATATCTGGGCGGGCCTGGCGGCGCAGGATCTAGCGGAACAGCAGCACCGGGACCTTGCCGGTGCGGATCATGGCGGTGGTGGTGCTGCCGACGATCAGCTCGCGAATCCGCGAATGGCCATAGGCGCCCATCACCAGCAGGTCCCCCTGGCCCTGGCGAAGCTCGGCCTTCAGCGCGACTTCCACATCGCCCTCCAGGGCCTTGACCGAAGCCGCCGGGCGTCCGGCCAGCAGGCCTTGCGCGGCCTGGACGCGGGCGTCCCGCGGGGCGCCGGGCTCGCCGACGATGGCGACCACCACCTCGATCCCGGCGAACACCGGGCTCTGCAGCACATGGTCCAGGGCCTGGGTGGCGCTGGCGGCGCCGTCATAGGCCGCCACCACCCGGGTGATCGGCATGAAGACGCGCGGCGCCACCAGGACCGGCCGAATGCTGGCGCGCACCACCCGCTCGACCTTGGCGCCCAGATGACCCTCGGCGAAGTTCTGGCTCTCGCCACGCTTGCCCATGATCACCAGGTCGGCGTCTTTTTCGAGTTCGATCAGGGTTTCGGCCACTTCGCCGTGCCGGTGAACGAGGTTCACCTCGGTCACGCCGGCGGCCTTCAGGCGGGCGCGGGCGCCCTCCAGCATGGCGCGGCCATGGGCCTGGGCGGCCTGGGCGCGGGCTTCGTCGGCCCTGGTCAACTGCTCCAGCAGGGCCTCGCTGGCCCCAAGACCCACGCTGCCCGACAGGTCGAGGCGGGGCCCTGACCCGGTCTCGGCCCGGTCGAGCACATGCAGGACGTCCACGGCGGCGCCGGCGCGCAGGGCGAACCAGGCGGCGTGGTCACAGAGGCTGGGGCCATAGGTCGAGGCGTCGATGGCGCAGAGAATCGTCTTCACGGTCGTTCCCTCCTCAAGCGCGTTCCGTAAAAGTGGGCTCCGGTTTTACGGTGGAAACGCGCGCAAACCTCAGAATCTAGTGCGCGCCGAGCTGGGCCTCGGCGCCGTCCTTGTCGTGGACGCCAAAGCGATCGACCATGGTCGCGCTGGCGGCGTTGAGGCCGACGATATCGACGCGCGTACCCTCGCGGCGGAATTTCAGCACCGCCCGGTCCAGGGCGCCGACGGCGGAAATGTCCCAGAAGTGAGCCTGGGAAACGTCGATGATCACGTGCTCGATCACCTCCTTGAAGTCGAAGGCGGCCGAAAAGGTCTCGGACGAGGCGAAGAAGACCTGGCCCTCGATATTGTAGCGCCGGGTGCGGCCGTCCTCAGACAACAGGCTTTCCACCGACAGGATGCGCGCCACCTTGCGGGCGAAGAAGATGCCGCTCAGCAGCACGCCCACCAGCACGCCGCGGGCCAGGTCGTGGGTGGCGACCACCACGACCACCGTGGCCACCATGACCACTGACGAGGACCAGGGGTGGCTGCGGAGATTGCGGATCGAGCCCCAGTTGAAGGTGCCGATGGAGACCATGATCATCACCGCCACCAGGGCGGCCATGGGAATCTGAGCCACCCAGGGGCCCAGGATGACGATCAGGAACAGCAGGAACGACCCCGCCACCAGGGCCGACAGTCGTCCCCGGCCGCCGGATTTCACATTGATCACCGACTGGCCGATCATGGCGCAGCCGCCCATGCCGCCCAGGAAGCCGGTGGCGAAGTTGGCGATGCCCTGGCCGCGGCACTCGCGGTTCTTGTCCGAGCCGGTGTCGGTCAGGTCGTCGATGATGGTGGCGGTCAGCAGGCTTTCCAGCAGGCCGACCACAGCCATGGTGGCGGCATAGGGGAAGATGATCTGCAGGGTCTCCAGGGTCAGCGGGACCTGGGGCAGATGCAGGAAGGGAATACTGGTGGGCAGTTCGCCGAGGTCGCCGACCCGGCGGACGTCGAGGCCCATATAGATGGCCAGGCCTGACAGCAGCACGATGGCCACCAGCGGCGAGGGGACGGCCCGGGTCAGGCGGGGGAAGAGGTAGATGATCCCAAGCCCCGCCGCGACCATGGCGTAGGTCTGCCACCCCATGCCGATCAGCTCGGGCAGCTGGGCCATGAAGATCAGGATGGCCAGGGCGTTGACGAAGCCGGTGATCACCGAGCGCGACACATAGCGCATCAGGCCGCCCAGACGGGCAAGGCCGGCGCCGATCTGGAAAACCCCCATCAGCACCGTGGCGGCCAGCAGATACTCCACCCCATGGTCGCGGACCAGATCGCCCACCAGCAGGGCGATGGCCGCGGTGGCCGCCGAGATCATGCCGGGGCGGCCGCCGGTAAAGGCGATGATCACTGCGATGGAGAAGGAGGCGTAGAGGCCGACCCGGGGGTCGACGCCGGCGATCACCGAAAAGCCGATGGCCTCGGGGATCAGCGCCAGGGCCACCACGATTCCGGCCAGGACGTCGCCGCGCACATTGGACAGCCAATCGCGCCGCAGATGAGCGAGCAGGTTCATTGATCGGGATCAGTCGTTCTACGGGCCCGGGCGGACATGCGCCTCAGACGAGCCGTCAGTTGTCCGGGGGATAGGCGCCCGGCCGAGCCACCCGGTCAAGGCCAGGTCCGTCGATGGGGCCGGCTATGCCCGGCCTGAATGACAATTGCAACCGCAGCGCCGCTGCATCGCAGCATCGGGGCTTGAGCGCCGCCCCAAAAGGCGAAGGCCCGCAGCGTTAACTGCGGGCCTCCATGGTGGAGCTAAGCGGAGTCGAACCGCTGACCTCTTGAATGCCATTCAAGCGCTCTACCAGCTGAGCTATAGCCCCAGGTCCTGGGCTCTTCGGGCCGGCTGGCCGTCCGAAGAGGCGCGGAACCTAGTCAAAGGTCTGACTGCGATCAAGCACCATTTTCAGGGCTTTTCGTCGCGACCTTAATCTTCGTCCGGTTCGGGGATTCCATCGATGTCAGCGTCGTCGAAATCTTCTTCCTCTTCCTCGAGGAAGGGCACGGCTTCGTCCTCGTCGTCGTCGAGGTCGTCATCGAGATCGGCCAGATCGGGATCGGGCGTCTTCTTCTTGGCGACCCGCTCGACCGGCTCGGCGTCCTCGTCCTCGTCGTCCTCGACGACGGCGTCGTCGAGATCCTCGTCGATCTCCGGGGCGTCGACCTCTTCGTCCTCGTCCTCGTCGTCCTCGGCGCTGCGGGCCTTGACCTTGTCTTCGACCTCGGCTTCCGGTTCAGGCGCCGGGGCGCGGCCACGAACCCGGCGGCTCTTGACCGCCTCGTCCGGGTCGAATTCAGTCTGACACTTCGGGCACACGGCCGGGCGCTTGGTCAGATCGTAAAACTTGGCCTGGCAGTTTGGGCAAACCTGCTTGGCGCCCAACTCTGGATTTGCCACGTGGGCGATCCCCTAAAGTGCGGTTCGTCGGAAGCCGGCTCCCTTGCCACGCGCCAGAGCGGCTGTCAAAAGCAAAGCCCCACGGAACACCTGAAGGCCCTGAGGAGGCGTCTTATTTCATGACGGCGGCAGGACTGACCGCGACGCGCGGCGGCCCGCTGCGGGGCCGTGTGCGCGCTCCGGGCGACAAGTCGATTTCCCATCGCTCCCTGATCCTCGGTGCCATGGCCCGCGGGACCACCGAGATCTCCGGCCTGCTGGAGGGCGAGGACGTCAAACGCACCGCCCAGGCGATGATCGCCTTCGGGGCCGAGGTCACCCGCCTGGGGGGCGGCGCCTGGCGGGTGGTCGGCCAGGGGGGCTTCGCCGAGCCCGCCGATGTGATCGATTGCGGCAACGCCGGCACCGGGGTTCGGCTGATCATGGGGGCGGCGGCGGGCTTCGACCTCAGCGCCACCTTCACCGGCGACGCCTCCCTGCGGGGCCGGCCGATGAACCGGGTGCTCAGGCCCCTGGGCGAGATGGGGGCCACCTGGATCGCCCGGTCCGGCGGCCGGCTGCCCCTCACCCTGCGGGGCGGAAACCTGAAGACCATCGCCTACCGGCTGCCCGAGCCCTCGGCCCAGGTGAAGTCGGCGGTGCTGCTGGCGGGCCTGCATGCGGCCGGCGGCGCCCGGGTGATCGAGCCGGAGGCGACCCGGGACCATACCGAGCGGATGCTGCGGGCCTTTGGCGCCCAGGTGGAGGTCGAGCTGATGGCCGACGGGGCCCGGAGGATCACCGTGCCCGGCGGTCAGGCCCTGAGCGCGGCCCCGGTCAAGGTGCCGGGGGATCCGTCCTCGGCCGCCTTCCCCCTGGTGGCGGCCCTGATCACCCCGGGTTCGGAGGTGACCGTCGAGGGCGTGCTGCTCAACCCCCTGCGCGCGGCCCTGTTCCTTACGCTGCAGGAGATGGGCGCCGACCTGGTGATCGAGAATGTGCGCGAAGAGGGCGGCGACCAGGTGGGCGACGTCACCGCCCGCCACTCGGCCCTGCGCGGGGTGGTCGTGCCGCCGGAGCGGGCGCCGGCCATGATCGACGAATATCCCATCCTGGCCATCGCCGCGGCCTGCGCCGAGGGCCAGACGGTGATGCGCGGCATCGGCGAGATGCGGGTCAAGGAGAGCGACCGCATCGCCCTGACCGCCGCGGGCCTCGCCGCCTGTGGCGTGGGCGTGGAAGAAGAGGCCGAGGGGCTGATCGTCAATGGGACGGTGCGGGGCAATCACCCGGTGGCCGGCGGGGCGCGGGTGACCACCCATGGGGACCACCGCATCGCCATGGCCCATCTGATCCTGGGGCTGGCGGCCGATCGCCCGGTCAGCGTCGATGAGCCGGGCATGATCGCCACCAGCTTCCCGGGCTTCGTCGAGATGATGCGCGGCCTGGGCGGTCAGATCGAGACCGCCGAGCTCAGCCCTGCATGAGCGGCGCCCAGGTCATCACCGTTGATGGACCGGCCGCCTCGGGCAAGGGGACCATCGCCGCGGGCCTGGGCCGCCAGTTCGGCCTGCCGGTTCTGGACTCAGGCCTGCTCTATCGCGCCGTGGGCGTGCTGCTCGAGCGGGACGGCGGCGATCTGGATGACGCCGCCGCCGCCGCCGCCGTGGCCGGGCGTCTGACCGCAGAAACCCTGGCCGACCCGGCCTTCCGCACCCGCGGCGCCGGGGAAGCCGCCAGTCGGGTAGCCGTCCATCCGCAGGTGCGCGACGTGCTCTTGAAGTTGCAGCGGGCCTTCGCCGCCCAGGAAGGCGGGGCGGTGCTGGACGGACGCGACATGGGCACGGTCATCTGCCCGGACGCCGGGGCCAAGCTCTATGTCACCGCGGCCCCGGAGGTCCGCGCCGAACGCCGCTGGCGCCAGCTCACCGGGCAGGGGGAGCAGGTCAGCCTGGACGAGGTGCTGGCCGATATCCATCGCCGGGACGCCCGCGATTCCGGTCGGGAAGCCGCGCCCATGCGGCCGGCGGCCGACGCGGCCTTGCTGGATACCTCCGAAATGACTATAGAGCAGGCCGCCGATGCGGCCCGCCGCATCGTCGAGGCGGCGCGCGCCCGCCAGGCTCCCTGAACCGGAAGACTGGCCGAGCAAATCCAACCGCGCCTTTTCCTCGTACGGCTGCGGGCAAATTCATCTCGTGGGGCTTAGCCTCACGTTTTCGGTTGCAACCCCTAACCTGACGTCAGGACTCCGTCCCTGAGACCGCGCGCGGCCAGGGCGCCTACGTCAATTCGAACGAAAGAACACTATGGCTGACGATATGAGCCTCTCCCCCTCCCGCGACGACTTCGCCGCCCTCCTCGATGAGTCGCTTGGCGGCCGTGACTTCATGGAAGGCACCGTGGTCAAGGGCCAGGTGGTGGGCGTCGAGAAGGACTTCGCCATCATCGATGTGGGCCTCAAGACCGAGGGCCGGGTCCTGATGAAGGAGTTCACCCAGGATGACGGCACGCTCACCCTGAAGGTCGGCGACACCGTCGAGGTCTTCCTTGAGCGCGTCGAAAACGCCATGGGCGAGGCGGTCATCAGCCGCGACAAGGCCCGTCGCGAAGAGGCCTGGACCCGTCTGGAAGGCGTCTATGCGCTGAACGAGCCGGTGATGGGCTCCATCGTCGGCCGCGTGAAGGGCGGCTTCACCGTCGATCTCGGCGGCGCCTCGGCCTTCCTGCCCGGCAGCCAGGTCGATATCCGCCCCGTGCGCGATGTCGGTCCGCTGATGGGCAAGGAACAGCCCTTCGCCATCCTCAAGATGGACCGTCCCCGCGGCAACATCGTCGTGTCGCGTCGCGCCATCCTGGAAGAAGCCCGCGCCGAACAGCGCACCGAGCTGGTGGCCCAGCTGCAGGAAGGCGAAGTCCGCGAAGGCGTGGTCAAGAACATCACCGACTACGGCGCGTTCGTGGACCTGGGCGG
>NZ_JAUSLG010000096.1 GCF_030646615.1 Phenylobacterium sp. | reverse complement strand
CGACGGCCGGGGACATCGACGATTTCCTGCGCGCCGTCGAAGCGGCCTTCGGCCACCCGTTTCGCCATGATGCGGCGCAGCTTCTGGCCGACATCGGGGCCGGGGTGGCCTCAGCGCATGTGGCCTATGTCGAGGGCGCGCCTGTGGCGGCGGGCCGGCTTGAGATGCCTGCGGGCCGCAGCTTCGCTGGACTCTATACCGGCGGGGTGGCGCCGGCCTTTCGCGGCCGCGGCCTCTATCGCGCCCTGGTCCAGAGCCGGGCGCGGGAGGCGGCCGCCCGCGGCTATGGGTATGTGATTACCGAGGCCCTGGAGACGAGCCGGCCGATCCTGGAAAGGCTCGGCTTTGCGCCGCTGACCACGGTCCAGGGCTGGGTGCTCGATGTGGCGGCCGAAGGCTGAGGGGGTTCGAACCCCCCGCCGCAGCCAGCGGCGGCCGCGGCGGGGAGGGGCTGACGGTCAAGGGGCGCCCGTCAGGTCTTGGGGAAGCCGATGCTGGTCGAGAGGCCGGCCCAGTCGCCGATCTCGGTGGTCATCTGGCCCATCTTGCGCATGGCGTAGTGCAGGGCGTCTTCGCCCAGCAGCAGGTGCAGGGGCGCGTTCTCAGCGCCGGCGATCTTCAGGATGGCGGCCGCGGCCCTGGCCGGGTCGCCGCTTTCCTGGCCGGCGTATTGCGCCAGCAGCTTGGGCGCCATGTGGGCGGTGTCGGCATAGTCGTCGATGACGTCGCTGGCGCGGGTCAGCGAGCGGCCGGCATAGTCGGTGCGCATGCCGCCGGGCGCCACATTGGTGACCTTGATCCCCAGCGGCGCCACCTCCTGGGCCAGGGCCTCGCCCAGGCCTTCCAGGGCGAACTTGCTGGCGCAGTAGATCCCTGTGCCCGACCAGGCGGCCAGGCCGCTGACCGAGGTGATGTTGATCACATGGCCGGCGCGCCGGGCGCGCAGGCCGGGCAGGGCGGCGCGCAGGACAGCCAGGGGGCCGAAGACATTGGCCTCGAACTGGGCGCGGGCCTCATCCAGGCTGGTCTCCTCCACGGCGCCAGTCAGACCATAGCCGGCATTGTTGACCAGGATGTCGATCCCGCCGGACAGCGCCTCGGCAGCCGTGACGGCCGCAGCCACGGCGGCCTCATCGGTGACATCGGCGACAAAGCCATGGGCGTTCGGCCCCAGGCTTGCGAAGGCGTCGCGGTCCGGCGCCTTGCGCACCGTGCCGGCCACGATGTCGCCGGCCTCCAGGGCGGCAAGCGCCAGCGCGCGGCCAAGGCCACCGCTGACGCCGGTGATGAACCAGGTGCGCGTCATGTCAGTAGGGGGCGTCGCCCTTGGCCCACAGGCGGTGCATGGTCCGGAAATACTTGGTGTCGTCGTAGAGGGTGCCGGTGTGCAGGGTGCAGCGGTTGTCCCACATGAGGATGTCGCCCACCTGCCACTTGTGGCGGAAGACGAAGGGCTCGCTGGTCATGAATTCCACCAGCTCGTCCACCAGTTCCAGACCCTTGGGATTCTCCATCCCCACCACCTCGGTCACCGTGCCCGTCGAGGGCCACAGCGCCTTGCGGCCGTCAGCCGGGTGGGTGCGGATCAGGGGATGCTCCACGTCGGGATTGTCCCGCTTGAGCTCGTCCGACAACTCCTGGCGGCCGCCGAACTCCCGGGTGGCCATGAAGTGCTGATAGGAGTGATGCAGGCGAAGGCCGTCCAGCTCCTTCTGGCGCTCGGGCGACAGGGCGTTCCAGGCCGCGCAGCCGTCGGCCAGCAGGGTGTCGGAGCCCTCGTCCGGCACCTCGACCGCATAGAGCATCGTGCACATGACCGGCTGGGCCTTGTAGGAATAGTCGGTGTGCCAGCCGACGCCGTCATTGTGCGCGCCGATCGGCTTTCCATCCACCTCGCGGTTGGACAGCACGAACACCTTGGGGTGGCCAGGCAGGGTGAACTGTTTCTGGGTGTGGTCCTCGGGCTCGCCGAACAGGGCCACGAAGTCCACCAGCTGCGCAGGGGTCATGCCCTGGCCGCGCAGCAGGATGGCGCCGTGCCGGTGGAAGGTGTCGACCACGCCGGCCAGGGTGTCAGCGTCGGCGCGGGCGAGGTCCACGTCGAGGATCTCGGCGCCGAAGCCGGGCTTCAGCTCTCGGGTCTTGATTTGGACGGCGGTGGTCATCGGCTTCACGGCTCCGGCAGGTCTGCGACGACCTTAGCCGGAGGGCGGCCCGCAGGTCTTGTCCGTCCGCGCACATTTGATTGCCCCGCCCTCCGCAGGCGCCGGCGCCTTTGACCAGAGCCTGATCACCGCCGCCTGCAAAAGGGGCGATCGGGGCCTTTGGCCGCTGGCTGGCCAAGTTGTCGTGCGCGCTGGTGCAAGACCGGCCCCACCGTGGCGCCTACCGTCAAGGCCTCGACCGAACCGGAAGCCGAGGGTCCAAAGCATGCGCGCGCACCTCTTGAACGACGCCTTCTTCGATGGGCTGGCCACCTCCATGGAGGGGTTTGCGACCGCCGAGACCCTGCCGCCGGCCTGCTATGTGGACGCCAGCTTCTATGAGTTCGAGAAGGAGGCGGTGTTCAACCACGAATGGCTCTGCGTGGGCCGGGAGTCGTGGGTGAAAGAGGCCGGCGACTACTTCACCACCTCGATCATCGGCGAGCCGGTGGTGGTGGCCCGCACCCGCCAGGACGAGCTGGTGGCCATGAGCTCGGTCTGCCAGCACCGGGCCATGCTGGTGGCGGAGGGCCACGGCAACACCCGCGGCTTCGTCTGCCCCTACCACCACTGGACCTACGCCCTGGATGGCAAGCTGGTGAACGCCCCGGCCATGGAGCAGACCTGTGGCTTCGACAAGACGACGATCGCCCTGCCCAGGTTCAAGGTCGAGGTGTGGCTGGGCTTTGTCTTCATCAATTTCGACCTCGACGCCGCCCCGCTCGCGCCGCGCCTGACCGAGATCGAGGCCGCACTCGCCGGCTACGACCTGGCCAATGCCGAGGGGCCGCGTCCCGACCCGCCCGCCAAGTTCCCCTGGAACTGGAAGGTGATGTTCGAGAACAACAATGACGGCTACCACGCCAGCCGCCTGCACCAGGGACCGCTGCACGACTTCGTCCCCAGCGCCCAGTCGGTCTTCCCTGATCCGCCTGAGGGGGCGGCCGGCTATCTGCGCTTCAACGGCACCCTGCACCCTGACGCCAGCTTCAACGTGACGCAGAAGGCCCTGCTGCCGGTCTTCCCCAAGCTGACGGATGTGGACCGCAACCGGATGACCTTCGCCAACATCCCGCCGACCCTGTCGCTGGTGGTGACCAGCGACATGGTGATCTATCTGATCGTCCGGGCCGACGGGGCCGAGACCCACGAGATGGACACCGGTCTCCTGTTCGCCCCTGGCGCCATGGAAGACCCGGCCTTCGAGCACAAGCTGGCCATGAACATGGCCGCGGCCGGCGCCATCATCTCCCAGGACCTGCATGTGGACGGCCTGGTGCAGGCGGGCCTGCGCTCGCGCTTCGCCATCCGCGGCCGCTATTCCTGGCAGGAGGGCGCCCAGATCGCCTTCAACCGCTGGCTCACGCCGCGCTATCAGCAGACCTGGAAGGCGATGTCCGCCGACGCAGGCGCGCCGGCCGCGGCGCCCGTCGGGGTCCCGGCATGAGCGCGCCGGCCGAACGCCTGCCGGTGGTCTTCTTCGGCCACGGCAGCCCGATGATCGCCATCGAGACCAATGACACCACAGCCGCCTGGAACGCCATCGGGGCGTCGATCGGCAAGCCCGAGGCCATCCTCTGCGTCTCGGCCCACTGGCTGACCCGCGGGGTCGCCGTCACCGCCATGACCCAGCCGCGGACCATCCACGACTTCGGCGCCTCATTTCCCCAGGCCCTGTTCAACGTCCAGTACCCGGCGCCGGGCGATCCGGCCCTGGCGCGGCGGGTGGCCGAGCTGCTGGCGCCGCTGCCGGTGGTCCAGGACGAGGGCTGGGGCCTGGATCACGGGACATGGTCGGTGCTGTGCAAGGCCTATCCCAAGGCCGATGTGCCGGTGGTTCAGCTGTCGATGGACGCCAGCAAGCCGCCGGCCTGGCACTATGAGATGGGCCGCAAGCTCGCCCCCTTGCGGGACGAGGGCGTGCTGATCGTCGCTACCGGCAACATCGTCCACAACCTGCCGGCCATGGACTGGGGCGCCCGCCACCGCCCGGCCTTCGACTGGGCCGCGGCCTTCAACGATCATATCAAGACCGCCATCGCCAAGGACGAGCCGCAGGCCGCGGTGGCCTATGAGGCGTTCGGCGAGGCGGCCAGCCGTTCGGTGCCGACGCCCGACCACTACTGGCCGCTCCTCTATGCCCTGGGCGCCCGGCTGCCCGGCGATCGCGCCGTCTTCGGCCCCGACCACATCGAGCACGGCTCGCTCAGCATGACCACGGTGATGCTCGACAGCCGCCCGGCCGCCCAGGCCGCCTGATCCCACGACACCCTAAGGACGCCCCATGGCCTTCATCTGCGAGCCGACCGAGACCAGGGCCGACACCCTGCCGGGCGCCCTGCACACCCTGAACGCCACGTCCAAGACCGTGCACTGGGGCTATTTCGATCCGGCCCGCGGCCCGGCCCTGACGATCAAGAGCGGCGACCTCGTTCAGGCCGAAGCCATCACCCACCATGCGGGCGATGATCCCGAGCTGATGATGGACGAGGCGGTCACCGCCATCTTCCGCGAGATCCCCGAGGCCGACCGCAATCCCGGCGTCCACATCATGACCGGCCCCATCCATGTGGAGGGCGCCGAGCCTGGCGACATGCTGGAGGTGCGCTATCTGCGCATGGTTCCGCGCTGCAACTACGGCTCCAACCTCGCGGCCAACTGGGGCCACCTCTATGATGAGTTCGACCAGAAGGAGCGGGTGACCATCTATGAGCTGGACGCCAACGCCCAGACCGCCAGCGCGCTCTATGCCTACGACTTTCCGGGCAAGTATCTGACGCCAGGGACCATCACCAATTGCCCGGTCTGCGATCGCCAGGGCGCGCTGCCCGGCGTGCGGGTGCCGGTGCGGCCCCATCTGGGCACGGCCGGCGTCGCGCCGAACGTGAACGGCCGGGTCAGCACCATTCCGCCGGGCCTGCACGGGGGCAATATCGACAACTGGCGCATCGGCGCGGGCGCGACCATGTACTATCCGGTGCAGGTGGACGGCGCCCTGTTCTCCATCGGCGATCCCCATGTCAGCCAGGGCGATGGCGAGATCAGCGGCACGGCCATCGAGGCCTCGCTGAACGTCCTGATGCAGATCGTCCTGCGCAAGGACTTCACCTTCCCGTCGCCGCTCCTGGAGACGCCGAACTGGTGGATTGTCCATGGGTTCGACCCCGATCTGAACCGGGCGATGAAGAACGCCTCCCTCGACATGCTGGGCCTGCTCACCGAACACCAGGGCCTGTCGCGCAACGACGCCTATTCCCTGATGAGCGTGGCCGCCGACTTCTCCATCACCCAGGTGGTGGACGGCACCCAGGGCATCCATGTGCGCATCCCCCGGGGCATCTTCCCGGCCAAGGGTTCGGTGAAGGACCCCGCCTGACAAGAGGCACGCCTTTGAAGGCCTGGCAGTTCACCACCGACGCCTATCTGAAGCCGGAGCGCCGGGACGCCTGGCGCGAGGCCATGGAACGCCTGCGCCTGCCGGTCGGCGACCTGCCTTCCGAAGGCGCCTTCCATGCCCAGGTCTCCAGCCTGACCTCGCCCATGGGGGTGGAGTTTTCGGTGGTGGCGTCCACGCCGCAGGAGATTTCCGGCCGCAATCCCCACCAGCCCGCCGCCATCTGGATGGCCGTGCTGCTGGAAGGCGAGGCCACCCTGCTGGACGGGGACCGGGCGATCCCCATGGCGGCCGGCGACATCGTCTATGGCCCAACCGGCCAGGCGGCCGGCCTGCGCCTGGAAAGCCGGTTTCGCCTGCTGTTCATCACCGCGCCGCGGGTGGCCCTGGACCATCGGCTGCTGGCGCCCTCGGCCCTGCGGCTCGGACACCTGGCGGCAGGCGAGGGGATTAATCACGTCTTTTCAGGCCTGTTGCGGGCGACGGCCGAGGCATTGGATGAGCTGACCTCGGACCAGCTTCGTCCCGTCGAACTGGCGCTCACCGAGTTCCTGGTGGCCTGCCTGGCCCAGGAGGGCGGCCCGGCCGCCCGCGGCGGGGCGGAGGGCGCGCGCGCGGTGCAGATGCACCGGGTCCGCCAGACCATCGAGGTCCTGCTGGCCGAACCAGAACTCACCCTGCGCCGGGTGGCCGACGAGGACGGCGTCTCGCCCCGCTATCTGCAGAAGCTGTTCGCCGGCCAGGGGCAGAGCTTCACGGGCTATGTGCGGGGCCGGCGTCTGGAGCGTTGCCGGGCCGATCTGGCCAGCCCCGCCTGCGCCCAGCTCTCGATCTCGGAAATCTGCTTTCGCTGGGGGTTCAACGGCTCGGCCCATTTCAGCCGCGCCTTTCGCAGCGCCTATGGTCAGTCCCCCCGGGAGTACCGCCGCGCAGCCATTGGCGAGGCGGCTGCGGACTGAGCGCCTAGAGCGCGTTCCGCAAATGTGGACGCCGGTTTTACGGTTGAAACGCGCTCACTCTAAGCGCGCGCCAGCAGCGCCTCGACCTCAACGGCGGTGGGCATGGAGGCCGCCGCGCCGGCCCGGGTGACCGACAGGGCGGCGGCGGCGTTGGCGAAGGCCATGGCGGCGGGCAGCGTCATGCCCCGGTCGAGGCCGGCGGCCAGGGCCCCGCAGAAGCAGTCTCCGGCGCCGGTGGTGTCCACGGCTCGCTGGCGCAGGCCGGCCACCCGAAACACCTCGTCCCCCCGCAGCGCCACCGCGCCCGCAGCCCCCAGGGTGGCCAGAACGGTCTGGCCGGGCCTGGCCAGGGACCGCGCCGCGGTGATGGCGGCGTCAGGGTCGGCCGGTTCGGCGTCCAGACCGGCGAAGGTCGCCAACTCCGTCTCGTTGAGGATCAGGATGTCCGCCAGGGCGATCAGGGGCGCCCCTTCGGCCAGGGCCGGGGCGGTGTTGAGGATCTTGAGCGCGCCGGCCGCCTCGGGACGGGTGAAGACCGTCTCGATGGCCGCCAGGGTGGCTTCGAACTGGGTGAGGATCACGCTGGCCTGGCCGAGGTCAGCGGCTCTCGCCGCGTCCGCGCCATAGAGGGCGTTGGCGCCGGCGGCCACGACGATCATGTTCCGGGCGGCGTCATCGACGGTGATGAAGGCCTGGCCGGTCGGCGCGCCGGCCTCGCGCCGCAGGCCGTCCACCTTCACGCCGGCGCCAATCAGAAAATCGAGCATGACCTCGCCGGCCCCGTCCTGGCCCACCGCGCCCAGCAGGCGGACCGCAGCCCCCAGGCGGGCGGCGGCCACGGCCTGGTTGGCGCCCTTGCCCCCAGTTAACTGGGCGAGGCTCCGGCTGGCGATGGTCTCGCCGGGGCGGGGCAAGACGGCCACCCGCGCCACATGGTCCAGATTGACGCCGCCCAGGACGCAGACGCTCATGGGACGACTCCTCGCCAATGATCCAGGCGTCAGGACCTAGGACATTTGACCTGAAATGTCAGCGGCGGCGGCCGCCTCAGATCGCCTTGGCGTGCCGTTGCGCGTCCGGCGCCAGATAGGCGTCGAACAGGGCGCAGATGGAGCGCACCAGCATCCGCCCCCTTGGCGTCACGGTCAGAACCTGTCCGTCCCAGGCCGCCAGGCCATCCTGCCGGAAGTCGTGCAGTCGATCGATGGCGTCCTCGAGCTCGGCGAGGTCGCGCCCGTGCCGTTCGCAGGCGGCGGCGAGGTCCACGGCGAAGTCGCACATCAGCCGCTCGATGATGTCGGCGCGGAAGCGGTCTTCCTCGGTGACTGCGACGCCGCGGGCGATGGGCAGCTTTCCGTCGGCTACGGCATGTCGCCAGCCGAGCTCGGCGGTGATGTTCTGCACATAGCCGCCGGGCGTCGTGCCGATGGCCGAAGCGCCGAGGCCCAGCAGCGTGCCAGCCAGGTCAGTGGTGTAGCCCTGGAAGTTGCGGTGCAGGCCGCCGTGGGTCGCCGCCTTGGCCAATGTGTCGTCCGGCAGGGCGAAGTGGTCGAGGCCGATCTGCACATAGCCCTCGGCCTTCAGCCGCTCGGCGGCCGCCTGGCTCTGCTCCAGGCGCTCGGCGGGGCCGGGCAGGGCGGCTTCCTCGATGAGCTGCTGGTGGGCCTTCATCCAGGGCACATGGGCGTAGCCGAACAGGGCCAGCCGCTCGGGGCGCAGGGTCAGCACCGCGTCCAGGGTGGTGAGCGTATTGCGGGTGGTCTGGTGAGGCAGGCCGTACATCAGGTCGAGATTGATCGAGCCGACGCCGGCGGCCCGCAGGGCCTCGACGCAGTCGGCGATCTCTTCGAAGCGCTCCTGTCGATTGACCGCCTTCTGCACCTCCGGGGCCAGGTTCTGGACCCCCAAGCTGGCCCGCGACAGCCCATGGCGGGCCGCGGCGGCGATCCACTCCCCAGACAGGACGGCAGGGTCCAGCTCGGCGGCGATCTCGGCGTCGGGGGCGACCGCAAAGGTCTGGCGCAGCCCGGTGAAGATAATGTCCAGCTCGTCAACGCTCAGCATGTTGGGCGAGCCGCCGCCCAGGTGGATGTCCCCCACCGCCAGCCGCCCCGGCAGCGCCTGCGACAGGATCGAGAGCTCGCGCATCAGCAGGCCGACATAGTCGCCGATCGGCTCGCGCCGGGTCACGGCCCGGGTGTTGCAGCCGCAGTACCAGCATAGCCGTGTGCAGAACGGGATGTGCATATAGACCGAGACGGGATCGCCCGGCGGCAGGGCGGCCAGCCAGCCGCGATAGGTCGCCTCGTCCACGTCTGCGGTGAACTGCACCGCGGTGGGATAGCTGGTGTAGCGGGGCGCGCGGCCATCGTACTTGGCGATCAGGTGCGCGTCGGCGGGGGCGTGGGGATTGTAGAGCACGGTCATGCCCCCATCATCTTCAAGGGCCGCGGGGCCGCCGTGACGCAGATCAAAAGCCGAAAGGCCGCCACGCGGGTGCGTGGCGGCCCTCTAAAAACCGGGCCTGGCGGATCAGAGCCTAGGTCTCGTCAAAGTCATCGATAGGCAGGCTGAACTCGTGCCAGAGGCCGTTCAGGATGCCGAAGGCGACCGCCAGGCCGACGCCCAATATCCACGCGAAATACCACATTTGGGGTTCCTTCAGCGGTCAGTAGAGGTCGGGATTGGTGCGCAGGCTGCCTAGGGTGACGCGGCCCCAAAGGACCTTGAACACCCAGGCCGTGTAGGCGAGCACGAGGGGCAGGAAGACCAGCGTCACCACCAGCATGATGAACAGGGTCGTGTGGCTGGAGGAGGCGTTCCAGACGGTGAGGCTGGACCGGGGGTCGATGCTGCTGGGCAGGATGAAAGGGAACATGGACAGGCCGACGGTCGAGATGATGCCGAGCGCCCCCATGGACGATCCGCCGAACGCCAGCGGCTCGCGCCCCATGCGGATGCCCAGGAAGGCCAGGGTCGAACCCAGGAAGCCCAGCACCGGGGCGGCGATCATCCAGGGATAGAGGCTGTAGTTGTGAAGCCAGGCGCCGGGGGCGGCGAAGGCCCCGCTCCGCAGCGGGTTGGAGGGTCCGGCGATGTCGGCGCCGGCGTCCAGGCTGAAGCCCAGCCCGCCGAACCGCACGAAGGCGAAACCCACGGCGAACAGGACGAGGGAGGCGAGCGCCGTGACCGACCCGATGACCCTGGCCCGGTCGCGCACCGTCCCGTGGTCGGCCTTGATGGTCAGCCAGGCCGCCCCGTGGGTCAGCAGCATGGTCACCGACAGGAGGCCGCAAACCAGGGTGAAGGGGGTGAAGAGGCCGAGGAACGTGCCCTCGTAGAAGGATCTGAGGTCGCTATCGAGGCGGAAGGGCACCCCCTGGAGGACATTGCCGACGGCGACGCCAAAGACGAGAGCCGGCACGAAGCCGCCGACGAACAGGCCCCAGTCCCAGAAGGCGCGCCAGCGGGGATCGGGCCGCTTGGAGCGGTACTTGAAGCCCACGGGCCGCAGGATCAGGGCCGAGAGCACCAGGAACATGGCCAGGTAGAAGCCGGAGAAGCTGACGGCGTAGACCATGGGCCAGGCGGCGAAGATCGCGCCGCCGCCGAGGATGAACCAGACCTGGTTGCCTTCCCAGGTCGGGCCGATCGTGTTGATGACCTGCCGCCGCTCGGCGTCGGTGCGCCCCACGAAGGGCAGCAGGGCGGCCACGCCGAGATCGAAGCCGTCGGTCAGGGCGAAGCCGATGAGCAGAACCCCCATCAGGGCCCACCAGATGACGCGGAGCGTCGGATAGTCGAGGAGCAGTTCCATGGGGATGATCCTTACTCGGCGGCCAGGGGGATCGGACCGACCGGTTCATCGGCCGGATGCTGATCCTCGCTCCTGGCGTACGGGCCCTTCTTGATGGTGTGGAGGATGAGGCCGACCTCGACGATGGCCAGGATCCCGTAGAAGACGGTGAAGCCGATGATGGTGGTCCAGAGCTGCGGCACGGTGAGGCTGGAGGTTCCCAGGAAGGTGGGCAGGACCCCCTCGATGGCCCAGGGCTGGCGGCCCACCTCGGCCAGGACCCAGCCCAGTTCGGCGGCGATCCAGGGGAGGGGGATGACCAGCACCGCCAGGCGCAGGAACCAGCGGGTTTCGTAGCGGCGCATGGAGGCCAGGACGAAGGCGGTGGCGAAGAAGGCGATCATCAGGAAGCCGATGCCGGCCATGATCCGGAAGGACCAGAACATCAGCGGCACATTGGGGACGGTGTCCCAGGCCGCGGCGCTGATGTCCGCCGCATCCGCCTGCCGGGGATCGTCCACATGGCGCCGGAGCAGCATGGCGTAGCCGAGGTCGCTCTTGTGCTCTTCGTACTGCGCCCGCGCCGCCAGGTTCTCCGGATCGGTCTTCAGCCGTTCCACCGCGTCATAGGCGATGACGCCGGATTCGATGCGGGTCTCGGCCACGGCCACCAGGTCGAGAATGCCCTCGACCTCCTGGTCGAAGCTGCGGGTGGCGATCAGACCCAGGACATAGGGGATCTTGATCTCAGATCCGGTGGAACGGGTTTCCAGATTGGGCAGGCCAAACAGGGTCAGGCCCGCCGGCGCCGGCTCGGTCTCCCACATGGCCTCCAAGGCCGCGAGCTTCATCTTCTGGTTGTCGGTCAGGGCGTAGCCCGACTCATCGCCCAGCACGACCACCGAGAGCGAGGCGGCCAGGCCGAAGGCCGCGGCCACGGTGAAGGAGCGGATGGCGAAGGCCCGGTGGCGTTCCTTCAGCAGGTAGTAGGCGGAAATCCCAAGCACCACGACCGAGGCCAGGACGTAGCCGGCGCTGACCGTATGGACGAACTTGGCCTGGGCGACGGGATTGAACAGCACTGCCTGGAAGTCGACGATCTCCATCCGCATGGTCTGGGGATTGAAGGCCGCGCCCACAGGGTTCTGCATCCAGCCGTTGGCGATCAGAATCCACAAGGCCGAGAGGTTCGACCCCAGGGCGACCATGAAGGTGACGCCCAGGTGGGCCAGCTTCGACAGCTTCTCCCAGCCGAAGAACATCAGGCCGACGAAGGTGGCCTCGAGGAAGAAGGCCATCAGGCCCTCGATGGCCAGGGGCGCCCCGAAGATGTCGCCCACATAGTGCGAGAAGTAGGACCAGTTGGTCCCGAACTCGAACTCCATGGTGATGCCGGTGGCCACCCCCAGGACGAAGTTGATCCCGAATATGGTCCCCCAGAACCGGGTGACGGTGCGCCAGATCTGGCGGCCGGTCATCACATAGAGGCTCTCCATGATGACCAGCATGAAGGAGAGCCCCAGCGTCAGGGGCACGAAGAGGAAGTGGTACATCGCCGTCAGTGCAAACTGCAGGCGCGATAGCTCGACAACGGCGAGGTCCATGGGGGACTCCTAGGAAGCTGCGCCCTTCGTATGTGCGCCTTCATGCATATTCATTGATCCAGATCAGGCTGCGGCCGGGGCCTACGGCCTATGAGGGGCCGATGCCTTTCCCCCTGTCCGCGCACCTGCCCGCCGGCTCCCGCCTGTCCCGCCTGGGGCCAGGCCTGTTCTGGGTGCTGGACGCCGCAGGTGCGGTGGTTTTCGCCCTGGGGCTCGCCGGGGCCGTCACGCACCTGGTCGCCAGGGACTTCGGCGGGCCATGGCCGTGGCTCGCGGCCCTCATTATGGGCGCGATGCTACGGGCCTTCGCCAACTTCGCCGCCACCGCCGCCGGCGCCCGCCGGGCCCGGCGGTTGAAGGGCGGGCTGCGGGAGAAGGTGTTCCGCGCGGCGCTTCGAACTCCGGCGGGCCAGGCCGCGCCGATCGGCGAACGGGCCGCCGCCGTGGTTGACGAGGTCGAGGCCCTGGATGGCTGGTTCGCCCGCTTCGAGCCCCTGGGGCTGGCCGCGCGGATCAGTCCTGTCCTGGTGCTGGCCGCCATCGCCCTGGCCAGCCCGATCAGCGCCCTGATCCTGGTGGGGGCGCTTATCCCCTTCGCCCTGATCATGGCGCTGGCCGGCATGATGGCCGCCGACGCCGCCCGGGCGCAGTTCGAGGCCCTGGGCCGACTGTCGGGCCTGTTCGTGGACCGGGTCCGGGCCCTGCCGGTGGTGCTCGCCTTCCAGGCCGAGGCGGCGCAGGCCGCCCAGGTGGAGGGCGCCGCCCGCGGGGTGGCCCGCCGAACCCTCGCGGTCCTGCGGTTCGCCTTCCTGTCCTCGGCCGGGCTGGAATTCTTCGCGGCGCTGTCGGTGGCCCTTGTGGCGGTCTATGCCGGCTTCAACCTTCTGGGGCTGCTGCCGATCCCGGTTCCGGAACAGCTCGACCTGGGCCGCGCCCTCTTTGTCCTGGCCCTGGCGCCTGAAGTCTATCTGCCGCTCCGCCGGCTGGCGGGCGCCTATCATGACAAGCAGGCCGGGCAGGCGGCCGGCGAACGGCTGTCGCGGCTGCTCGAGGGGCCAGCCGTTCCAGCCCCAGGGGGCGACGGCCTCGCCGCGCCGCCTCACATCGCCTTCGAGGCGGTCCAGCTCGCCTATCCGGGCGGCGCGACCGTCGGTCCCATCAGCTTCACCGCGCCGGCGGGCCAGGTCACGGCGCTGCTGGGCGCCAGCGGTTCAGGCAAGACCTCGTTGCTGTCGGTGCTGGTGGGGGCCGCGCCCCTGTCGGCTGGCGAGGTGCGCGTGGATGGCCGCGCCTTGTCCTCGGAGGGCTCCTTCGCCCGATCGGTGGCCTGGGCGGGCCAAACGCCGACCCTGGCGCCGGGAAGCGTCGCCGACAACATCGCCCTGGGGCGCCCAGGCGCCTCGGCCCAGACCGTGGCGGCGATCGCCGGAAAGGTCGGGCTGGGGGCGGCCATGGCCGGGCGAGCAGAGGGTCTCCAGACGAGGCTGGACGAGCGGGGATCGGGGCTCTCGGGCGGCGAGCGTCGCCGGATCGGCCTGGCGCGGGCCTGGCTGAAGCCAGCCCCTATCCTCTGCCTGGACGAACCCACGGCCGATCTGGACGCCAAGGCCGAGGCCGAGATGATCGCCGTCCTGGCGAGCATGGCCCGCGGCCGCACCGTGCTGATCGCCACCCATTCCGAAAAGGTGGCGGCCATGGCCGACCATGTGGTGCGCCTCCCATGACCTCGTCTCTCAAGACCCTGGTGGCCGCGCAGCGCCGACGGCAGGGGCGCGCCCTGATGCTGTCGGCCCTGGCCGCCGCGATCCTGGCGCTCTGCGCGGTCCTGCTGATGGGGCTGTCTGGCTGGTTCATCGCGGCCGCGGCGGCCGCTGGCGCCGGGGGCAAGGCCGCCGTCATGGCCTTCAACTATCTGCTGCCCAGCGCCGGCATCCGGCTGCTGGCGATCCTGAGAACCGGCGCCCGCTATGGCGAGCGGCTGGCAGGTCACACCGCGGCCCTCAACGCCCTGGCCGAGATCCGGCCCGCCCTTTACCGCGCCCTGGCCCAGGGGCGTCCGGAAGCCGCGCTCGCCCTGTCTTCGGGGGAGGCCGCGGCCCGGCTGGTGCAGGATGTGGATGCGGTCGAGACCCTTTTCGTGCGGCTCTCGGCGCCCTGGGCGGCGGCTGCGGCCCTGATCGCCGGCCTTGGCCTGACCCTGCTGGCTGGGCCGGCCCCGGCTCTTTGCCTGCTGGCGGCCATGGGTCTGCTCCTGGTGCTGGGCAAGCTGCTCGCCCAACGGGTCTCCACCGAGCCTGGGCGTGAGGTTCAAGGAGCGGCCGGCGAGCTGAAGGACTCAGTGGCCGCCTATCTCGCGGCCAGCCCTGACCTCGTCTGCTACGATCTGGAAGACCGCGCCGTGGCCACGGTCATGGCCCATGACCAGCGCCTGGGCCAGGCCCAGGGCCGGGTGGTCGATGGGGAAGCCCTGATGGCCGCCCTGCAGGCGGTGGTAAGCGGCCTGGCGGTCGCTGCGGTGCTGCTGGCCGCACGGGACGCTGCGATCCCCCTTGCCGCCCTGGCGGCGCTCAGCACCGTCGTCGCCCTGGAAGGCGCCGCGGGCCTGCTGCGCGCCTTCGAACGGGCCGGCGCGGCGGCCGAAGCCGAGCGTCGCCTCAATATGGTGCTGACCCCTTCACCTGAGTCCGCGCGCAGTCCCGATCCCTTCGGGGCCCGGGACCTGACCCTGCCCATCGCCGGCGGCGTGCGGCTGGCGCCTGGCGCCCGGGCGGCCCTGGTCGGCCCTTCCGGCTGCGGCAAGACCCAGATGCTGGAGCGGTTGATCGGTCTGCGGACGGCCGGCCTCGAGGGCTTCGCCATCGCCGGAACGCCCCTGGCCCGCCTGACGCCGAGCTTTGTCCGCAGTCAGTTCGCCTATGCGCCGCAGGACGCCCGGCTGTTGACGGGCAGCATTGCCGACAACCTGCGCCTGGCTTCGCCCAGGGCGAGCGAGGCCGAGCTGTGGCTGGCCTTGGCTGATGCGGGTCTGGAGGACCGGGTTTCGGCCATGGCCGGCGGTCTCGACGCCTGGATCGGCGAGGGCGGCGCGCGGTTGTCGGGCGGAGAGCGCCGGCGCCTGTCCCTGGCCCGGGCCTTGCTGCGCCCCTCGCCCTGGCTGGTTCTCGATGAGCCCACCGAGGGCCTGGATGGGCCGACCGAGGCCCTGGTGATCGCCCGGCTGGCCCAGCGCCTGGCGCGAACGGGGCAGGGCCTGTTGCTGGTCTCGCACCGCCCGGCCCCGCTCGCCCTGTGCGATGAGGCCCTTGGGTTGACGGATGACGCCATCAGCCTTGATCGCCTCGCCGCCGCCGCCGGCTGATGTCGCCAGTCGCCGACGCGTGGTCGTGAAGAAGGCGCCCCGGACTTGGACCTCCCGGGGCGCCTTCGCCGTCTTGGAGAACGCAATGGCCGCCGGCCAGGCCCTGGCCCAGGTCAAGGACTGTCGGGCGCAGACGAAAAGTGGAGCCCACCCTGGAAAGGCCAGGCTCCAGGCGACGGTGGCGGAAAAAGATCGCCGGCGCGGCTCTGCGGTCCCGATATCTTAACGGGGGCAGGGGGATAGCCGCGCCGACGGGCGCTGAAGCTGGAGGCCGGGACCGAGGCGGTAAGGGTCCGGTCCGTAGCTCCGATCTCGACGAACCGGTTGGCGACCTGGGCTGGGCCGCCGACCGGGCTCTATTCGGCGAGACGTTCCAGCGCATCCCAACGCTTCACGCGGAAGCGGCGGCAGCCCTCGAACTCGACCACCGAGGCGCCCTGGAGCTGGGTCAGCATCCGGGAGACGGTTTCGATGGTCAGTCCGAGATAGTCGGCCATGTCCTGGCGGCCCATGGGCAGGGAGATCTGTTCGCCCCCCTCGCGCTCGGCCAGGTCCATGAGGAAGGAGGCGACCTTTTCGCAGGCGGTCTTGCGCCCCAGCACCAGCAGGTGCTCCTGGGTGCGCTCCAGCTCGCGGCGGGTGGCCTCCCAGATGGCGCGGTCCACGGCCTCGTCACCGGCGAAGGTCTTGAGCGCGCTGCGCTTGACCACAAGCAGGACGCAGTCGCTCAGCGCCTCGGCCGAGAACCGGTGGATATCGCCGGTCTCGAGGCCCACCAGGTCGCCGGGATAGTAGAAGCTGCCCACCTGTCGGCGCCCGTCGCTCAGGAGGCGCGTGGTGCGCACGGCCCCGGTGACGACGATGTAGGTGAGGTCGGCCTCCTCATCCTGGCAGAAGATCTCTTCATCCTTGGCGAAGTTCATCCGCAGGCCCAGGCGCTCCATCACGTCAGCGAGGGCGGTGGTGGCGGCGGGTGAAGAGGGCGCGTAGGCGAGGGTCATGGCGGGGTTCCTTGAGCCGTTGACCCATAGTCGCGCTGTGACCCTCGATACGAAATTTGGGGACTTCACCTAAGTAGCCTTACGGAGGTTCGCCTTGACCCTGGTCAAGGTCGAAGGCGGCGTCGGCCAGGAGGATAGGGTCAGGGAGACGCCCATGACCGCCAAAGCCAAGACGCCGCGCCGCATCCTTCTGATCAACGGCCATCCCGACCCCAGGCCAGACCGCCTCTGCTCGGCCCTGGCCAGCGCCTATGCCGAAGGGGCGACCGCCGCCGGCCATAGGGTGCGGCGGGTCGAGGTCGGCGGGCTGGATCTACCGCCGATCAGTTCCCAGACCGACTTCATGGCCGAGCCCAGCGCCGTGGTCGCCGAACTGCAGCAGGCCCTGCGCGACGCCGACCATCTGGTGCTGATCTATCCCCTCTGGCTCGGCGCCCCGCCGGCGGCCTTCAAGGCGTTCCTGGAGCAGGTGTTCCGCTATGGCGTCGCCCTGTCCGCGCCGGGGGCGGCCAAGGGCCTGAAGGGCCTGCTGGGTGGGCGCTCGGCCCGGGTGATCGTCACCATGGGCATGCCCGCCTTCATCTTCCGCCTGGTCTTCTTCGCCCATGGGCTGAAGTGCGTCAGCCGCGGCGTGTTGTGGATTTCCGGCTTCAGCCCGATACGGGAGACGGCGTTCGGACCGGCCGAGGGGCGCGATCCGGGACAGAGGCTGCAATGGCTGGCGAAGATGCGCCGCCTCGGCGCGGCGGCCGCCTAACAGCATGATACGGAACCGTCTGTTCGTCGACTCAGGCTCTAAACTCTTCGACTTGAGCGCGTTTCGTCCGGAGAACCGGCTTCCACCTTTTACGGAACGCGCTCAGGGCGCCTGAAGCGGCAGAATTTCGTGGATTCGCGCCAGAAGGAGGTCGCCGAGCAGCGGCTTCTCCACCAGGGTCGCCGCCAGGCGTTCGGCGCGGGCATGTACGTCCGGCTTGGGATGGCTGGTGATCAGGATGGCCGGCAGGACCACGCCCCGCGCCCGCAGCGCCTCCAGGACGTCAAGCCCGGTGCCGGTCGCAAGACGATAGTCCAGGACCAGGCAGGCGTCATGATCGGGCAGGGCCTGCGCCGTCAGCTGGTCCCCGGTCTCGCAGGACAGGACCTGATAGCCCTCGATCTCCAGGGAGAAGGTCAGGGCCTGGCGCAGGGCCGCGTCGTCGTCCAGCAGGATGACCATGGGGGCGGAGCGGCTGGCGGCGGGCATGATGGACGTGAACCAATGTGGCGGGAGGTTGATCCATCCAGGATCGTCGCCCGGCCTGCCTTGATTCAGCGCAAGGACGCCTCAGGGGCCGACCAGCAGCACCATGCGGATCAGCTCCGACAGCCCACGCGCGCCCGTCTTGGACATGACATTGGCGCGATAGACTTCCACCGTGCGCGGGCTGATGCCCAGCTCGTGGGCGATCACCTTGTTCAGCTTGCCGTCTACGACGCCGCCCAACACCTCCTGCTCCCGGGGCGACAGGCTGCTGAGGATGGTCCGGATCCGCTCCCGCTCGGGATCCTGGCTTTCGCCAGCGCCGATGTCCTGCGCCGCGCGAATGGCCGAGAGCAGGCTCTCGTCGTCGAAGGGCTTTTCCAGAAAGTCGACGACGCCCGCCTTCATGGCTTCCACCGCCAGGGGGACGTCGCCGTGTCCGGTGATCATGATGACCGGATGGGCCGCGCCCCGGGCCTTCAGCCGCCGCACGAGTTCCAGGCCCGTCATTTCGGGCATGCGAATGTCGGTGACGATGACGCCGGCCGGAGCGCTATCGAGCGCGTCGAGGAACTGGGGCGCCGATTCGTAGGTCAGGGGGCTGAGACCGGCGGTGTCCAACAGGAAGGCCAGGGACTGACGCATGGCCTCGTCATCGTCGATCACATGCACCACAGACTCAGACATCGTTCTCCAACTCCTCACGCCGCACAGTGCGAAGGGTGAACCGGAAAACCGTGCCACCGCCGGGATTGGGCTCAGCCCAGATCCGCCCCCCGTGCGCCTCCACGATCGTTCGCGAGATCGAAAGGCCCACACCCATACCTTGCGGCTTGGTGGTGACGAAAGGCTGGAAGAGCTGATCGACCATCTCGGCGGCGATGCCGGGACCCGTATCGCTGACAATGACGGTCACCATCTCGTCATCCGCCGGGCGGGTGGACACGGTGAGCTCGCGCCGCGGCGAGGTCTCCATGGCGTCGATGGCGTTGCGCATCAGGTTCAGGACCACCTGCTGGACCTGCACCTTGTCGGCCAGAACGAGCTCAAGGGTGTGGTCGAGGTCGAAACGCAGCCGCACGCCGCGCTCCTTGGCGCCGATCATCGCCAGGGCGCCGGCCTCCTCCAGCAGTTGCGGCAGATTCTCGATCCGGCGGTCGGCCTCGCCCTTGGAGACGAAGTCCCGCAGGCGCCGGATGATCTGTCCGGCCCGCAGCGCCTGGTCGGCGGCGTTGGAGAGCGCCCCTTTGATCTTCGCGCGATCGGGCTCGGGCGCCTCCAGCAGGCGCTCGGAGCCCTTCACATAGTTGGCGATGGCCGACAGGGGCTGGTTCAATTCATGGGCCAGGGCCGAGGCCATCTCCCCAAGGGCCGTGAGGCGGGAGACATGCACCAGTTCCGACTGCAGGTCCTGCACCCGCCGCTCTGTGCTCTGGCGTTCGGTGAGGTCGCGGACGAAGCCGGTGAAGAAGCGGTTGCCGCCCGTCTCCATCTCGCCGACGGCCAGCTCCATGGGGAAGGTCGAGCCATCCTTGCGTTCCCCCACAACCACCCGGCCGATGCCGATGATGCGCCGTTCGCCGGTCTGCATGTAGCGGCCGAGATAGGCGTCGTGCTGGTCGCGATAGGGGCTGGGCATCAGGGTGGACACATTTCGACCGATGGCCTCGTCCGCCCGCCAGCCGAAGAGCCGCTCGGCGGCCAGGCTGAAGGCGCGCATGACGCCCTGGTGATCAATGACGATCATGGCGTCCGGCACCGTCTCCAGGATCGAACGCAGCCGCGCCTCGCTCTCGGCCAGATGCATGATCGCCGCCCCGCCCTGGGCGGTTCGGCGCTGATGGACGTGGCCGGCGGCCCCGACACAGAGCCCGGCGATCAGATAGAGGGCGCTGTCGAGCAGGTTGGCGGAGTCGGAGAACAACGCCGCCCCGCCCAGGCCCGCGACGATGGCCAAACCGCCGATCGTGGCCAACAGGGCTGCGCCGAACCCACCGGCCAGGCCACCGACCACCACGGCGGGCAGAAAGATCAGGTAGAGGGTCCTGCCCTCGGTCAACGGGTGCGCAACGAGGTAGACCGCCGCGCAGGCCGCCAGCGCGCCTACCGTCCAGGCATAGGCCCGCCAGGCCGCTTTGACGTGCTGACGGTCCTGGGTGAGCCAAGGCATGAGGAGATGCGGTAGAAGGGCGGCCAGGCCTTGGCAAGCCGCACGTGGCGCGGACCCCGTTTGAACGGGACCTGGAGGAGGAAGGCTATTCATGGCGCTGGCGCTCATCCTGCAGTTCCTGCTCGCGGCGACGCTCATCGAGCTGACGCCTGGCCCGAACATGGGCTACCTGGCCCTGGTGTCGGCGCGCCGGGGCCTGGGGGCGGGTCTGCTGACGGTGGTCGGGGTGACCTTGGGGCTGGCGGCGCACCTGATCGCCGCCGCTGTGGGCCTGTCGCAACTGGCCGCGAGCCAGCCGGCGCTCTACCAGGCCCTGAGATGGGCCGGGGTGGCCTATCTTCTTTGGCTGGCCTTCGACGCCTGGCGCAGCCGCGGCGCGCCGAGTGAAATGGACCAGGCCAGCCAAGGGGGGTGGCGCGACATCCGCCGCGGGTTCCTGACCAACCTGCTGAACCCCAAGGCCCTGATCTTCTATCTGACGGTCATCCCAAGCTTTATCCCGGCCGGCGCGGGAAATGGGCCGGGGGCCTTCCTCGCCCTCGGCGTCCTCCACCTGGCCGTGTCGGTGGCGGTCCACCTCGGCCTGGTGGCGCTGGGAGCCCGAGCCTATGGCTGGGTCGCCCAGGCTGGCCGCGCGCCCAAGGTCCAGGGCGCCTTCGCCATGGGTCTCGTGGCGGTGGCGGCCTGGGTGGCCTGGAGCACGCGCGACGCCTGACGCGGGATCAATGCTTGCGGAAGTTGGACCAGGTGCTGACCCCGAGCAGGGTCACGCCAAACGCGCCGAAGGTGGCCAGAACCAGGGCCAGGTAAAGGTCGTGGACAGTCATGGGTTGCTCCTCTCGTCTTGCGAGGGAGAGGATCGGTCCGGACGGCTCCGCCGAAAATTCCGGTCGGGCGCCTAGGTAGGACTACGGAGGCGCGGCCCGAAAGGGAGACCGCTAGGATCAGGCTAGCGAAAGGTCGTTCCCTATGCGCCATCTCCTGACGGTTTTGACCCTGACGGCGGCGCTGGCCGCCTGCGCCACAGGCGAGGGGCCTGCGCCGACCGCCCTCAGCCCGGCCGCAGAGCGGGGCCAGCAGTTCGTCCTGCGCGCCTGCGCCGGTTGTCACGCCGTGGCGGGACGGGAGGCCAGCCCCAACGCTGTGGCGCCGGCCTTCGCCAGCATTCGTATGCGGCACACCGAGGTCGGGCTTGAGCGCAGCCTGGCGCAGATCGCCCGCGAGGGGCACGGTGAGATGCCGCCGATCTACATGACCGGCGCCGAAATGGACGACATCGTCGCCTATATCGAATCCCTGGCGCCGGTGGCGGAGGCGTCGAAGCCCGGTCGCCACCGCGTTCAACTCACCGCCCAGGACGCCCCCGCGCCGCCCTAGACGATCCGGCGGCTCCACCCGCCATAGCGCCCGATGATCGGCCCCCGCGGAACCGACAGGGCGATCAGGGCCAGGCCACAGACAAGGCTCGCGATCGTCTGAGGATTGGAGCTCTCAAAAGTGAACGGCGTCACCAGCAGGGCGACGCCCAGCAGCGGCAGGGCCAGACGGGCGGTCCGCGTCACCTCGGCCGCAGCGATCGCCACCGTCGTCACGACCAGAGCGCCGATCAGGTGATCGGCGTCGGCCCGGGGGCCGTCCGCGCCCAGGCTGAGCCGGGTGAGCATCAGCCACACGCCGATCAGGGCCGCGAGGGCAAGGTTCCAGGGCAGGCTCACACCCCCCTGGACCATGTCCTTGATGATCTCTCCGAAGGGCCGGCTCAGTTCGTCCACCGGGGGTTCTGAGGGACCATCGTCGGTGTCGCCGCGGAGCAGGGTGCGCAGGATCGGATGGCCGGCCCGCTTGCGCCGCGCCAGGAACTGCAGGCTGGCGATCAGCTCATCCATCGCATAGGGCACCTGCAGCAGCATGGCCGCGGCGCCGATCAGGCACAGGGTGCACCAGGTCCCCAGCACGATCGGCTGGATGATGATGAAGCCGATGGAGACCACGCCGAGGGGCACGATCATCAGGCCAAAGGCGATGACCAGCCAGGGCATGGTGCGCCAGCGCCGCCGCGATCCGATGATCCCGGTGACGATCTCCAGGGCATAGACCAGGGCGCCGATGGCCGCGTCGGGGATCGGCCAAGCCTCGGAAACCGCCGAGGTGATGATCTCTTCGGTGCCGTTCTTGGGCCCGGGTCCGCCTTCGAAGAAGGGCTCCCAGACCGAGTCGATGTGGCCCAGCTGATAGGCGGCCAGGGACAGGGAGAAAAGGAGGCCGAATATCGCCAGACCGATGATCGGCAGCCTCTGAACCCAGTCTGACGGATTGTAGGTCCAGCCCGGCGGCGTGGTCGGCCCGTCCAGCTCCGCCACGGGGGAAACGCCAGGATCCGGCCGCACCGCCATGGCCAGGCCCATGGCCAGACAGCCGACCAGCAGCCCGTTGAGGAAGGCGGCCGCCGACGGCGTCCAGAACAGCATGGGGGCGAAGACGATCCAGCCGCCGACAGCTGCGGCGCCGAAGCGGGCCAGCCAGAATCGGGCGCTGAGGGACAGGCCGCCGAGCACCAGCAGGGCGAAGCCTGACGCCACCTGGCTGGCCAGAAGTCGATCATCGGCGAGGCCCAGCAGGGGCGAAACCCCGATCAACCAGGCCCCCAGACCCATGACGGTCAGATGCGCCCAGCGGCTGGCGCCGTGGGCCGTCTGGACGTCGTCCTCATGCGTGCGACGCACGGCCTCGGGATCGAGGCCCTCGGCGGCGGCGTCGTCGATCCAGGGCGGCACAGGCACGCCATGGGCCTCGTGCCAGGCCTTGGGGTCGTCCTTCAGCCCATGGACCATGGCCGGCAAAATGTCAGTAAGACGATGGCGCGGCGCCCAACCCAGCCAGGCTCTGGCTCGGCTGATGTCCAGGGCGTAGTGGTCGTCGGCCATCAGCACCATGAAGGGGCGGATGAACGGCTTTTCCCCCTGGTCGAGGGCGTCGGGGATAATCGGTTCGAGCTTTTCCTGCGCCCAGGCGCCGATGGCCGCGATGGGCTTGGGCGCCCGCACGGTCAGCCAATCCTCGCCATGGATCAGTTGGCCGACCTGGTCCTGGATCTGCTGGTAGGAGAGGGCGTCCGGCTCGCCGACCAGGATGGCGGCCTCGGCAGGCAGCTCGTCCCGACGGTCCACCGTGCGCACGAAGGCCTCGACCATGTCGTCCTTGTGCAGCATCGATTGGCCGACATCGGTGTCGCCCGAATAGAGGTGGCTTTCGAAGTCCTTGGCGTAGATGCGCGCGATCTGCTGGGACAGGGTCGGGACGGCGCTGTCCTCATCATAGACGCCCGCCAGGCGGAGCAGCACATAGGGAATGCGCCCATGGGCCTCGGCCACGGCGGCTTCGGCGGCCGCCTTGGACTGGGGATAGATCCAGCGAGGATCGAGGGGCTGGCTCTCGTCGAGCGCCTCGCCAGGATGGACCGGGGCGTGGACCAGCATGGTGCTGGCATAGACGAACTGCTCGACCTCGAAACCCTGGAGCGCCTGGAGGAGCAGCCGTGTGCCCTGGACGTTCAGTTTCTCGTAGAGCGGGTGCTCCTCGCCGCTGAAGTCGAAATAGGCGGCCAGGTGGATGACGCTGGCCAGGCGACCTCCGAAGCGGCTGCGCACCTGGTCCAGGGCCTCTTTGATCGAAGCCTCGTCCGTCAGGTCGGCCTCGATCAAGGGGAAGGACTTACTGTCGCCCTTGAGGTCCAGCCCGACCACCTGGTAGCCGGCTGAGAGGCCGCTCGCCAGGGCGGCGCCCAGGTTCCCCCCGGCTCCAGTGATAAGGACAACGGGCTTTGAGGGCCGGTCTTGGGCCTGGGGAGCTTCGGTCATAAGGGCCTAACCCGTCCTGAGGGCGCGGGTTCCGGCTAAGCTCCGTGGGGTTCGTTTTCGCCCGTGTGGTGCTCGGGGTGTCCGTTGGCGGCCTCGGCCTGGGCGAACACCTCTTCCTGGCCATCATCCAGGCCGGCGCGCGCCTGGGTCTCATCGGCCTCGGCCTCGGCAAGGACCAGACGCAGGGCTTCGGCTTCGCTGTGGGCCTCGACCACCGCACGGCGCAGCGGTTTGGCGCCGGGGCGTTCGCCCAGCCGAATCTCGATCACCCAGGTCGTCGTCATGAGAGAGGTCCCACCGCTATGATGACGCATGAACGGCTGGCCGACCGCCGGGCTCCCGGCCACCCCCAGCATTCGCCACGAAAAAGGGCCGGCGCAAGCGCCGACCCTCCTGTCGTTCTACGGTCTGAAGAGGCCTTAGGCCGCTTGCAGATTGGCCGCGGACATCTTGCCGTTGCGGGCGTCGCGCTGCATTTCGAAGCCCAGCTTTTGGCCTTCGTGAAGCGAGGCCATGCCGGCGCGCTCCACGGCTGAAATGTGGACGAAAACGTCGGCGCCGCCGTCATCGGGTTGAATAAAGCCAAAGCCTTTTTGGCCGTTGAACCACTTCACGGTTCCAGTGCTCATGTTGATCCCTTTCCGGGTCTAAATATTCACGCGCCCAAGAGTGGTTGCGAGATCAAATCTTCGGAGAGGGTCGAGGAGTCCAGAAGTCCGTACGTAGTTCGTTCGGTGGATTTTAGGCGAGCCAAAACGATATTCGATGGCCCTTTATCGCACGAAATTCATCGGATTGGCAAGATTGTTTTCCGGGAGGCCGGACTCATGGGAAAAATACCTATAGTATGGTAAGACAAACTACATGTTCTGGCCGATTGGCCCTCTTCGCGCTTCTCGCCCTGTTGAGGCCAAGGCCGGACCTTTTCAGGAGCCTTTCATGCGCGAAATTCGGGATCGTATCGTCATCACCGTGGCCCGCCATGACGGACTCTGGGCCGTCGAGCATGAGGGCGCCTTTTCCGATCACAGCCTGGACAAGGAAGAGGCCAAGGCGGCCGCAAACAAGCGCGCCCGGGCCTCGCAGGACCAGGGGCGCCCCTGCCTTGTGCGGGTGAGCGGTGAACACGGCTTCTTCGCCACCACCTGAAGGCTCCGCCGGGGCCGGCTGAACCCGGCCCGGCTACGACTGACCTATCAGGTCGGGGGCGGGTTCTCAGCGGCGCTGGGGGGCGAGGACAAGTCGCTGTGAGCTTCGCTGGCCGCGCCGCCCGGCTCGCCATAGGCAGGGGTCTGGCCGACCGCGCCGCCTGCCGTATCCCCGCCGGGCGCTTCCGTCATCACGCCGCTCTCGTTGTCCACCAGACCCGCAGCGCCTTCGCCGGGATAGGTCGGGGCGGCTCCGCCATCGAGGCGGTCGCCGGCCTGGGTCGAGTCGTTCTGGCTGCAGGCGGCCAGGAGCAGGCCAAGGCTGGCGGCGGCGGTCGCGACGACGCGGGTCAGGGCTTTCATTCTTCGGGTCTCCCTCTGCATAGCTGGACAATGCGCCTGGCAAGGCGACGGTTCCGCTGGCGCAGCGCAGGGCTTGGGCGACCGCCCATCCTTTTGGCGCATTAGCTGAGCAGCCCTGGCGCTGAACCTGTGCCACACTAGGCTCCAGACTCACCACCCAGCGTCTGTGCGCGCCCGCCAGGAGAGAGCCATGAGCATCCCATCCCTTGCCCATCTGACCACCCGCGCCCGCCTGGGCCTGACGGGCGTCACCTTGGCCCTGCTGATGGCCGGCTGTGGCCAGCAGGCGGGTGAGACCGAGACTGCCCAGGCGCCGCCGGTCGTGAGCGAGCGTCAGGAGGGCTACAAGGCCCTGGGGTCGTCGTTCAAGCTCATCAATGACCAGCTGAAGTCGGGCGCTCCGGACATGGCGCAGATCGCACCGGCCGCTGAGCGCATGCACGAGCTGGCCCAGCAGATTCCCAACTGGTTCCCCGCCGGTTCCGGCCCCCAGGATGGCGTCAAGACCGACGCCCTGGAGACGGTCTGGACAAATCCCGAAGGCTTTGCCGCAGCCCAGCAGCGGCTGGTGGCGGCCACGGCCGAGCTTCAGCAGCTCGCCGCCGCCGGCGACGCCACGGCCCTGGAGGCCCATGTGAAGGTGGTCGGCGCCAGCTGCGGCGGCTGTCACGATGACTTCCGCGTCGAGCAGTAGGCATGGGCTCGGCCGCGTCATCTAAGCGGGTGCGGGTCTGGGATCTTCCCACCCGCCTCGTCCACTGGGCTCTGGCCATCCTTGTCGTGGTCGCCTGGCTGACCGGGGGCGAGCGGATGGATATCCATCGCTATGCCGGTTACGGGATCCTCGGCCTGGTGATCTTCAGGCTCTACTGGGGCGTCGCGGGCGGGTCGACGGCCCGTTTCTCTGAGTTCGTCAAGGGGCCGGGGACGGTCCTGGCCTATGTGCGAGGCTGGCGCGGCGCGCCTGCAAGCTTCGGCCACAATCCCTTGGGCGCGCTCAGCGTTCTGCTGCTGGTGGTCCTGCTGATCTCCCAGGTGGGTCTGGGCCTCTTCGCGGTCGATGTGGACGGCATGGAGTCCGGGCCCTTCGCCCGCTTCGTCACCTTCGAAACCGGGCGAACCGCCTCGGACCTGCATGAGCTGAATTTTCGCCTGCTGCAGGCCGCCGTCGTGCTGCACCTGGTCGCCATCGCGGCCTACGGGCTCTTCAAGCGTCGAAACCTGGTGGGGCCGATGGTGACGGGGCGCGACGCCACGGCGGGGCTGGAGGGTGAGCTGCGTCCGGCGCCCCTGTGGCGGCTGGCCCTGGGGGTGGTGATCGCCGTCTTGGTGGTGGTGCTGATCGCCCGCGCAGGCTAGTCAGCCGCCTCATGATCCTGACCCTTTCCTGCGCCGACCGCCCCGGCATCGTCAGTCGGGTGGCGAGCTTTCTGTTCGACCGCGGCGGCAACATCATTGACGCCCAGCAGTTCGGCGATGTCGAGACCGATCGCTTCTTCATGCGTGTGGTGTTCGAGGCCGGAGACACCTCGGCCGACGCCCTGCGCGGGGCCTTCGCCCCCATCGGCGCCGAGTTCGCCATGCGCTGGACCCTGCGCGACCCCAAGGTGCGCCGCAAGGTGATGATCCTCGCCTCCCAGGCCGACCACTGCCTGTCGGATCTGGTGTGGCGCTGGCGTCGCGGCGAACTGCCCATGGACATCTGCGCGGTGGTGTCGAACCACCCCGCCGACACCTATTCCAGCATCGACCTTAGCGGTCTGCCCTTCCACCATCTGCCGGTGAACCGCGAGACCAAGCTGGAGCAGGAGGCCGCCGTCTGGGCCCTGGTCCAGTCCACCGGCGCCGAACTGGTGGTGCTCGCCCGCTACATGCAGATCCTGTCCGATGGCATGGCCTCCAAGCTGGAGGGGCGCTGCATCAACATCCACCACTCCTTCCTGCCGGGCTTCAAGGGCGCGCGGCCCTATCATCAGGCCCATGCCCGCGGGGTGAAGGTGATCGGGGCCACCGCCCACTATGTCACCGCCGACCTCGACGAAGGCCCGATCATCGAGCAGGACGTGGAGCGTATCAGCCACCGGGACACGCCCGCGGCCCTGATCCGCAAGGGCCGCGACATCGAGCGCCGGGTCCTGGCCCGGGCCGTGCGTTGGCACCTGGAGGACCGGGTGTTGCTGAATGGCGCCAAGACCGTGGTCTTCACCGACTGATCTTGGCTCAGTAGGAGCGCGGCAGGCCCAACACGTGCTCGGCCAGATAGGCCAGGATCAGGTTCGTGGAGATCGGGGCCACCTGATAGAGGCGGGTCTCGCGGAACTTGCGCTCCACGTCGTACTCCTCGGCGAAACCGAAGCCGCCATGGGTCTGGAGGCACATGTCGGCCGCCGCCCAGGACGCTTCGGACGCCAGCAGCTTAGCCATGTTGGCTTCTTCGCCGGCGGGCTCGCCGGCTTCGTAGCGGGCTGCAGCCTCATAGGTCATCAGCTTGGCCGCCCGGACCTGGGCGTAGGCCCGGGCGATGGGGAACTGGACGCCCTGGTTCTGGCCGATGGGCCGGTTGAAAACCACCCGGCTGGTGGCGTAGTCGCGCGCCTTATCCACGAACCAGCGCCCGTCGCCGATGCACTCGGCGGCGATCAGGATGCGCTCGGCGTTCATGCCGTCGAGGATGTAGCGGAAGCCCTTGCCCTCTTCGCCGATCAGGGAGGAGGCCGGAATTTCCAGGTCATCGAAGAAGAGCTCGGTGGTGGCGTGGTTGAACATGGTGCGGATCGGTTTGATGGTCAGGCCGCGCCCGACCGCCTCGCGGATGTCCAGCAGGAAGACCGACAGGCCCTCGGTCTTCTTCGTCGTCTCCTCCCGCGGGGTGGTGCGGGCCAGCAGCACCATGAGGTCGGAGTGTTCGGCGCGGCTGATCCAAACCTTCTGGCCGTTGACCACATAGGCGTCGCCCCGGCGCACCGCCTGGGTTGTGATGGCGGTGGTGTCGGTGCCGGCGCCAGGCTCGGTGACGCCGAAGGCCTGTAATCGCACCTCGCCTGAGGCGATCTGGGGCAGCCACTGAGACTTCTGCGCCTCGCTCCCGTGCCGCAGGACTGTGCCCATGGTGTACATCTGGGCGTGGACGGCTGCGGCGTTACAGCCGCTGGCGTGGATCTCCTCCAGGATGGCGGCCGCCGCCGACAGGCCCAGGCCGCTGCCCCCATAGCCCTCGGGAATCAGGACGCCGCGCAGGCCGGCCTGGGTCAACGCCTGAACGAATTCCGTCGGATAGGTCCGCTCCCGGTCCCGCGCCCGCCAGTATTCCCCGGGGAAGTCCGCGCAAAGCCGCCGCACGGTTTCCAGTATCGGCTGCAGATCCTCGTCGCGCATGACGCCCTCCGTCGATGGACCGTTCCGGCATAGATCACCTCGCCGTGCAGAGGGAAGGGCGCCGCAGGGGCAGGTCCTGGCCGTATCGTGCTACTAAGAATCGTTTGCAACTTAGAGCGAGCCGGCTTATCCGCACCTCCAACCGCGCCCCGGGGGGCGCTTCAGTAGGGATAAGATCCGTGCGCAGTTCGATTTCAAACCGACCAGGCTCCAGCGCGCTGCTCCTGGCGCTCCTGGCCAGTTCGGCCCTGGGCGGCCAGGCCATGGCCGACGACGACCAGGCCGCCACCCTTCGAGGGGTCATCGTCACCGGCAAGAAGGAAGGCTATGCAGTTGAGGCCACGAACTCGGCGGCCAAGCTGCCGCTTTCCCTGCGCCAGACGCCGCAGTCGGTGACGGTGATCACCGCCGAGCGCATCCAGGACTTCGGCCTCTCCTCCATCGCCAATGTGCTGGAGCAGACGACGGGGATCACGGTTCAGGAGGCCGACTCCAACCGGGTCAACTTCACCTCCCGGGGCTTCTCGATCAGCAATTTCCAGCTCGACGGCGCGCCCACCAGCTATTCGTCGGGCAACAGCGCCATGGGCGACACCTCGCTCTATGAGCGGATCGAGGTGATCCGTGGCGCCGCGGGCCTGGTGACGGGCGCCGGCGATCCTTCCGCCACCATCAACCTGATCCGCAAGGCGCCCACCCGGGAATTCCAGGGCAGCGCGGCCGTGACGGCCGGCAGCTGGTCCCGGGGGCGAGTGGAGGCCGACGTCTCTGGCCCCCTGGCCGCCTCGGGTCGCGTGCGGGGGCGCGTCTCGGCCGCCTTCGAGGATAAGGAATCCCACATCGATCTCTATGAGGAGAAGAAGACCGTGGCCATGGCCGTGGTCGAGGCCGACCTGACCCCCAGCACCCTGGTTCGGGTGGGGTATGACTATCTAGAGGTGACGCCCCGGGGCTCGACCTGGGGGACGGCGCCGCTCTTCTACCGCGACGGCACGCCCACCGACCTTTCGCCCGCCTACAGTGTGGCGGCCAACTGGAGCTCCTGGGACCGCAACAGCTCCAGCCTCTATGGGATGATCCAGCAGGATCTGCCGGCCGATTGGTCGCTCCGTCTGACGCTGAACCAGCGCGACAGCGAGTCCACGGCGCTGCTCTATTACGGCTATGGCGGATATCCCGATCCGGTGGACGGTTCGGGCCTGTTCGTGGCCGACTATTACAACGTCTATCAGGAAGAGGAGACCGGCTTCGACCTGTTCGCCTCGGGCCCCTTCCAGCTGTTTGGCCGCCAGCACGAGGCGGTGATCGGGGTCAACGGCTTCGACCGGGAGGGTGTGACGCTCAACGACAAGATCGACGCGGCTCGCCGTCCCTACGCCATGACCATTCCGGATTTCCGCAGCTGGGATGGCCGCATTCCCGAACCCTATCTGCTGAAGTACGGCACGCCCGCCCAGATCACGACCACGAAGGAGACCGGGATCTACGGCGCGGCGCGGCTGAACCCTTCCGACCGGCTCAAGGTGATCCTGGGCGCGCGCAGCACCCGGTGGGAGACCAAGGTCGATCTGTTTGATCTGGCCGGCGCCTATACGCGCACAAGCAGCGACTATGCCGATGAACGCGTCACCCCCTATGTGGGCGTCATCTACGACCTGACCCAGCAGATCTCGGCCTATGCCAGCTATTCCGACCTGTTCAAGCCGCAGAGCAACAAGGACAAGAACAACGCGCAGCTGGCCCCGGTGATCGGCGCCAGCTACGAACTGGGCCTGAAGGGCGAATTCCTCGACGGCGCCCTGCTGGCCTCGACGGTCCTCTTCTATGCCCAGCAGGACAACCTGGCCGCCCTTGACGCGTCGGTCCCCGATGGCTTCGTGCTGCCCGACGGCAGTTCGGCCTATGTGGCCGTCAGCGGGGCCGAGACCCGGGGCTTCGAGGCCGAGGTCACCGGCAAGGTCAGTCCGCGCTGGAACGTGGTCGGCGGCTATACCTATGCCTATACCGAGGATGCGTCGGGCACGCGGATCAGCACGCTCAGCCCCCGCCACATCGCGCGCCTCTACACCACCTATGACCTGGGTGGGTCGCTCGAGGGCCTGCGGATCGGTGGTGGGCTGAACTGGCAGAGCGAGATCTACACCCTGGCCACCATTCCTGTGCCCGGCAACACCAGCGCGCCGGGAACCACGCCGCCGACCCTGCGCGCCACTGTCGCCCAGGACGCCTATGTGCTGGCCAGCCTGACGGCCCGCTACAAGTTCAACGACCGTCTGAGCGCCCAGCTCAATGTCGATAACCTGTTCGACAAGACCTATTACCGCCGGGTCGGCTTCTACAACGGCGGCTATTTCGGCGAACCGCGCCGGGTCACGGTGAGCCTGCGCGCCACCTTCTGAGACCCATTGACCAAGGGCGAGACGGCGGGCCTTGGCTGCGCCGTCTCGCCTCTGGCGTTGGGACGAGGTTTGCGGCAGATGGCGGCGTCTGTCTGCAAACCCCACGGAGCCACCCCCTTGGACCAGCTCAAGGCGCTGATCACCTCGCCGCGTACCGAGAAGATCATTACCGCGCTGATCGTGCTCAATGCGATCACCCTGGGGCTGGAGACCAGCGCCTGGGCCATGGCCAATTTCGGCCTGGTTCTGGTGGTGCTGGACCGGGTGATCCTCGGAATCTTCGTCGCCGAGATCGTCGCCCGGATTGCGGTCCACCGGCTGGCCTTCTTCAAGGATCCGTGGAGCCTGTTCGACTTCGCCATCGTGGCCATCGCGCTCGTGCCGGCGGCCGGCGCCTTCTCGGTGCTGCGGGCCCTGCGAATCCTGCGGGTGCTGCGGATGATCACCCTGGTGCCGTCCCTGCGGCGGGTGGTGGGCGCCCTGATCAGCGCCCTGCCGGGGATGGGCTCGATCATCCTGCTGATGACGCTGATCTTCTATGTGGCCTCGGTCATGGCCACCAAGCTGTTCGCCGCCACCTTCCCGGACTGGTTCGGCACGATCCCGGCCTCGGCCTACACCCTGTTCCAGGTCATGACCCTGGAGAGCTGGTCCATGGGCATCGTGCGTCCGGTGATGGAGGTCTATCCCTATGCCTGGGCCTTCTTCGTGCCCTTCATCCTCTGCACCACCTTCACCATGCTCAACCTGTTCATCGGCATCGTGGTCAACGCCATGCAGAGCGAGCATGAGGACGAGGCCAAGGCCGAGCGAATGCAGATCGAGGAAGACCTGCGTCAGGCCAGCTTGGAACGCCAGCAGGCCCATGCTGAGGACGCCGCCGACTTGGCCGCCCTGCGCAGCGAGCTTGCGGCTCTGCGCCAGGACATCGGCGCCCTCAGCGGCCGGCTGCCCCGGCCTTAAGGCGAGAGCGCCTCATCGGCGCCTCGTCAGCGCTGCCACCAACTCGGCAACCTGCGCCATGGCGGGGTCCCATTCGCCGAAGATCCGCGGCGCCACGGGCCGGATCGTCGGATGCCAGGGATAGGAGTCCTGCCCCAGGCGCGGCCAGGCGGCGGGCACGCAGAGCATCACGGTAGGCGCCCCGCAGGCGCCGGCCAGCTGTCCGGTGGCGTTGGAGACGCTGACCACCAGGTCGAGGGCTGTGCAGAGGGCGGCCAGGTCGTCGATGTGGTTCTTCAGGTCCAGGCCCGGAGGCTTGAGCAGGGCGCGCCCGCCCAGAGCCCCCAGAGCGTCCAGCTCATCGGCCTGGACATCATACTGCAGGTTCACCAGCCGGGTTTCGCTCGCCTCGAGCACCGGCTTCCATGAGGCCATCGGCGGATACTGCCGCCGCCGGTCGCCGAGCAGATTGCCGCTGCGCCAGGTCAGCCCCACGCTCGGCGGACCCTCGCCCAGCCAGCGGCGCCAATGGGCCACGCGCTGCGGATCGGGGACGAGAAAGCCCGGGCGCGCCGGAAAGTCGGTGATGGCGCGCCGGAACCGGCGGGGCAGGGAGGCCAGGGGCGCCCAGAGGTCGATGGCCCTGGGGTCGGCCAGACCGCCGGCGCTGCGGCGGACCCGGCCGCCGACCGGCTCGGTCTCGTGGGGCAGGACCTCCGCCTGGGGAAAGCTGCGCGCCACGAGGGCCACCAGGCGCGGCTCCACCGCCAGGGTCAGATGGCCCTCAGGGCCCAGGGCCTCGATCACCTCCGGCAGCAGGCTGGCGAAGAGGATCTCGTCGCCCAGCCCCTGCTCGGCGAAGACCAGCAGGCGCTGGCCGGCCAGGGGCAGGTTCAGCGTCCAGCGCCGGCCCGGCGCCGCGAACGCCACCGGTCTTGGCCGGTGCGGCGATAGCCTGGCCTCATAGCCCTCCCAGCCGGCCTCAAGGTCGCCCCGCGCCAGGGCCAGGGTGGCGGCGGCGAAGGTGATCATGGCGGCGTCCGCCGGTTTGCGGGCCAGCTTGCTGGCCATGGCGAAGTCGGCTTGCGCGGCGTCCAGGGCGCCGAGATCGAACCGGGCGCAGGCGCGGTTATAGGCCGCCGTGGCCAGCCGCGGGTCCAGCCGCAGGGCCTCGTCATAGAAGGTCAGCGCGGTCTCCGTCTGACCCTGCTGGCTGAGCGTCACGCCGACGCTGTTCCAAAGCCGGGCCTCGGTGGGATCGGCCTCGATCGCGGCCTGCAGCACGGCGATGGCCTCGTCATACCGTCCAAGCTCGCGCAGGGACCGGGCGCGGCCATCCTGGGCCTGCAGATTGTCAGGGGCCAGGGCGCAGGCCTGGCGCCACAACCCCTCGGCCAGGGCCATCAGGCCCAGGCGCTCGGCGATGAGGGCCAGGGCCGCCAGCAGATCCACATCGTGGGGGGCGGCCGCCAGGGCGGCTTCATAGGTGGCCAAGGCGCCGGCCAGGTCGCCCTCGCGCTCCAGGCGCGCAGCCCGCGCGCGGAGGGCTGATGGGGGAGGGCGCGGCGGCGAAGGCATGGCCCATCCTGCCGCGATTCTGAGCCGCGGCCCCCGCCCTGGTCGACGCATTCGACGGGGCGCGCACCCGTTAGGCTTAAGCTTTGATTGACAGCCTGAGGCATAGGGTCGCGCCCTACCGACCATTCAGAAGGGGGGCGGCCTTGTCAGGCATCTCGCGACAAAAGCGCCTGCTCGTCATCGCCGCGACGCTTTGCGTCCTCTACGTCGGCAATCTGTGGCTGACCAATGTGTTGCGCGAGCTGGCCGGCGTCGGGACGATCTGGACGGCCAACGCCTTTGTGATCGCCGCCCTGTTGCTGCTGCCGGCGCGCTGGACCTGGGCCTGTCTCGGGACAGGCTTTGCGCTCCAGGTCGCGGTCATTCTTGGCTTTGGCCATCCCCTCTACGCCGCCGTCGGATATGGTTTGCTGAACGTGGTCGAGGCCGCCGCCGTCGCCCATCTGGCCCGCCGGTTCAACGCGGTGCGGCTGACCACGCCTGGCCGCTTCGCCCGCCTGATCTTCATGGCGCTGGCCCCTGTCCTGCTGATGGCGACCGTTCTGCTGGGCGTCGGCGCCCAGTTGATCGAGGGCCAGGTGTCCCACGGCATGCTGGTCAACCGGTTCGCCGCCAAGCTCCTGGGCATGGCCATGGTGCTGCCGGCCATCCTCCTCGTCTGTCAGAAGCGCCGCGGGTCAAACCCGCCCGATCTGGAGGGGTTGGTCGGGGCTATGGTCGCCGGCGGCCTGATGACCCTGGTGTTCACGCCCCTGGCCCCGATCGCCCTGCTGGTCATGTTTCCCATCGTCACGGTGATCGGCCTGCGGGCCGGGCCGCAGGCGGTGAGCTTCGCCGTCATGATGGCGGCCGCCATCCTGATGACCGGCGGCCTGATCGGCGGCCGCGCGGCGGTCCTGGCCGAGGTCCGCAGCCTTGAGGAGCAGGTGTCCCTGTTCCAGGTCTATTTCGGCCTGGTGTTCACCACCGGCATCCTCACCGCCCTCATGGCCAATCACCAGCAGCGCCTGCGCGAGCTGATCCTGCGCCGCTCGGTCAGCCACCAGCGCGCCCGCGAGCGGGCGGAAGCCGCCTCCCACGCCAAGACCGACTTCCTGGCGACCATGAGCCACGAGATCCGCACGCCGCTGAATTCGATCATCGGTTTCGCCGAGATTCTCGAACGGGACGAGGGCGTGACCGACCGGTCGCGGCACCACGTCAACCTGATCCGCCGGTCGGGCATCGCCCTGCTGACCGTGGTCAACGACATTCTGGACTTCTCCAAGGTCGAGGCCGGACGCATCGCGCTGGATCCCAAGCCGGCCGACCTGCGGGTGGTGTGCGAGGACGCCCTGGCGATCGTCGCCGACGCGGCGCGAAGCAAGGGGCTCGCCCTTGCCATGCGGGTGGAGGGCGACCTGTCAGGCGCCCATGTCTGCGATGATCACCGCCTGTGCCAGGTGCTGCTCAACTATCTGAACAATGCGGTGAAGTTCACCGACGCCGGGGCGGTCACCCTCACCCTGTCGGTCGCGCCGCAGGGCGGCCATGACCAGGTTCGCATCAGCGTCCAGGACACCGGCGTAGGGATCGCAGCCGATGCGGCGACCGCCCTCTTCCAGCGCTTCAGCCAGGTGGATTCCTCGGTGAGCCGGAACCATGGAGGCTCGGGCCTCGGCCTGGCGATCTGCAAGGGCCTTATCGAAACCATGGGGGGCCAGGTCGGCGCCTCATCGGAGCTGGGCGCAGGCTCGACCTTCTGGCTGGAGCTGACGCTTGAGCGCGCCCGGGCGGTCCAGGCGCCGGCTGAGCGGGAAGAGGCTGATGTCCCAATGTCGGCACGCATCCTGCTGGTGGACGACCATCCGATGAACCGCGAGCTGGGCGTGCTGATGCTCAATCTGCTCGGCTGCAGCGTCGAACTCGCCTCTGACGGCCGCGAAGCGATCGAGGCGGCCCGCCGAGAAACCTATGACGCCATCCTGATGGACGTGCATATGCCCGGCGTCGATGGCCTGGCCGCCACCCGCGCCATCCGCGCCCTGGACGGACCATCGAGCCGCACCCCCATCATCGCCATGAGCGCCGACGTCCTGCCCGAGCAGGTCGCCCGCACCCGCGAGGCGGGCATGGTCGATAGCGTCGGCAAGCCCATCGACCTGGAATCCCTGCGAACCTGTCTCGCCCGCTGGGTTGGCGGGGCGACGATAGCCCAGGCGACCGCCGAAGAGGCCGCCTGAGATCGTCATCGGATCAGGCTCTACCGGGTCGCCTCGGCGAACAGTCGGTTGGCCTCGTTCCAATTGAGCACGCTCCACCAGCCCGACAGATAGGCGCCGCGGTTGTTCTGGTGCTTCAGATAGTAGGCGTGTTCCCAGACATCATTGGCGATGATCGGGGCGCCCTTCTGGGCGGCGTCGTCCATCAGGGGATTGTCCTGATTGGGCGTGCTGGCCACCGCCAGCTTGTCGCCGGTCCAGACCAGCCAGGCCCAGCCTGAGCCGAAACGCTGGGCGCCGGCGGCCTGGAAGGCCTCCTTGAAGGCGTCGAGGGACCCAAAGTCCTTTTCGATCTGGGCCGACAGGGCGTCGGACGGCTCGCCGCCGGCGCCCTGGGGCGCCATCAGCCGCCAGAACAGGGTGTGATTATAGTGCCCGCCGGCGTTATTGCGAACCGCCGCCGGGTGGGCCGACACCTCGCCCAGGATAGCCTCCAGCGACTTGCCCTGCAGCGCCGGGGTCTCGCTGACGGCCTTGTTCAGATTGGTCACATAGCCCTGATGGTGCCGGCCGTAATGGATGTTCATCGTCTCGGCGTCGATGACCGGCTCCAGGGCGTCGGCGGCGTAGGGCAGGGGGGCGAGTTCGAACGCCGCCGCGGACTGGGCGCTGGCGGTGGGCGCGGCGGCCAGCACGAAGGCGGGGCCGCCAAGGGCGAGGGCGCTCGCGAAGGCGATCGTCAGGCTTCTCATCTGGGGAGCTCCTATTCTGCGGACATGGGGCGGGCCTATGGCGAGGTGGCCCATCGACAAAGCTGCGAGAGCTTCGCAAGTCTCTTCAATCATGGACCGGCCAAGCCGATCCACCCCCAAACGCGCCAAAGCGCCGCCCGGCGCCGGGGACCGGGTCTTTTTCGGTCTTTCCCCATGCGGGCCTCATGCGGGCGCGCCGTGGCCCCCGGCCTCAGATCGTAAGCCGGCCTTGCAGGTCTTCGAGCAGCTTCTCCCGCGCCTCGTCGGAGGCGGCGGCCTGGAGGGTCTCGTTGAGCTGCACGAGGAAGGCGGCGCGGGCATTGTGCCAGTCCTCTCGGGCGGCGCGCCCGGGGGCGATCCGCGCCGACCCCGCGTTCTGCTCAAGGACGGTGTCCCGCGTCAGAGCGAACCCCTGGTCCACGACGGGAATTCGGATGTGGTCGCGCGCGAAGCCCGCCGCCGCCAGGCGTTCCTGCAGGGCCGACAGGGCTTCCGGCTCCCCATGGTTGAGGAAGACCTGACCCGCGACCGGCCGCCGCTCCGCCGCCCAGGCCGCAAGTCCTTCTGCGTCCGCATGGCCCGAATACACATCGAGGGTGCGGATGCGCGCATTCACCCGCACGGCGGCCCCCTGGATGCGCACCTCGCTTGCGCCATCCTGCAGCAGCCGGCCCAGCGTCCCCTTCGCCTGGTAGCCAGCAAGCAGCACCGTCGTCTGGCGCCGCCAGAGAAGACGCTTCAGGTGACGACGGATCCGACCTGCGTCGCACATGCCGCTGCCGGCCAGAATGATGTGCCAGTCGCCGAGCTTTTCAAGGCGATCGCTTTCGTCAGGCCGAAGCAGAAACCTGAGGTGGTCGGCATGGCGAAGGGGCAGGTAGGGATTCTCGCCCGTATCGCTGTTCCAGCCCCGTTGCAGGAAAACGTCGGTCGCCTCGATGGCGAGGGGCGAGTCGAGAAAGATCTCGCCGGCCGGAGCCGACCCTTCGGCCATGACCGCCAGGAGGTCGAGCAGCACCTCCTGGGCGCGGCCCACCGCGAAGACCGGCACGAGCAGCGGCCCGCCGGCGGCGTGGGCGGCCTCCAACTCCTCGGCCAGGCGCCGCCGGCGCTCTGAGGTCGTCGGGGTGGGGCGCACGCGGTCGCCATAGGTCGATTCCAGGATCAGATGGTCCACGCCCGCGGGCCCCTTCGGCGCGGCGAGATAGTCCTCGTCGGCGGGACCGAGATCGCCGGAGAACAACAGCCGCACCGGGTCGCCGTCGCCCGCCGCCAGCACCTCGATCGAGGCCGCGCCCAGCATGTGGCCGGCGCTCCACCAGCGCGCCTGCAGGCCTGGGGCGATCTCGACGAGCTCCTCCAGCTTGATCCGCTGAAACAGCTCCATGGTCTGTGCCGCGTCGCCGGTCGTGTAGATGGGCTCGACCAGGTCCAGCCCCCGCTGGGCGTTGCGACGATTGAGCTGGCGCACCTCATGCTCCTGGATGTCGCCGGCGTCGGCCAGCATCACCCGGCAGAGGTCGCGGGCCGGGGCGGTGGCGAAGATCCGCCCGCGAAAGCCGGCCTTCCACAGCTTGGGCAGCAGGCCCGAGTGGTCGATATGGGCGTGGGTGAGCAGGACGGCGTCGATGCCGGCGGCGTCGAAGGGGAAGGGATCGTAGTTCAGCGCCTTCAGGGTCTTGGGACCCTGGAACATGCCGCAGTCGATCAGCACATCGAAGCCCGCCCCGCGCAGGCGCATGCAGGAGCCGGTCACGCATTCGGCGGCGCCGTGAAAGCTGAGGTGAAGGGGCATCGGCGATATCCGGTCGGCTTCGGGGACCCCTTCTCGCCCGGCGGGTCCGCGGACGGCCATGCGCTGGATCAAGGGGTGCGGCCGGTGGCGTCCGTCCCACGCGGGGGCCTAGATCGAGACTCCCGCGAACCGCCGCGTCACGGTTTGTCTGACCCTGGCCAGCACCTCCTCGCCCGCCTCGCGGGTGATGCCCGGCGTGATCCCGCCGGCATGGACATGATCCACGACCTCAAGGCCGCAGACGGCGGCCAGATGGCTGTCGAACAGGCTCATCAGGGCAGGGAGCACGCCGGTCTCGCTGATCCAATGATCGGGCGCGCCGGACAGGGTGAAGCTGATCAGCTTGGCGCCGGTCAGGGCCGGCTTGGCGCCGCCGAAGACCGGCGTGTAGCCGAACCCCATGCTGAAGACCCGGTCCACATAGCCCTTCAATATGGCCGGCGGACCGTTGAACCAGAGCGGATAGTGAAAGGCGAACACGTCCACGTCCGCAAGCTGCGCCCGCTCGGCGAGCACGTCGGCGCCGAAGACCAGCCCCTCGGCCGTGGGCGTCTCCGAGGCCTTCAGGCAGGGATCGAAGCCCATGCGGTAGAGGTCGCGGAGGATGACCTCGTGGCCGAGTTCGCGGGCCGCCTGCAGGTAGGCCGCGCCGCACGCCGCGGTCAGGCTGTCGGGGCTGGGGTGGGCGATGATGACGGCGTGCTTCATGACGGGCTTCCTCTGGCCCGGCGACTGAGCGCAGGCCTGGCCGAAATCTGCGTCCCGCCCGCCGCGGCGTCCTTGTGCTCGATCAAACCGCGGGGTGGCGGTTGACCAGGATCAAGGCCCCGTTCCGATCGGCCAGCCAAGGTGGCGTCATGTTTGGCGGAGGCCGGAAATGACCTATCGTGACGTACTGGCGCACATCGATGAGAAGCCCGGAGGCCGTTCCCGGGCCACGTTTGCGGCCGAGCTCGCCCGTCGCTTCAGCGCTGATCTTACGGGCGTGTTCCTGGAGTCCAGCCTGCTCGACAACTATGCCAGCGTCGAGAGCTTCGCCTACATGCCGCCGGAGCAGATCGACCGGCTGGTCAAGGAGCATGCCGACGCGGTCTTGCAGGCGTCTGAAGAGGCCCGCCTCGCCTTCGAGGCGACGGCCGCCGCCGCAGCCCTGAACTCTGAATGGCTGACCCTCCCAGGCGAGCGCTCAGAGCCGATGATCAAACTGGCGCGCCATTTTGATCTGACCATCTTTCCGGCCAGCGCGACGCCGGCCTATGGGATCCACCGCCTCAGCGCGGCGGCCCTGGCGCTGGCCAGCTGCGGTCCCGTGCTGGTTCCGCGGGAAGACGTGAAAGCCACCGTCGGCCGGCGAGTCCTGGTGGCGTGGAAGGGCACGCGGGAGTCGGCGCGCGCCCTCAGGGACGCTTGGCCGTTGATCGCCGCGGCCGAGGATGTTCGCGTGCTGAAGGTCTCCCCGCACGGGGACGACGGGCCCGAGCACCTCCTTCAGCGGCACTTCGAACGGCACGGCCGCCCAGTCGAAGTGATCGTCGATCGCAGCGACGACCTGGCGGCGTCCGACGTCATCCGGCGGCACGTGGCGGCCCTCGACGCCGACCTCCTGGTGATGGGGATCTATGGGCGGCCTCGATTGCAGGAATTCATCCTGGGCGGCGTGAGCGAGGAGATCCTGAGCGATCCCCCGACCTCCCTGCTTCTCGCCCACTAGATCAGGCCCGGCGCCCCGCGGGATGCCGGATCGCCTCAGCCCGGCCGGGCTGAGGCGTCATGTTCTAGATCCGGGAGTTCGAGCGCGTTCGACGGCAAGGTCGGGGTTTCACGTCTAGGGGAGCGCCTTAGCGCGCCGTATAGCCGCCATCGACCACCAGTTCGGAGCCGGTGACGAACTTCGCCTCGTCCGACGCCAGGTAGACGCAGGCCCAGGCGATGTCGTCGGGCTCGCCCACATGGCCCAGGGGATGCAGGGCGTCGAGCGCCTTGCGGGCTTCGATCTGATCCGGCGCGTCCTGAAGATAGCCCTCGACCATCGGCGTCCAGATGAATCCCGGATGCACCGAATTCACCCGGATATTCTCCGCCGCATAGAGGAGGGCGTCGGTCTTGGACATCAGCCGGACGGCGCCCTTGGAGGCGTGGTAGGCCGGAACATCAGCGCCGCCCACCAGCCCATAGATCGAACTCAGATTGATGATGCTGCCGCCCTGCGCCCGTCGCAGGTGGGGGATGGCGTGCTTGGTGGCGAAAAACACGCCCTTGACGTTGACCGCCTGAACGAAGTCCCACTCGGCTTCGGTGAGCTGGTCGGTGGGCTTGCTCGCCCCGGCCACGCCGGCGTTATTGACCAGGATGTCGAGCCTGCCGAAGCGCTCGACGACCTCGGCCAGGACGCGCTGCACCTCGGCTTCGCGGGTGACGTCCAGCGGCCATGCGCCAGCGATGAGCCCCCGCTCGGTCAGCTCGTTCGCGAACCGGGCGGCTTCGGCGGCGCGCACGTCGGTTACGGCCACCGACGCGCCTTCTTCGGCCATGCGGAGCGCAATGGCGTGGCCCAGACCCACCGCCGCCCCCGTGACGACCGCCACCTTTCCCTTCAACCGCTGCATGACCACCTCCTCAAACGTCCTGAGAAAAGGCTAGGCTTCCGGCGCAAACGCGCCTTGCGCCCGATCAAGTTCGTCGTTCAGGGACGGCCCAAGGCCAGGCGGATCGCGCCGGTCGCCGTTTCACCGGCGGGGCTACGAGGGGGCGCTTGCGAAGCGCCGCCCCTGGATCACCAAAACTCAAAGAAAGATATGGTGGGTGCAGTAGGATTCGAACCTACGACCCGCTGATTAAGAGTCAGCTGCTCTACCAACTGAGCTATGCACCCGTCGCGACGGCCCGTATCTGGGGTCTCGGCGAGGGCGCGGAACATAGCCAGATTTTGGGCCTTGGCAAGCGGGCGACGGAGAGAAAGATGGCGCGGCGTGATCTGACCGGGGCGGTGGACTTCGCCTATCTGGAATCCTACGCCGCCGGCGACCTTGTCGTGGTCCACGAGGTGCTGGAGTTGTTCCGTCAGCAGGCGGGGCTCTGGGCGCCTCTGTTGACCCCCGGGGCCGACGGCTGGCGCGACGCCGTCCACACCATCAAGGGGACCGCCCGGGGCATTGGCGCGCAGGATCTGGCCCAGGCCTGCGAGGCGGCCGAAGCCGCGGGGGAGGGGCGTCTGCCGGCCGTGCGCGACGCCCTGGACGCCGCCCTGGCCGATGTGGCGGCCTATGTCCACGAACTGATGCTGCAGTCCCTGAAGACGCCGACCGCCCGGCGTTGAGCCTCAGGCCAGCGGGTCGCCGTCGGGTGTGCGGTTCCTGTCCCAGGAGCCGAACTCATAGGCGATGCAGCGGTCCACCAGGGTGCGCCAGACGGGCTCGGCGATGGCTTCGGAAAGGCCGGCCTCTCGGGCGGCGGCGCGCACCTTGGCCACCACGTCCTCGATTCGGGCCTCGTCGCGCACCACCCCGCGGTGGGGCTTGATGCGGGCCGCGGCGTCCATGAAGCCCTGACGCTCGGCCAGCAGCTTGACCAGGGCGCGGTCCAGGGCGTCGACCCCCTGACGGACCTCGGTCATGGTGGTGCAGTCGGCGGGCGCCTTGTGGTCGTCGATCTCAACTAGCATTCAAAACTCGGCAGCATTCGGGACTGTAGTCGCAGGGCGCCGGCGCCATCGCTAGATGCCGGCCCCGTTGTCTATGGCGCGCAGGGCGGCCTCGTGGGCCTCGGCCTCGGCGGTGATCCAGGCGACGAACGCCTTGACCTGCGGTAGCCGGCCCTTGGCCTTGGGATGGACGAGGTAATAGGCGAAGTCCACCGCCGTGGCGATCTGTAATGGCGCCACCAAGCGGCCCGCCTCCAGGTCGGCCTGGGCCAGGGTGCGCTTGGCGAGCGCCACGCCGCGGCCGTTGACGGCGGCCTCGATCACCAGGCTCGACTGGTTGAACCGCGGGCCGCGGGAGCCGTCCACGGTCTTCAGGCCCCGGGCCGCCAGCCACATGGCCCAGTCGGGGCAGGAGGCGTCCAGCTCGGCCGAGCCGTCATGCAGCAGAATGTGGTTGAGCAGGTCCGACGGATCGTTCAGCGGCGTGCGGGCCAGAAGGTCCGGGCTGGCCACGGCCAATACCGTCTCGCTCATCAATGAGGTGACCTCCAGGCCCGGATAGCGGCCCGAGCCATAGCGGATCGCCAGGTCCACCTCGCCGGCGCTGAGATCCACCAGCTCCATGCCGGCCGACAGCCAGACATCGACCTGGGGATGGGCCTCCTCGAACTTGCCCAGCCGGGGCACCAGCCACTTGGCGGCGAAGGAGGGGGCGGCGGTGATGGTCAGGCGACGGCCATCGACCGGGGCGGTCAGCAGGGAGGCGGCCTCGGCCAGGCGGTCGAAGGCCTCGCGCAGGGCGGGCAGGGCGGTCTGGGCCGCATCGGTCAGCAGCAGGCCCTTGTGGGTCCGCTTGAAGAGCGCGGCGCCCACATAGTCCTCAAGGTTCTGAATCTGCTGGCTCACGGCGCCCGGCGTCACCGAAAGTTCTTCGGCGGCGCGGCTGAAGTTCAGATGGCGCGCCGCGGCCTCGAAGGCGCGCAGGGCGTTCAGCGGCGGCAGGCGGCGGCGATCACCGGCGCGGTCGGCCTGTCGTTCCATGAGTTTTCCTGAACCCCCGGGCAGAACTCCTTGGGTTGCGAAGTGGGGCGTATTTCCCCAGTTTGCAAGCATCCGGCGATGTATCGGCCCTTTCGTCGGCGGATGGAAGCGGGGCGGGCCAAGGTCCGCCCCGCCGCCATTCCAGGGCAATGCGTATTAGAGAAGCTAAACCCATGGCTCCTGGCGAGCGACAATCGAAGCGGAACGGCCGCCTGGTGGTGCTGGATGGCGCGGCCACGCGCCCGGCCGGCCAGGTCTGGCTGGTGGGCGCCGGCCCCGGCGACCCCGAGCTCTTGACCCTCAAGGCGCTGAAGGCGCTGCAGGGCGCCGATGTGGTGGTCCATGACGGCCTGGTCTCCGACGAGATCCTCGACCTGGCGCCGGCCGCCGCCCAGAAGATCAGCGTGGCCAAGCGCAAGTCGCGCCACTCCTACGCCCAGGACGAGATCAACAGGATGCTGGTGGCCTTCGCCCTGCAGGGGCTGAAGGTGGTGCGGCTGAAGGGCGGCGATCCCTTTATCTTCGGCCGTGGGGGCGAAGAGCTCGAGGCCTGCCGCGAGGCGGGCGTGGAATGCCTGGTCGTGCCCGGTGTCACGGCGGCCCTGGCGGCGGGCGCCGGCGCGGGCGCGCCCTTGACCCATCGGGGCCTGGCCCAGGCCGTGACCTTCGTCACCGGCCACGCGGCCAAGGGCGAGGAGCCGGATCTGGACTGGGAGAGCCTGGCCAAGCCGAACCAGACGGTGGTCATCTATATGGGCGTGTCCACCGCCGCAGGCATCGCCCGCAGGTTGACACAGGCCGGCCGTAACCCGGCCACGCCGGCGCTTATAGTCGAGAACGCCAGCCGGGCCGATGAGCGCCGAATCGTCACCAGCCTCTCCGGCCTGGCCGACGCCGCGGCGGATCTGAAAGGCCCGGCGCTTCTGATCGTCGGCGAATCGATGGCTCTGGCCATGGCAGGTGAGGCTGGGGCCGGCGAACCCGGCCAGATGACTCAGATTGAGGCTCGCGCCGTCGAGCTGGGAGGCAAGTGAGATGAAGGCCCTGACCGCCAACCGCCTGATCGACGGCGATGTCGTCTTCTGGAAGGCCGGCAAGTGGGTCGAGCGTTTCGCCGACGCCGACCTGTTTGACGACGCCGCCGCCGCCGAGCTCGCCGAGGGCCAGGCCAAGTCGCAACCCACTGTCGTGATCGACCCCTATCTGATCGACCTGATGGAATCGGACGGCCTCTGGGCGCCGCTCAGCTATCGCGAGCGCATCCGGGCACTGGGTCCCACCAACCATCCGACCCATGGCAAGCAGGCCGAGGGCGGCGAGATGATCGAGGCGCTGATGCACGCCGACGGCGCCGCCCGCTCCAGCGGTCGCGTCAACCTGATCAAGCGTAAGTAAGGAGGCGCGGGATGTACCAGTACGACACCCTCGACAAAGAGATCGTCGCCGACCGCTCGCGCGAATTCCGCGAACAGGTGGGCCGCCGCCTGGCCGGCGAGCTGAGCGAGGATCAGTTCAAGCCCCTGCGCCTGATGAACGGCCTCTATCTGCAGCTGCACGCCTACATGCTGCGGATCGCCGTGCCCTATGGCTCGCTGAATTCCCGCCAGATGCGCAAGCTGGCCTATATCGGCCGCACCTATGACCGCGGCTATGGCCACTTCACCACCCGCCAGAACCTGCAGTTCCACTGGATCAAGCTGCGGGACACCCCCGACATCCTCGACCACCTGGCCGAGGTGGACATGCACGCCATCCAGACCAGCGGCAACTGCATCCGCAATGTGACCTCCGACCCCTATGCCGGCGCCACGGTCGAGGAGCTGGACGATCCCCGGGTCTGGTCCGAGGCGATCCGTCAGTGGTCGAGCCTGCACCCGGAATTCTCGTTCCTGCCGCGCAAGTTCAAGATCGCCATCACCGCGGCGCCCAAGGACCGGACGGCGGCCAAGGTCCACGATATCGGCCTGATGATCCGCCGCGGCCGCGACGGCCAGCTGGGCTTCGAGGTGATCGTCGGCGGCGGCCTGGGCCGCACCCCCTATGTGGGCCCGACCATTACCGAGTTCCTGCCGGCCAACCGGCTGTTCTCGTACCTGGAGGCGATCCTGCGGGTCTATAACCGCCACGGCCGCCGGGACAATCTCTACAAGGCCCGGATCAAGATCCTGGTGGCCGCCCTCGGCGCCGAGGAGTTCGCCCGCCAGGTGGCCGAGGAATGGGCCAAGATCGGTCCCGAGGGCGACCTGCCCGACACCGAGCTGGCCCGTATCCGCGGCGCCTTCGCCAAGACCGCGTTCGAAGCCCTGCCGGCGGTGTCGGAGACCTTCGAGGCGGCCAAGGCCGCCGATCCGGCCCTGGCCCGCTTCGCCCGCAACAATCTGCGGACCCACAAGAAGGCGGGTTACGCCATTGTCGAGATCTCGCTGAAGACCGTGGGCGAGACCCCGGGCGATGCGACCTCCGACCAGATGGACGTGGTCGCCGACCTGGCCGAGCGTTTCGGCCAGGACGACATCCGTGTGACCCACGAGCAGAACCTCGTCCTGCCGCACATCCGGCTGGACGACATGCCCGAGGTGTTCGCCCGGCTGCAGGCCGTGGGTCTGGCCAGCGCCAATGTGAACCTGATCTCCGACATCATCGCCTGCCCGGGGCTGGACTATTGCGCGCTCGCCAACGCCCGGGCCATTCCGGTCGCCCAGCAGATCGCCCAGACCTTCGCCGACCAGGAGAAGGCCGAGGCCATCGGTGAGCTGAAGATCAAGATCAGCGGCTGCATCAACGCCTGCGGCCACCACCATGTGGGCCACATCGGCATCCTGGGCGTCGATAAGAAGGGCGAGGAGTTCTACCAGCTCACCCTGGGGGGCTCCGGCGCCGAGGACGCCTCGGTGGGCAAGATGCTCGGCCCGGCCCTGCCTTACGACAAGGTGGCCGCGGCCATCGACACCCTGGTCGAGGTCTATCTGCGCGAACGCCGGGACGGCGAACGCTTCCTGGACACCTATCGCCGCACCGGCGTCGAACCCTTCAAGGAGGCCGTCTATGCCGACGCTCATTAAGCTCGACGCCGGCCGGTTCGTCCTGGCCAACGACCCCTTCACCGCCGTCGCCGACGACGAAGGGCTGCCGCTCGGCGACGTGATCATCTCGTTCACCCGCTTCCAGGCCGAGGGCGAACGCCTGCTGGCCGAGGGCCGCGCCGTAGGCGTGCGCCTGGAGCCGGACGAGGAGGTCGAGGCCCTCGCCTATGACCTGCCGCGGATCTCCGTGGTGGCCGTCGCCTTCCCCAAGTTCCGCGACGGCCGGGGCTTCACCTCGGCGCGGCTGTTGCGCGAACGGCTGGACTATGCCGGCGAGGTCCGCGCCGTGGGCGATGTCTTCCGGGAGCAGGCGGGCTTCATGGTCCGCTGCGGCTTCAACGCCTTCGAGCCGTCGGACGGCTCGACCCCGGACATCTGGGCCCAGGCCGTGAGCCGGCATCGCCACGTTTATCAGCGCGCCGCCGACGCCCGTGCGCCGGCCTTTCTGGAGCGCGAAGGAGGGTGACCATGGCCTATGATCAGACTGATCGGCCATCGATCGCAGACCGGCTCGACGCCGAACTGCGCCACGCCGAGCCGACCGAAATCATCGCCGCGGCGCATCGCGAGTTTGGCGACAAGCTGGCCATGGTCTCGTCGTTCGGGGCGGAGTCGGCTGTGCTGCTGCACCTGGCCGCCCAGGTCAGCAAGGACATCCCGATCCTGTTCCTGGACACCGGCATGCTCTTTGGCCAGACCCTGGACTATCGCCGCAACCTGGCCGCTCAGCTAGGCCTGACCGACGTGCGCGACCTGCGTCCGCACTATCAGGACCTGGCTGTGGCCGACCCTGACGCCAAGCTGTGGAAGACCGACGTGGACGGCTGCTGCCATATCCGCAAGGTCCTGCCGCTGGACCGGGCGCTCGGCGAATTCGACGCCTGGATCACTGGCCGCAAGCGCTTCCACGGGGGCGACCGCCTGTCCCTGCGGGTGGTCGAGGAGGCCGATCCGCATGTGAAGTTCAATCCCTTGGCCAACTGGGGCAAGGAAGACCTGGACGCCTACGTCCTGGCCCACGACCTGCCGGCCCATCCCCTGGTGGCGCAAGGGTTTCCCTCGATCGGCTGCTGGCCGTGCACCTCGCCGGTCGAAGACGGACAGGATGTCCGCGCCGGCCGCTGGCAGGGTTCGCAAAAGAGCGAATGCGGCATACATGTCGCCCGCGCGCCGGGGATCACCACGACCGCCGGCGGGTCGACCAATGTCGGCGGCGACATCTGACTTTCGCCAGAGCCCTTTCCGACCTGGCTGGCTCAGCCGGATCGAAACAGAGAGACGACCTGATGACTGACGTGACCGTGGCCGCGCCGGCCCCGAAGAAGGCCGGGGCCTTCAACCTGGAAACCGTGACCTGGGTCCAGCACTGGACCGACAGCCTGTTCTCGTTCCGCACCACCCGCGACCCCTCCCTGCGGTTCTCCAGCGGCCAGTTCGTGATGGTCGGCCTGGAAGTGGACGGCAAGCCGCTGCTGCGCGCCTATTCCATCGCCAGCCCCGCCTGGCACGAGGAGCTGGAATTCTATTCCATCAAGGTGCCCGACGGCCCGCTGACCTCGCGCCTGCAGAAGATCAAGGTGGGCGACCAGGTGCTGATCGGCCGCAAACCCACCGGCACCCTGGTGCTGGACGGCCTGAAGCCCGGCAAGCGCCTCTATATGCTCGGCACCGGCACCGGCCTGGCCCCGTGGCTGTCGCTGGCCCGCGACCCCGAGGTCTATGAGCGGTTCGAGGAGGCGATCGTCACCCACACGGTGCGCAATGTGGCCGACCTGAACTATCGCGAGCTGTTCGAGGAAGACCTGGCCAAGGACGAGATCCTGTCCGAGGTTATCGGCGACAAGCTGCGCTACTACCCCACCGTCACGCGGGAGCCGTTCAAGACCCAGGGGCGGATCACCGATCTGATCGCCTCGGGCAAGCTGTTCGAAGACCTGGGCGTCCCGCCGCTGGATCCGGCCGTGGACCGCCTGATGCTCTGCGGGGGGCCGGGCGTGCTCGCCGACCTAAAGACCATGCTCATCGAGCGCGGCTTCGAGGAGGGCTCCATCGCCAAACCCGGCGACTTCGTCCTGGAAAAGGCCTTCGTCGAGACCTGAGGTCCGAGCGCCCCTTGGCCTATTTGGCCGGGGGGCAGCCCTTGAACTCGCCAACCTTGGTGACGGTCAGCTCCGACAGGTTCAGGGGCATCATCGGCTTCATGGAGGACCGTCCATGGCCGGTAAAGAGGTCGATCTTTTCGCCCTTGATCGAGCCGCCGACGTCAGAGGCGTACCAGTAGCCGTCGTGGACGCCGCCATCGGGCATCGGCAGGCCGACGGTCTCCTTGATGAACAGCACGGTGCGGCGGGGGATGAGGCTCTTGTCGATGGCGGCGGTGCGCATGGCGACCACCTTGCAGCCCAGGGAGTCCAGGGCGCCGACGCCCGCGGCGCCGGCATGGTAAAGCGAGGCGCGCATTCGGTAGGCTGGCGTGCCGGGGAGTCCCCCGGTCATCGCGCCCACGATCAGATCGCCGATCGGGTCGCTGGTCGCGGCCTGGGTGCTGGAGGCCAGGGCCAGGAAGGGTAGAGCCGCCAGGGCGGCGAGGCGGCGTCGCATGGCGGCGTCATCCTGCGTCGTGAAGCTGGTGGCCAGTGGGTAGCTGGCAAAGCCCGGGCTCGCAACCCGTTCAATTGAGATCTTCCCGTGGCGCAGGGAGTCAAACAGGCTTGGCGCCTGCAACAGGTCAGATATCACCAGTCTTGCGAGCAGTCAGGGAGACGGGCCGTGGGCCTTAGAATCTATGGGGATTCCATCTCGGACAATTGCCTGAAGGTGAAGTGGACCTCGGAGCGGCTGGGTCTCGACTATGAGTGGGTCGAGATCGACCTGCTGAAGGGCGAGACCCGCACCCCGCAGTTCCTGGCGATCAATCCGGCCGGCCAGGTTCCGGTGGTGATTCTGCCGGACGGCCGGCCCCTGGCCCAGTCCAACGCCATCCTCCTGCACCTGGCCGAAGGCTCGGACCTGATCCCGGCCGACGCCTATGCCCGCGCCCGGATGCTGGAGTGGATGTTCTGGGAGCAGTACAGCCACGAGCCCTATGTGGCGGTCGCCCGTTTCCGGGTCCGCTATGAGGGCAGGTCTGTCGAGAGCCTCGAGCCGCGGCTGGTGGAGCGGGGCGCTGCGGCCCTGCAGCGGCTGGAAGACGCCCTGGCGGCGGGGACTTTTCTGGTTGGCGAACAGCTCAGTCTCGCCGATGTCGCCCTGGTCGCCTATACCCGGCTGGCCGGCGAGGGCGGTTTCGACCTTTCGCGCTATCCCAGGGTGCAGGCCTGGATCGCGCGGGTGGAGGCGGCCCTGCCGATCAAAGACTAGGAGTTTTTCCAGATGCGGATCGCGACGCTTCCTCTGGTGCTGGCGGCCCTGGCCGTCATGGCCCCCGCCCACGCCCTGGCCTGGGGCGGCCATGGGCACCGCATCATCGGCGTGGCGGCCATGGAGGCTCTGCCGGACGAGGTTCCCGCCTTCCTGCGCGATCCCACGGGGATCAGCGAGATTGGCGAGCTCAGCCGCGAGCCCGACCGCTCCAAGGGCGCGGGCAAGATCCACGACTCCAACCGCGACCCGGCCCACTTCGTCGATATCGATGACGCCGGCCTGGTGATGGGCGGGCCGAAATTCGAAACGCCGCTGCCGCCGACCCGCGCCGACTACGAGAAACAGCTCCAGGCCGCCGGAACCGACAGCTGGAAGGCCGGCTATCTGCAATATTCCATCGTCGACCAGTACCAGCAACTGACCCTCGACTTCGCCTATTGGCGGGTGCTGGTCGCCGCCGAGGCGCGGGAGACCGATCCGGGGCGCCGCGCCTGGTACGCCGCCGACCGCGCCCTGCGGGAGGGCCTGCTGAAGACCACCATCGGCGCGCTGTCGCACTATGTGGCCGACGGCGCCCAGCCCCTGCACACCACCGTCCACTACAATGGCTGGGGGGACTATCCGAACCCCAAGGGCTACACCACCGAGCGGATCCACGGCGTGTTTGAAGGCGAGTTCACCCGCGCCCATGTCAGCCTGGCCGACCTCAAGGGCGCCATGGCGCCGCTTCGCCTTTGCGATTGTGCGGTCGAGGATCGGACCGTCGACTACATCCTGGCGGGCTTCGCCGAGGTGGAGCCATTCTACGCGCTGGAAAAGGCCGGCGGATTTGCGCCCGCCGATCCCCGGGGGGTGGCCTTCGTGCTGACCCAGACCGCCGCCGGGGCTTCGGAACTGCGGGATCTCGTCGTCGAGGCGTGGCGCGACAGCGTCGACTCGCAGGTGGGCTGGCGTCCGGTGAAGGTGGCCGATGTGGTGGCCGGCCGCGTCGATCCCTTCGACGCGCTCTACTCGATCGATTGATGGCCAAGGTTCCACAGTTTGGCGTTCCCGAACCCGGCCGCGCCTATCCCGACCGGCCCGTGGCCTTCGGGGTGGGCGTGCGGGACGGGCTGGTGGCCCTGGTCCGGGTCGAGCCGGCCGACGGCCCCGTACGCATCGACCTGCCCGGTGGCGGGATCGATCCGGGGGAGGCCGCCGAGGTCGCCGTGGCGCGGGAGTTCGTCGAGGAGACGGGGCTGGAGGTCGCGGCCAAGGGGCGCCTGACCCTGGCCGACCACTTCTTCGTCAATGGCGCGTCCGAGGCCTACAACACCCGCGGCGTCTTCTTCGCCGTCGACATCCTCGCCGCGCGCCCGGAGCGGAAGATCGAGGCCGACCATACGCTGTTCTGGCGTGCCCCGGCCGAGGCCCTGACTATGCTCAGCCGCGACAGCCACGCCTGGGCGCTGGCCTGCTGGCTGCGCCGCGGCTGAAGGGCGCAAGCCCACTGCGTTGCGCCGCGCGCCGCCAGGGTCTAGGTGGCGGGCCACAGCCTCACCTCAGGAGTCGTCATGCCCCAGGCCCAAATCATCGACGGCAAGATCTATTCCGAACGCGTCCGCGCCGAGGTGGCCGAGGAGGTCGCGCGCCTGCGCCGGGACCATGAGATTCAGCCGGGCCTGGCGGTGATCGTGGTGGGCGACGACCCGGCCAGCCAGGTCTATGTGAAGTCCAAGGGCGAGCAGTCCCTGGCGGCAGGCATGCATTCGATCACCCACCGCCTGCCGGCCGATACCCATATCGACGAACTGCTGCTGCTGATCGCCGGGCTCAATGAAGATTCCCGCATCCACGGCATCCTGCTGCAACTCCCCCTGCCGGGACATCTGGACCAGCGCGCGGCCCTGGCGGCCATCAGCCCGGACAAGGATGTGGACGGCCTGCACGTGGTCAATGCCGGCCGCCTGGCCAATGGGGAGCCGGCGCTCACCCCCTGCACGCCGCTCGGCTGCATGATCATGCTGCGCGAGACCCTGGGCGATCTGACGGGGAAGTCGGCGGTCGTCGTCGGCCGCTCTGTCCTGGTCGGCCGGCCAGTGGCGCAGCTGCTGCTGCAGGCCGACTGCACGGTGACCATCGCCCATTCCCGCACCAGGGACCTGGCCGCGGTCTGCCGTCAGGCCGACATCATCGTGGCCGCCGTCGGCCGGCCGCAGATGATCCGCGGCGACTGGATCAAGCCGGGCGCGGCCGTCATCGATGTGGGTATCAACCGCGTGCCCTTCGACAATCCGGAAAAGGCCGCCGCCGGCAAGACCAAGCTGGTGGGCGATGTGGCCTTCAAGGAGGCCCGCGAGGTGGCCGGCTGGATCACGCCTGTGCCCGGCGGCGTCGGCCTGATGACCGTCGCCTGCCTGCTGCAGAACACCGTCACCGCCGCCAAGCGGCAGAGCGGCTTGGAAGGGTAGGGACGACGCTGGGGAGCGCCGCCCCTGTCATTCTAATCGGCCCAGTAGGGCACGGTTTTCAGGAACAGCTTCTTCGGCACCGTCCCATAGATGATCTCTACGCCGTCCACCGCCTCGGCGACGGCAAAGTCGACGGCGATGCTGGAGATAGAATAGGCGTCGGCCTTGGGGATGCCGGCGTGTGATTGCAGGAAGGCTACGGTGTTCTCCACCGACTTCCGCATGGCGTTGTCGAGGTCTTCGTCCAGACCCATGACATAGTAGTTTTCCGCATCCTCCGCGAAGGGCGCCGGCATTTCAGCGCCCTTGCCTTTGTGGACGATGAACTGGAGCGTGCCGGTCAGCGAGGCTTCAATGGCGTTGCCGGAGACCTCCCCGTCGCCCTGGGCGGCGTGAGCGTCGCCAGTGTAGAACAGGGCTCCGGGATTCAGGACTGGCAGATAGAGGGTGGAGCCGACGGTCAGCCGCTTGAGGTCCATGTTTCCGCCGAAAATCCCCGGCGCTCGGGAGCCCACAGTGCCGATGGCGGGGTCGGGCGCCACAGCCATGATCCCTAGAAACGGGCCGAGCGGCACTTCGATTTCAGGAGAGAAGAGGGCGACTTTCCGCTCGAGATCGAATTTCAGGATCTTCTGGACCTGTTCGGTCAAGAGGCCGGGCGCTACGCCGCCGGTTCCGGGGCTGTTGACCCCGTAAGGCACGCGGTGCTCCAGATCGATGATCCGGATCTCAAGCATGTCTCCAGGCTCGGCGCCCTCGACATAGATCGGTCCGGTCAGGACGTGGCCCCGCCAACCTTCGCCGCTGCTCACCGCAGCAATGTCCTTCACGTCTTGGAGAACCTCATCGGCCGAAATGCCGGCCTGGGCGAAGTAGGCGACCGGATCATCCGTCAGACCGCCATGGGAGACGGTGTCAATGCGGACAGTCTGGCCTGACGTGATCCTCAGGACTGGCGGCCGGGTCGCGGAGATCGAGCCCCTGAGCACGGTTTCCGGCGTCGAACGGAGGTGAACATCGGGGGTAGCCCGCAGGGGCGTGGGCCCCTGGGCCAGGGCAGGCCCTGCCAGGGCAGCGACGGCGGCCGCGAGGATGGCGTGTCTGATCACGATGCAGAGTCCTTGGTTGGGGAAGGGGGGCGACATCTAGAAGCTCATCCGCACACCGGCCTTGAAGGCGCGGCCGACCAGGTCATAGGGAGAGCCGCCAAGGCTGATCGCCACGATCGGCGGGTCCTTGTCGAACAGGTTGTCGATGTTGAGAAAGGCCTGGATCTGCCGGCCCGGCCGATCGACGACCTGGTAGCGCAGGCTGGTGTTCCAATAGACCGCCTCGGGCCAGACGTTCTTGTTGACGCTGTTGGACGCGGCGGGGTTGTAGTTCGGGTCTTCTGGACCCACCAGATTGACGTTGTACTTGATCGTGCTGGTGTAGCGGACCATCAGGTTGGCGGTCAGGCGGTCCAGGGTGTAGGTCGCCTGGCCGTTCCAAGACCAGGTGGGGATCGTCGCCCCGGCATTGTCGGTGTCCTGGGTCCCTGCGATCGTCCTCAGGTCATCCACCCAGGTGCCCAGCGCCCGGAATGTCAGGTTTCCCGGCAGGTCGAAGTTATCGAGCGGAGCCCGATAGACCATCTCGATATCCACCCCGTTGGTCTTCAGGGCGTTGAGATTGAGCTGAGGCACGTTGACCCGCGCGACGCCGATAGGGCTGCTGGGGTCGAGTTCAACGAAGCGGGCATAGGACTGGTCACCGCCCACCAGCAGGCGGTCGAGGATCTCTTGAACGCCGAGGGTGGCGATCACGTCCCGGATCTCAATGTCGTAGTAGTCGATGGAGGCGCGGAAGCCGGACGCCCACTCCCATGTCGGCTGGATCACCAGGCCGATCGTCGTGGTGTCGGCGGTTTCCGGGACGAGCTGGTCGTTGCCCACCGTATTGCTCTTGGTGAAGCCTGACCGGCCCGTGACCCTGTTGACCACGTTCGGGTTGCCTTCCGACCCGGGGTTGAACAGCTCGTTGATATTGGGCGCGCGAATGTCCCGTGACTTGGTGAAGCGGAGGCGTAGTGCTTCAACAGGCTCCCAGGTTGCGCCCCCTTTCCAGGTCGTCACCGAACCGGAGGTGGAATAGTTGGTCCGCCGAACCGCGCCGTTCAGGTCCAGAGACTGGGCGAAGGGCAGGTCCCGCAGGATCGGAACGCCGCCCTCAAGATAGACCTCCTTCACCTCAATCTCGCCGGTGTAGGTGGGGTAGTTCTGGTTCATGAGCGCACCCCGCTTGCAGTCGGGGCAGCCGTTCACGTCGGCCGTGTCCTTGCGCCATTCGAAACCGGTGGCGATGGCCACGGGCCCGGCCGGAAGATCGAACGCCTCCCCGGCGAGGTTGGCCTGGACTGTGTACTGGCGCAGGTCATTCTTCTGCTGCGAGGCGGAGTTGAAGTAGGCCAGCGCAGCCTGGTTCTCCTCCACATTGGCGCCGAAGATATTGTAGGGCACGCAGCCGGGGGACAGGTTGGCGATCCACTTGGCGCGTTCTTCCGGCCGTTGAGCGTTGAAGTGGGGATTGGTTTCAACGGGTCCGCAGGCCGGTTGGCCGTCGGGGCCGGTCACCACATAGGCGGCCTGGAAAAAGTCCGCTGTGCGGGGCGTGCCGCTGAGGTTTGGATTGAACGTCGCCCGCCCGAGCCCCACGCCCACATCCCAGTTCCAATCGCTGAACACCTTTCCGTCCAGGCCGAAGTCGGCCTGCAGACTCTCTGTCCGGTTCCGCGACCGGATCGATCCCACATCGTCGCGCCGTGTGGCGCTGTAGGGAATACGATCGACCCCGGCGGCCTGCATGGACGCAACCACGGAAGCCGGCAGGAAAGGGTTGGTGATCAAGACCGGGTAGTTGTTGTAGTTGGGAATGCGCGCGCCGAACGACTGTCCGTAGGTCAGAAGGTTGCCGTAGTGGAGCTGAGCGAAGGCGTTGATCTCCGGGGTCAGTTCGTACTCGGCCCGCGCCAGGGCGGCGCTCCGATCATAGGCGGGGCGCAGACGTTGGTCCGGATTCTCCCAGCTATCGATCGTGCCGCCGATCATCTCGGTGTTCCCGATGATCGATCCATACTGGTACTGATAGATTCCGCCGTCGGCGTTCCAGGCTGTGCCACGCAGCGGCCCTGACGGGACCAGGCCGTTGGAATTGTAGGCCGAGGTGAAGACGTTGTTGGAGATGATGGTGGCGGGCAGCCCGGCGGGACGGTTGGCCGGCAAGGACATCACGCCGGGGTAGCTTTCGCCCCAGTCCCGGGAATCCATCAGGCCGGAGCCATTGTTGAGTGTAAAGTCGCCGCCGATGATGAAGTGGCCGCGTCCGTCGGCGAACGAGGTCCCCCAGGCGGTGGATCCGTTGACCTCTACATTGTCGCCCTCCTGCGAGACGCCGTACTGGAGGTTGACGTCGAAGCCCTCCATCCGGTTGCGCAGGATGAAGTTGACCACCCCAGCCACCGCGTCGGAGCCATAGGCCGCAGAGGCGCCGCCTGTAACGATCTCCACCCGCTCGATCAGGCTGGTTGGAATCAGGTTCGTGTCGAAAAGCCCTGTCTGGCCGTCCGGCACGTGGCGGCGTCCGTTGAGCATGACCAAGGTCCGCTGGCCGCCCAGGCCGCGCAGATCGAGGTTGGCCTTGGAGGCGTTCTGAGCGCCCGTCGAGTTCACGCTGGGTCCGCTTGAGCCCCGAAAGCTCGGAATGTCCCGGACAATTTCGAAGACACTGGCGGCTGCGCGTTGCTCGATCTCGGCGGCGCCCACGGTGGTCACCGGGGTTGGGGCCTGGAAGCCGGTGACCTGCAGGCGCGAGCCCGTCACAAGCACCTCGCCGATCTCCACCTCCATTGGCGCAGCCGGAAACGGGGCGGCTTGCGCCGTCTGGATGGGCGGGGCTGCGGACTGCCATGCCGTGCGGATGAGGGGGGTCGGCGCAGGGCCCAGGGTGATCGTGCGGCCGTCATCGGCGAGGACCACAAGGTTGGTGCCGGCCAGAAGGCCCTCGAGGGCCTTGCGCACCGGCAGTTCGCCCTGGACGCTTCGGGTCTGCTTGTGGCGAACCTCGTCGGCCGCCACGAGGATCTGAACACCGGCCTGGCGGGCGAATTCGGCGATACCGGAGGCCGCCGGCTGAGCGGCCACTTGGAATGGCTGCGCCTGCGCCCAGGCGGGGGCGCAGGTCAGCATCGCGCCAACCGCGCAGGCGCAGAAAAGCCGCCTGCGCCAGGCCGTCATCGTCTTCGATTTTGTGTTCATATTGTCCCCCTTGGCTTGAGCCGGCTTCATCCGGCGTCAGGGGGAGGACGTTGCTAGAACCCCGTTCCGGGGCTTGTGGGGGCGTCCCGGCCGCATTCGGCCGTTTCGCTCGAAAATTAATCAGACCTCGGAAGCTGAAGCATGATCATGGGCGCCGCAGACGCAGAGCGCCGTCTTCATGCCGCGCCTCCGCCCCGAGCAGGGTGACGACGGAGGCGACAAAAGCCTCAGGATCATTGGTGCTGAACAGGCCAACGAGTTGCTCCTGGCCAAGTTCGGGAGTCTCCACCACGATCTTGAGGGCGTTGTAGCGGTTGAACTCCGTAGCGGCCTCGGCGAGCGTTTCTCCGTCCAGGACGACCTCGCCCTGCCGCCAGGCCAGGCTCCGGCGGATCGCGCCAGGGTCTGAACGGACGAGAAGCGCCTCAGCGTCGTCCGTCACCGAAACACGGTGACCTGCGGGGACCTTGGCGCGACCTTCGTCATTGATCCGCCACGCCTCAACCGTTCCATCGGTGACCTGAAGATCGGTTCGACCTTTCTGCTGGCGGACACTGAAGGCGGTGCCCAGGACCTGGAAACGTGCGGCGCCGGACCGAACGACGAACGGACGCGTGGGATCGTGAGCGACATCGAACCAGGCCTCGCCGCGCAGGATTTCGATGTGTCGTCGGCGAGAGGTGAACCGGACTTTGAGAGCGCTATCGGTGTTCAAAACGATCTGGGTGCCGTCGATCAGAGGCGCCCGTCGAACTTCGCCAAGGCCGGTGCTGTACTGTTCCTGGCCCAGGTTCAGAAAGACGGTCGTTCCACCGATGGCTGCGGCGAGCGCTCCGCCGCCCCAAGCCAACAAGGCCCGTCTTGGGAGGCTACGCGCGCTCTTTTCCGGCTGCAGGTCGGTCAGCGGCAGCGCCCGCGCCCGATCTACGAGGCTGAGGGCGGCCTGGGCGCGGAGGTATGCGCCCACTCGGCGGGAATCGCCCGCCAGCCAAGCTCTAAGCTCAGGGTCCGTCGAAGATCCAAGGTCTCGCGCATCGGTCCGCACGGCCCAGAGGGCCGCTTCATCATCAATCTCTCTTGCGGCTTGTGCGTCTGACATCAGGTTCTGTGCGGTTGGCCGCCTCTTCTGCTCCGTCATCCCGGGTGAGGGCGGTCAGGATCAAACGCAATCCCCGCGCCGCCTGAGCCTCCACCACATTTTCGGTCACGCCGAGCCGTCTGGCGATCTCACGCTGGGATAGTCCATCGACCCGGCGCATCATGAATATCGTGCTGCACCGCTCTGGCAAAGACTGGATAACAGCCTGGACCCTGCGAAGCTCAAGTCGGCCAGCCACGACCCTTTCTGCGGAGGGTGCATGATCTAAGACGTCCAACGTCGCCAATTCCGTCGTGCGCGCGATCGACACGACCCGTGCCTGCCTCAGTCGATCCGTTACGACGCTCCGGATTGTCTGAAACAGATAGGCCCTGCCATTCTGGATATGATCGATCGACGCGAGGGCGGCGATGCGACAGTAGGCATCCTGGACGATGTCGTCGATTTCGTCCCGGCTCCAACCCCCATGGCTCAGCCAGCGGCGCACATCGGCCTCGTGAGGCAGGATTTGCGCGCCGACCCAGGCGACAAATTTTGCGCGGGGATCGATCATTTGGCATCCACAGGCTGCGCCAAGCGCGCAAACCATCAGTCACCACGGTCGAGGCCGCATGATGGGCAATCAAGGTGCGCGGGGCTCCTGGCGTTCTGCGTAAGGCCGAGCTGACTGGATCGCGTTCAGAAACGGCGTCGCTCGCGCAGGCTTCTGCCCAGTCCGCAGGCTTGGCCTGAACCCGGCCGCGCCGCCGCGCACCCGTGGACGGTGCGTCCGGCAAGATTAACACTTCAAGATGTGCGGGCTCTAGCCCCGTGGCGCGCCGGTGCGGTTGGACCAATCGACCAGCTGGGTCAGAACCTGGCCGGTTCCGGAATTGAAGGCCGCGACGATGGCGCTGACACGGTTGTCTGTGGCGCGGACCTCGGCCTCGAACACGTCCTCGTCGATCAGGGCGCGGTCGCCGCGATTGACCAGGGTGGCGCGCAGGCGGACCACCACCAGCGGGGCGGCGTTCTGGCCGCGGTCATAGACCACTTCGAACCGCCGCACATCGAGCCGCAGGACGCTCTCGGCTGTCCGCATCTCGCCACGGGTGACCAGGCGGGCAGGGCCGGTATTGGCGTCGAAGGCGCGCTCGACCGCCTCTCCGAACAGGTCGGTGGCCGGCGCGACCCAGCGGGCGCCGGCGATATAGGCCACCTCGTCGCCGGTGACGGTGAGGATGCGGTCGCCGCTGGCGGCCCGCACGAACCCCGTGGTGGGCAGGACCAGGCCGAAGGTCGGCGCCGGCGGCGCGACCGTGGCGCCCGGGTCGATCGCCGCCTCCAGGCGATAGAGTTGCGACGGCTCGGCGTCCGGCAGCAGCGAGACGCAGGCCGACAGGGCGAGCGCCGCGGCGGTCAGGCCGAGGGCGCGAAGGGCGGCGATCATGGCTTCACCTCGATTTCCATGGCTGGCCCCTTGCCGACCACGCCGCGGGGATTGGAGCTGACCTCGTTGGTCAGGCGCGACAGGGACTCGGCGGCCTCCTGTAGGGTCTCGGCGGCCCGGGTGACCTGGGGCAGGCCATAGGTCGCGAAGTCTGCGGTCGGCCCTTCGAGGCCGGCCAGGATCTTGCGCAGGTCGCCCGCAGCGGCCTCCGTTTCCGCGGCCGCCTCGCTCAGGCTGGCCATGGCCGCCCGGCCGTCGGTGTCGACGATGTCACGGGTCGAAGCGGCCAGGGCGCGAGCCTCCTCGGCGGCCTCGCCGATGTTCTGCAGCGCCACCTGCGCGTCGGCGATGATGGCCTTGCGCTCGCGCAGCTCCGCGGTCACCGCCTGGGCGTCGGAGATGGCCGCGCCAAGCGTCAGGATGTTCTCGTCAGACAGCACCCGATTGACCCGATCCAGGGCCTCGACCGTGCGTGACAGCACGGTGCCGCCGCCCTCGAGCAGGTCCGCCAATGTGCTGCGCTGGCTCTGGATGATCGGCACCCGGCCTTCAGGCGAGGCATCCTTGAGCAGGGGGCGGGTCGAGGTGCCGGCTGTGATCTGCACATAGTTGAGGCCGGTGATCCCCTGGGGCTCCAGGGTGGCGAAGGAGTCGACGCGGATCGGCACGTCGGAGTTCACCCGGATGCGGGAGATGACGCGACTCGGATTGGTGCGGTCCAGCGAGATGTCGGTCACCTCGCCGACCTTGATGCCGTTGAAGTGGACCTCACCCCCCTGGGTCAGGCCGCGGACCGGACCCTGGAACAGGATGTCATAGACATCGTAGTCCCGGGCGAAGGCGACGCGGGCCAGCCAGATGCTGAAGATCACCAGGCCGATGAACAGGATCAGGGTCGAGAGGCCCACCAGGGCGTAGTTGGCGTTCTTCTCCATGATCAGGCCTCGCTCGCCAGGGTGCGGGCCTTGGCGGCGGCGCGCCCGCGGGGACCCAGGAAGTATTCCTGAATCCAGGGGTGGTCGGAGGTCTCCAGCTCGGTCACCGGCGCCTGGGCGACCACCTTCTTGTCGGCGACCACGGCGACGCGGTCGGTGATCGCATAGAGGCTGTCGAGGTCGTGGGTGATCATGAAGACCGTAAGATGAAGGCTGTCGGAAAGGTCGCGGATCAGTTCGTCAAAGGCGCCGGCGCCGATGGGGTCGAGGCCTGCCGTGGGTTCGTCCAGAAACAGCAGGTCGGGGTCGAGCGCCAGGGCTCGCGCCAGCGCCGCGCGCTTGCGCATGCCGCCGGAGAGCTCGGCCGGCTTCAGTGCGCCCGCATCGGGCCGCAGGCCGACCAGGGCGATCTTGAGATCGGCCAGTTCTTCCATTTCTCGGGCGGACAGGCGGGTGTGTTCGCGCATGGGCGCCTCGACATTCTCGCGCACGGTCAGGTTGGAGAAGAGGGCGCCGTGCTGGAAGAGAACGCCCCACCGGCGTTCCAGTCCCGCGCTTTCCCGCGCCTTGTCCACATCCTGGCCGAACACCTTGACCGTGCCGCCATCGGGCGACTTGAGCCCGATGATGGTGTTGAGCAACACCGACTTGCCCGATCCAGACCCGCCGACCACGGCGACGATCTCGCCCCGGCGCACATTCAGGTCGAGGCCGTCATGCACCACATGGTCGCCGAACTGTGAGCGCAGGCCCGAAACCTCGATGACATAGTCGTTCGCCGGGGCCTCGTCGGGGCTGGTCGTGGGCTCAGGGGCGGTGGGTTGATCCAGGTCGGTCAAATGTCCAGCTCCATATAGAGCAGGGCGAAGGCGGCATCGATCATGATGATCGCGAAGATGGCGTGCACCACCGCGGCGGTCACCCGGCGGCCCAGGGACTCCACATCGCCGCCGACCTCCATGCCCTGGCGGCAGCCGATGCCGGCGATGACGATGGCCATGATCGGCGCCTTCGACAGGCCGACCCAGAAATGGGTGGGACCGACATATTCCAGGATGCGCTGGAAGAAGAAGTTGGGGCCGATGTCCAGCACGCTCCAGGTGACGGCCAGCCCGCCGCACAGGCCGGCCAGGGTGGCTACGAAGGTGAGCAGGGGGATGGTCACGAGCAAGGCCATGAAACGGGGGAAGACCAGGGCCTCGAAGGGATCGACGCCCATGACCTTCATGGCGTCCACCTCCTGGTTCATCTTCATCGAGCCGATCTCGGCGGCGAAGGAGGAGGCCGAGCGGCCCGCCAGCAGGATGGCGGTGATCAGGATGTTGAATTCCCGCAGCACGGCCACGCCGATCAGTTCGACGGCGAAGACCTGGGCCCCGAACTCGCGGAGCATGTTGGCGCCCAGCAGGCCCACGACGGCGCCGATGAAGAAGGAGGTCACCGCCACGATGGGAATGGCGTCCAGGCCGGCGCGCTCGGCCAGGGAGAAGACCGAGGCCCAGCGGATGCGGCGTGGGTTCACCACGCTCTTGCCGAGCACAATCAGCAGATGGCCGGCGAACACCAGGGTGTCGAAGGCGTCATAGGCGGTGCCCACCACCCCCTTGCCGATCCGCACCGTCATCTCGTGCCAGCCGCGGGGCTCGCGCTTGGGCTCGGCGCGCTTGGCGGCGGCCTCGGCCACCAGTTCGATCAGGCGCTGGTTTTCGGGGCGCGCCTCCACCTTGGCGGGGTCCAGCTCGCCGCCGGCCGCGCGGATCAGGGCGAAGGCGCCGGCGGTGTCGAGCTTGCCGACCTCGGTCAGGTCGAAATGGGCGGCGGGATCACGCTTCAGGGCTTCGCTCAGGCGTCGGCCCTCGCGCCCCAGGGCGTTCAGCGTCCAGTCGCCCGTGAGACGGACGGCGCGGTCGGCGCCGTCGCCCGTCAGCTCGAAGGCGGCTGGGGCTTCGTCCGAGGTCGAGACACTACTGATGGCGCTGCTCCGAAGACGAGGCCGGCTGAATCGCCGCAAGCCAGAACCCTAGCAGAGCCAGGTCCTGGTTCGAACGTCTTATGGCCGAGGTTGTTCCGTCCACAGGGAGCCCCACAAATTTGAATAGCTTGACCGTGGATCTCGTCTCGCTTTCGCCCGATTTGACCGTGTAGAGAGGGCCTGTCTGCGGGTCGTCCGCAGGCAGGATTGAAATACGTATCAAGGCTGGGAGCGTTGTGTTGGCCCGCCAACTCGATTTCGTCGGCAAGTCCGGCACGACCTATCGCTACACCGCGCTGGAGGATGACCGCATCCCTCCGACCGCGGGCGCAAACTATGTGATCGCCGAACTGAACCAGGGCGCCGAAGCCCGAGTGCTCTATGCGGGCGAAACCGAGAACGTCATGGGATCGGATCTGGCCGCGCGGCTGGAAGAGGTCCGCGAGCGTTGGCGCGACGCCGAACTGCTGCTCCGGCTCAATGTCCGCCGGGCTGTGCGACAGGCCGAGCAGGAGGATCTGATCGCAGGCCTGCTGCCGCCCCTCAATGATGCGCCGGCAGCCCCGCCCGAGCCTCATCAGGACGATCGGTTCCCCGAGGCCTGATCTCTTGGCGGCGGCCCCCGCCCTGGGGCAGGCTTCGCCCATGAACAAGGCCGGCATCGTCATATTCGGCGCCGCCGTTTGGCCAGGAGGCCGGGCCAGTCCCGCCCTGGCGCGGCGCGTGGGCTATGGCTTGGCCGCAGCACGGGCCAGGCCTGACAGTCCCATCTTCTGTTCGGGCGGCCTGGGCCGGCACGGTCCGTCCGAAGCTCGGGTGATGGCCGACCTGCTGCAGGCCGCCGGGGTCGATCCGGCGCGCCTGGTCCTGGACGAGCACAGCCGCGACACCCTTGAGAACGTCATAGCTGCGCTGGGTTTCCTGCGCGCCCGGGGCTTGAGCCGGGCCATCATCTGCACCGACGCCTACCATGTCCCCCGGGTGGCGATGATGTTCGCCCTGCTGGGGGTGACGAGCGAGCCTGGTCCTATCGGGGCCGGCCGGGGCCGCGCCCGGCGCCGGGAATGGTGGCGGATGAGCGCGCGGGAGGTTCTGGCCTATCCCTATGACCTCGTTCTTGTCCTGGCCCGCCGGCGGGAAATTCTGGCTCGCGCGGACTCAGTGGGCGAGCCCGCCGGAACTTGAATCGGCGTCCGTCCCGTCGGCGCCCTCCTCGGGCTCCGGCTCGGGCGGACCCTCGGCGGCGTACTGGGCCAGCACCCCGTGAAGGCCGAGCAGGGCGTCCTGCGGCACCACCGCATGGAGCCACACCTCATAGCGCCCGTCGGCCAGGGGGCGGTACTTCAGTTCTGGGGGCTTGCTCATGGGACCGGTCCGAATCGCCTGGAAAGAGTCGACCTGACCCTAGACCACGCAGAGCCTTCAGGGCGCCGGGGCCAGGGTTGCGGCCAGCCAGTCTGAGCCGTCCTGCAGGGCGCGGTCGGCCAGGGCGCTGATGGAGACCGCCTCCAGGAAGCTGTGCGAGGCGCCGGCATAGAGTTCAGCCCGGACCTGCACCCCCGCCGCGGCGAGGCGATCGGCCAGGGCCAGGCTCTGCCCGGTCAGGACGTCGCAGGCCGGAATGGTCAGGAACACAGGGGGCAGGCCCGCCAGATCGGCCCGGGCGGGGACGGCCAGCGGGTTGGTCCGCTCCTCAGGGGTGGTGAGGTAGGCCGCCCAATAGACGTCCATCTCCTCCGGGGTCAGCATGTAGCCCTGGCCGCCGAAGCGCACGCGATGCTGGGGGTCGATCTCGGTGTCAAAGGCGCCATAGTGGAGCATCAGGGCCTTGAGCAGGTCGCCTTCGCCGGCGTCCCGCAGGGCCACGGCGCTGGCCAGGGACATGTTGCCGCCCACGGAATCGCCGCCCATGGCCAGTCGCGACGCATCGCCGGCCTCGCCCACGCCGCCGCCGGCGGCCCAGCGGACGGCGGCCAGGCATTGCTCCAGGGCCAGCGGGAACTTGGCTTCCGGCGAGAGGGCGTAGTCGACCCCCACCACCACGGCCTGCGACCTGGCGGCGTATTCGCGCATGAGCCGGTCATGGGTCTCCAGGCTGAACAGCATCCAGCCGCCCCCATGGACATAGATCAGGATCGGCTTGCCGGACTCTGGCGAGGGATCGTGAATCCTCAGGCGCACGGGGCCGTGAGCCGAAGGGGCGTGGGCCTCGGTGGTGCGATGCATGACAGGCCCGCCTGTCCGCCAGGGCGCCCGCACCTTTTCGGCCACCTCCCGGGCTTCGACGGGAGTCAGGGCGCGGCCCTGCGCCTGGCGGGCATACTCCTGCCCGGTGCGGGCGATGAAATCCCGCACGGCGTCGTCCAGATCGCCGCCGCCCAGCCCTTGGATGCCGCTCATGCTCGTCCTGACACCTTATGGCGGGCGGTGGCGCCCGATTGTTGACCTTGCCGCCTAGGGGGCAGGCGTTCGGGGCCGATACCAGCCCGGGGTTTGGCTCGCCGTCGACCATCGGCCTGTGATCGTCTAATGTGGGCCATATGGAGCGAAGCACACGCGGCGACGACTATCAGCACGTCCCCCGACCGGTGGCTGTGCTGGTGGACGAGTACCCGCCGCACTTCATGGACCCGCCGCACAGCCATGAGCGGGCGCAGCTGCTCTATGCCAGCGCAGGCGTGATGTCGGTGATGACCGACGACACCAGCTTCACGATCCCCCCGCAGCGGGCGGTCTGGATGCCGGCCGGCGTGCGGCATCAGGCGCTCTGCCGGGGTCATGTCTCCCTGCGCACGCTGTATGTGGAGCCCGGCGCCGATGCGCGCCTGCCGGATCGCTGCCAGGTGCTGAAGGTCAGCAACCTGTTGCGAGAGCTGATCCTGGAGGCCTCGGACCTGCCGGTGGAGTACGCCCTCGATGGTCGCGAAGCGCGGATCATGCAGTTGATCCTGGACGAGATCGCCGTGGCGGTGGAGCATCCGGTCCAGGCCCTCCAGGTGCCGATGCCCAAGGACGGACGGTTGCTCCGGGCCTGCAGCCTGGTCATGGACAGCCCCGGCGACGAGGCCGACCTCGACCATTTCGCCGACCTGTCGGGCATGGGTCGGCGGACCTTCACCCGCGCCTTCCGCCGCGAAACGGGCATCAGCTTCAGCGAATGGCGCCAGCAGGTGCGGCTGGCCCACGCCCTGTCGCTGCTCTCCCTGGGCGGGGCGGTGACGACGGTGGCGTTCGATGTGGGCTACAACAGCCCCAGCGCCTTCACCGCCATGTTCCAACGGGCCTTCGGGGTGGCGCCCAGCCACTATTTCGAAGCCGCCATCGATCATGCGCGGGCGGCGGCGTAGACGTCCATCAGGCGCGCCAGATCCTGCGGACCCTCCTGCTGCAGGGCGGCCATGATGTCGGCGAAGACGTCGTCCCGCTCGTCCTGGCCGAGCTTGAACACCACTCGCCGGGCGCGAATTTCGGCGCGAAATCCCACCACGCCCCGGGACAGACCCTCATAGCGCGGCCCCATGTCGTCGGCGCCCCACGCCTTGGGGCGCCCAGCCTCCATGGCCTCGATCAACTCGTCCAGGACGGCCCGGGTCGCCTCCGGGCTTTCCTCGAAAACGATGTCGCAGTCAAAGGCGGCGCAGGCATAGTTCCAGGTCGGCGCCTGGGTGCGGTCTTCCATCCAGGAGGGGGACACATAGCCGTGCGGCCCCATGAACAGCGCCAGCGCCCGGGGGGCGGCCCTCAACCGCTGGACCTGGGGATTGGACCGGGCGAAGTGCCCGGCGAGCGCCGTGAGCTGGCCCGCTCCGTCCAGTCGCGGGCGAAGGGGCAGGGGCGTGGCGGAAAAGCCTTCCCCCGCGCTGACCACCCAGGCGAGGGGATGGGCGGTGACCAGCGCCAGAACGTCGGCCTCGGATCGCGCGGCGTACTTGTCAGGCGGCGCGTCCATCGCGGCCCCCGTTCACGGAGATCTGCGGCCAGTGAGACGCCCACGGGGCGGCGGCCTCCAGTTCGAAGGCCAGGGCGAGCAGCAGATCTTCCTGCCCCCGGTCAGCGGCGAACATCAGGCCCAAGGGCAGACCGTCCCCGTCCCAGGCCAGCGGCAGGGTCATGGCGGGCGTGCCGGCCATGTTCTGCAAAGGCGTATAGCCGCACCAGCCGAACATCCTGGCCATCAGCGTCTCGGGCGCGGTGTCGGGCGCCATCTCGCCGATCCGCGGCGGGGGCGCTGACAGGGTCGGGGTCAGCAGGACGTCGAAGTCCCCGAAGAAGGCGGCCAGTTGGCGGGGCAGGGCGGCGATCTGACCATAGGCGGCTTCCAGATCGGCATGGCTGAGTCCCGCAGCGATCTCGCCCAGGGCTCGGGTCCAGGGCTCCAGCGCCACGGCCGGGTCCTGGCCCGCGGCGGCGACAGCGTCGACGCAATCCGCGCCGATGTGGCTCCACAAGACCTGCTCGGCGCGCTCGGCGGCGGGGCCGTCGATGGCGGGCCAGGCCGGGCGCACCTCGTGGCCCAGGCGGGCGCAGAGATTGACGGTCTCCTCCAGGGCCCTGGTCAGGCTCTCGTGCGGCTCGGCGCCTGCCAGGGTGCGGCTGGCATAGGCGATCTTCAGCCGGCGAAGGCTGGGTCCGGTGATCGTCGGGGCGGCCTCGGGCCGGGCCAGGGCGAAGCCGGCGGCCACGTCGCGGACGCTGCGGGCCATCAGGCTGTCGCCCACCAGCAGATCCTCGATCACATGGCGGCTGCGCACCCGCACCGTGGTCCCACGGCCGGGCTTCAGCCCTGGCAGGCCACAGGCCGAGGCGGGGATGCGGATCGAGCCTGCGCCGTCGCTGCCATGGGCCAGGGGGACTAGCCCCGCCGCCACCGCCGCGCCAGCCCCGCCGCTGGAGCCGCCGGGCGAATGGGCCGGCGACCAGGGATTTCGCGTCACAGGACCGATAAGAGGCTCGGTGACCGGAAGCAGTCCGAACTCCGGCATGGCCGACTTGCCGACGGGAACCAGGCCCGCGGCGTCCAGTCGCCGGACATAGGGATGGGCAAAGGCGCGAACCGCATCGCTACGGCTCGCCGATCCCGCCCGGCTGGGCAGGCCCGGATAGTCCAGGGAGTCCTTCAACAGATAGGGAACGCCGGCCAGCGGCCCCTCAGGCAGGGGAGCGGCGGCGCGCCTGCGGGCCAGGTCGAAGGCCGGCCAACTCACCGACAGCAGCTGAGGATCCAGGGCCTCGATCCGGACGATCGCCGCTTCGGTCAGCTCGGTGGCGGTGACCTCACCGCGCGCCACCAGGGCGGCCTGGTCGTGGGCGTCGAGGCGCCCGATGGTGAAGGCGTCGTCCCGTCTTATGCTGACCATATGAGGCTCTGCTCGGCGAAGGCCCAGAAACGGCCCATCTGTTTGAACTGCGACGACAGGCCGCCGGCCGCCTGGTGGCCGGCCTCCATGTCCGTCAGGAAGAGGATCGGGCCGCCGCCGGTCGCCTGCTCGCGGATCTCGGCGACCCACTTGGCCGGCTCCCAGTAGCTGACCCGCGGATCCCGTACGCCGGCCGTCGCCAGGATCGGCGGATAGGCCTGGGGCCGCACGTTCTCATAGGGCGAGATCGAGGCGATGTAGTCATAGGCTTCCGGGTCGGCCAGGGGGTCGCCCCAGTCGGGACGGAAGGCCGGCACCAGCGGATGGTCGGCGTCGCTCATGGTGTTGAGCATGTCCACGAACGGCACCTGGGCGATCACACCGCCCCACAGGTCCGGCCGCATATTGGCCACCGCGCCCATCAGCAGGCCGCCGGCCGACAGGCCATAGGCGACCACGCGCTTGGGCTGCGTATAGCCCTGGTCGATCAGGTGTTCGGCGCAGGCGATGAAGTCGGTGAAGGTGTTGGCCTTCTGGAAGCGCCGGCCATCCAGGAACCATTGGCGGCCCTTTTCCGAGCCCCCCCGCACATGGGCGATGGCGTAGATGAAGCCCTGCTCCACCAGCGCCAGCACGGGGACCGAGAACTTCGCCTCGGTCGAGGCGCCATAGGAGCCGTAGGCGAAGAGCAACAGCGGCGACCGGCCGTCCAGAACCGCGCCCCTGCGCATCAGGACCGTGACCGGGATCTGTTGTCCGTCGCTGGCGGGGGCGAACAGGCTCCGCACCTCATAGGCGTCAGCGGAATAGCCCGCGCCGATCTGCCGGGCCTTGACCAGGGTCTGCTGGCCGCCCGCCAGATCGCAGTCGATCCAGCGCGGCGGGGTCCGTGGGGACTGCCAGTTCAGGCGCAGGACCGCGGTGTCATAGGCCTGATGCGGCTCCAGGGTGACGAGGTAGGCGGCCTCATCGAAGGCCACCTGCACCTCATCGCCGCCGTCCCGGGGCAGGGCGATCACCTCCAGGCGGCCGTTGCGGCGCTGGAGGCGGACCAGGTGGTCGCGGAGCGGCCGAATCTCCAGGATGTGCCGGCCCGGCGCGTGGGCGATCCATTCCTGCCAGTGGGCGCGGCCGGGACGGTCGAGGGGCGCGGTCATCAGCTTGCCGTCGATGGCGTCGTCGGCGTCGGTGAGGATGACCAGCTGGCCGTTCCACTCCTGAACCTGGTAGTGCAGTCCAGGCTGACGGGGCTCCACGAGGATGGGTTCTGCGGTGGGGTTATCCGCCGGGATCAGCCGGGCCTCATCCACGTCCGGGCCCAGGATCTGGATGGTGACGAAGGCGCCGGACGCCATCCGCGACAGGGCCATGAACAGGGCCGGATCGCGCTCCTCATAGACCAGCTCATCGCTGTCCCCGCGGACCGGGCGGCGGAAGATTTTGGCGGGGCGGCCCAGGGGATCACGCCAGATCCAGAACACCCATTGCGAGCAGGGGGAGACCACCAGGCCCTCCCAGCCGAAACCCTCGGCCTGGGGGGTGGTGCGGACCTCGCCGGTGGCGAGGTCGCGGATGCAGATGCGGTGGCGATCGCCGCCCTCCACGTCCTCGGCCCAGACAAACAGGCTGTGATCGGGGCTATGGGCCGCCGCCGTGGTGCGGAAATAGGCATGACCCCGGGCGCGGTCCTGCTCGTCCAGCAGGATCTGTTCCTCGCCGCCGCCGATGGGCCGCCGGGCATGGACGGGATGATCCTCGCCGGGACGCACATAGGCATAGTAGGCGAAGGGGCCATCGGGGACCGGCGGCTGGGATTCGTCGCCCTCGGCCAGGGCCTTCATGCGCTGGGCATAGGCGTCCTGCCGCGCTTGCGTCGGGGCCAGCAGGGCCTGGGCGTAACGGTTCTCGGCCTCCAGATGGGCGCGGATCTCCGGCGACATCAGGCTGCTGTCGCGGGAGACCTCGGCCCAGTTGGGATCGCGTAGCCAGGCATAGGGATCATTGCGGACACGGCCCAGTTGCTCGATCCGCAGGGGCCGCCGGGGCGGACGGGGCGGGGCGATGGCGCCCAGCCCGTCTTCCGCCCAGGAAAAGCAGGGCGCCAGGGCCAGGCCCGCCGTCGAAAGCAACAGGGTCCGTCGGTTCATATGCTTTGCTCCGTCTTCGGCCACAGCCTCAGAGCACGATCCAGAATTGTCTGCCGGATCGTGCGCGCGACCCCGTGAATTAGCCTATCGCCGCCGCTGAATCCGCGGGGATTCAGCGGCGGGAATCTCTAGAGCGACCAGTTCAGAGTCACCCCGAAGGTGCGCGGCCGAATCAGGCCCTGGCTGAGGCCATTGGCCTCGGGAACGGTGCGCGTCACGCCCCGCTCATCGCCCAGGTTCGACCCGAACAAGGTGACCGAGGTCGGCCCCATGGTCGCCCGCAGGCGAAGGTCGATCACGTTGAAGTCGCCCTGGGTGTTCGGGGTGACCCCCGGCACGGCGGAGTTCAGGTCGCTGATGCCCGACGAGACATAGCGATGCGAGAGCGTCAGGGTCGGGTCGTAGGCCGCCTCGAACCGATAGGAGGCGGTGTTGGAGATCGACCAGTCCGACGAGCCCGGCAGTTGCGAGCCCTCAGGCGCGGTCCCGTACCACAGGATGAACAGCGGCTCGTCGAGCCGGGCCTCCATATAGGTCACGGTCGACTGGAGATCGAACTGTGGGGTCGGGCTGAAGGTGACCGAAGTCTCGAGCCCCTTGATCGTCGCCGCCCCCCCATTGGCCGCATAGTTGAAGTTGTCAGGCGTCTGCAGGCGAAGCTGGATGTCGGACCAGTCCACATAGAAGGCGGTGGCGTCCAGCAGAAGGGCGCCGCCGACGAGGTTGGACCGAACCCCGACCTCATAGTTCTTCAGGCTGTCGCTCTTGGAGCCCGACGGGACCGGGAAGGCGCTGAGGCCCTGGGTGTTGGGCGTGCCGAACCGGAAGCCTTCCGAGTACAGGCCATAGACCATCAGGTCTTCGCTGGGGGTGTAGGTCAGCGACACCTTGGGCGAGAAGCCGTCCTGCTCATCCGTCTGGGTGGTCCCGGTGGAAAGCCCGCCGGGATAGGTGGAGAAGCCCACCTGGCTGTCGATGGACTCGATCTCGGTCTTGAAGAGGCGGCCGCCAGCGGTGAGCTTCAGCTGCGGCGTGAAGTCGAAGCTGGCCTCGCCGAACAGCGCGGTTTCCGTGGCGCTGAGATCGCCGAAGAAGGCGTTGAAAATCCGGTCGTCGGGGGCGATGACGGCGCCAGACCCGGGACCAAAGAGCGGCGAGGCGTTGAACGCCGCGGCCACGCCGGAGACGGCGCCGAGTTGCTCGTAGAGGTCCTTGTCGCTCTTGAAGTACATCGCGCCGACGAGCCATTCGAAACGGCCCTCGCCGTTGGAGGCCAGGCGGACTTCCAGGCTCTCGCCGGTGGACTCGCCGCCGCTCTCGATAAACAGCGGCGTTGAGAGGTTCAGGCCCAGATCGGCGTTGTAGGCGTCCCGATAGGCGGTGAAATCGAAGACATAGCCCTGGGTCTTTTCCTGATAGGCGCCGATGGCGGTCAGGGTGGCGAAGCCGAGGTCGTGATCGACCCGCAGGCTGTGCAGGGTGACCTCGGTCTCATTGGTCTCGGCCAGGGCGCTGGAGCGTCCAAGGTCGCCGAAGAGCGGGTTGCGGTAGGGCGCGTCATCGACCTCGGTCTTCTGGTAGAGGCTCAGCCAGGACACTTCGGTAGCGTCGGTGGGCGTCCAGACCAGCGACAGGCGACCGCCGCCAATGGTGATGTCGCTGGAGCCGTTCTCACCGATGCCGACATTGTCGAGATAGCCGGGATCGTTGCGATAGGTGGCCACGGCGCGCAGGGCGAGCTTGTCCTCGACCAGCGGGATGTTGACCATCCCCTTGATCCCCCCGCCGACATCGGCGTTCCGGGTCTTGCTGAGTGTGGTCTCGATGGCCGCGTCATAGGCGCTGGCGTCGGCCTTGCGGGCCACATAGTTCACCGCCCCGCCCATGGAGGCCGAGCCGAACAGGGAGCCCTGGGGACCGCGCAGGATCTCCACATGGTCCACGTCGAAGGCGTCGATGTCCGGGATGACGATGGTCCAGCCCGGCTCGGTCAGCGGCACCTCGTTGATGTAGTAGCCGGTGGTGCCCTGACCCTGGACGTTGCCGGAGTTGGTGGCCACCCCGCGAATGACCACGTGGGAGGTGCCCGGCTGGAACTGGTTGAAGGTCACGCCCGGGGTGCGGGCGATATAGTCGGCGTAGCTCTGGGCGCCGATGGCCTCGAGCTGGGCGCCGCTGACGGCGCTGACCGAGCCGGAAATCTCCCGGACGCTGACTTCGCGCTTGGTGGCGGTGACGATGATTTCTTCGAGCAGCGTGCCGCTGGCCTGGGCCGCGGCGGGTCCAGCGATCAGGCTCGCGGCGCCGACCAGCAGCAGGCCGCGGAACGACTTGAGACGCGTCATGACAATCCCCCTTGTTTGGTTGTCCCAACTCGCGCCGGACCTAGAGCCTGATGCGGTCAGACGGGATCGTCTGACCGTTGAATCAGGCTCTAAACTCTGAGTCTTGAGCGCGTTTCGTCCGATAACCGTTTCCCACTTATCGGAACGCGCTCTAGATCCGGTCACAGGCAGGGAGGCTATGACGCTGCTGTGACGCTGGCCCTCCGCCCGGGGTCATTTACTAGCGCGCGCGGGCCAGGGGTCGGCAGCGTCCATATGGGCTAGGTCGCCCTGGCGATCTGTCTATGGTGGAGCGCGGCGCAGAACCCGGCGCCGGTGCGGTATTGGGAAGGTCATCCATGAGATTGCAGGCTCAGATCACCGGCGTCGCGCTCACCCTGGCCCTCGCGCCCGGGGCGGCACTGGCGGCCAGCCCCGCGGCAGAGTTCTTCGAACGGCTGGGCGTCCTCTGTGGTCAGACCTTCGGTGGCCAGGTCGTCGAAGGCGATGACACCGATGCGGCCTTCCGCGAGGCCGAGCTGGTGATGCAGGTGGCCAGCTGTTCGGACGAGGAGATTCGCATCCCCTTCCGGGTCGGCGAGGATCGATCGCGCACCTGGGTGATCACCCGCCTGGGGGAGGATCGGCTGCGGCTCAAGCACGATCACCGCCACGCCGACGGGACCGAGGATGAGCTGTCGCAATATGGCGGGGACACCGTCGCGGCAGGGTCTGCTGAGCTGCAGGCCTTTCCGGCGGACGCCTATTCCATCGCCCTGTTCACCCGCACCGGCCGCAGCGTCTCCAACACCAATGTCTGGTCCCTGGGCCTGACGGAGACCACCTTCACCTATGAGCTGGCCCGGCCGAACCGCTTGTTCCGGGTCGCCTTCGACCTGACGAAACCCCTGGCCGACGACGCGACCAAACCCTAGTCGCGGGCGCCCTCGAAGACCCGCAGGATCATCGACTGACTGGCCGTGGCCATCAGTTCTCCGTCCTGGGCGAACAGGTACATGGCGCCATGGGCGAACCCGCCGTGGACCCCGTGGACGCGGATGTCGGCCAGCACCCAGTCGGTGGGCACGATCCGGCGATAGCGGATGGTGTTGTCCAGGCTGTTGCCGCCGGCGTTGAGGCCCAGCGCATTGCCCAGGGCGCCGGGGATGAAGTCGGCGATGATGGCCAGGAAGCTGGAATCGATCGGCAGGCCCTCCCGCGACCGGATCCACAGCAGCAGCCGGCCGTCCTTGTCCGGCGTCCCGGCGGTGGCCCCGCCATAGCGGCCCTGGGCCACGCGGACCTCGATCCGGCTGTGCAGGTCATCGCCGCCGCCGCGCCAGTGGTCGGCGGGAACGCAATCCTCCGGCGGCGGCGCCTTGGGGGCTTCCAGCCACTGGGCCGAATGCTCGCTCTCCCGGGCGCCGAGGGCGGCGTTGACCGTGAAGATCTCCTTGTCGCCCACATGGCCGATGATCCGGGCCTGGCTGTTGTACTTGCCCGAGGCCGGCACCCGCACATCCAGATCGACGATGCTGGGGGGCCTGGCATAGGACAGGTACTGGGCCGTCGCCCAGACCGCGGGCCGCTCACAGGTGCGCTCCAGGGCCGCGATCGCCGCCCCCATGCCGACGCCGCCGAACATGAAGAGGTTGCCCGGCGGGCCGACGCACACCGCCGGGCTCAGCGGCAGGTACCAGCGGTTGGCGTTATGGGTGGCCTGCAGGTTGAAGAAGAGGGGCTGGCTCATGGGGTCAGTTCGCGGCCTTTCGCATGAGTTCGCGCCGTGCCTCAAAGCCCCTGGGTGGAACCCGACGAGAACCTTGACGGGCTTGCTCGTTCTGCTGGATGGCCCGCCAATAGGCCGAGACCGAGGGTGCATCAAGCATCGGGTCGGGCGCGTCGAAGATCGGCGTCACGTTCTCCGCCGAAACAGGGCCGGAGCTAAGGCGCCGTCGGCCAGGCTACGGTTGGCCGGTCAGCCGTCCGCGGGTTACTCGGCCGGCGCCGGGGAGGGGGCGCCGAGCGGGCGGGCCGCGCGAGGCCAGACCGAAAGGACGAGGCCAGCGGCCAGCAGGATCGCCACCGCGTTGGTGATCCAGGCCACCGGATCTGCCGCCTCGCCTCGCCAGACGGCCATATGGGTGATCACGGCGACGCCCAGGCTGAGCGCCGAAGCGAGCCGCAAGCGGCGCGAGATGGCGGCGGGCGCAGTCCAGACAAAGGCTGTTCCCAGGGCCAGCAACGTGACGACGGCCCAGCTCGCCAGGGGTGGGATCGCCGGGACGAAGCTCAACGCCGCCGAGACGCCGAAGGCCAGGGGCTGGCTCCAGACCGTGGCGATCCAGATCCGCTCCCACATGGGCGCCGGCCGGCCCTTGTCGCGCCGGCGGGCGAGCCAGATGGCGACGCCGCTGCTGGTGACCACAGTCAGTCCAGCGCCCAGCACGGCGTAGACGAGCTTGATCGGCCATCCGCCGAACCAGCCGAAATGCAGCTGGCCGATCGCCTGGATGATCTGGGCGCCCAGGGTCTCGCCCCCCATCGGCGCCTCGGTCAGGGGGCGGCCAGCCCCGTCGAACACATAGGTCTCGCCCGCGGAGAGACGGCCGGGCGCGCCGGCCAGCACCTGCACGCTCTGGCCCCGCTCGCCGGGGTGCTCCATGACCACATAGGTGGGGACGGCCTGGGGGCTCATGCGGGCCACCTGGGCCAGGGCGGCGTCGACCCGGGCGATCGGGGCGGCGCGCGGATCATCCTGGGGCGCGGGCGGCAGGAAAAGGTCATAGGCCCGGCCGACATCCCCCTGGAACAGGGCGAGCGCCAGGACACCCGCGATGATGGTGGTCAGGCCGAGCAGGGCGCCGGTCAGGGCGATGGTCACGTGAAAGGGCAGGGCCCAGACGCTGATCCGGTTGTGCAGATCGGCTTCCTGCAGCCGCTTGGAGCCGCCCCAGCGCAGGTGGAAGGCGTCGCGGAACACCCGCGGATGGGAAAAGACGCCAGAGATCAGCGAAGACAGCAGCGCCACGCCGGTCAGGCCGACCACGAATATCCCCCAGCTCCGCGGCAGATGCAGATAGATGTGCAGGGTAGTCATGAAGTCGGTCCAGGGCGTCGGCGCCGGACCGGTCAGGCGTCCCTGCCCATCGGCGAACAGCTCCAGGTCGCCGTCCTCCCGGTCCACATAGAGCGAGAGCCGGGGCGCGCCGTCGGTGGGCAGGCTGATGAAGATGTGCTCGGCCTTGCCGTACTGGGCGATGGCGCCTTCGACGGCCGTCTGCAGGGCGGCGGGGGCGATGGCGGTCATCTGCGGGGCGGCCGGTTGCTCCCAGCGGTGGAATTCCTCGGCGAAGACCGCCACCGTGCCGGAAAAGCAGACCAGATAGATCAGGGCGGCGAAGGCCAGGCCCAGGGCCGAATGGCCCGCCAGCACCGCGCGGACGAAGCCCGACGGGATCTTCGGCCAGATCGGTTTGCCGCCCTTGCTCATGAGAAGCCTTTCAGTACAGCCGCGGTGAAGGTCACCAGGGTGACCCCCGACAGCACCGCAGTGGCCCGCAGGATCTTGTCGTCGGCCAGGGTCCAGGCCATGCCCGCGGCCCAGAGGATGGGAACCAGAAGGCCGCCCAGGACGATGCGGGTCTGGGGCGGGCCGGGGACCCAGACGGCCCAGGCCAGGCCCACGCCCATGGCGGCGATACCGCCCAGAGGGCCGGCCAGCAGCACCCGCAGCCAGCCGCGCCAGGCCTTGGACGGTCGCTCGGAGGGCTCCAGCGCCACGTCACGCGGGGGGCGGCTGCGGCTGGTGCGTTTCTGGAGGCTGGCGGCCACCACGGCCAGGGCGCCGAAGGACACCAGGGCCGAGGCCATGAACGGACCCCGGGCTGGCCCAAGAAAGGGTGCGGCGCCGAGGACGGCGGCGGCCAGGGCGCCCCATCCGGCCAGCATCAGCCAGGGCCGGGCGGCGTCGCGCCGCCGCCAAGCCCGGCGCAGGATCAGGGCGGCGGCTGCGCCCAGAGCCGTGAGCGCCGCAGCGGCGAAGACCTCGGCGGCGGAGGTCACCACTCGATCTCGAGGGCCGCCCCGATCACCCGGGGATCGCCGAAGATGGCGCGGTTCAGGCTGGCCTGCTCGTATTGGACATATGGCTCGTCCAGCAGGTTGCGGCCATAGACCGAAATCCGCCAGTCGCCGGCGTCATAGCCAAAGCGCCCATTGACCAGGGTGCGGGCGTCGATGGCGAAGTCGCTCTGGGTGACGCCGGTATTGCTGAAGGCGTCGCTGCGATAGCTGGCGTTCAGGTTCAGGAAGAGGCCGCTATCCCAGCGGTAATTGCCGCCGACCGCCCAGGTCCAGTGGGGCGCAAAGGCGAATTCCGAACCGGCGAGATCCACATGGGTCGAGCCGACGGCGACCTCAAAGTCCTCGAATTCGGTCTGGGTATGGCCCACCGAGGCATAGAGGTCGTAGGGGGCGGCGGGGCGCCAGGCGCCCTCGATCTCAAAGCCGTAGAGGTGGGAGGCGCCGGCGTTCTCGGTCTGGGTGTCGTAGATATTCGCGCCCAGATTGACCATCACCTGCTGGTCGCTCCAGTCGACATAGTAGGCGTTGGCGTTGAGGGTCAGGGTCTCGTTCAGCCAGCTGGTCCGCAGGGCCAACTCGTAGTTCCAAGTGTACTCCGGATCGTAGGGGACCACGGTGGAGCGGGCCACGTTCACGGTCGAGCCGCCGGACCGGTAGCCCCGCTGCACGACGAAAGACACCGAGGCGTCGTCGGTCAGGTCGTACTTGGCGCCGAGCTTGGGCAGGAAGGCTTCGAAATCTCGGCTGGTGGTGGGGGCCGAGCCGCCGGCCTGGGCCACGAACAGCCCCACCACCTGGTTCAGACCGCCGATCACCGGGGCCAGGGATCCGAAGGCCGCAGGATCGGGATAGGCGCCGCCGAATGTGGCGATCTGCTCGGAGGACTGGATGTTCTGCTCCCGGTCGTAGCGGAAACCGGCCAGGATCGAGAGCTGCGACGTGACCTGGAAACGGCCATCGCCAAAGAGGGCCATCGTGCGGATGTCCTCGGGCGAGGCGCCGAAATAGTCCACCGGGATCGCCGGCAGCTGAGAGACATAGAGGTTGGCGATCATGCCGGCCGTGGCGGCGTCCAGGCCGAAGGGCGCGCCCATCAGGACCCCCTGCAGGGTGGGGGCCGGCGTCGGCACATTGGTTCGGGCCTCGCTCACATAGTCCCGGATGCGCCGCGCATGATAGGCGCCGACCAGGCCGCTGAGGCGCTGGCCGGAATAGGCCAGGCGCACCTCCTGCGAGAGCACCTCATCTTCCTCGGAAATGATCCCGAAGGCGTCGGCCACGGGGCCGTAGTCCCCGTCATAACGGCTGAGATCTTCGACGCGGCTCCAGGCCGTCACGCTGGTGAGGTCGAAGCGATCCGAGAGCCGATAGTCGGCCTCCAGGGTGATGAGGTCGGCGGTGCTGTCGCTGTCATTGGGGAAGTCGCCGCCGGTGATCCGGTTCTCGAAGGGATCGGGAACGTCGGTGCGGGCATAGCTGTAGACATAGCCGCCGACCCGCTCGTCATGGGTCCAGACCAGCCGTGCGGTCAGGTCGGGCAGGGCGCTCGGCGTGAGCAGCAGCTTGCCCCGGATCGTCGTGGCGTCGGTGGGATCCTCGTCCTGCTCGCGCGTGGTGTTGTAGACGAAGCCGTCAGCCTCGCGATCTTCGATGGCCAGGCGGAAGGCCAGCTGGTCTTCGATGATCGGTCCGCCGCCGGCGAAGGCCAGGCTGCGTTCTCCGGCGTCCGAAACCATGGCCCGCGCCCGGCCGCTCCAGCTCCAGGTGGGCTCGGCGGTGCGGATCACCACCGCGCCGGCCAGGGCGTTCCGGCCCTGGAGGGTCGATTGTGGCCCGCGCAGGATCTCGACCTGGGCGACGTCCCACATGTCCAGCGGGCCGTTATTGAGGGCGCGTTCGGGGATGGCCGCGCCATCCACATAGACCGTGGCCAGGCCGCCGCTGCCGCCGCCGGAGACGCCGGTGTTGCTGACGCCGCGAATGGTGAAGCCGGAGCCCCCATAGGTGGAGGAGACGTTGGCCGTTCGGGCGACGATGTCGAAGAAGGTCTGGATGGCCTCCTCTTCGATCTTGCGCGCATCGACGACGGCGACGCTGGTGACCGTGTCCTGCAGGCTGCGTTCGGTCTTTTCGCCGGTGACGACCACCTCGCGAATCTCGGTCGCCTCATCGGCCCAGGCGACCCCGCCTCCGAGGCCAAGAGCCAAAGCGCCGATTGTCCATGCCCTGCGAGACATACTACCCACCCAAATAAGAACGACTCGCAACTGCATTTTATAATTATGAGAGTCAATCTCAAAACGCCGTCGTGGAGGGGGCTGCGCCCTTGTGTGGCGACGGGTTCAACGCATGATGGGAGTCATGACTCTCATCGCCCTCATCCTCACCGGCGGCCGATCGGCGCGCATGGGTCGTGACAAGGCTCTGATCGACTGGGCGGGCCGCAGCGCCATCGAACGTGTGGTCGAGCTTGGCCGAGCGGCGGGCGCGGGCTCGGTGCTGAGCGTGGGACGCGACTATGGCTTTGGGTTCGCACCCGACCCGACGCCGGAGGCGGGACCCGTCGGCGGGTTGCTGGCAGGACTGGCGGAGGCCCGGGCGCGAGGCGCTGCGCGCGCGCTCGTTCTGGCCGTGGACGCCCCCACCCTGAAGGTCGAAGATCTCGCGCCGCTGCTGGCCGCGCCGGCCCCGGGGGCGACCTTCGAGGGCCTGCCTGTCCCCATGGTCCTCGCCCTTGACGCCGCCCCGCCCGAGGCGGCCGACGGCTGGCCGCTGCGCCGGTTCGTGGAGCGGGCGGGTCTCGCGCTCCTGCCGACGCCGCCGGCCGCCCTGATGCGCCTTCGGGGCGCCAACACGCCCCAGGAAATGGCCGATCTGCTCGCGGCGCCGGGATCCGCCTGAGACCTCGGCCGGTCGGGGAGGCGATCCAGGCGGTCGAAGCTCAGCGCAGGGCGCGGACGTGCAGGGGCACGGCGGTGGTGTGCTTGGAATCGGCCAGGGTGATGATGGAGCGGATGTCCACCACGCCGGGCAGCTTCAGGAGCGTCGAGACGACGAAGTCCTGGTACCAGGTCAGGTCCGGGGCCAGGACCTTCAGCATGGCGTCCATCTCGCCGAACACGGCGTAGCACTCGGTGATTTCAGGAATGTCCTCGACGGCGAAGCGGAAGCTGGCCCGGTCCTCGTCGCTCAAGGCGGCCATCTTGAGTTGGGCGAAGATCTGGATGGCGAAGCCGAGCTTCTGTCGATCCACCAGAACCACCGTGCCCTTGATATAGCCGTCTTCCCGCAGTCGCTGGATACGCCGCCAGCAGGGGGACTGCGACAGGCCGACCTGCTCGGCCAGGTCGGCGGTGGAGAGAGAGGCGTCCTGCTGCAGGATTTCCAGAATCCGGGTGTCGATGGCGTCGAGGGTGCTGGGCATAACCATGCTCGCAAATTGGGTCCCGTGCATCGCGGATGCAGGCGAGGCCAGAGTCAAGCTTGGCGCTGCCTGGGCTGGCCGCATCTTGACGATCTGTCCCCGGGCGGCCTGCTATCGGTCATGAGCGGCGGCCGCGGGAACCCGGCGGGTCCGTCAGACACTTGGGACAGCACGGTGGCGGAGGCCGCAGGGCGCAACGGGCGGAGGATGCGGGTGCTGAGCGCCTTTCGGGCGGACGCCGAGTTCTTGAAGGGGCTGGGGCGGGCCTTCGCCGGCGCGCTGATCTTCTCCCTTCCCATGATGATGACCATGGAGATGTGGTGGCTGGGCTTCTACATGGACCCGCTGCGTCTCGCCCTGCTGTTGGTGCTGACCTTCCCGGTCCTCGTGGGTTTGTCGCGCTTTGGCGGCATGCGGCCGACGGCGCATCTGCGCGACGACGTGGCCGACGCCCTGGTCGTCATGCTGGTGGCCGCGATCGCCGCGTGCGTCATCTTGTGGGTATTCGGAATCCTGACCCCGGAGATGTCGGCCCGCGAGATCATCGGCAAGATCGCGCTCCAGACCGCGCCCGGCAGCTTCGGCGCCATGCTGGCCCGCAGCCAGCTGGGCGCTGAGCCCGAGGGTGAAGGCCCCGAGCGAAGGGATCCGACCTATTGGGGGGAGCTGTTCCTGATGGCGGCGGGCGCGCTTTTCCTGTCCTTCAATGTCGCCCCGACCGAAGAGATGGTGGCCATCGCCTACAAGATGTCGGTGTGGCAGGGCGTGGTCCTGGCGTTGCTGTCGCTTGGCCTCATGCACGCCTTTGTCTACGCCCTGAACTTCAGGGGCGGATCCCAGCATCCCGACGATACGCCCGCCTGGGTGGTTTTCCTGCGGTTCAGCGTGGTGGGCTACGCCATCGTCCTGTTGGTCAGCCTGTTCGCCCTCTGGATTTTTGGCCGCACCGACGAGAGCGGCCTCCAGGAGGTCATCAGCGCAGCCATTGTCCTGGGCTTTCCTGGCGCGATCGGCGCCGCCGCTGCGAGGCTTCTCCTATGAGCGCGTCAAACAGGGATGACGGGGGCGCCCGAAAGGCGCCCGAAACCACCTCGGCCTTGGAATGGCTCGTGGCGGCGCTTGGCGGCCTGCTTGTGCTCTTCGCCGTGGGCTACATGGTCCAGTTCGCCGTGACCCACCCCGAAGGTCCGCCGGAGGTCCGACTGGAGGTCACCAGCATCGCGCCCAGCGGCGAGGGCTATCTGGTGAGCTTCAAGGCCACCAATACCGGGCGCAGCACCGGGGCGGGGTTGATCATCGAGGGCGCGCTCACCCTCGGCGGCGAGACGATGGAGACGAGCGAGGCGACCATCGACTTTCTGCCCCAGGAGTCCGAGCGCCTGGGCGGACTGTTCTTCACGGAGAATCCGGCCGACCACGAGATGGAACTGCGCGCCCTTGGTTACGCCGAGCCCTGAAAACTCTGGGAGACGCGCAGCCTCAGGCGCCCCAGATAGTCGGTCTCCAGATCCTCGTTCAGATGACTGCGCGTCGCGCCCTCGATCGCGGCGGCCAGATCCACCCCGGTGCGGGCGAATCCGAGAGCGCGCGCCGTCTCGGTGACCAGCTCCGAGAGTTCAAGGGCCTGGTTCTCGGCGAGCACCAGGCGGGCCATGGCCGCCAGCTCGGCCGGGGCGATCGTGGCGGCCTTGCGCACCTGATCGGAGGCGGCCAGGGCCGAGCGATCCCGCGGCGCTGGCCTCTCGCCTTCGGCCATCGACCAGAAGCCGCCGTCAACGCTCAGACGGCCTTGGGCCTGGGCCAGCAGGAGGCCGCGCTTCACCGCCTGCCGGGCGCGGCCGCCGGCCCGCTGCAGGCCGCAGGCTGAGGCGAGCCGGCGGGCCACCTCATCCTCGTGGATCGGCTGTTCCACCTGGACGATCTGGGCGACCAGGGCGGCCAGGCGCGGCTCGGCGATGGTGTGGGGTTCGTCGCCAGGCTCGACCTCAGGGGCGGCGAAGGCGTAGGGCGCAGGCCCGCGGGACCTGGCCGGCGAGGGGACCTCCACCGGCTCAGGCTCAGGACTGGAGCCCACCGCCGTCGTCTCCGGCCCAGCCAGCGGTTCTTCGTCAAGCGGCTCATAAATCTGGTCGGCGTTCGGCAATGGCCGCCCGGCGAGCGCAGCTTCGATGGCGGCCCGCAGCTTCTCCACCTCGCGGTCCCGGCGATAGAACCAGTCGGTGGACCAGATGCGATGGATCTTCCAGCCGCGGCTCTCCAGGATCTGCTGGCGCAGCCGGTCCCGGTCCCGGGCGTAGCGCGAGCTGTGATAGGCCGCGCCGTCGCACTCCACCCCCAGGATGTAGCGGTCGGGATTGGCCGGATCGATGACGCCCAGGTCGATGAAGAAGCCCGCCATGCCGACCTGGGGGTGACAGGTGAAACCCAGGGCCTGGACGGCCTGGCCGACCGCCTCTTCGAAATCACTGTCGAAGGACCGGCCAGACGGGGTGTTGATGTCGGAATAGCCGTCCTTGGCGAGCTTCAGGAATTCCCGCAGGGCGCTGACTCCGGGCTTGCCGCCGGCCTCCAGGCGGATGTCCTCGGCCATCAGGGACGAGAAGACCTCGCAGCGTTTGCGCGCCCGGGTGATCAGCACGTTCAGCCGCCGCTCGCCGCCTTCGCGCCCGACGGGGCCGAAGTTCTGCGTGAGCTTGCCGTCTCGGTCGCGGCCATAGCCGACGGAGATGAAGATGACGTCCCGCTCGTCCCCCTGGATGTTCTCCAGGTTCTTGACGAACAGGGGCTCGCGCCCCTCGCCGCCCTTCATCAGGGCGTCGAGCTCCGGATGCTGGCGGGCCAGGGCGTCGATCCGATCACGGACGGCGTCCCGCTGGGCGACGGAGAAGGTCCCCACGCCGAGGGACAGTTCAGGACGCTCGCGGGCGTGGCGCAGGGCGGCCTGGGCGACGGCTTCGGCCTCGATCTCGTTGCGCGCCGTCCGGCCCCGTTCATAGCCGCCGGGGGCCACGGCATGAAACATCAGGCCGGTTTCGCCGTCATGGGCGCGGGCCACCACCGAGGGCGGCAGCATCAGCTGGTTCTTGTAGAAGTTCCGGTTCGAGGTGGCGATCAGGGCCGGGTGTTCGCTGCGATAGTGCCAGCGCAGCATCCGTTCGGGAAAGCGTGAGCAGAGGTTGAGGATGCTCTCCACATCCTTCACCGCCGCCTGCCGGATGCGGGCGTCCGCCGGGGAATCGTCCCCCTCTTCGTCGTCATCCGCGCCGTCGTCATTGACCATGCGGTTGAAGAAGTTGGTCGGTGGCAACTGACGATCATCGCCCACCACCACCACCTGGCGGCAGCGGGCGATGGCGCCCAGAGCGTCCTCGGGCCGCACCTGGCTGGCCTCGTCGATCACCAGCAGGTCGAACTGCAGGGCGCCGGGCCGCAGGTACTGGGCGATGGACAGGGGGCTCATCAGGAAGACCGGCGTGAACCGCTGGATCGCCTCGCCGGCGTGCGCCATCAGCTTGCGGACCGGCATCAGCCGCCGGGACTTGTTCATCTCGTCCTTCAGAACCCCCACGGCCCCGGCAGAGCCGGTCGGCTGGCGGTCGAGATGGACCAGGGCGACCTCGTCGGCGGCGCAGGCGATGCGGTCCAGGTCGGCCCGGCGAAATCGCCGAACCAGCTGATCGAGTTCGTCCCCCGGGATCTGGCCAAGCTCCGGGTCCCGGACGCGCAGGGCGGTCCACATGGCCTCGAAGGCCGCCAGCATCAGGACGGGCTCGACCTCGGCCGGGGCGATCTCGCCCTGGAAGATCTGGCGGGCGAAGGCGCCGGCCCCGATCCCGTCCAGCCAGGCCAAGTCATCACGGACGGGCGGCCACTGGACGATGTCGGCCAGCCGCTGGGCCCAGATGGCGACAGCCTGGGCCAGCCCTGCCGCCGTCAGCTCGTCCTGGCCTCGCCCGTCGAAGGCGGTGGTCTCCGTCAACTGCAGCCGCGTCTTCAAGGCCTCGGCGCTCGTGCTCGCCGACTCCCACGCCGCCTGAAGTATGTCGGCCCTCCCTGCGGCCTCGGGGGCGAAGATCAGGGCGTGCGCCGACACCAGGTCGATCTGCGGCCCGTAGGTCGAGGCCGTCTGCAGCCATGAGGCCAGTTCGGCGGCCGACCGCCAGTCGGTGGTTTCGCCCTTCCAAAGCGGGCCGAGCCAGGGGGCGAGCCTGGCGCCGGCCTCGGCCGTCGACGTCGCCAAGACCTGGCCTTCCATAAGCGCGTCGAGGGCGGCCAGCCTCGCCGGATGCTTCGGCAGCTTGCCCACCCAGACGCCGCGCAGATCGGCCACCGCCGCCCGATAGCGGCCCGAGAACAGACGCAGCAGGGACGTCCCCTGGCCGGCCAGGATTCGCCGCTGGGTCGTCCAGTCGTCCTTCCAGGCCTCAGGCCGGATCAGCGGTTCAAGCTGCGCCCGGATGGCCAGCAGGCGCGCGCCGGCCACGGCGGTCCTGGCCAGGTCATCGGCCAGATCCAGGGCCAGGGGGTGAGCCAGAATCTCGTCGGCCTGGCCCGGTCGCGCCGCCAGGTGGCGGAGGGCTGCGATCCAGGTGGGGGTCTCGCCCAGGGTTGGCCCCGCTGGGGCGACAAGACGCCGCGCGGCGTCAGCCGTGGTCTCCGTCAGGGCCTCCAGGCGCGCCAGAGCCTCTCTCAGCAAGGGCGCTAGCCGTTCCTGCTCCAGCATGTCCGGCGCGGCGATCCCCACGCCCCGCCAGGGATGGAGGCAGGGGGGACCTGCGCTGGCCAGGCGTTCCCCCAGCCGCTCGGCGCGAAGGCGCGCGCCTTCGATCGCCGCCTCATCCCAGTTCACCGCCTGGGAAAGCTCAAAGCTGGGCGCAGGCGCCTGGCGGTCTTTCAGCAGGCTCATCCGACCGATCAGGTCGAAGGCCGACAGTCCATTGTCGCCCGGCCGGTGCAGGCGGTCGGAATGGCCGCGCAGTCGCGTCTGGGTCTCCGCCAGCCGCCGCAGGATCGCCGGGGGCCAGGACGGGGGCGCGGCGGCGTCGCGGGCCTGGCGAAGCTGCTCCAGCACCTGGGTCTTGGCCGCCTTGCGGCTGTGCAGCTCCAGGCAGATCGTGGCCAGCTTGCGATCCACCAGCCGCTGGTGGACCACATCCAGGGCGGCCATCTTCTCGGCCACGAACAGTACGCTGCGGCCCCGCTGCACCGCGCCCGCGATGATGTTGGTGATGGTCTGCGACTTGCCGGTGCCGGGCGGGCCCTGGATCACCAGGTTCTTGCCCGCCATCACCTCCTGGATGGCGATGGCCTGGGAGCTGTCGGCGTCGGTGATGTGGATCAGTTCAGCCAGCGGGAAGGCCTCGTCGATGCGTCCGTCCTCGCCGATCACCGGCGTATCCTCCAGCGGCTCATCATCCCGCAGCAGGATGTGGCTGAGCAGGGGATGGCCCGTCAGCATTTCCGGCCTTGGCCAGTTGGCCGGGTCCAGGTCTCGCCACAGCAGGAACTTGGCGAACGAGAAGAAACCCAGCAGGATTTCGTCGGTTCGGACCCGCCAGCCCTCCCGCTCGCCGATGGCCGCGGCCACCTGGGCGCAATAGTCCGACGGCGACCAGTCCTCGCCCTCGGGCAGGTCGGGGAGGGCGATGCCGAAATTCTCCTTCAGCCAGGCCTGCAGGCTGACATTGGCGATCAGGTCGTCCTGGCGGATTTCCAGCTTGAAGCGGTCCTTCGCCCCGTCCCGCGCCAGGTCCACCGGCAGCAGGACCAGGGGCGCGTAGCGCGGCGTGTCCCCCGCACGCCCCTCGCGCCATTCCAGGAAGCCCAGGGCCAGGAACAGCACATTGACCCCCTGTTCCTCCTCCAGGGTCTGGCCTTCGTAAAAGAGGCTGAGCAGGCGCTTCTGCAGGCCCTCAGGCGTGAGCTGGGTCGGCAGGCGGGCGTCGCGCCCCCGGGTTTCGCTGAGGTCAACCTCATTGGCCTCTGGCGGTGGGGCCCAGACGGCGGGCTCGGCGGCCGCCTCGTCCTCGGCTTCTGCTGAGCCGGTGGCCGTGAAGCTCATCAGCCTGCCGGCAAACAGGGTGCGGAACACGTCGTCTGCGCGGCGGCCGAAGACGCGCACCTGTCGCGCCTTGGCCGACGCCAGAGGCGTATTGATCAGCTTGTTGCGCAGGGACCGGTCCAGCAGCCTGTCCCGCGCCGTCTCCAGGGCCGAGGTGAGGGCCTCGAGATGCGCTGGTCCGGGGTGCGCCTGATCCGCCGCGTCGTCCACATTCGCCGTCGCAGCTTCGTCGGCCACAGCGTCCTCGCCCCATTACCCCTGGTCCCGCGACTATGGCGTGCGGGTCGGCCGGGGGGCAACCGTCAGAACAGGGCAGATCAGCCGCAGGCCGAGGTTTCGCCGCTGTCGAGGTCTACCCGGAAGCAGTGCTCGTGGCCGCTTTCCATATCCTGCACGACGAGGCTGATCTCGGCGCCGCCATCAGCCAGGTGCAGATCTTCGACATAGGCCAGGGCGGCGGCCTCGAAGCTGCGCTCGGTCAGGCGACGAACAGCCTGATGATCGCCCTCGGCCAGATGGACGCAGTATTCACGCTCGAGCTTTGTGTTGGACATAGGACCTCCGACGAGGACAACGCGTGGTCGTCAAATTGGATTCAAGGTCCAGCAAACCCTGAGTCGGCCTGGTTGCAGGCGCCGCCGTGTTCGGAACCCATCGCTCCGCTTGGTGTTGGCTTGACAGGATTTAATGAGGGAGCTCCCTATGAAACGCTATCTGATCGTATCGGCCTGCGCCGCCGCCCTGGTTGGCCTCGCCGCCTGCGGCAACGGCGATGGAACCACCGAGGTCGGCCAGTCTGAACCTGTCAACGCCGCCCAGGACGCCACCTCTGCCGCTGTCGGCCAGACCTCGGCGGCCACGCTTGGGGCCCACACGCTCGGCGGCTACGTGATGAACGCCGCCGTGGGCGACATGTACGAGATCGAAGCCGGCCGCATGGCCCAGGAGAAGGGCCAGAGCGCCGAGACCAGGCAGCTGGGTGAAATGCTGGTCAATGACCACACCACCAGCTCCGGCCGCCTGGCCGAACTGGCCCGGGCCGCCGGCGAAACCCCGCCCACCGAGATGGACGAGCGCCGCAAGGGTCTGATCGACAACCTGCGCGCCGCGAATGGGGCCCAGTTCGACAAGGTCTTCGCCGAACAGCAGGTCGCCGCCCACCAGGAGGCGATCACCCTGCATGAAGGCTATGCCGAGAACGGCGACAACGCTGGCCTCACCGCCTTCGCCCGCGAGCTCGTGCCCAAGCTGCGCACCCACCTGGAACGCGCCCAGGCTCTGGAAGCCGCGGCTCAGTAAAGCCCGGCTGGCCAGTAAGGTCCGGTTGGTATGGGAAGAGGCCCGCGCAGGATGGCTGCGCGGGCCTTTTCTATTGTCCTGCCGCTCGGCCTAGACGAACAGGAAGTCGCTGGCCCACAGGGCGCCCAGGTGAACATCGGCCAGGACGATGACCTGGTTGGGCAGGGTGATGACCACGTCATCCTCGCTCAGGGTCGCGCGGCCCAGCAGGGTGCCCTGGCGCCGCCCTACCGGCTCGGTCGCAAAGGGTGTCGCGAAAGGCGGCGTCTATGTGGCTCGGAACGCCGCCAAGAAGGCGCCATATTCTGCCAAGCCCGCTTGGCTCGAACTGCCGGTTTCGGTGAGCCGTGCGGGGGGTCGCGCAGCCGCCTAACCGGCGAACTTTGGCGAGGTATTCGTGAGGCGGGAATTCACGCCGGTTCAGCGGCGGAAGGAATGGTGGATGCGACAGGGCCATGGCTGAGCCCTCGTCGATGACCGGCTGGTAGAGGCTGCTATCGGGCGCGTTGAGGGGCTGGTCGTCGGCCATATCGGCGATCCTTCGGGAGGTAGCGGGGGGCGATCACCTACACCGTGGATCGGATCGTGGCCTCAAGCGGCGATGGCTTTGACGCTCTCGCGGGCGATCTTGGTGACGGTAGTGGTGGAGGCTTTGTGCAGGCGTGCAGTGGCGCGGATGCCCACACCGTCGCGCAACGATCTCCTGATCGCCTCCACACGGTCGTCGGCCATCGGCTTGCGGCCGGACTTCTTCGTCGAGCGACGCAGGCCGGACAGGATGCGCTCGCGGATCATGGCCCGCTCGTAGGAGCTAAAGACCGAGAGCATCTGGAACATCATCGCGCCGCTCGGCGTGCTGGTGTCGAGCCCTTGGGTGTGGACGTAGAGATCGACACCCTTGGACTGGATGTCGCCGAGGAAGCCCACGAGGTCGGGCAGACTGCGGCCGAGCCGACAGATCGACCACGCCGCTATGAGATCGAAGTCCTTGCGGGCGACCCCTTTGAGCAGGCTGTCGTAGCCGGGGCGCCGATCACGGCCCTTGGCGCCGGAGATGCCCTCGTCCGTGAAGGTGGCGACGATGATCCAGTCCATGCGGCTGGCCACGGCCTGAAGGTCGCGCAGTTGGTTCTCGACCGTCTGGTTCCTGTCGGCCGTGCTCACCCTCGCGTAGATCGCCACTCGCTTCATGAGCCCGACGATCTCATGGAAGCTCGATCCGTCTAGCAAAACCCGTCGTTCGATTCAGATGATGTCGGGCACGCCGGGGACCGATGTGGCGGCCCTTGTTATGGCTGGTATTTTCGAGCCTCCCAGAAGCCGATTTCCGAGGGGGTTTGGGAGAACGGGTCCGGCGGCGCCATTGGCGCCAATAGCGACCTTAGAACCCGTCCGCAGCGTGCTTGTCTGGGCCTTCGGCCGCCGCCCATGATTTTCTGGTTCCGACCCCACAGGTCGTGATCCCGATCTCGCCGCCGGGAGGCCCTGAGCGAAGTCGAAGGCGCCGAACGGCAGGGCGACCGAGCCGCGAGCGGCTCGCGGGGATGTCTCCGATCAGGCTTCAGCCTTCACATGTCGGCATCTGGCCAAAGCCATCAACCTACCGATTGAGAGGTGGGCTCAACCGCCCACCTTGCCGGATCGAGATCGCCATCTGCGGTCGTCACCGCATGCGCGGCTCCGACCCCAGCCGGACAATCTCGCACCGGCGATTTCTATCAGCCGACTCCTCGTCAGACCGATCTCGTCGGAGAGCCCACGCTAAAACCCGTCCGCACTCTCTTTCTAATAAGCACGCTGCGGACGGGTTTTAGCGGCCCCGGTGACGGTCTGTTCAACGGTCAGAGCAGAGGGTGAAGGAGAGGATCGGCGG
>NZ_JAUSLG010000069.1 GCF_030646615.1 Phenylobacterium sp. | reverse complement strand
ATGCACCTGGGTCCCGTCGTCGGAATCGACGTCACCCGCGGCCGCAGCATCACCGCCAAGGACGTGGCGCGGCCGGAGTCGGTGTTACGCTGGATTCTGTCGGGAGCCTGGCGGCAGGGTCCGCCCATTGTCTCCTTGCTAATGCGGGCCGCCACGGTGCCGACCGGGCGCGATCTGCGGGCGGCGCGCGAGAGCGTCGATCTGCTGATCACCCCGGACATGACCGGGGTCGAGATCCGCAACTGGGAAGCCTATGACCCGGCGGTCGCCGCCGGCTACTCGGCCATGATCACCGCCCTGGACAGGCTGGAGACGCCGGTGACCGAACTGCGTCGCCGTCCCGCCCTCAGCGAGGCGACCGGCTCCCGCTGGCGGTGATCGAAGGGGCGCAAAGCACCGCAAAATCGGGCGACTTGTCGCATCACGCCGTCGTGGGTTTGCGACTCTCGAAAAGTCATCCCATATTGCTGATGGTGTTCAACAACTGAAAGGAGGTGATCCAGTGTCTCATTGTCATTCGTCGCAGTCGGTGACCGTAGCCTGGGCCTCCCACGAGGTTCGCGCTTAAAGCGCTGCTAAGGTTGCGGGCCGCCGCGCTTGCGGTCCGACAATGGAGGGGCCGGTCCCGACAATGGACCGGCCCCTTTTTGTTGTCTGGAGTTTGAGGCGTGGGGGGTTGGACGGCGCCTTAACGGCGGGGCGTCGTCGCTGCGCCGGCGACGCCACCGATGGCTGCGCCAGCAGCCGCGCCGGTCAGGTCCCCGCTGACCGCGCCGCCGACAGCCGCGCCGCCCAGGGCGCCGGTGGCTGCACGCTCGGTGACAGTGGTTCCGCAGGCCGCCAGGGCCAGGGCGGAAACGGCGATGGGAACGGCGATGAAGGTCTTACGCATGACTGAAATCTCCTTGGTGCTCACCTAAGGAAACCCCGGCTGATGTGGTCGGGTTCCCGACAGCCGTAAGATGACGGGGCTGCGCCCCTACCCGCCGATCAGCTCCCGCCCGATCAGGAAGCGGCGGATCTCGTTGGTGCCGGCGCCGATGTCATAGAGCTTGGCGTCCCGCAGCAGGCGCTCCACCGGGTAGTCCTTGGTGTAGCCGGCCCCGCCGAGCGCCTGAATGGCCTCAAGGGCGCATGTCACGGCGTTTTCCGAGGCCATCAGGATGGCCCCGGCCGCATCGAACCGGGTGGTGAGACCCGCGTCGCAGGCCCTGGCCACGGCATAGACATAGGCCCGCGCCGAATTCAGGGCGACATACCTGTCGGCCACCTTGGCCTGCATCAGCTGGAAGGAGCCGATGGGCGCGCCGAACTGCTTGCGCTCGCGCACATAGGGCAGGACCGAGTCGAGACAGGCCTGCATGATGCCCAGCGGGCCGCCCGCCAGCACGGCGCGCTCATAGTCCAGGCCGCTCATCAGCACGCCCACCCCGCCGCCCAGCGGGCCAAGCACGTTATCCTGCGGAACCTCGCAGTCCTCGAACACCAGTTCTGCGGTGTCGGAGCCCCGCATGCCCAGCTTGTCCAGCTTCTGGGCGACGCTGAACCCCTTGAAGTCCTTCTCGATCAGGAAGGCGGTGATCGCCCGGCCGGTCGCCTCCGGATCGGTCTTGGCGTAGACCACCAGCACATCGGCGTGCGGCCCGTTGGTGATCCAGAACTTGGTCCCGTTCAGCACATAGCGGTCGCCGCGGGTCTCGGCCCGCAGCCGCATGGACACCACGTCGGAGCCTGAGCCGGCCTCGCTCATGGCCAGGGCGCCCACATGCTCGCCGCTGATCAGCCGCGGCAGATAGCGCTGCTTCTGCTCTTCGGAGCCCCAGCGGCGGATCTGGTTCACACAGAGGTTGGAGTGGGCGCCATAGGACAGGCCCACCGAGGCCGAGGCCCGGCTGACCTCCTCCATGGCCACCACATGCTCAAGATAGCCGAGGCCAAGGCCGCCATAGGCCTCCTCCACGGTGATCCCGTGCAGGCCAAGGGCGCCCATGCGGGGCCAGAGGTCGCGGGGGAAGGTGTTGGCGGCGTCGATCTCGGCGGCGCGGGGGGCGATCTCGCCGGCCGCAAAGCGCGCCGTGGTCTCACGGATGGCGTCGGCGGCTTCGCCGAGGCCGAACTCCAGGGAAGGGCCAGTGTTCGCGATCATGCCCGTGGCGTAGCATGGAGCTGGGCCATCGGCGAGAGACGGAATCGACCGCCGGTCGGCAAGGGCGTAGCAGGCCTTGCCTCCCGATGTCGCCTCAGCGGCTCAGAATGCTCGGTCGTTCTCGGATTCGAGGTCATCCTCGCCACCGAACCGCTGCAGGATCAGATAGGCCGCGACACCGAAGAAGCCGACGCCGGCGATCCCGGCGATCCAGCCGACCACCAGCGGGCTGATGAAGCCGCCGTTTTCGACCCGGGCGTTGAACGCCCAGAAGAGCCCCCCCGCGAACAGGGCCAGGCCAAGGCCCGCCAGAACCAACAGCCCACCCAGGCTCGCCTTCTCCTTATGCTGTGGCGCAGGCTCGAAGGTGAGGATGGAGGGCTCCGGCGCCGTGTCGTCGATCATCAGCATCGGACGGGGATCAAGCGCCGGCGCCGGGGACGCTACGGCCAGGGGCGAGGCGGTAAGATCATTGGCCGCCAGCATGGGTCGATCGAACAGGCTCGGGGCGTTGTCGGCGCGGAACTCAGGCGTCGCTTCGAGGTGGGCCTCGGGCTCGGCCTCGTCGGCGTCAGGCTCGGGCGAGGTCAGCACGAAGGCGCGCTCGGCGCCGCCGGCCACGGCCAGGCCCGCCACGGGCGCGAAGATGGGCGCGGGCGCGGGCGCCGGCTCCGGCTCTGGCGCCGGTTCAGCCTGCGCCTGGGCCGTCTCCCCGGCCTCGGCCAGGATATCGGTGGGCGCCGGCAGGTCGCTGAGGTTCGGCTCCGGCGCGGCGGCGGGGGGCGGCTCGTCTGCCGCTGCCGCGGCAGACGCCGCCTCGGCCGGGGCGGCCGCCTCGATCGCCGGCTCGCGGAAGATCGCCTGCAGGCGATAGCTGACGGCGGCGGCGGCGGCCTGGGCGGGGCTCGGCTCGGTCTCGCCCTCCTCCGGCGGCGCGGGCTTGAGGGGATGGGCCTGGAGGTCACGCTGCGCCACCGCCTGGAGGCCGTCCATGGCGGTGCGCACGGCCAGCGGCGTCTCCCGCGGCACCATCCCGCTCACATCGGCGTCGAGATTGGGCCGCAGCACCGGCGACGGCGCCGGCACCCAGCCGTCCATCGGCGTCAGGAACAGGGTCTTCTCAGCCGCCCGGCGGCGGACCAGGGCGTCGATGACGATCCGCTCGCCCTCAAAGTCGGCCTTGCGCCACAGCTCCATGCCGCAGGCGGCCAGCAGCAACTGGCCCTCATTCAGCCGGCGTAGCACCGAGGATCGGCGGAAGTTCTCCACGCCGATGTTGAACGCAAAGCAGCACAGGGCGTCGAACTGGTTCTGGGTCAGCGGCGTATAGGTGGTCTCGTTGACCGCGTGGGCCACCGCGATCAGGTCGTAGAGCAGCAGGGCTTCAGCGTCCCGTTCTGAGACTTCGGCGCCCTTGCGGGCGGTCAGGGTGTGGCCATAGCCGATGGTCCAGCGGCCATCGACCAGCTGCGCCGCCTTGGGGCGGTAGCCTTCGAACCGCTTGATCAGGTCGATCGCGGCGCGGGAGACTTGGTGACGCGGTTTCATAGCCATCCTGATCCATGTTGAGACACAAACACGGGGTCTGCGCCTCTCCCGGCAAGATAGGGGCCGGGACCCCAGGCTACCGCAAGTGGCTAGAGCAAGATCAGGGCGGCGATGCCCAGGAAGGCGAAGAATCCGGTGAAGTCGGTCACGAAGGTGACAAAGACGGCCGAGGACACCGCCGGGTCGCGGCCCATCCGATCCAGCGCCAGGGGCACCACGGCGCCGGCCACCGACGCCACGAACATATTGATAACCAGGGCGGCGGCAAAGGCGATGCAGAGCCGGACATCGCCGAACAGCAGATAGACCGCCAGGCTGGTCACCGTGGCCAGCACCGCGCCATTGACCAGGCCGACGATCATCTCCCGGTTGACCACCCGAAGGGCGTTGACCGCCGACAGCTCGCGGCTGGCCAGGGCGCGAACGGCCACGGTCAGGGTCTGGGTGGCGCCATTGCCGCCGAGGGAGGCGACGATGGGCATCAGCACCGCCAGGGTCACCACCTGGGCGATCTGGGCCTCGAAGGCCTGGATGACGCTGACCGCCAGGGCCGCCGTCAGGGTGTTGAGCAAGAGCCAGGGCAGGCGCGAGCGGACCATGTCCCACACATCCCCGTGGCGCCCGCCGTCGGACACGCCGGCCAGGGCCAGGATGTCCTCGCGACTTTCCTCCTGGATGACGCCGACAATGTCATCGACCGTGATCTGGCCGACGAGCCGCCCGCCCGGCTCGACCACCGGGGCGGAGATCAGGTGGTACTTGTCGAAGATGTAGGCCACCTCTTCCTGGTCCATATCGACGGGAATCTCCGAGAGAGATTCCATGATCTGGGCCAGGGGCGTGTCGCGCTTGGCGCGTAGCAGGGTGCTGATCGGCACCGCGCCCACGGGCTTGTAGGTGGGGTCGACCACATAGACGTCGAAGAACAGCTCGGGCAGGTCGTCGGATTCCCGCCGGAAGTGGTCGATGGCCTGGCCGACGGTCCAGAACTGCGGCGCGGCCACCACCTCGCGCTGCATCAGCCGCCCGGCGGTCTCCTCGCCATAGGAGAGCGCGCTCTCGATGGCCGCCCGCTCGGTCTCCGGCAGGGCCGCCAGGACCTGGGCCCGCTTGTCGGCCTCAAGGTCTTCAACCACGTCGGCGGCGTCGTCGGAGTCCAGCTCGCCCAGCGCCTTGGCCAGGGTCTCGGGGGACACCGACTCGAGAATCTCTTCGCGGATTTCGTAATCGAGCTCGGAGAGGATCTCGGCCAGGGCCTCGGGATCGAGGTGCGGCAGGATCACTTCGCGATAGTCGGCGGCCAGGAAGCCGATCAGGTCGGCGACGTCGGCCGGATGCAGCGCGCTGAGCAGCTCACGCAGGCGCTCGGAATCGCCGCGATCGGCGGCGTCCACCACCATCGAGACGAACTGCGGATTGAGCGCATAGTCCTCGCCAAGCGCGAGGTCTTCCAGGTCTTCTTCGCGATCGGTCTCATCGTCGGCAAGGTCGGCCAGTTCACGGCTCATGCGGACCTCCCCTGCTGACGTCTAAGATCTACCGTTCTGCCGTTCCTGGTTTCACTGGTGCGGTCGAGAAGACTCGAACTTCCACGGGTTGCCCCACAGCGACCTCAACGCTGCGCGTCTACCAATTCCGCCACGACCGCTCGTGGTGAGCCGCGGGGCGTAGCAAACCACCGCGGCTTTGTGAAGGACAGTTTTCGCCCGTCAGCTCCCGCCGGCCATGTAGTCGAACACATTGGCCTCGCGGGTGACGGCGATCGCGATCTTGTCGTCGCTGATCTGGATTTCCCCGCGGGCGACGGGGTGGTTATTGGCCAGGATCCAGACCTCTTCATTGACCGTGGCGTCGAGGGGAATCACCGCCCCGCGACCCATGCGCAGGAGCTGCTGCATGGGCAGGGAGGCGCGGCCCAGCACCACCGAAATCTCGACGTTGACCGCTTCGACCTGACTGGACAAACCCACACCCCTGAACACCAGCCCGTCTGCGGCTTTGCAGCCGGCGGGCTAAGACCCCACATTGACGGCTCATGCTTGACCGCACGTTAAATCCGCCGACCGAAACGCCAATCTTCGCCCGCGAGGATGGCCGCCCTGTGGGCTGGGCGATCTCCCCGGGCCTGGTGGACTATGAGGCCGCCGTCGCCGCCATGGAGGCCCGCGCCGCCGCCATCGCCGAGGGGCGCGCCGGCGAGCTGATCTGGCTGCTGGAGCACCCCCCGCTCTATACGGCCGGGGTTTCGGCCAAGCCGGCGGACCTGCTGCAGCCCGACCGGTTCCCGGTCTTCCAGAGCGGGCGCGGCGGACAGTTCACCTATCACGGCCCCGGCCAGCGGGTGGCCTATGTGATGCTCGACCTCACCGCCCGGCGCCGCGACGTGCGCGCCTTCGTCGCAGCCCTGGAGGCCTGGGTGATCGGCGCCCTGGCGCGCTTCAATGTCGAAGGGGCGATTCGGCCCGGTCGGGTGGGGGTCTGGGTGGAGCGGCGCACGCCGGGCTTCGCCCCGCAGGAGGACAAGATCGCCGCCATCGGGGTAAAGTTGCGGCGCTGGGTGTCATTCCACGGGGTGGCGCTGAACGTCGAACCCGATCTGAGCCATTTCGCCGGCATCGTGCCCTGTGGCGTCACCGAGCATGGGGTGACCAGCCTGGTGGACCTCGGCCTGCCCGTCACCATGGACGAAGCCGACGCGGGTCTCCGCGCCGGCTTCGAGGCCGTCTTTGGGCTGACAGAGGCGGTCGACCCGCCCCCGTGCGCGCCTATGTCGTCAGGGTCGGATCAGACCGTCGCCCCGTAATAACCGCTGACCTCTTCTCGCCAGCCATAGTCAGTGGTGGAGAAGCGGGACTTGTCATAGCCCGGCGCCCCTTCGAGGGTTTCCTTCTCCAGGGCGACGACGAAGCCGTCCTTGGCGGTGTCGTAGGTCAGGACCGACCAGGGCAGCGGATAGTGCTTCTCGCCCATGCCGAGCAGGCCGCCAAAGGCCATGGTGGCGAACTCGGCCTGGCCGGACACCTTGTCGATGAAGATGTTCTCCACCGTTCCCAGCTTTTCGCCGGCAGGATTGTAGACGCTCACGCCCTCGACCTTGTCGGCGGCGATCAGGCGCATGTCGGTGCGGTCGGCTGCATCAGTGCCCATTGGGAGACTCCATGTCTTGAGGTTGTGTCGCACCTCCAGAACACCCTTCCCTTGGGGGATGTTCCGACAGCAGAGCTCGCCCTGGCCCTCCCCGCCCGGGTCGCCGGATCAGGCGAATTCCACCAGCACCTCGTCGGCGGCGACGGAATCGCCCTGCTTGGCCCCTACCGCCTTGACCACCCCATCCCGCTCGGCGCGGATGATGTTCTGCATCTTCATGGCTTCGATGATGGCCACCGTCTCGCCGGTCTTGACCTCCTGGCCGACGACCACGTCGAGGGTCACCACCAGGCCCGGCATGGGCGACAGGACCAGCTTGGCGGTGTCGGCCGCCTTTTTGGGCGGCAGGCGCTTGTAAAGCACGGCCGCGACGGGCGTCAGCACTCGGACCCGGCACTCCATGGCTCGGTGCCGGATCACGAACCCGTCGGCGGCCGGTCGCACCTGAACGGTGAACCGCCGCCCCTCCAGCATGGCGGCGAAGACCGGCTGACCTGGCCGCCAGTCCATCTCGGTCAGGGTCAGGATGCGGCCCGCCTCGGTCAGCTCGACCACAGTGGCCCCGCCCTCACCCTTGAGTTTCACCGGATGATCGACGCCCTGGGCGTTGACCACCCAGTCCTCCCGCGCCCGTCCGGGCCAGGCCCGCTCGCTCATCACCCGGTGCATGGCGCAGGCTGCGGCGATCAGGATGTCCTGCTGGCGAGCCGTGGCGGTCGTCCCCTGGAAGCCGTCGGGAAACTCGTCCTTGATGTAGTTGGTGGACAGCTGGCCTGAGCGGAAGCGGTCCTGGTCCATCACCGCGGCCAGGAAGGGGATGTTCTGCCCCAGGCCCTCGATGTGGAAATTCTCCAGGGCCTCGCCCATGGCGTCGATGGCGGCGATCCGCGTCGGCGCCCAGGTGGACAGCTTGGAGATCATCGGGTCGTAGAACATCGAGATCTCGTCGCCCTCGCGGACGCCGGCGTCGTTGCGCACCTTCAGATGCGCGCCATCACGCTCTTCGGGCGGGTGGTAGCGCACCAGCCGGCCGATGGAGGGCAGGAAGCCGCGATAGGGATCCTCGGCATAGATCCGGCTTTCGATCGCCCAGCCGTTGACGGACAGGTCGTCCTGGGCGAAGGCCAGGGGCTCGCCGGCCGCTGAGCGGATCATCTGCTCCACCAGGTCGACGCCGGTGATCAGTTCGGTGACCGGGTGCTCCACCTGCAGGCGGGTGTTCATCTCCAGAAAGAAGAAGCTGCGGTCCTGGCCGGCCACGAACTCGACGGTGCCGGCGCTGTCGTAGCCGACGGCCTTGGCCAGCGCGATGGCCTGGTCGCCCATGGCCTTGCGGGTGGCCTCATCCAGCAGGGGGCTGGGCGCCTCTTCGATGACCTTCTGGTTGCGCCGCTGGATCGAGCATTCCCGCTCGAACAGGTGGACGACATGGCCGTGCTTGTCGCCCAGCACCTGGATCTCGATATGGCGCGGACTCTCGATGAACTTCTCGATGAAGATGCGGTCGTCGCCGAAGCTGGAACGAGCCTCCGACTGGACGGCGGGGAAGCCTTCCTCGACATCCTTGCGGGTCCAGGCCACGCGGATACCCTTGCCGCCGCCCCCGGCGCTGGCCTTGATCATCACCGGATAGCCGATCTCCTCGGCGATCTGCACGGCATGGGCGGTGTCGGAAATCTCGCCCACATGGCCCGGCACGGTGGAGACGCCCGCGCGGCCGGCGGCCTTCTTGCTCTCGATCTTGTCGCCCATGGCCGCGATGGCCTCAGGGTTCGGCCCGATGAAGACGATGCCTTCCTCGGCCAGCCGCCGGGCGAAGCCGGCGTTTTCCGACAGGAAGCCGAAGCCCGGATGGACCGCCTGGGCGCCGGTCTCGCGGCAGGCCGCGACGATCTTGTCGGCCACCAGATAGCTCTCGGACGCCGGCGCCGGGCCGATGAAGAGCGCTTCGTCGGCCATCTCCACGGCCATGGAATCGGCGTCGGCCTCGGAATAGACCACCACCGTGGCGATCCCCATCCGGCGACAGGTCTTGATGATGCGGACGGCGATCTCGCCCCGGTTGGCGATCAGGATCTTGGAAAACATGCTCACCGAACTCAACGCAGCTTCACCGCCGTACCCGAGGCGCTGACCATCAGCATCCCGTTTTCGACGCCCAGGGTTTCGTAGTCGAGGTCGACGCCGACCACGGCGTCGGCGCCGAGGCCACGGGCCTCGTCGCACATTTCCCGCAGAGCGATGTCGCGGGCCTCGCGCAGGGCCTTTTCATAGCCGCCGGCGCGGCCGCCGATGATGTTTGTGACGCCGGCGAAGAAGTCCCGGAAGATGTGGGCGCCGATGATCGCCTCCCCGGTGACGACGCCCAGGGTTCGGGTGGTTTCCCGCTCTGCGAGGGTGGGTGTGGTGGCGGTGATCATTGCTGGCCTCTCCCGACATGCCCCCAATCGAACGCGGGGGTCCTTTCGCTCCGTGGGGGCGAACCTTAGATTGGTGATCATGACCAAGCCAGCCGACTCCCCGACGACCGAATTCGATCTGTCCCCGCCCGACGCTGCGGAACGCAAGGCCCTCGAAGCCGACCTATCCCCCGAAGAGGCCGAGGTCCTGTTGCGGCATGGCACCGAAGCGCCCTTCTGCGGCGGCTTGCTCGATAACAAGGAAGACGGTGTCTATTGCTGCCGCCTCTGCGGCCTGCCCCTGTTCCGGGCCCACACCAAGTTCGAGAGCGGCACCGGCTGGCCGAGCTTCTTCGCCCCCATGGACGAGGCCCATGTGGTCGCCGTCCGCGATGTCAGCTACGGCATGGTGCGCATCGAGACCCGCTGCGCCCGGTGCGACAGCCACCAGGGCCACGTCTTTCCCGACGGACCGCGGCCCACGGGCCTGCGCTACTGCATCAATTCAGTGTCGCTGGAGTTCGTCGGCGACGGCCAGCCCCTGCGCGATCCCCTGGGCCGCGGCGACAACGCCCACATGGGGGCGGGCTAGCCCGTCTCCTCAAGGATGGCGAGCACAGCCCTGGGCGCGGCCGGATCGCTTCCGTCCTGGGCGTGCCAGGCGGCTGACAGGCCGGCATGGGCATGGGCCCAGGCGCTTAGCCGGGCCGGCTCCAGATCCGCCGTCCGCGCGATCTGCGCCAGGCGCGCAGCGAAGCGGTCGGGGGTGACGGAGGCCAGGTCGGGATTGGCGAAGATGTTGGCGTAGTCATAGGCCCGCTCGCCCACCAGCCCCCAGGGATCGATGGCGAGCCAGCCCGCCGGGCCGAAGTCCAGCACATTGCCGTGGTGGATGTCCCCGTGCAGCAGCACCGGGTCGCGCGGGGCCTCCAGCAGCTTCGAAGCTATGCGGCGGGCGCACGCCAGGGTCGGGTCATCCGACTGGCTGAGGGCGAAAAACTGCTGGGCCAGGGACGGCGCCGCCGGAGGCGGCCGCTCCCGCGGCGCATGCAGCCGGGCGACCACCTGGCAGAGGATCACCGTGGCCGCCTCATCCCGCCCGGCCCGGACCATGGAGGTCAGCGTATCCCCAGCCGCGCGGACCATCAGCAGCGCCTCGTCCTGCGCGGCCAGCACGGGCGCGGCGCCCTGCCCGTCCCACCACGCCATGATGGTCGCGCCCCGCCGCTCATCGGCGCTGTGGGCCAGCTTCAGCATGGCGGCCTGTTCCCCGGCGCGCACGGGCAGCAGGCGTGAGCGCGTCACGGGCATGGACATGACATCGCCCTCCGGAACCAGGTTCCAGAGGGCGAGCCAGGGTTCAAAATCCTCAAGTCCGGCGCCCATGCCGCCAGCCTAGGCCAGCGGGGGCGCAGGGCGCAAACCGAGGCTACTCCTCGCCGTCGGTGACCTTGGCGAGGGTCGAGGTGGTGGCCATGCGGCCCTGCTGGCCGGTGACGATGGAGGGCTGGTCCACACGGGCCTGGACCCGAAGATTGTTCTGCACGTGCTTCACGCCGTGAATGTCTTCGACGCAGTGCTCGGCGTGATGCTTGGCGCGGCGATCATCCACCGTGCCGCTCAAGGTCACTTCGCCGTCCTTCACCCGGACCTCGATCTCCGAAGCGTCGAGCCAGGGATCGTCGGTCAGGTGATGATGGACATCGTCCATGATCCTTTCGTCGGGACGCACATAGCCCTTGGGGCCACGACCGCGGTGGCTGCGGGCCTCGTCCCAGCGACGCCTGCGCTCAGCGTCCTCGTCGCCGAACCAGGAGGCGACCTCATCGGTCGTCCGGTCCCAGAAGCCGCGGTCATGGGTGTCGCGGGCCAGCCGGCCTTCGCCGCCATAGGCGCGGGCATAGGCTCGGCGCGTCTCAGGCCGCTGGCGGCGCGGCGGGTCATCGATCTCGCTTCGCCCCCCGAACCCGCCACTCTGCATGGCGTAGCCTTCCTGGCCGAAATAGCCTTCGCCGTAGAGCCGGTCGCGATCCTCATGGCGATCTCTGGGCGCATCGTTTCGACAGGCCGCCGACGTGCCGTGTTCGTAATCGACGCCGGTCTCCTGCTCTCCGAAGACGCGGCCGCGGCCGCGGCCGCCTGGGGCAAAACTACGATCGTCGGCCTCGTCAGAGGCGAAGCCGCCGCCCTGTCGACCACGCGCCAGGCCCTGGTCATCGCCGCGCCGGGGCCAGCGGGCGCGCCCGCGATCCTGATCGTCGGTCCATCTGTCAGTCATGCTCGGTTCTCCCGTGTCTTGAGCGGTGCGCATTCGCGCTCTCCCCAAAACAACAGGCTCGCCCCCGGCCTTGTTCCGAAATTGTCTGAGCGGGCGCTGAACCCGTCATCAGATCACAGAGGGATATTATCGTGTTTCTTCCAAGGGTTCTGGAGGACCTTGCCCTTAAGGCTGCGCAGGCCGCGCACGATCCGGCGGCGGGTGCCGTGGGGCATGATCACATCGTCGATATAGCCCCGGCTGGCGGCGACGAAGGGGTTGGCGAAGCGGTCCTTATACTCCGCCTCCCGGGCCGCCAGTTCCTCTTCGGTCTGGTTGCGGAAGATGATCTCCACCGCGCCCTTCGAGCCCATGACGGCGATCTCGGCCGTGGGCCAGGCATAGTTCAGATCGCCGCGGATGTGCTTGGAGCTCATCACGTCATAGGCGCCGCCATAGGCCTTGCGGGTGATGATGGTGATCTTCGGGACCGTGGCCTCGGCATAGGCGAACAAGAGCTTGGCGCCGTGGCGGATCAGGCCCCCCTGCTCCTGCCGGGTGCCTGGCATGAAGCCCGGCACGTCGACGAAGGTCACCAGCGGGATTTCGAAGGCGTCGCAGAAGCGCACGAAGCGGGCGGCCTTGCGGCTGGCGTCGATGTCCAGGACGCCGGCCAGGACCTGCGGCTGGTTGGCGACGACGCCCACCGGCTGACCGTCCATCCGGGCGAAGCCGCAGATGATGTTCTTGGCGAAATCCGGGGAAATCTCGAAGAAATCGGCCTCGTCCACGACCTTGGAGATCAGCTCCTTCATGTCGTAGGGCTTGTTGGGATTGGCCGGCACCAGGGTGTCGAGGCTCGCCTCCTCCCGCTCGGCGTCGTCGAAGCTCACCCGCACCGGCGGGCGCTCGCGGTTCGAGGTCGGCAGGAAGTCCACCAGCCGGCGCACCTGGGTCATGGCCTCCAGGTCGTTCTCGAAGGCGCCGTCGGCCACCCCGGACTTCATGGCGTGGACCCGGTAGCCGCCGAGGTCCTCGTGGCTGACATCCTCGTGGGTGACCGTCTTCACCACATCAGGGCCGGTCACGTACATGTAGCTCGTGTCCTTCACCATGAAGATGAAGTCCATGATGGCCGGGGAATAGACGTCGCCGCCGGCGCAGGGGCCCATGATCACCGCGATCTGCGGGATGACGCCCGAGGCCAGGGTGTTTTCCAGGAAGATGTCGGCATAGCCGGCGAGCGAATCCACCCCTTCCTGGATGCGAGCCCCGCCGGCGTCGAACAGGCCGATGATCGGCGCGCCCATCTTGATGGCCTGCCGCTGGACCTTGAGAATCTTCTGCGCGTGCGCGCTGGAAAGAGATCCGCCGAAGACCGTGAAATCCTTGGAGAAGACGAAGACCGTGCGGCCGTTGATCGTGCCCCAGCCAGTGACCACCCCGTCGCCCGGCACCTTCTGCTCGGCCATGCCGAAGTCGGTGGCCCGGTGCTCGACGAACATGTCGAACTCCTCGAAGGAGCCCTCGTCCAGCAGCAGGTCCACCCGTTCGCGGGCGGTGAGCTTGCCCTTGGCGTGCTGGGCTTCGATCCGGCGGGTCCCGCCCCCCTGGCGCGCGGTTTCCCGCTTGGCTTCGAGCTCTATGAGGACCTGCTTCACGCTGAACCCCTCCCTGACGACCACTGACCGCCCAGCCGTAATGGGCGCCGCAGGGCCGCGCAAGTTCACCCGGCGTCAGGGAAATCCGCCCCTAGGCGGCGTCCAGGGCGCGGAACCAGGCGTCCAGCATGGCCGACTCCAAGGTCAGGCGGGCGACCCGCTCGGCGGCCTCTTCATCGACGCCCCAGGCCTCCTCCTGGAAGATCTCGTCCAGGCGAGCCAGGGCCAGCGCCTGGGCGCCGTCCAGCCAGCCCCGCTGCAGCGCCAGCGCCAGCACGGCGGAGCCATAGAGCGACGCGCCGAAGGCGACGCCGGCCAGGCGGAAATCATCCAGGCTCTCGGCCAGGGTTCTCACCTGCTCCAGGGTCGCCTCGGGCTGGGCCTGGTGGATGATGCCGGCGGCGCGGACGAAGGCGACGCCGAACTCCTGCTCGGCCCGGGTGAGCACCGGCTCCCAGGCCGCGCTTTGCCGCGAGACCAGGGCCTGCGGTTCCTCGGCGAAATAGCAGAGCAGATCGGCGCCGGCATATTCCGCCACCGAACGGGCTGTGGCGGCGCGGGCCTGGGGGATGGAGTCGATGGCGGTGTTGGCCAGGCGGGTGGCGTGCATGCCGGCAATGTCCAGGGTCTCGCCCTGGACCGCCCATTCGGCCGCGATCATCTCGGCCAAGGCCCGGGTCGGGACCAGCAGCCGTCCGCCCAGGGGGCCGCGCACCTGACGGTCGTCCAGCAGGATGGCGAAGCCGCCCTCCGCCTGCGAAATCGTCACGGCCTTGTAGAATCGCCGGGGCCTGTCGGTCGCCTCTTGAAAACCACGTCTCAAATTCGACTCCATTGAATGCGACGAAGGTGGGGCGGACAAACGTGGAATGGGGACCAGACCCGCCACGCGCAAGGAGGCGCCTTATGGCCCTGCCCGACCGTGATCTCCAGGCCGCAATTGCGGTCACCCGCTTTGGCCTCGGCGCGCGGCCCGGCGAAATCGCCGAGGCGAGGCGCGACCCGCAGGGGTTTCTCAAGGCCCAGCTACGAACGCGCCCCGCCAAGCCCCCTCGCGCCATGCCCTTGGATCGCACCGAGGCGATACGGGCCTTCAGCGAGGCCCAGTCCGCGTTTGTTCAGGCCAACCGGCGGCAGAGCCCTGAGGCCCAGGCCCTGCATCCCGAACTCAGCACGCTGCGAAAGGCCCTGCGCGACAAAATCCAGTCTGACGTCGTCCAGCGGGCGGCGCACGGGGCGACCACCGAAAGCGCCTTCGCCGAGCGATGGGCGCTCTTCTGGGCCAACCACTTTACCGTCGGCGCCGGCAACTTTGTCCGCACCGCCACCATTGGGCCGTTCGAGACCACGGCTGTTCGGCCTCACGTGTTCGGCGCCTTCACCGATCTTCTGGTCGCGGCCGAGACCCACCCGGCCATGCTGCTCTATCTGGACCAGCACAGGTCGATTGGGCCCGGCAGCGCCCTGGCGGCGCAGATGGCCGGGCGGAAGTCGTCGCGGGCGGTCGGGCTCAACGAGAACCTGGCCCGCGAAATCCTTGAGCTTCACACCGTGGGCGTCGAGGCCGGCTACACCCAGGCCGACGTGACCGAGTTCGCCCGCGCCCTGACCGGAATCACCTTTCGAGGGTTCAGCGCCCCGGAGCGGGCCGGCGAGACCTATTTCCGCACGATCGCCCACGAGCCTGGCCCCCGCACCGTGATGGGCGTCCGCTACGAGGTTCAGGGCGAGGGCCAGTCTACGGCCATCCTGCGCGACCTGGCCGCCCGGCCTGAGACCGCCCGCTTCATCTCGCGCAAGATCGCCCGCCATTTCGTGGCTGATGATCCGCCGCCGGCGCTGGTGGCGCGATTGGAAGAGGCCTGGCTCGCCTCTGACGGCGCCCTCGATCAGGTGGCCGCCGCGCTTATCTCGGCCCCGGAGGCCTGGGCGGCCGAGCCGAAGAAGTTCAAGACGCCCTACGAATTCCTGATCTCCAGCTGGCGGGCGACTGACCGCATCCCAAAGATGCCTCAGGAACTGGCCATCCTCACCGCCCTGGGCCAGCGGCCCTTCTATGCCTCGTCCCCCGAAGGGTGGCCCGAGGAAGAGGCCGCCTGGGCGACGCCGGACGGGATCATCAAACGCCTGGTCTGGACCGAGAGCTTCGCACCCAAGGCCGTGGGCGGCCGTGACCCGTCCGACCTTGCCGCCCAGGCGCTAGGGGCGCGGCTCTCGCCGACCACCGCCAAAGCCATCGCCCGGTCGGAGTCCCGCGACGAGGGCCTCGCCCTCCTGCTCATGAGCCCGGAGTTTCAGCGCCGATGACCCGCTCGGTACCTCTTGCCGCCGCCCTGCTCTCCCGCCGCCGGATGCTGGCCCTCGGCGCAGGCCTGGGCCTGGCCTTGCCGCTCGTCGGCGCGCCGGCCTTGGCCGCGGCGGGGCGGAAAAAATTCGTGCTCGTGATCCTGCGCGGCGCCGCCGACGGACTTTCCATGAGCCCGCCGACGGGGGATCCAAATTACGAGGCGCTGCGCCGGAGCCTTGCCCTCACAGACACCGCGCTCAGGGTGGATGGCGACTTTGGCCTGCATCCGGAGCTCAAGACCGTCCACCAACTGCTCGGCGCAGGCCAGGCCCGGATCGCGCCGGCCGTGGCCATGCCCGAGCGCATCCGCTCGCACTTCGAGGCCCAGGACCGGCTGGAAAGCGCCGCGGGCGACGACGTGAGTTCCGGCTGGCTGAACCGGGCCCTGGTCAATCTCTCGGGCAAGACCGAGGCGGAGGGTCTCTCGGTCGGACCCGTGGCGCCCCTGGTCCTGAGGGGAGACGTCGCCACCTCATCCTGGTCCCCCGGACGCGCGGTGGAGGCCGAGGCCCGGCTGCCGATGCTGATCCAGGATCTCTATGGCGATGATCCGGTGCTGGGGGCCGCGCTCGCCCGTGGCCTGAAGACCGAGGTTCTGGCGCAGGCCAATATTGCGCGCCTGGCGCCTGAAGGCGCCGAAGACCTCAGCCCGGCGGAGACGGCCAGACTGACCCGCACCCTGCTGGGCGACAGCCGCGAGGCGGCCGATCGCATGGGCGGTACGATCGCCGGCTTCATGCGGGAGGGCGCCGCCACCGATCTGGTCGCCATCTCCCTGGAGGGCTTCGACACCCACGCCAATCAGGCCGGCGCCCTGGCCCGGCGGCTGGCCTATCTCGACGCCCTGCTCGGCGGCCTCCAGAGCGGTCTGGGGGCGGCGTGGCGCGACACGGTGGTCCTGGTGGTCACCGAGTTTGGCCGCACCGCCCGGATCAACGGCACGCTCGGCACCGACCATGGCACGGCCTCCACCGCCCTCCTGCTCGGCGGCGCACTGAAACCCGGCGGGATCATCGGCGACTGGCCGACCCTGAAGGAAGCCCGCCTGTTCGAGAACCGCGACCTCGCTCCCACCGCCGACCTGCGCAGCCTGTTCAAGGGCGTGCTCGCCGAGCATATGGGCGTCGATCGCCGGGCCCTGGACACCACCGTCTTCCCCGACAGCGCCGCAGCGGCGCCGATCCTCGGCCTCGTCTAGGGTCGGAAAGACGCTCTAGCGCCGCTTGCGGCCGAAGGGTTCGGGATCGGCCTCGTGCTCGTCGAAGCCGAAGCGCGCAAAGCCCGCCTTCATCTCCGGGCTCAGGGGCGCCTCAAGGATCAGCATGCCGCTGGACGGGTGCGGCAGGGTCAGCCGGCGGGCGTGAAGCTGCAGTTTCAGCAACCCCGACAGCTGGGCCGAGGCCTCGTCGCCATATTTGGGATCCCCCAGGATCGGATGGCCCATGGCCTTCATGTGGGCCCGCAGCTGGTGCGTCCGGCCGGTATGGGGCCGCAGGGCCATCCAGGCCGCCCGGGGTCCCGCCCGGCTGATGGTGACGAACTCAGTCTCAGCGGGATCGGCGTCCTTGTCGCCCTTCTCGGCCGGCACGATCATCTCGCGATCGCCGACGCCGCGCTTGACCAGCGGCAGCTCGAGCACCCCTTCGGTAGGGCGCGGATTGCCCATGACCAGGGCCCAATAGGTCTTCTGCGCCTTGCGACGGGCGAAGGCGCCGGCGAGCTTGGCCGCCGCCGACGGGGTCTTGCCCAGCACGAGCACGCCGGAGGTGTCGCGGTCCAGCCGGTGGACGAGCCTCGGCCGCGCCAGGCCGTCGCCCCAGGCGCTCAGCAGACGGTCCACATGGTTGGTCGTCTTGGTGCCGCCCTGGACCGCCAGGCCCGAGGGCTTGTTGAGGACCAGGACCTCCTCGTCCTCATAGATCACCAGGCCCTTCACATAGGCCACGTCCCGGGGATGCAGCTCGACGCTCTTGCGGCTGTCGCCCTTGGCCGGGGCGTCGGGCAGCGGCGGCACGCGCACGGTCTCGCCCCCCTCCAACCGGGTGTCGGGCTTGGCGCGGGCGCCGTCGATCCGCACCTGGCCCGAGCGGATCAGCTTGTGCAGCTGGCCCTGGGTCAGATGGGGCCAGCGGCGGCGGAACCAGCGGTCTAGACGCACCCCGCCCTCGGCGGGATCGACGACCATGTTGCGGACCTCACGCATCGGCGAACCTGCGCATCAGCATCAGGCCCGTAAACAGGGCGGTGACCGACAGCAGCACCGACACCAGGGCGTAGCCGAAGGCTTCGCCATAGGCGCGGCGTTCGATCATCAAGGCGGTCTCCAGGGAAAAGGCCGAGAAGGTGGTGAAGCCGCCGAGCAGGCCGACCCCCAGCAGCAGACGCAGCCGCTCCTGGTCGGCGCCGCCCCGCTGGGCGAGCCAGCCGACCAGCAGGCCCATCAGCAGGCCACCGCTGACATTGGCCAGGAAGGTGCCCACAGGCCATCCCATGCCGAAACGGTGCAGGCTGGCCACGCCGAGGAGGTAGCGCATCACCGCGCCGACCCCGCCGCCGACCGCGACGAAAAAGAGCTTATCCATGGCCCCTTATGCCGGGGGAGGCTTCCTGCCGCCAAGCGCAGATTGAGCGGCGCCCTCAGACCCGGGGTCGCAGGGTGTCGCGGACGCCGCGGGCGTCATAGGCGTTGGGGTCGGCGGGGCGCTGGCCCTCGCCCATCAGGACCTCAAGGCTCTGGGCCACGGCGGGGCCGCCGCCGAGCGACAGGCTTGTGCCGACGCCGACGCCGATGGCGCTGCGGCCCCCATAGGAGCCGCCGCCGGTTCCCAGGGAGACCCGGGGACCGGAACCGGGCCGGCCGGAGGTGGCGCGATCTGTGATGGCGAACCAGTCATAGCCTTCGGCCAGGGTCAGCTCGGCTGCGCGCAGCAGCGCATAATCGGCCACCTGCTGCGGCGGCGCGCCCGGCCCGCCCTGGAAGGTGACGCGGAAGCGGCCCGGCTCGATCCGGTATTCCGAGAAACCGGCGCCGCGGGGGCCATAGGCCGGCGCATAGGCCGTATCGGCCATGGCGCAGGCGCCGAGCAGTGCGCAGAGGGACAGGCAGGCCAGAGTTCGCTTCATGTCGCAACAACGTACAGCGAGCGACCGCTGTTCCGCTCCGCGGTCAGACGGCGGGGATCACCAGACCCAGACCTGCGCAGAAAGCGCTCATATCGGCCGGCGGCGGGGCCGTGATGCGCCGTCGCGCGCCATCCGCCAGAGGTACGTCGAGAGCCGCGGCATGCAGCATCAGCCGCGAACAGGCCTGGCCGCCCAGGCTCAGCGCGCCGCCATAGCGCACATCCCCGGCGATCGGCCGGCCGACCGAGGCCAGATGAACCCGCAGCTGATGCATGCGGCCGGTGCGGGGAGACAGCTCTAGAAGGGCCGCGCCGGCGCCGACGGACAGGGTGCGGTAGTGGCTTTGGGCGCTCTCAGCCCCCTCGGCGTCGGGGGCGCAGATGCGCATATAGGCCTCGCGGCCCACCTCTTCGCGGCGCATCGGCTTGTCGATCAGACCCGCCGGGGGATCAGGCGGCCCCGGCGTAACCACCGCCAGATAGGTCTTGCCGAACCGCCGGGCCATCATCGCCTTGCCCAAGGCCGAGGCGGCCGGCTTGGTCTTGGCCGTCAGGATGACGCCGGAGGTGTCGCGGTCCAGCCGATGAATCAGCCGTGGCCGCGCCTTGCCCGGCTTGGCGAAGGCGAACAGCAGCTCGTCCAGCGTATGGACCTGCCCCCGCCCGCCCTGGCTGGATAGCCCCGATGGCTTGTTCAGGGCCAGGAGGTCGTCGTCCTCGTAGATGACCATGGACCGCACCCAGGCGACCTCTTCGTCCGAGAGGCGGATCGGGGTCGGGACCACAGCGGCGCGGCGCGGCGCGGCCGAACGCTTCACTCTTGCTTTCCAGTCTGGGATTTGCCGTTGCGGATCGCGGCCCAGCGGTCGAGGCGGGCCTTGATCGGCCCCTCGGCGCCCTCGCCTTTCGGGCGATAGAAGACCGGCCGCTCCATCTCGTCAGGGAAGTAGTTCTGGCCGGAGAAGCCTTCCTCAGTGTCGTGGTCGTAGGCGTAGCCCTTGCCATAGCCCAGGTCGCGCATCAGCCGGGTGGGCGCGTTGCGGATATGGGCCGGCGGCATCAGGGAGCCCGTCGCCTTGGCCGCCTTCTGGGCCGCCTTGAAGGCCATATAGACGGCGTTGGACTTGGGCGCGGTGGCCAGGTGGACCACCAGCTGGGCCAGCGCGATCTCCCCCTCGGGGCTGCCCAGGAAGTCGTAGGTGTCCTTGGCGGCGTTGGCGAGGACCAGCGCCATGGGATCGGCCGCGCCGATGTCCTCGGCCGCCGTGCGGATCAGACGACGGGCCAGATAGAGCGGGTCCTCCCCGCCGGCCAGCATGCGGGCCAGCCAGTAGAGGGCGGCGTCCGGGTCCGAGCCGCGGATCGACTTATGCAGGGCCGAGATGAGGTTGTAGTGCTCCTCCCGGTCCTTGTCATAGGCCGGGCTGCGCTTCTGCAGGATGGCGCCCAGCTCCTTGGTCGACAGCGCCTTGGCCGTGCCGATGTTGAACAGGGTCTCGGCCAGCGTCAGCAGGTAGCGGCCATCCCCGTCGGCCAGCGCCACCAGGGCCTGGCGGGCCTCGGGCTCCAGCGGCAGGACGCGGCCCTCGAAGGCCTCGGCCTTGGCCAGCAGCGCAGTCAGCGCCTCGTCGTCCAGGCGCTTGAGCACGAAGACCTGGCAGCGCGACAGCAGCGCCCCGTTCAGCTCGAAGGACGGGTTTTCGGTGGTGGCGCCCACCAGGGTGACGATCCCCTCCTCCACAAAGGGCAGGAAGCCGTCCTGCTGGGCGCGGTTGAAGCGGTGGATCTCGTCGACGAACAACAGGGTCGACTGGCCGGCCAGGCGGCGGGCGCGAGCCTGCTCGAAGGCCTTCTTCAGGTCGGCCACGCCGGTGAAGACCGCCGAAAGCTGCTGGAACTCATAGCCCGCCGCCTTCGCCAGCAGCCGCGCGATGGTGGTCTTGCCGGTGCCGGGCGGCCCCCACAGGATCATCGACGCCAGACGGTGAGCCTGGGCCATGCGGCCGATGGGGCCATCCTCCCCCAGCAGATGGTCCTGCCCCACCACTTCGCCCAGAGTTTGCGGACGCAGGCGGTCAGCCAGCGGCGAGGGCGCGTGCGGGGTCAGCCCGGCGGCTTCGAAGAGATCGGCCATCGGCGACTCATAGCAAATGCCGGGCGCCCTCGCCGCAACCACTTGGGGCGCGACAGTCCTGCGGCGCGGATGTCGGCCGGCGTCACTGCGCCGATCCTCATCACAGGGCGCATTGGCGATCGGCGGCAAAGGTCGCAAGTCGGAGGCAGGCTCCCGGCTGTTCACCGCGTTGCGGACGCACACTTCGTTGCCCTGCGAGAATTGTCGTCCGCCGCTCAGAGCGTTCTTGCCCACCAGAAGGACCGATCCAGCGGTTGAAACATGCTGGAATAGGCCGCTACCGCAGAGGTGTTGAAATGCGCTGTCGAGATGCGCGCCCGTCGATGCCCCATGTCGCGTAAGCGGTGCAGCCCTTCAGCCAGCAGCGTCCGAGCCAACCTGCGGCCGCGGAAAGCAGGATGCGTCCCCATCGGCTCAAAAATCCCGACTCCCGACGGCGCGTCTGCCCAGCAAATGCAGTTCGCGGCCAAACGCCCATCAGACGCCACTGCAATGAGATCAAGTTCGCACCTATAGACCGGTGAGGTACGAAGGCTCTCGTACGCGGCCGCTGAAAAGGTCGAGCGGGCGTTCTCGATCCCGATATGGTCCAGCGCACTCCAGGCGTCACGATGGGAGGCTGCCCGCTGCTCCGGGTCGATGCCAACGCCATCGCGCAGCGCAAGGCCAGGAGGAACGGGGACCTCGGGTAGCGGCCCTGTTAGATCAAATTCGAAATGGACGCTCTCAGGCCCAACGGGCTTGAATCCCAATCGCGACAGCCCTGCAATTCGCAGCCGGTCGCCTTCAAATACGCGCACCGAGACGGTCGGCGCCTTGACCCCGGTTTGTCTTCGCAGCGCCGCGCTCTCCGCCCAACCGATGATGTCCGGGAGCCAACCTTCGCCCGCCGGCGTGGTCTCCAGCCAAAACTGTCCTGGCCCCACAGACCAGGCGACCGCCTCCACTACGCCATCCTGCTCCCACAGCCGGATAGGCTGCCGTGAGCTGTACTGTTCACGCAGTTCCCAGGCGACGTCGCCTGGATGCCATGTCGAAGCCAAAGGAAAGCGTTCAGTGAGCGACCGGCTGGCGAAGTGGAGCAAGGTCTGAAGGTCGCTCTCCCCCATATAGGGCCGCCGACTTGGCGACATTTTGACGCCGAGTTGTTCGCCTGAGTGTGCGGGAGCGCTGTCAGGATCAGCCATTCCAAATCTCACGTACGACATGTCCGCTGCACACCTCGCGCCGATGCTGAAGACGGCCGGACCTCGGCTTGACTACGGCGGCTGCCACGCGGTCTGGTGTGGGTCCCACTGACAACCTATTGCGAACGCCTGTCAGATCGGATGGCCGATGTCCGCTGTCGCGGCCATACTCTCAAGCAGTGCGTTCTGGGCGTGCAACAGATAAGCCTTGGCTTTAACCACCATACAGTTCGGAGCCTCCATCACCTCCGGCGAAACTTCCTGGCCCCGCGTAACGGGCGGGCATGGGATGAAGTACGCTAGAGGTGCATAGCGTTCGAGAAGGCCTTCGGTCACCTGGTAGCCTAGCAACTCGCCAGCATCAGCGTTCTTCGGCCAGCAGTCGGTGATCACAACGTCCGCAGATGTAAGCGCTCGTAGATCAGAGGTCGCCGAGAAGCGCTCGATGTGGCTGAAGCGCTTAGCATGCCAGCGGTCGGGGAATATCTGGGCAACGCTGATTGGCAAGGCAGCCGCCGCCTCGGCCCAGGATCCGAGTATGTTGTCGTCAGGGGCGACGACGGCGACGCGGAGGTTCTCCAACTTACCCCTGTTGGCGAGAACGAACGCTAGATCGCCCAACGTCTCACAGGGGTGGTTGCTACGTGTCCTGGCGTTGATGACTGGCGCTCGCGTGGCGTCGGCAAGCTGGCGCAGTCGGGAGAGATCTGGGGTCCGGACGACAATGATGTCGAACCAGTTGTCGAGGTATCCTGCGAGGTCGCGAACGGCCTCGTTACCCTGGAGCGTGATCGGCGCACCTACGCAGACGCCACCCATCGCTTTGGCGCCAAGTTCAAAGGCTGTCGTATTCCGCCAGCCCCCATCGTCCACAATCAGGGCCACGCGGACGCCTCGGAGCGTCTGTGGCATTTGGCGAAGCTGCCAGCACGACGCCAATTCCACGGCGCGTTCCAACATCGGCATCAGCGCATCCGCCCGATGATCATCGAGCGCAAGAAAATCTGTCACCATTGCATAGGCTCCCCCGGCAAGACGTGACGCTATCGGCCGGATCGGCGGGTCACCACCCTTCTGGGCAGTTCGGCAGGTCTGCTTTCGGACCGGGCGGGCCGAAGTCCCTCTCGGCTCTCGCCGTCATGGCAGTTCCCGCCCCCTGAGCGGAGGTTGGTCGAGCCTCACAGGGCCCTGTATTCGCCGTCGATCAGAACCGGCACGACATTGCTCGATGCAACTTCAAGCGCGACCTCAACGTCGGCTCCGAACCCGCGGTCAATCAGTTCTCGCCCGGAGATGCTCTCACGCACCAGCGGCCCGAGGCCTCGCCCAATCGCCGCGTAGGATGCGCGCGCTAGCGTAGCTTCTGAGGACTCAAGCCCCTCCAAGGCGCTGATGATCGCACCGGCGCCGAGCCAATCCTCAATAGCGGGCCGCAGACTCTGATCTGGCCATCGTTCGCCGGCGGCGATGACCGCAACCACACCTTCACCCGCCGCGGCGCGGGCTGCTTTCGCAACAGCCGCCGCATTGCGGAGCGACCCGCAGTATGTGGGGACGGCGCCGGTGGCCAACGACAAGCGCGATCCATTTGGAGACGGAAGCAAAATCCGCGCGCCGACGCTGACATTCCGCAGGCTCGACGGCGACAGGCTCAGCTGCCCACCGAGAGCACGCTTTGGGGAAGCTAGGATCGCACCGCGTGCTTGAGCGGCGGCGGCGGCGGCCTCCGGGTCACCGAAGGGGAACGGGATGATTGAGGCGGCGCGATCGACAGCAACGCTAACGGCCGTGGAGAATGACAGGACATCGACTATGACAAATGCCGCCGCCTTTGACGCCCAGGCCTCAACGCCGGCCAATCCCCATTCGCAAACAACCTGAACCATGCCCCCTGATGCCATGGCGCAGGTCGGCTAGCCACCCTCCGCAGACGTTTAGAACGGTGGCTTGAAGGCAAGCCCCGGGGGCTCCCGCGCCTACAGCCGGAAGTTCGCCGTGACCTCCTGGCCGTTGCGCTGGATCGTCACCTGCCAGGCGCCGGCCTCGGCGCCGGCGGCGGCCATCAGGTCGCGGACATTGCGGATATCCCGGCCGTTGACGCTCCGGATCATGTCGCCGGGGCGAAGGCCGGCGTTCAGGGAGAAGCCGCGGCCCACCCGGACGATCATCACGCCCGGCCCCTGGAAAGGATCGACGCCCAGCTCATCGGCCACGGCCGGCGAGAGGTTCACCACGGTGGCGCCATCGAAGGGATGACGGCCGCTCAGCACCTGTTCGTCCCGGGCGGGCGTCGACGGCGGCGCCTCGGCGCGCAGATTGACGTTGGCGGCGGCGCCGTTCTCGCGCCGCACGCCCAGACGCAGGGTCTCCCCCAGCCGCCGGGTGCCGACCGCATAGTTCAGGCCGCCCACATCGCTGACCGCCTGGTCATCGACGCTGAGGATCACGTCCCCCTGGCGCAGGCCCGCGCGGGCCGCCGCGCCGCCCGGCCAGATGTCGGCCACCAGCACGCCCTGCGGCGCGCTCATGCCGATGGAGCGGGCGATCTCGGCGGTGACGGTCTGGGTCCGCGCGCCCAGCCAGGGGCGTTCCACCCGCTGGCCGCCGCCGACGGCGGTCTCGACCACCCGGCGGACCATGGCTGCGGGCATGGCGAAGCCGACCCCGCTGGAGGTGCCCGAGCGGGAGACGATGAAGCTGTTGATGCCGATCAGGTCGCCGTCCATGTCCACCAGGGCGCCGCCGGAATTGCCCGGATTGATGGCCGCGTCGGTCTGGATGTAGCTAGCCGCCGCATCGCCGCTGGGATCGGCGGTGCGGTTGAGCGCTGAGATGATGCCGTTGGTCACCGTCTGCCCCACCCCGAACGGATTGCCGATGGCCAGGACCAGGTCGCCGACCTCGGCGTCGGTGGAATCGTCGATGGCCAGGACCGGCAGGCGTTCATCGCCCAGCTCGATCTTGAGGACGGCCAGGTCGGTGCGCTCGTCGGCCAGCAGCAGCTTGGCGGGAAACTCCCGGCGGTCGGCCAGGGCGACGATGATCTCCTGCCCGCCAGCCACCACGTGGTTGTTGGTGATGATCACCCCATCGGCGCGGACGATGACGCCAGAGCCCAGGGAGCCTTCCACCCGGCCCCGCGGCGCGCCCATGCCAAACAGGTCCCAGAAGGGATCAGCCTGGCGGCGCACCAGGCGCTTCGCCGAGATGTTGACCACGGCCGGGGCGGCCTTCCGGACGACCGGGGCGAAGGAGGTCTTCATGTCCGCCGCCGTCTCGGGCGGCGAGCGGGTCGGCTGGGCCAGCGCCGGCTGGGCGGCGCTGCGGCTGGCGGGGTCGGAACAGGCGGCCAGGATAACGAGGGCCGGAAGGAGCAGGCGTGCGGCGCGCATGGCGTCTCCGTGGAACTGTCGAACCTTGCCCTTTGGCGAAGCTTTCGGGCGCAAAGATGACGCCTATAGCACGGGGCGCGGCGGGTCTCAGGCTGGCGCGATCGCCAGGGGCGCCCGGGCGACCCGGGTTCCCCAAACCAGGGCGGCAAACAGCAGGCCCGAGGCCAGATAGATGGCCAGGCCTGGCGCCTGCAGCACCTCGGCATGGCGGATCGACCAGGCGAAGCTGAGGCCGAATAGGGCCGGCCCGACCATGGAGGCGATCCCCTGCAGGCTCTGATTGGCCCCCTGGAGCTGGCCCTGTTGATTGGGGGCGACCCGCCGGGTCATTAGCCCCTGGAGGCCGGGCATCAGGAAGCCCATGAGGGCGAAGATCGGCACGCCTGCCATATAGAGCAGGCCAGTGGGCGCAAAGCCGTACCAGGCGAATCCCGCGGCTCCTGCCGCGCAGCCCAGCAGGAGCGCGCCGCGCTCGCCGATCCTGGCCACCACGGGGCCCACCAGGACGGCCTGGACCAGCACGCCCGCCACGCCTGACGCCATCATGGCCAGGCCCATGACCGAGGGGCTCCAGCCATAGCGATAGCCGGTATAGAGAACGAAGACCGTGGGCAGGACGGTCTGGGCCAGCTGGAACAGGAAGCCGATACCGGCCAGGCCCAGTAGGTCGGGCTGGGAGCGCAGCAGGCGAAGCGAGCCCAGGGGATTGGCCCGGGCCAGGTCAAAGCGGGTCGTCCGGCGCTCCGGCGGCAGGGACTCCGGCAGGACGAACAGGCCGTAAAGCCCGTTCAACAGCGAGAGGCCGGCGGCCACATAGAAGGGCAGCCGAAGATCGATATCCCCCAGGGCGCCGCCGAGCGCCGGGCCGATCAGGAAGCCGAACGAAAAGGCTGAGCCCATCCAGCCAAAGGCCTTGGCCCGCCCCTCCGGCGGGGTGACATCGGCCACATAGGCGTTGGCCGTGGAGAAGCTGGCCGCCGTCATCCCATTGAGGATCCGCCCCACCAGCAGCCACATGAGGCTGGGCGCCACCGCGATGATCAGGAAGTCCAGGGCCAGGCCGAAGACCGAGACCAGGAGGACCGGCCGGCGCCCGATCCGGTCCGACAGCAGGCCCAGCAGAGGCCCGCAGATGAACTGCATCGCGCCCCAGGTGATGGCGAAGACCACGTTCCATTCCGCCGCCTGGGCGGTGTCGCCGCCGGTGAAGGCCTTGATCAGGTTGGGCAGGACCGGAATGATCAGGCCAAACGAGATGCTGTTCATCAGCGCCGTGGCGAAGATGAAACCGAAGGCGGCCCGCCGTCCCTGCCCCACTGAATTTTGACCTGCCTGAACCTGTTCGCTCACGCCTTGTCCCCTACCCCTCGGCCGCCCGGGCTCTGAGCCGCCGGGCTGAATGGTTGAACGTCTTTAGACCCGCGCGGCGAGGCCGGCCAACTGGCTTCGCCACCAGTCGGCCAGGCGCATCTGAAGAACCGGGTCGGGAAAGCCGTGCCGCGCCGCGCTCTCGTCCGGCACGCGGGTGAAGCCGCGGTGCTCGATACTGACCCGCGTCTCCTCGCCCATGGGATCAAACCGCACCTCCACCTCGGTGTGCAGGTCCGGCGGAAAGCTCGCCTGGCGCCAGGAGAACACCAGCCGTTCCGGCGGCGCCCAGTGCAGGATACGGCCGATCTCGAAGACCTTGCCGCTTGCCAGGGTCTCAGTCACCCGCCCCCCGGCGCCGCCCTCGAAGGCCAGCCGACCTGGCGGGCGGGGCGTGGTCTGAAAGAGCGGACTGGGCCGCCACCAGGCGCCGATCTCGTCCACGAAGGCGCTGAAGGCCCGGGTGGGCGAGGCTTTCACCCGCAGGGCGACATAGACCTTGGACGTCACGGCTGGTCTTCCACATGCGCCTTGAAGGCCAGGAGCTGCTGGCTCCACATCCGCTCGCTCTCCTCAAGCCAGGCCATCAGCTCGACCATGGGCTCAGGCCGCAGGGCGTAGACCCGAACGCGGGCGTCAAAGGCCGGATGAGTGTCCTCCACCAGGCCGCTCTGGCGCAGGGCCTTGAGGTGGCGGCTCATGGCCGGGGGCGACAGGCCGGTCTCCCGCGCCAGTTCGCCGGCCGGCCGCGGCCGCTCGCGCAGCAGCTCCACCACCTGGCGGCGGGCGGGATCGGCCAGGGCGGCAAGCGTCCTGTCCAGGGCCGCGCTCATCGGGGCTCAGACGGGCGCAGGCGGGTCTGGGTCCCGAGCTTCTCGTCCCACTCGGCGATCGACATGGGCGCCACCGTCTGGCCGAAGGACCAGATATGACCTTCCAGGTCCAGCGCCAGATAGGTCCGGTCCCCATAGGCCTGGGTCTCCAGGGGGCGGATGATCTCGGCCCCGGCGGCGACGGCGCGGGCGTGATGGGCGTCGATGTCCTGGAGGAGCTGCAGATGCACCGACTGGGTGTTACGGCCGCCCACGTCGCCGGGGACGGCATGACGCTCCGACCAGGCCCTGGAGACGCCGATCGTGTGGTCGCGGAAGGCCATCTCGGCGTGAACCAGGCCCCCCTCATCGTCGGTGACATAGATCCGCGGCTCGAAGCCGAAGGCCCGCTCCAGCCAGGCATAGGCCGCCGCCGGATCGGCATAGGAGACATAGGGCGTAACCACCGAGCGGGGCGCGTCCGGGGCCGACGCTGAACCGGGGGTCATCACGACCTTCAGGCCGGTGGCGGCCTCCATCTCGGCGGTCGAGACGCTCCGGCCTTGCTGGCTGAAGGTCCAGACGTGGCCGTCGAGGTCCAGGGCCCGGTAGGTCCGCGCGCCATAGAACTGATCCTCCGGTTCCTGGGTGATCTGCGCACCCGCCGCCCGGGCCCGATCGCAGTGGGCGTCGATGTCCACCGCCCTGGGCAGATCGATGCGGCAGAGCTGGGTGGCCTGGCCCTCAAGAGCCGCCGGGCTCTGCATGCGCGCGGCCCCCAGGACATCCCCCGCCCAGGGCCCGGCGACGCCGATACTGACCCCGTGAAAACCCATCTCCGCATGGGCGACCACACCCTGGTCGTCGGTCAGCAGCGTGGTGACCTCGAAGCCGAACGCCGCCTCCAGCCAGCCGAGGGCCTGGCGTGGATCGCGGTAGATAGGGACGGCGGTCAGGTGGGCGGCATCCACGGCGGGTTTCCTTCTCTAATGCCGTAATATTTCACCATTATCGCAACCATATCGTCAAGCATGATCCTGGGGCCCTGAGTCCCGGCCACGAAAAAGCCCCGGACATCGCTGCCCGGGGCTTTCTGGAAATCAGCAGGAGGTGCGGGACCTTAGTCCTCGCCATAGGCCTCAGGCTTGGGGCCGCTGTCCTTGCCCTTTTCGGACGGGTCGCGGTCCACGAATTCGATCACCGCCATGGGGGCGTTGTCGCCGTAGCGATAGCCGGCCTTGAGCACGCGGATATAGCCGCCGTTGCGGGCGCCGTAGCGCGGGCCGATGGTGGCGAACAGCTTGCCCACCTGCTCCACGTCACGCACCCGGCTGATGGCCAGGCGGCGAGCGTGAAGATCGCCACGCTTGGCCAGGGTCACCAGCTTTTCAACGAAGGGGCGCAGCTCCTTCGCCTTGGGCAGGGTGGTCACGATCTGCTCGTGCTTGATCAGGCTGGCGGCCATGTTGGCGAACATGGCCGTCCGGTGGGCGCTGGTGCGGCCCAGTTTGCGGTGTGCGTAACCGTGGCGCATATCTCTGTCTCCTGGGCTCACCGGCCCGCTTGGCGGCCCCGCTTGTGCGTGGCGACGCCCAGTCTGATCAATCCCAGCCTGCTCCCGCCTGGGTCATCACGAAGCGCCGGGGCCCTCCACCGCTGGTGCGGCGTCCTCGGGCCCTGGCCGCCGAAGCAGCCCGGAGTCAGCGCAGAAGCGTATTACATCTGGTCTTCGAACTTCTTGGCGAGGTCTTCGATATTTTCCGGCGGCCAGTTGGGCACATCCATGCCCAGGTGCAGGCCCATTCCGGCGAGGACTTCCTTGATCTCGTTGAGCGACTTGCGGCCGAAGTTCGGCGTCCGCAGCATCTCGGCTTCGGTCTTCTGAATCAGATCGCCGATATAGACGATGTTGTCGTTCTTCAGGCAGTTGGCCGAGCGGACCGAAAGCTCCAGTTCGTCGACCTTCTTGAGCAGGGCCGGGTTGAACGGCAGATCGGGCTTGCCGTCGGCCTGTTCCACGGCCTTCTTGGGCTCGTCGAAGGTGATGAATATCTGCAGCTGGTCCTGCAGGATGCGCGAGGCGTAGGCCACCGCGTCAACCGGCGAGACGGCGCCGTTGGTCTCGACCTCGAGGATCAGCTTGTCATAGTCCAGCGACTGGCCCTGACGGGTCGGCTCGACGCGATAGGCGACGCGCTTGACCGGCGAATAGAGGGCGTCCACGGCGATCAGGCCGATGGGGGCGTCCTCGGGCCGGTTCATCTCGGCCGGCACATAGCCCTTGCCGGTCTGGACCGTGAACTCCATGCGCACATTGGCGCCGTCATCCAGGGTGCAGAGCACGTGATCGGGATTGAGGATCTCGATGTCCGAGGGGGTCTCGATCTGGCCCGCAGTGACGACGCCGGGGCCCGTGGCGCGCAGGGTCATGCGCTTGGGGCCTTCGGCGTGCATGCGCACGGCCAATTGCTTGATGTTCAGGACGATGTCGACGACGTCTTCACGGACGCCTTCGAGGGACGAGAATTCGTGCACCACGCCGTCGATCTGGACGGCGGACACGGCCGCGCCCTGAAGCGAGGAGAGCAGCACGCGCCGCAGGCTGTTGCCCAGCGTCACACCGAAGCCGCGTTCGAGAGGTTCAGCAACGATGCGGGCCTTGCGGCTGGCGTCGGAACCGGTCTCGATCTGCGGCTTTTCGGGACGGATGAGCTCGTTCCAGTTTCTTTCGATCACGGATGGGTGTCCCTAAACGCAGGATCGCCGGCCGCGAAACGCGGGCCGGCGTTGGGGGATGCGAAACGCCAGTCCTTAAACTCGCCGGCGCTTGGGCGGACGGCAGCCGTTGTGCGGGATCGGCGTCACATCACGAATGGTCGTGATGGTCATGCCGACCGACTGCAGCGCCCGCAGCGCCGATTCCCGACCCGAACCCGGGCCCGAAACGTTCACTTCCAGGGTTTTGACGCCATGCTCGGCGGCCTTGCGGCCGGCGTCCTCGGCGGCCATCTGGGCGGCGTAGGGGGTCGACTTACGCGACCCCTTGAACCCCATCATCCCGGCCGACGACCAGGAGATGGTGTTCCCCTGCGCATCGGTGATCGTGATCATGGTGTTGTTGAACGAGGCGTTCACGTGCGCCACGCCGGAGGTGATGTTCTTGCGCTCACGCCGTTTGACGCGCGCCGGTTCTTTGGCCATCGGCTAAGCTCTCTTATTACTTCTTCTTGCCGGCGATCGGCTTGGCGGGGCCCTTGCGGGTGCGCGCATTGGTGTGGGTCCGCTGACCACGGACCGGCAGGCCCTTGCGGTGACGCAGGCCGCGATAGCAGGCCAGGTCCATCAGACGCTTGATGTTGACCGCCGTCTCGCGACGCAGGTCGCCCTCCACCGTGTAGTCACGGTCGATGGCTTCACGGATCTGCAGCACCTCGGCGTCCGTCAGCTGGTTGACGCGACGAGCGTCTTCGATGCCAACCTTCTGGACGATCTCGGCGGCTTTCGCCTGGCCGATGCCATGGATGTACTGAAGCGCG
>NZ_JAUSLG010000019.1 GCF_030646615.1 Phenylobacterium sp. | reverse complement strand
CGACAAGATGGACGAGGCGATCATCTCCTACATGCGCCGCAACCATAATCTGCTGATCGGTGAAACCACCGCCGAGCGGATCAAGAAGGAGATCGGCACCGCCCGCGCCCCGGCCGACGGCGAGGGCCTGTCCATCGAGGTCAAGGGCCGCGACCTGATGCAGGGCGTGCCGCGCGAAGTGCGCATCAGCGAGAAACAGGCCTCCGACGCCCTGTCGGAGCCGGTCGGCCAGATCGTCGATGCGGTGAAGATGGCGCTGGAGGCGACGCCCCCCGAACTCGCCTCCGATATCGCCGACAAGGGCATCATGCTGACCGGCGGCGGGGCCCTGCTGCGGGGCCTGGACGCCGAGATCCGCGATCACACCGGCCTGCCGGTGACCGTGGCCGACGATCCGCTGTCCTGCGTGGCGCTCGGCTGCGGCAAGGTTCTGGAACATCCCAAGTGGATGAAGGGCGTTCTGGAATCCACCCTGGCCTAGGACGGACCTGGGTCCGGACGAAAACGTCGGAATCGGGCAAGGTCGGTCTAGGATTTGCTGAACTGACGCAGGCGGCGCTTGGCCGTCTTGGTGTCTGCGGGGAGACGGGCTTAGGTGTCCTTTCGGGACAATCCCTTCGGTGAGATCCGGGTGCCGCTGGTCTGGACCGCCGGCGTCGCCCTCATCGTGGCCGTCGTCGTGGCCGCCGCCCTGCTGCTCGGCGATCGCCGCGAGACCTTCCGCAACGAGGCCTATGGGGTGACCCGCGAGGTCAGCGACGCCGTCAGCGCCCCGGTCACAGGGGTCGTCTCTGCGCCGCTTCACTGGCTGGGCTCGCTGTCGGGCGCTGTGGGCGACTACTTCTTCGCCGTCTCCGAGAACCGCCGCTTGCGCCAGGAGCTTGAGGCCGCCGCGGCCCTGGAGCAGGAGGTGCTGAGCCTGCGGGATCTCAATGAGCGGTATCGCGATCTTCTGGGCCTGCAGACCAATCCGCCGATCCCCATGGTCTCGGCTCGCGTGGTGGCCGATGCGCGGGGCCCCTTCGCCAATACCCGCCTGGCCAACGCCGGGAGCGAGCGCAATATCCGCATCGGCAACCCAGTGATGAGCGAATACGGCCTGGTCGGCCGGGTGGTCGGCGTCACCCGCGGGGCCAGCCGCATCCTGATGCTGACCGACATCGCCTCGCGCACGCCGGTGATGGTGGATCGCACCAACGCCCGGGCCATCCTGACCGGCGACGGCGGTCCCAATCCCAAGCTCGACTATCTGCGCGGCCAGGACCCGGTGAAGGACGGCGACCGGATCGTCACCTCCGGCGACGGCGGCCTCATGCCCCGGGGCCTGCCCGTGGGCGTGGCGGTGCGCGGGGTGGACGGCGCCTGGCGCGTGGTGCTCAGCGCCGATTCCGGGGCGGTGGACTTCGTGCGCGTCCTGCTGTTCGAGGACTTCTCCCAGCTGGTCGACCAGGACGAACTGAACGCCCCCGCCGAACCGCCGGCCAACAACGCCCTGCCAGCCGTGGGCGTGACCTCGCCGCCGCCGCCCCCCGCGCCGGCGGCCCAGAGCCCGGTGCAGAAGGCGCCCGCCCCACGCGGCCCAACGCCCAAGGCGCCCACGCCAAAACCACCGGCTCAGAAGGCTCCGACCCAGCCGGCGCCTGCGCCCGCCGCCGAGACGCCCCCGCCGCCCGCCCTGGAGCCGGTGTTTTGAGCCTGACCGCCGGCCGCCTCGATCCCCTGAGCTGGCTGGGCCTGCCGATCCTGCAGTGCGTGCTGGCCACCATCCTGTTCAGCCTGCCGGTGCGGGTTTTCGGCTGGGGCCTGCCGGAGCCGGTCTTCTGCATGGT
>NZ_JAUSLG010000086.1 GCF_030646615.1 Phenylobacterium sp. | reverse complement strand
TCGGCCCGCCGGTGATCTCGGTCAGCAGGCCCACCGAATTGTGGAAATAGGCGATCGAGCGCTCCATCCCGTTGTGCCAGGTGGAGTAGGGGGCGGCGCTGCGGGCGCTGGAGCCGGGCTTGTCCTCGGCCACCAGACGGCTGTGCATGGCCATGCCCACCTCCTGCAGGGTGGTCATGACCAGCGGATCGTAATTGTAGTTGGCCGGGTCGCGGAACGGCGGCACGAACACCACCATCCCGGTCGGGCCGGTCTGATGCTGGTTGAAGATGATCTGCGGGAACCACTCGCGGAAATGCTGGCGGTTAATGTTGGTCGTCTCGGCCATCTGCGACATGTAGCTGTCGCGATTGTTGTCGTGGCCTGTGTACTTTTGATAGAGGCGAGGAATGCTCTGGAATTCGCGCTTCAGAGGATCGTCGTGGCGCATGTACCAGTCCGACACCAGCTCCATGCCGTCCGGATTGTCGTGGGCGAACAGGATGATGACATCGTCCAGCGTCCGCAGGGTCTCGGCGTCGTTCAAGGTCAGCATGCGGTAGAGGATCTGGATCTGGGCCTGGCTCATCACCGTTTCGGTGGCGTGCAGGCCCGCATCGATCCAAACCACCGCCTTGCCCTCGGCCGCCAGCGCCGCAGCCTCAGCCTCGGTCAGGCCCTCGGCCTTGGCCAGACGGCGCGAGATCGCCTTGTAGTGGTCCAGATGGGCGAGGTTGGCGGGCGAGGAGACGACGGCCATCCACTGGGTGCGCCCCTCTTCGGTCTTGCCGAAGTCCACCAGCTTCATGCGGTCGGACTGGCCGGCCAGGGTCTTCAGATAGGCTTCATAGGCCGTGTAGTCGGCCAGGAAGTAGTCGCTTCCGGGGTTCTGAGCGAAGGCTTCGCTGGGGGGCGTGACGGTCGCCGCGTTGGCGGCCCCCCCCAGGATCATGACCAGCGCCAACGCGGCGCTCGCCAATGCGTGTTGTCGTTTCATTCCTAAACCCTCTTTCGACCCGGGCCGATCACCCGGCTGCAAATGGACAAATTGAAGAAGGGGCGGGGACCGGTCGTCTGGCCTCCGTCGCGCGAAAGCCTTCGGCCAGCCGTGGGGCCGGCGCGCTGGGAGAAGGGCCCAGGCCGAGGCGCCAAGGGCGCTTAAGGCGCTGCGCTGGCGAAATCCCAGCCATGAGTCCTCCGGCTATCGGCGCAGGCCGCGCCAATCTTCCCCTGCAAGACGCAGCCTGAGCCCGAAGCCTCACTCAGAAAAGACGGGATGCAGCTCGATTGTCCCGGCGGCGCTGTAGTCGGCGCGGACCAGACCATAGGCCTCCAGCGTGGCCACGAACCCAGCCATGTCGCCGGACTTGAATCGACCGCTCAGGAGCCGGGAGGCCAGGGCCGGATCGGTGATCTGGATCTTGCGCGCGGAATAACGGTTCATTTCCTCGACGATGACGCCCAGCGGTCGATTTTCAAAGACCAGGCTGCCGTCCCGCCAGTCCGTCAGCTCGTCGAGATCGCGCTTTTCCAGGGTCCACGGAGCCTCGCCGTCCTGAACCAGATGGTCGCCCGGCGCCAGGTCGACCTGGGCGCTGTCGGCGACGACCCGGACCTTGCCCTCGACCAGGCTGACCGACCAGCGCCGAGGCTCCAGCCGGACGTCGAACGCCGTCCCCAGCGCCCTCACCGTGCGGCCGCCGGCGTTGACCACGAAGGGGCGTTTCGGATCCTTGCTGACCTCGAAATAGGCCTCGCCGCGCACCAGGGTCAGGTGGCGGCCCCGGTCCCATCCGGTCAGCCGAACCTCGGTGTCGGTGTTGAGGGTCACCTTGGAGCCGTCCTCGAGTACGACCGTGCGCCGCCCGCCGACCTCGGTGCGATAGACGGCCAGGGCCTCGGCGACGGCGATCTGGGTCGGGGCGTCGGACGGCTGGGCCTGGCGCCAGGCGCCATAGCCCAGCAGGGCGGCGCCGGTCACCAGGACGGCGGCGATCCCGGCCGCCCAAGGCATGCGCGGGCGATGATTCTCGGCCTGGAGTTCGGCGGCCACGGCGGCGCGGGCGGCGAGGATTTCAGGATCTTCCTTCAGCGCGCCCAGGCGGTCCCAGGCGCCGGAGACCGAGGCCCAGGCCTGTCCGTGCGACGGGTCGGCGGCGAGCCAGGCTTCGAATTCTCTTCGGACATCGGCGTCACCCGGATGGCGTTCCAACCGCACGAACCACGACGCGGCGTCAGGATCACCGGAAAGTCCGTTGGATCGGTGATCGTCGTTCATCGGTTTCCTGCAGTCGGGTCGAGACGGCCCGAAGCGCCTTGGTGACATGCTTTTCGACGGCGCTGACCGAAATGCCCAGTCGCGTCGCGGCGGCCTTATAGCTCAATCCTTCGAAGCGGATGAGTACGAATGCCGCTCTTGTGCGGGGCGACAGCGCCTTCAGCGCCTCCACCGCGACAGAGGCCTCCTGCTTGGCCTGCAGGATCCGTTCGGGCGACAGGTCGTCGCGGGGATGCTGGATCTCCTTCAGTTCGCAATGGGCGCTGGTGCGGCGCACCGTTTCGCGACGCCGACGATCAAGCAGGACATTGGTGGCGGTCTGGAAGATGAAGCTGGGAAGGTTGGCGACCTCGACACTGCTGCGGCGGTTGTGCATCCGCAGCAGGACCTCCTGGATCAGGTCGTCGATCTCGTGAGCTTCCGCCCGACGTCCAAAAAACGCGCGAAGGGCCGGCTGGAACGGCAGGGAGGCATAGGCCAATCCCTCAGGCTCCTGGTCTGTCCCGGTCGTCTCGGCCCACGCCATTGGTTTCCCCGAACGCCCCAATTAGCCTTATTGCTGTCATGTTTGTGACAAGGGAGGGTCAGGTCAATGGGGTTCGGGCGACGCAAACGCCTCGGCGTCACGGCTGCCGGCTTTTCGGGCGATGGCGAGCGCGCCCCGTCGCTGATCGGGCGTGGCGGCGAAATTCGGCATTTTCGGCGCCCTCCGGGACTGGCCAAGCCGAGCCGCCTGCGGGAAAGGCCTCAGCTAGGCCCGGAGCCGTGTCGTCATTGAGCCTTCACCCGATTGGGACCGCCATCGCATGCCTGTCCTGCGTCTTGCTGCCGGCGACCGGCGCAGCCGCAGGCGCAGCCGACCCCACCGCGGCCTATTCCGTTCCTGCGGGCCTGCCCCTGGGGCAGGCGCTCACCCGATTCTCAGAGCAGAGCGATCGCGACATTCTCTTCACGCCAGACCTCGTCGCCGGCCTGCGGACCCGGGGGGTTTCGGGAAGGATGGACTCGGCCGCAGCGCTCACCGCCCTGCTGAACGGCTCAGGCCTCACCTGGCGGGCGTTCGAAGGGCGATATCTCATCGAGAAGGGCCGCCCGCCGCCGGCGTCTGGGCCGGAGCTTCCCGCCGCTGAATACGAGGTGGCCAGCATCATGGTGACCGCCCTGCGTCGCCCGACGCTGGAGCGCCTCACGCCGATGTCCATGCGGGTGTTTTCCGGCGAGGACCTGATGCGGGCCGGGGCGGTCACCTTCACCGATGCGGTCGAGCTGATCCCGGGACTTATCCAGACCGGCACGGGCGCGGGGCGCAACAGGCTCAGCCTGCGGGGCGTCTATGGGGCCGGCGAGGCGACCACCGCCCTCTATTATGACGAGGCGCCGGTGACCGGGCCCAGCGGCACCACCGCCGATCCGGGCGGCTCCTCGCCGGAATTCCTGCTGGTGGACGTGGCGCGGGTCGAACTGCTTCGCGGGCCACAGGGGACGCTCTATGGCGCCGGCGCCATGGGCGGGGCGCTGAAGGTGGCGTTCAATCGGCCGGACCTGTCGCAGGCCGGCGGCCAGGTCTCGGCGACCGTCTCGACCAATGCCGGCCGGGTTGGCGGGGGCGCGACCCTGGTGCTCAACCACCCCCTCGTGCGCGACCGCATCGGCCTTCGCCTTGCGGCCTATCGCCAGGAGGATCCCGCCTATGTGGACAATGACCGCCTGGGCCTCTCGCATATCAATGAGAGCCTTGTCCGAGGCGTCCGTCTGGGGCTGCGCGCGCAGTTCACCGACGACCTGACCCTGGACCTGACCGCGGCCTATCAGGACAGCGATCTGGCCGACACCAGCGCCGGCTCGGCGACGGCCCCGCGTCATGTCAGCCGCGCCTATGTGAGAACCCCCTTCGACGGCGAGATCGCCTTCTATCAGGGGGCCGTGTCCTGGCGAGGCGAAGGGGTGAGCCTGGCGGCCAACACCGCCGCCTATCGCTGGGATAGCACCCGCTATATCGACTATACCGCCACCCTGGAGACCGAGCGCCTGAATCCGGAAGGATGCCGCCGCTACCTGCAGCCCTCTGCTGGCCTCTGCACGCCCGCCCAGCTGGACGTCTACGCAACCTATGTGGACAGCCGCAGCCCGGGGCTCCTCTATCAGCCGATCCAGCTGAACGCTCAGGTGCAGGAAATCCACCTCCAGTCTGACACGGAGGGGGCCATCGCCTGGACGGCGGGTCTGTTTCGCGAGGTCCGCGACGATGTCATCGACAGCCAGGTGCTGGCGGCCGATCCGCAGACCGGCCTGCCGCGGCCCGATGCGGGATTTACCGGCCGGCGTATCGTCGACAGCCGGCTGACTCAGCGGGCCGTGTATGGCGAGGTCACGCTCGGCGCCGATCGCGACACCTCCCTGGTCCTGGGCGCGCGCCGATTCGAATATGAAAAGAAGACCCGGGGCGCGGCTCTCGTGGTCAATGTGATCTCCAACACCGCCGACGCCAATTTCCGCACGGCCACCCGGGAGGGGGGCTGGAGCCTGAAGGCCCTGGCCAGCCACCGATTTTCCCCGACCGCCTTGGGCTATGTGCAGGCCTCCCAGGGGTTCCGGCCCGGCGGGGTCAATCCAGCGCCGGGCCTGCCGGAGAACCTGTCGGCCTACGGCGCCGATTCCCTTTGGAACTATGAGGTCGGCGTGAAGGGAAGCTGGCTGGACAACCGTCTGACCCTCGACGCGGCCGTCTACAGGATCGACTGGCAGGACATGCAGTACACGGCCAACAGCGCCAACGGGGCCTTCTCCTTCATCACCAATGTCGGCAAGGCCCGGGTGAATGGTCTGGAGGCCGACGCCACCCTCTGGCTCAGCCCGGTCCTGCGCGGCGGCGCCAACCTTGCGGTGACCGACGCCGTGCTGACCAGCGATCAGGCCGGCGCCGACGGAGCCGGCCTGGGTTCGGAGGGCGACCGGCTGCCAGCCGTGCCGCGCGTGGCCGCCGGCGGCTGGCTGGAGCGCAGGGTCGACCTGCCGGAAGGGTGGACGGTGCTGCTGCGCGGCGATCTGTCCTATGCCGGGGCCTCGCACAGCACCTTCAATCCCGGCGTCGGATCCGACACGGCTTTGGGCGACTTCTGGCTGCTGAAGTTGCGCGCCACGCTCCGCGCCGACGACTGGTCCCTGGCGGCGTTTGTCGACAATGTCACCGACACCCATGCGGTGAAATTCGCCACTTCGGGGCGCAGTCCGGTCATCTATGCGCCTGGGCCGCGCCGCCTCGGCCTCGCCCTGTCCTACGCCTTCTGACGGGGTGTCAGGGGCGCAAGCCCAGGCGCTTCGCGCCCTGGGCCGGGGTGACGATCTCGGCGCCGCCGTCGAGCGCGCGGTCGATCAGGCGCGCCAGGGCCTCGGGCGTGCAGCCCCAGGGGGATGGCGTCTCTCGCACATCGTGGGTGTAGAGGATCAGCCAGGCCTTGCGGGCGAGGGCCTCGTCCAGCCAGCGGCTGGCGACGGCCTCGCCATCGGCCCCTTCGATCCCCACGGCCGGCGTCTGGTTCAGGTCCGTGCCGGCGGTGATCACCCCGTGATGCAGGGCGCGCAGGGTGGCGTAGCTGGGCGCCAGCGCCTGCTTTGGTCCGGCGGCGACGTCGCCATAGGGATAGGCGAAGCTGGTCACCGTCCCGGTCCCCCATTGCGCCAGGACCGCCAGGTTGCGCGTCGCGTCGGCCTTGGCCTGGGCGCCGGAGGCGCGGCCGCAGTCCAGATGGGTGAAGGTGTGGCAGGCGATCTCGTGGCCGGCCCTCGCCAGAGCCGCGTAGTCCTCAGCCCCCGCATAGCGGCCCATCGGCCCCTCGGTCCCCGCCAGCCCGGCCGAGACATAGAAGGCGCCTCGCACGCCCCGGGCCTCCAGCAGGGCCGCGCCCGCCTGCGCCGCGCTGAGGGGGGCGTCGTCGAAGGTGAAGGAGACCATCGGCGCCTCGGGGGCGCGCTCCAGGGGCCGGCGATGGGCCAGGCGGACCAGACGGCGGCGGATCTTCCCCTTGAGCGAACGGTCGGGCTGGTAGGCCTCAGTGGGCGACATCAGACAGCCTCGGCGTAAAGGGCGGCGCGATAGAGGCGCATGGCGAAGGCGCGGGTCTTCAGCGGCGCCAGGCCATTGAGGGCATAGGCCTTGATCATCGGCCGCCAGAGGCCCCGCAGGGGCGCGCGGCGCAGCAGGCGCGCGACGCGGTAGCTAGGATAGGTGCGCACCACCTGCGGATGGGCGGCGACCACCCGGGCGAAATTGGCCGCCGACTGCTCATACTTGGCCGCGATGGTGGCGGCGCTGTCGAGGCCGAGGTGGGTAGCGGTGTTATCGATGTGCAGGATCGGCCAGCGCCGGGCCACCCGCATGCCCCACTCCACGTCCTCCCAGCCCCAGCCGGCGAAGCCTTCGTCAAAGCCTTCGGCGGCGAAGACGTCCCGGCGGACCAGGAGGTTGGAGGTGAAGACGTGCTTTTCCGGCGCGGCCATCCGCTCAGACGCGGGCAGGCAGTCGCTGTGGCCGGCCATGGCCCGGTGCAGGGCCTGGTCGGGGCGCGGCTCCACCTGCAGCAGCGAGAAACCGCCGAAGGCCACGGGCGGGTCGTCCTGCGCGATCAGGTTCAGCCAGCGGCCCAGGAAGTCGCTGGAGTCCGGCGCCATGTCGCTGTCGAGGAACAGGAAGTGTCCGGCCCGCGCATGGCTGACCAGCCGGTTGCGGCCCTTGGCCCGTCCCTCATTGCGCGCCAGGGTCACCAGGCGGGCAGGCAGGGGCAGGGCTTCGATCTGCGCGCGCACCCGGTCGGTGAGGCCGGCGTCGGCCGTGCCGTCGTCCAGGACGACGATCTCGGCGGCGACGGGCTCACGCCCAAGGGTGGCCAGGAGATCGCAGGGGTCGTCGCCCTTGAAGGGGATCAGCACCGAGAGGCGCGGCTGGCCGCCGGCCCAGGGCGCATTGTCGAACAGGGTCTGATTCATGCGGTTCGCGCCCTGTGGCCGCGGACCAGGGCCAGGCCCCGGCTGCGCAGGGCGCCAGTGTCCAGGGCGAAGGTGATGGCGCCGAACACGATGGCGCCGAGGCCCGCCTTCAGGATCAGCTCGGCCCAACCCCCCAGGGCCGGAACCTGGGCGACCGCAGCGCCCATCACGGCGGTGGCGAAGATGGTCTGCAGGAAGGGCGTCCACGGCACCGGCAGGCGAAGGCTGCGGGCGCCGAGCGTCATCGAGGCCGCCAGCCCCAGGCCATAGCTGGCCACGGTGGCCCACAGGGCGCCGTCGAGGCCGAAGCGCGGGATCAGGAGCAGGTTGAGGATCAGGTTGGCGATGGCCGGGACGGCCATGGCGCCCAGCAGCAGTTCGGTGCGCTGGCCGAGCGTGAAGGCCTGATGGAAGTAGTAGGTGGTCAGGCCCGCCAGCAGGCCGCTGGCGGCGATCCAGGGGGTGACGTGGGCGGCGCCGACGGCGAGCTCTGAGCCCACCATCAGATGCGACAGCGGCGCAGCCACCAGGGCCAGGCCCACGGCGGCGGGCACGCAGAGCAGCAGCATGAGGCTGGCCTGTTCGCGGGCTGCGGCGCCAAGCTCTCCAGGGCCGCCCCGCTCCAGGGCCGCGATCAGGGCCGGGCCGCCGGCGGCGCCCAGCCAGATGAACAGGACGTCCAGGGTGCGGTTCGCCAGGCTGTAGCCAGCGTGATAGACGCCCACCGCCGCCTCATCGAGGAAGGCCGCCAGCAGGAACCGGTCGGTGGTCGAAAGCACAAGCGCCAGGATCAGCGACAGGGCGACCGGCAGGCCATAGCCGAGATAGCTGCGCGCCCGGGGCGCTTCAAACGCGCCGCCGCGGCTGTGCGCCAGTTCGGCGGGCAGGGTCCAGGCCATGCAGATGGCGGCGGCCACGCCGAACCCGATCAGCGGGGCGGCGCCGCCAAAACCCATATAGGCCAGGATCGCGCCGACCCCGAAGGCGCCCAGGGTCTGGATGATGTCGATGGAGGCCGCGCCGGCCACTTCGCCCGCGGCCCGGCGGCGTTCCTGGGCGAGCTTGGCGAAGGTGCGGGGCAGGACCGCCAGCACCCCGCAGACCACAGCCAGCCGCAGGCCAGGCGCCATGGGGATCAGCAGCGCCGCGGCCAGCGCCAGCGGCAGGACGACCAGCAGGGCGAGCCAGGTGCGATAGACGGTGGCCGCATGGGCGCCGCCCTGGCCCTTGTCGGCCTCCGCCACCCAGAACCGGGCCATGGCGGCCTCGTTCCAGGTGAAGATGGCGGTGTGCAGCAGGCTCATCACCGAGAAGCCGAGGGCGTAGTCGCCAAACTGCGAGGGGGCCAGCAGGCGGGTGAAGGTGACGATGGTCGCCAGCCCCACCAGGCCTTGGATGATGTTGACCGGCAGATAGCCGACCACGCCGCGCCAGAACATGCGTCCTGCCCCTAGCGGACGCCCTGCCGATCCCCAAGGAGACAGGGAATGGTCAGGGCGATGATGCAGAGGTCGAGCCAGATCGACTGGCGCTCGATATATTCGATGTCCAGCTGGATGCGGCGGCGGACATCGGCCGGGGTGTCCACCGGCCCGCGAGAGCCGTGGATGGCGGCCCAGCCGGTCATGCCGGGCTTCATTCGGTGCCGGTGGGCGTATTCGGCCACCAGCCGGGCGGACTCCACATCGCCGGTCATCATGCCGATGGCGTGGGGGCGGGGGCCGACCAGGGACATCTCGCCGGCGAGCACATTGAAGATCTGCGGCAGCTCATCAAGGCTGGTGCGGCGGATGAACCGGCCCACTCGGGTGACCCGCACATCGTCGGCCTGCACCTGCTGGCGGGCCCTGGCGTCGGCGAGGTCGTGGCGCATGGAGCGGAACTTCCAGACCACGATCTCTTCGTTGTTGAAGCCCTGGCGACGCTGGCGGAACAGGATGGGGCCGGGGC
>NZ_JAUSLG010000084.1 GCF_030646615.1 Phenylobacterium sp. | reverse complement strand
GCCCACATCACCTGCTTCCAGTCGCGCGCGTCGATGTCGGCGTCCACTACGATCACCCACTTGGTGTACATGAACTGCCGCAGATAGCTCCAGACGCCCATCATCACGCGCTTGGCGTGGCCGGGATAGGCCTTCTTCATGGAGACCACGGCGATCCGGTAGGAGCAGCCCTCCGGCGGCAGCCAGAAGTCGACGATCTCCGGGAACTGCTGGCGCAGCAGGGGAATGAAGACCTCGTTCAGCGCCTCGCCCAGCACGCTGGGCTCGTCCGGCGGCCGGCCGGTGAAGGTGGTCAGATAGATGGGGTCCCGGCGCATGGTGATGGCGCTGACCTGGAAGACCGGGAACTTCTCGACCGAATTGTAATAGCCGGTGTGGTCGCCATAGGGGCCCTCGTCGGCATATTCGTCCAGCAGGACATGGCCCTCGATGACGATCTCGGCCTCGGCCGGCACCATCAGGGGCACGGTCTTGGCCGCCACCAGCTCGGCCTTGGCGCCGCGCATCAGGCCGGCGAACTGATATTCCGACAGGGTCTCGGGCACCGGCGTCACCGCCGCCAGGATGGTGCCGGGATCGGCGCCCAGGACCGCGCAGGCGGGCAGGGGCTCTGGCTTCCCCGAAGCCTTCCAGCGCCGGTGGTGCTGGGCCCCGCCCCGGTGGGCCAGCCAACGCATGATGGTGCGGTCCTTGCCCAGGACCTGCATGCGATAGATGCCCAGATTGTAGTCGTCCTCCCGCTCTGTGGAGGGGCCCTTGGTGACCACCAGGGGCCAGGTGATGAGCGGCGCGGGCTCGCCCGGCCAGCAGGTCTGGATGGGCAGCTTGGTCAAGTCGATCTGGTCGCCGGTCCAGACGATCTCCTGCACCGGCGCCTTCTTCACCGTGGCCGGGCGCATGGCCATCACGGTCTTGGCCAGGGGCAGCATGTCCAGGGCGTCCCTCAGCCCCCGGGGCGGTTCGGGGCTGCGCAGAAAGGCCAGCAGCTCGCCCACCTCGCGGAGATCCGCCGCCGTGGTGCGCTCGCGTCCCTCGAGCGTGACCCCCATGGCCACCCGCTTGACCGTGCCGAACAGGTTGACCAGGCAGGGCATGGGCGAGCGTTCGCCATCGGCGCGGATGACGTTCTCGAACAGAACGGCCGGCCCCCCCTGGCGCAGCAGGCGGCGATGGATCTCGGTCATCTCCAGGACGGTGGAGACCGGCTCAGACACCCGCACCAGTTCGCCGGCGGCTTCCAGCTTGGCGATGAATTCCCGCAGCGACCGATAGGCCATGAGCCCTCCCAGGGTGATCTGATCCCAGGACTTAGGGCCGCGCAGGCCCGGTGTCACCCTTTGCGCCCGGCGCGCTTGGCGCTAGATTCCGCGCCCATGAAGCGCCTCGACCTCGACGACTTGCCCCCAAAGATCGCCCAGCTGCTGTCCGGCCTTGCGGAGGGGGAGGAGCTGGTCCTGGTCCAGGGCGGCGCAGTGGCAGGCCGTCTGCACGGCGGTGCGGCGCCTGCGCCGGCGACCCCGGACGAGCCCGAGCCTTACAACAACCAGCGGGCCGCCGAGATCTTCGAACAGTTCCGTTCGGCCGTGGAGGACGAGTTCTAGGCGCCGGGCGTCAGCCAAGCACTCTGCGCGCCGGAGGCGCCTTCAAAGACGGGACACAAAGAACACGAAGGAAGCCAAGGACACGAAGACCTGGCCGCGGGCTCCTTTGTGCTCTTTGCGGATCTTTGTGTCCTTCGTGTCCCTTCTTTCCTGGCGCTGCGCGCCGAGGCGCCGGAAGCCCAGGCCTTTCCCTGGCCCCATTTCCTCCCCATCTTGAAACCTGACCCAGCGGAATCCGAGCGGCCGTCAGAGCCGTCGCCGTGGGGTCTGTCATTAGGGAGATGAAAATGTTCAAGCTTGCTTCAGCCGCGCTGGCCGCGGCGCTTCTTGCGACTCCGGTTCTCGCCGGGCCGGCCGTGACGGGTCAGGCCACCGTCAATGTCACCAACCTCAATCCCGCCAATCCCGAGGACGCCCAGCGCCTCGAGCGGCGGGTGGAGCGGGCGGCCTTCGCCGCCTGTGGCGGACATGAGGGCAGCGTGCGGATGCTCAAACGCACCGTGACCCGCTCGGACTGCTATCAGGAGACCCTGGCCCAGGCTCGCGCCGATGTCGGCGTCGGCCAGCAGCAGTACGCCGCCCGCTAGCCGGACGTCTTCGCCGCCTCGTAGGCCCTGACCATCGCCTTGGTGGCCAGCTTGCGCCAGCGGCGTTCCAGCAGACTGTGCAGCGACCCCGGATCGAGGCTCTCGATCCGGGCGAGCACGGTGGGATAGGTCTGATAGTGGGGCGTCAGGTGGAAGGTGGCCGGCTCCGCCGCCATCAGCATTTCGCGCTCGTCGAAGCCGACATCGCTCAGCACCAGGCTGGCGTCCTCGGCCCGCAGCCGGGTGAAGAACTTGCCACGCACCTTGAACGACGGGCGCCCATAGGACGTGCCCTCCTCGGCGCCGGGGAAGGCCAGGATGATGTCGCGCATCTCGGCTTCGGTCACCGGCGCCTCCCGTTCAATAGGCCAGGGCCACCCCGTCCTTGCGCATCTCGGTGGCCGCGCCGTAGCGGCCGGGCCAGCGCTCGTTGGCCTGATAGCCGCCGAAGCTGCCGTCGCTTTCGCCGATCTTCCAGCCCAGATCGGCCAGGGCCTTGCGGGTGGCGGCCGGCACGCCGCTTTCCAGGTGCAGCAGGCCGGTTCCCGGGGTGACCTCGCCGGTGGGCTCCGACCCGCCCCCATGGCGCCAGCGGGGGCTGTCGCCGGCCTCCTGCAGCGAAAGGTCGAAGTCGACCATGTTGGAGATGATCTGGGCCTGGCCCTGGGGCTGCATGTCGCCGCCCATGACGCCGAAGGACAGCCACGGCGCCCCGTCCTTCACCGCAAAGCCGGGGATGATGGTCTGGAAGGGCCGCTTGGCTGGCGCATAGAGGTTGGGGTGGCCATCGGTCAGGGCGAACATCTCGCCGCGGTTCTGCAGCATGAAGCCCAGGCCGTCGGGCGCCAGGCCCGATCCCATGCCGCGGTAGTTGGACTGGATGATCGAGACCATCATCCCGTCGGCGTCGGCGGTGGGGAAATAGGTGGTGTCGCCCCGGGTCGGCGCCTGGCCGGCATAGACCGTCTGCAGGATGGCGTCGGGGCGGATCAGCCGCGCGCGTTCGGCGGCGTAGTCCTTGGAGATCAGCCATTCGGCCGGCACGTCATAGACGGACGGATCGGCGTAGTAGCGGGCGCGGTCCTCGAAGGCGAGCCGCTTGGCCTCGGCCCCATGGTGGATGGCGGCGGCCGACTGGAAGCCCATGCCGCGGATGTCGAACCGCTCCATGATGTTGAGCTGCTGCAGGGTCGCCAGGCCCTGGCTGTTGGGGCCGAGGCTGTAGACGTCCACCCCGCGATAGGGGCTGAAATAGGCCTTGGTCCATTCGGCCCGGTGGGCGGCGAGGTCGGCCTTGGTCATCCAGCCGCCGATGCGGCGGAAATAGCGCTCGATGGTCTGCGCGATCTCGCCCTCATAGAAGGCGTCGCGGCCCCCCTCGGCGATCAGGCTGTAGGTGCGGGCCAGAGCAGGATTCTTGAAAATCTCGCCCTCGCGGGGTGTCGCGCCGCCGGGCGCCCAGACCGCCTTGAAGTTGTCGACCTCCTCGATGCCCAGCTTGCCGCCGGTGAAGTTGGCGTAGCTGCGGGAAAGGTAATAGGCGACGTTCTGGCTGACCGGCGCGCCTTCGCTGGCGTGGGCGATGGCCGGGGCGAACAGGTCCTTCCAGGGCAGCTTGCCGTAGCGTTCGTGCAGGGTCCACCAGGCGTCCACCGTGCCGGGCACGCTGACCGAGATGGCGCCATGCGAGGGGATCAGACCGTTCTTGGCGCGGGCGCGCACCGTCTCCAGGGACAGGCCCCGGGGGCTGCAGCCCGAGCCGTTCAGGCCGACGACCGCCTTGGTCTTTGGATCCCACAGCATGACGAAACAGTCGCCGCCGACGCCACACGCGATGGGCTCGGCATAGCCCAGCACCGCATTGGCCGCGATGGCCGCATCCACCGCCGAGCCCCCGGCCCGCAGGATGTCGATGGCCGCCAGCGTCGCCAGCGGGTGGGCCGTGGCCGCCGCCCCATGGGTCCCCCAGGCCGCGCTGCGGCTGGCGAAGGTCGCCCCGTCGATCCGGTCGCCGGGACCGACGTCGGGCCGGTCGCGGTTGGGCGTCGCCTCCCGGCTCTGCCCAGCCGCCCCGCTGGCGAAGAGCGCGCCTGGCAAGGCGGCGGGCAGGGCGGCCAGAAAGGTGCGGCGACGCATGGGCGGGCTCCGGATCAGCGCTGTAACAGCGCCGTCACTATAGGCGCCACAGCCGCTCGTGAGGCTAGTCCCCGACCTGGATATTCAGCGCCGTCAGGGCGTCGGCGATCGGAATGAACAGATTGATGCCGGTTGGCGCGCTGCCGGGCTGGAAGCTCGCCACGGTGATGGCGATCACCTGGCCGCGGCTGTTCACCAGCGGGCCGCCGCTATTGCCGGGGTTCACCGTCACGTCGCTCTGAATGAAACGAAGGCCCTCGGTCACACGGGTAGCCGAGATGATCCCCCGCGTGATCGTCCCCTCGAATGCCTCATCCAGCGGCGTGCCCACCGCATAGACGTCCTCGCCAGCTTGCGGCGGGGTCAGGTCCAGGCGCAGCGGCGCGCGGCCTTCAGGCGGGGCGATCTTGATCAGAGCCACATCGCGACGGGGATCGCTGCGGACAACCTCGCCCAGGGCCTCGGCGCCGTCGGTCCAGCGAACCTTGACGTATTTCGAGCGTCCAACGACGTGCGCGTTCGTCAGAATCTCGCCGTTCGCCGAAATCAGGAATCCACTGCCGTGGCCGGTGTCCGAGAAGACTGAGACGGCCGATTTCGCAGCGTACGGAATAGCAATGGCGCTTCCGGGGAGGCTCTCCAGAAGAAGCTGCGGCCACAGCGCTCCAGTGGGCTGGGATGTGCCGGAAACTGCTAGGACAGTATTTCGATAATCGGCATGCGACAGCAGCGCTCTGACGTTTTCGCGGAAGGCGGCACGTATGAGGCGGTCAACGCCGTCCGTTGTGGGGTTGTCGATGCTCTGGCCGGATCTCGTGGCCACCGTGGCGACAACTCTACGCTGCAATGGGTCATACACCTGCCACTCCATTTCCAGCACCATCTCGCCTCGAAAAGATGAGGGGCCCTCGCCGCCGATGCCGCAGAGCCGAGCTTCGATGTCGTCGATCGCGGCGCCAACGCGAAGCCCGCCGCTGGGCGTTCTGTCGAAAAGATTCCTGCCGGCAACCGGAAATCCAGCGTTCTCAGCCTCCTCATCAAAGATCGCCGCAAATCGCTTCTCGTTGAAATCTTGCTCGTCGGCCCTCCAATGCAGGTTTTCTCGAACAAGATCGCACCCGAGAATGAAGCCCATTCGAGCCCACACCTGTCCGTCGCGAAGACGAGCAACCATGCGGTCTAGAGTTGCGGGTCGGGCGTTCTCGCTTGCCTCCAAGGGCGGTGGGTTTGCAAAGGCGGGGATGAGCACCGGCGCACTGGTTGAGGGCGTAGCGGGAAGCGCCGCCGCCACAACCCATAGCCAAAGTGAAGCATTTGTCAGCCGCATCCAACTCCACCCCATAGTTCCCCGTATGTTCCAGGCTAGAAGTCTAGCAGCCCAGAGTCCACACCGCCGTCTTCTTGACCTCCTGGTCCTCCAGCTCTCGCGTGGTGGCGACCTGGTATTCGGCGAGTTTGACCAGGCCTTCGCGGGGGAAGTAGCTGCGGCCGGGGTCGCCGATCAGGACCTTGGCGCCGGCGGCCTGAGCCTGTTCCAGCCAGGCCATGACCCGGGCGGCCAGGGGCTTTTCGTAGCAGATGTCGCCGGCCAGGATGACGTCGGCGGGCGGCGGCGGGGCGTCCAGCAGGTCGATGCTGGTGAAGTCGCAGGCCACGCCGTTGGCGGGCGCGTTCAGGGCCAGCGCCGCGCCGCAGTAGGCGTCGATGTCGGCGGCCAGCACATGGGCTGCGCCGGCCTTGGCCGCGGCGATGGCGACGATGCCGGAGCCGGTGGCGAAGTCGATGACCCGCTTACCCGCCACGATCTGCGGATTGTCGAGAATGTAGCGAGCGAGCGCCTGGCCACCGGCCCAGGCGAAGGCCCAGAAGGGCGGCGGCAGGCCGATCTCCTCCAACGCCTCTTCGGTCATCCGCCAGATCGGCGTGATCTCGTCGGCCAGGTGCAGGACGAGCTCAGGAGTGTGCGGCGGCGCCTGCTGGCGGGTGTTGGCCAGGATGAAGGCGCGGCGGCCCTCGGGGGTCTGCTCGATCACGCCGCTCTCCTGCACCTTGCGTCGATGGCGAGTGGCGAAGAACCCGGCTCAGCGCAAGGGGAATGATCAGGCCGCGGCGAGGCTGGGCGTCTGCCCCTTGGAGGCGGCCAGGCGCAGCACCTCCATATAGCTGCCGCGGATCTCCATCTGCGGCCCCAGACCCTTGCTCAGCAGCAGCCGGTGCGCCTTGGGCAGGCTGTAGCAGGGCAGGTGCATGAAGATGTGGTGCTCGCAGTGATAGTTCACCCAGTAGGGGGCGATGAAGGCACGGGCGATGGGTCCGGCATAGGTGGTGCGGGCGCAGCGGAACGGGTCGCGCTCGTCCTTGGCGACGCAGGCGTGCTCGCCGATATTGCGCAGGCGGGTGATCATCTGCAGCCAGGTGGCCTGAGGCAGCAGCCACAGGACGAACCAGGCCCACCACAGGCCGAACGGCGCGGTGAGGGCGAGGGTCAGGCCTGCGCCGATCAGCAGGCGGCGCTTGCGGACGATCTCGCCCCTCAGGATCGGCCATAGGGCCTCGCCCGGCTTGCGGGCGGCCAACTGGCTGCGCACCAGGCCGAAGCGCTGCTTGAACCAGGTCTGGCCGGTCAGGTCGCGGACGATCTTGCGGCGCAGGGATAGGGGCGTGATGGGGAAGGGCGCCGAGAGGACCAGGTCCGGGTCCTCGGCCTGCTGCACGAACTTGTGGTGGGTCAGGTGATAGGGGCGATAGCGATGCAGCCCCCCGCCGGTCAGCCATTCCCCGGCCCAGTCATTGACCTTGAGGTTCTTGTGCAGGGCGCCGTGGGCGGCGTCATGCATCATGATCGCCAGGCCCAGCTGTCGCCCACCGATGATCATCACCGCCAGGGGGATGGTCAGGGGCCAGATCACCGCCACGGCGGCGGCGGCCAGGATCACCGCCCAGGCATGGGCGATCAGGGCCAGCCCCTTCCAGGTCGAGCGGTTGGACAGGCTCGCCCACTCCTGGGGCGTGAACAGGGTCTTGGGATCGATGCGGGTCGCCACAGCCATGGCTCATCATGCCACGAATTCCGGCGCCGGGGTAGAATGACGCCGCGTCAGGTTTGCGGCCGGCCGGCGGCCAGGCCGCGTAAGGCGGCCTCGCTGGCGGCGTCGGCCGGGTAGAAGAACTCGATCCTCAGATCGTCGGCGGCCGTGTCGTGCGGCGCGCCGAACTGGGCGACGGTGGAGACGAGGTCCAGCGACAGGGCCGGCGTCCGCACCTGCAGGAGCAGGGCCGCGCCCACGGGCTGGACGGCGTGGAGGCGCGCGCCTTCCGGCGTCAGAGCTGACAAGGCCTCGATCGTGACGTCCAGCTCGGCCCGCATGGGCCCGGGCGGCGCCCGCCAGGCCTCGGCCTCGGCCAGGGCGAGAAAGTGGAGCGCGAGCTGCGGCCAGTTGGCCACCGACGCGCGAAAGGCCTCGCTCGTCGTCGCAGCGCGGATGAGGCTCACAGCCGGATCTAGCCCGCCCTGGCCGATCAGGGCGCCGAACAGGGCCAGGGCTGGAGCATTGCCCGATAAGGGCCGCCAGGCCCGGTCCACCGCAAAGGCCGGAAAGGGCTCGTGGGCGGCGAGCGCCAGCTCCGTCACCCGCCGGACCATGGCCGCGGCCTCGTCGCCGAAGGCGTGCTCCCCATGGGCCGGGGCGAAGCCTGCAGCCAGCAGCAGGGCGTTCTCGTCCTTCAGGGCCAGGTCGAGGGCGGCGGCGAGGCGGCCGACCATGTCCCGCGAGGGCCGCGTGCGGCCGGTCTCCATGAAGGAGACATGCCGCTGCGAGATGTCCGCGGCCAGGGCGAGGCCGAGCTGGGAGAGGCCGCGCGCCCGGCGCAGGCGCCCCAGCATGGCCGGGAAGTCGGCCAGCGAACGGACGGTCGGCGAGGCGGCGGCTGAAGGGGCCATGCTGGGCTCTCCCGCTTTTCCGGTCAGGCCAGCGCCGTGGCGCGGCGCAGGGCGTGGGCTTCGAAGGCGGCGAAGACGGCCACCGCCGCGCCCACGGCGATGACGGCGGCCAGGCCCAGACCTGTCAAGGCGGCGGCGAACATCGGGACAAGCACAAGGGTGGCGGCCACCCAGGCCATGTCGGCCCACAGAATGACCCGCAGGGCCGTGCGCGGCGTCTCGCGCTGGATCGCCACGAGGCCCACCCCGATGGCGAAGAGGGTCAGCCCGACGCCCAGGAGGCGCAGGGTGAGCACCGCGACGGGCGGCGGCGCCTCCAGCAGGATGGGGGCGAGCAGATGGGCGTCAAGAACGCAGGCCAGGCCGATCAGGCCCGAGGCGATGGCGTTGATGGTGAGGACTTTGGCGGCGCGCATGGCGGGCTCCTGGGGGCTTCGGATCGCAGCCGGTCGCTGCGAATCGAAGTGTCGGGCGCCCCAGGGCCGCCCTCAACGACCCGGCAGGTCATCGTCGCCTCAGAACAGGCCCTGCGGCCCCGCCCATGCGCCGGCCACAAGGGCCAGGAACAGGAGAAGGCCCGCCACCGGGTTCGACTTGAACAGCGCCAAAGCGCCCACAGGGTCCTCCACCCGCACCTTGGCCGCCTGGTTGGAGAGGTGCAGGCCAAACAGCGCGGCCGGCGGCAGGAACAGCGGGCCGAGACCAGCGGCCCAGGCCGTGGCCAGGGCCAGGACAAAGGCGGCGACATAGAAGGCCAGCACGCCCTTGGGGGTTGCGGCGCCCAGCCGGCGGACGGACGACTTCACGCCGGCCAGGGCGTCGTCCTCCAGGTCCTGGATGGCGTAGATGGTGTCATAGCCCAGCGTCCAGAAGAGGCCGACGGCGTAGAGCAGCAGGGCCGGCCACTGCAGACCGCCGGTCACCGCGGCGAAGCCCAGCAGGGCGCCCCAGTTGAAGGTCAGGCCGAGCCACGCCTGCGGCCACCAGGTGATCCGCTTCATGAAGGGATAGGCCGCCACCAGGGCGAGCGAGCCTATGCCGAGCGCGATGGCGAAGGGGGGCATGACCAGCAGGATGGCCAGGGAGATGAGGCAGCAGCCGATGACGAAGGCCCAGGCCTGGCGCACGGAAATCTGGCCCGAGGGGATCGGCCGCCCGGCGGTGCGCGAGACCTTGGCGTCGAAATCCCGGTCGACGATGTCGTTATAGGCGCAGCCGGCCGCCCGCATCAGGGCTGCGCCGACGGAGAGGGCGATCAGCCAGCGCCAGTCGGGAAGCTCGCCCTCCATGGCGGCGGCCAGGGCGAGACCTTGCCAGCCCGGCAGCATCAGCAACCAGATTCCCGTCGGGCGATCGAAGCGGCCAAGCTTGAGCCAGGGCCTCAGGGCGGCGGGCGCGCGGCGGTCGACCCAGTTGGTCGGGGCCGCATCAGGCAGGGGGGCGATCATGCCCCTCGTCCTACCAGATCGTGTCTTCGGCGCCTCAGTGAAAGCGGTTGGTAAAACGATGTTCAACGCGCGGTTGACTGCGATTCCCGCCCCGCCTAGCTTCCGGCCGTCCACCACCCGCGACCAGACAGGAGGGTTCGCATGAATATGCCGTTTGCACCGAACCCCCATCGCTGCGTCGCCGCGACCCGAACCTAGCTCAGAGCCCCGCTCGAGCGGATCTTCCCGGGCCGGCGCCTCCCCAGGCTTCCGACCCTCAGGAATTTCCCCGTGTTCGTCCGCACCCGCCGGGACGTCTGCTTCCGGCTCTCTCCGCATTCCGCCCTGCTTCGCGCCGCCTTGGCGCGCCTGCGGCCTTGCGCCTTCTCCGCCGGTCCCCGGACCTGCGACTCAGATTTTTGGCCCGTCCGATGACCAGCGAATTCTTCGACGAAGACGAGGGCGTCACCCGCCCCCGCCCCTTGGGCAACATGGCCGTGATCGGCTTCATGTGGCGCCACTGGATGGTGGACAAGCCGCGGTTCTTCACCGCCGCATCCCTGTTCCTGGTGGGCACGGCCTGCGACCTGTCCATCCCCTGGGCGGCCGGCGCCCTGGTTGACGCCGTGTCCTCGCCCGACCGGCTGACGGAGGCCGCCTGGACCGCCTGGGCGTTCCTGACGGGGCTCTATGTCGTTTATTACGGGGTCCGCACCACGGGCTTCCGCATCCTGAACGGCTTCTACGCCCGGATCATGGAGCGGATCGTCACCCAGGGCTTCGAGCGGGTGCAGTCCTTCTCGTCGGACTGGCACGGCTCCAACTATGCCGGCGCCACGGTGCGCAAGGTGTCCCGCGCCATGTGGGGCTATGACAGCGCCTCTGACGCCCTGCTGCTGATGCTGATGCCAACCCTGATCGTGCTGGCGGGCCTGGCGGTCTCCATGACCGTGCGGTGGCCCCTGGCGGGCCTGTTCACGGCCACGGTGGTGATCATCTTCGCGGTCTACAACGTGCTGACCGCCACCTACTATGTGCGGCCGGTCAATCTGGTGTCCAACGCCCTGGACTCGCAGATCGGCGCCTCCCTGGCCGACGCCATCGGCGCCAACCCCACGGTCAAGGCCTTTGGCGCCGAGGCCCGCGAAGGCCAGCGGTTCGCCGGCACGGTGGCGGAGTGGCGGGTGGCGGTGATCCGCACCTGGAACCGGTTCAACCTGGTGGGCCTGGGGCAGAACGTGCTGCTGGTCATCCTGCAGGGCGGTCTGACGGGGCTGATCCTGTGGGCCTGGACGCAAGGGGAGGCCACGGCCGGCGACGTCGCCTTCGCCATCACCTCCTTCATGCTGATGGCCGGCTATATGCGGAACTTCAGCGAGATCACCCGCATGCTGCAGAAGGGCCTCGACGACCTGCTGGACGTGGCCGTCTATATGCGTACCGACCCGCAGCTGGCCGACAGGCCCGCCGCCCCGCCGTTCCAGGGGCTGGAGGGCGCGATCACCTTCGATCGGGTGAGCTTCGGCTACGCCAACCAGGGGGAGCGGCTCTACCAGGACTTCAGCCTGGCCATCGCGCCGGGCGAGCGGATCGCGCTCGTCGGCCCCACGGGCTCGGGCAAGTCGACCTTCGTCAAGCTGCTCCAGCGGCTGCACGACCTGGACGGCGGCCGTATCCTGATCGACGGGCAGGACGTGGCGCACGTGACGCAAGGCTCGCTCCGCCGGGCCATCGCGGTGGTGCCGCAGGACCCCTCGCTGTTCCACCGCAGCATCGGCGAGAACATCGCCTATGCGCGGCCGGATGCGACGCCGGACGAGGTGGCCCTGGCCGCCCGTCGGGCCCGGGCGCACGACTTCATCGCCCGGCTGCCCCAGGGGTACGACACCCTGGTGGGTGAGCGGGGGGTGAAGCTCTCGGGGGGCGAGCGGCAGCGTGTGGCCATCGCCCGGGCCTTCCTGGCCGACGCCCCGATCCTGGTTCTGGACGAGGCCACCTCGTCCCTGGACGTGGAGACCGAGCGTGAAGTCCAGGCCGCCACCGAGGAGCTGATGTCCGGCCGCACCACCATCGTCATCGCCCACCGGCTGTCGACGATCCGCAGCGCCGACCGGATCCTGGTCTTCGACCGGGGCCGCATCATCGAGGAGGGCCGCCACGGAGAGCTGCTCGCCCGGGGCGGCGCCTATGCCCGCCTGCACGCCGTCTCCGAAGCCGCCGAATGATCGCCAGAACGAGAACACCATGACCGACCACTATGACGACACCGACGATCTGGCTGAGCGGACCCTGTCCAACCGGCAGGTCCTAGGCTTCATCGGCGCCTTCTGGCTGCGGCGACCGATCCTGTTCTGGACCTCGGTGGCCCTGACCCTGGTGGCCATCGGCTTCGACCTCGCCCTGCCTTGGGCGGCGGGCCGGCTGATGGACATCGTGGCCGCAGGTCCCGACCAGGCCGACCTCGCCTGGCGGGCCTGGGGGATCTTCATCGGCGTCTTCCTGGCCTTCACCGTGGTGCGCAACATCGCCTTCCGGTTCTGGAACCCCATGGCTGCGGCCAACATGAAGGACATGACCGACGAGGGCTTCCAGCGGGTCCAGTCCTATTCCTCGGACTGGCACGCCAACACCTTCGCCGGCTCCACCGTGCGGCGGCTCAGCCGGGGCATGTGGGGCTATGACATGGTCTCCGACGCGGTGATCCTGTGGCTGGGGCCCGCCCTGATCGTGCTGGTCGGCCTGTCGGTGATGATGATCGCCCGCTGGCCCCTGGTGGGGCTCTTCTCCCTGGCGGTGGTGATCCTCTATCTGGTCTCCAACCTCTGGCTGACCACGGTCTATGTGCGGCCGGCCAACCTGAAGTCAGTGGCGCTCGATTCGCGGATCGGCGGCGCCCTGTCGGACTCCATCGGCTCCAACCCGACGGTGAAGGCCTTTGGCGCCGAGACCCGCGAAGAGGCCCGGATCGGCGGGATCACCAGCCTGTGGCGGCGGCTGACGCTGATCACCTGGACGAGGTTCATGAATGTCTGGCTCTGGCACAACCTGATGCTGGTGGGCCTGCAGGCGGGTCTGACGGGCCTGCTGCTGCGGCTATGGTCGCAAGGGGCGGCCAGCGCCGGCGACGTGGTCTTCGCCATCACCGCCTTCATGCTGATGAGCGGCTATCTGCGCAATCTCGGCGAGAACATCCGGATGATGCAGAAGGGCCTCGACGACGTCGAGGATGTGGCTCGCTACGCCGTCACCCCGCCTGAGGTGGCCGACGCCCCCGATGCGTCCGCCTTCCGCGGCGAGCGGGGCGAGATCGCCTTTGACCGGGTGACCTTCGGCTACAAGGGCGCGGCCTCGCCGCTGTATGAAAACTTCACCCTCATCGTGGCGCCCGGCGAAAAGGTCGCCCTGGTCGGCGCTACGGGGGCGGGCAAGTCCACCTTCGTCAAGCTGCTGCAGCGGCTCTACGACGTGCAGTCCGGGCGCATCCTGATCGATGGCCAGGACATCTCGCGGGTGAGCCAGGCTTCCCTGCGGCGGTCCATCGCCCTGGTGCCGCAGGATCCGGCCCTGTTCCACCGCACGATTGCGGAGAACATCGCCTATGCCCGGCCCGACGCCCGTCCGGAAGAGGTGGCCCTGGCCGCCCGTCGCGCCCGGGCGCACGACTTCATCATGCGCCTGCCGCGGGGCTACGAGACCCTGGTGGGGGAGCGGGGGGTGAAGCTGTCGGGCGGCGAGCGGCAACGGGTGGCCCTGGCCCGGGCCTTCCTGGCCGATGCCCCGATCCTGGTGCTGGACGAGGCCACCTCGTCCCTCGACGTGGAGACCGAGCGGGATGTCCAGTCCGCCATGGAGGAGCTGATGGCCGGGCGGACGACCATCGTCATCGCCCACCGGCTGTCCACCATCCGCGGCGCCGACCGCATCCTGGTCTTCGAAGGCGGCCGGGTGGTGGAGGAGGGCCGCCACGCCGAACTGGTGGCCAAGGGCGGGGCCTATGCCCGCCTGCATGCGGTCACTGAAGGGGTCGGCTGAGGGCGGCCTGCAGGGCGGGGGCGAGATCGCCGCGGGGCTCGGCCTTGACCTCGGCCAGCCCCAGCCAGCTGGCCATGAGGCGGAGTTCCGCGGCCAGGCGATCGGGCGTCTCAGGGGTGGCGTCCGGTTCGGCGTGGGCCGCCTGGACCCGCAGCAGGCCGGCCTTGCGGTCGGCCTTCAGGTCCACCCGGGCGGTGATCGCCTCGTCCTCCAGGAAGGGCAGCACATAGTAGCCGTGGGTGCGCTTCTCGGCCGGAGTGTAGATCTCCAGCCGGACCCGCACCCCGAACACCCGTTCCGTCCGCTCACGGAACCAGATCAGATTGTCGAAGGGCGAGAGCAGGGCCGCGCCGGTGATCCGCCGGGGCCGACGGGCGGCCGGGGCGAGATAGGCGGTCCTGTCCCAGCCGCGCACGGTGACCGGAACCAGATCTCCGGCCTCCACCAGTTCGGTGATCCGCGCCCGGGCCTCGGCCGGCGCCATCCGGAAATAGTCCCGCAGGTCCCGCTCGGTGGCGACGCCCTGCGCCCTGGCGGCGATCTGCAACAGCGCCCGCTGGGCGTCCTCGCGGGACGGCGTCGGCGCGTCATGGATATCAGCCGGCAGGACCCTGTGCGGCAACCCATAGACTCGCTCGAAGGTCGGCCGCCGTGTGGCGGTGGTCAGGCGGCCGGTCCAGAACAGGCATTCGGCCGCCCGCTTGGCCTCGCTCCAGCCCCACCAGCCGCCTGCGCCCTTGACGCCCAGCTCCAGTTCGGAGGCCGACAGGGGGCCGCGCTCGGCCACCGCGGCCAGGGCGCGGTCCATCAGGGCGGGATGGTCCTGCAGAAATCTGGCGACCCCCTTCCACACGCCCACGCCCTCGCGGGCGTCCTCCATCCGCCAGCGCAGAAGCGGCTGGATCGACAGGGGCAGGAGCGACGCCTCATGCGCCCAATATTCGAAGAAGGCTGGCCGCTTGCCCCAGGCCAGGCTTTCCAGGGTCTCCCGCGGGTAGGGGCCGAGGCGGGAGAAGAAGGGCAGGTAATGGGTGCGCGACACCACATTGACCGAGTCGATCTGCACAATCCCCAGGCGCGCCATGACGTCGAGCAGATGGCGCCGGCCAGCCGCCTGGGGCCGCGCCCGCCCGAAGCCCTGGGCGCCCAGGGCGATGCGGCGAGCCTGGGCGGCGCTCAGCTGTTCGAGGGGCGGAGGGGTTGGGGGCAAGGTCGGACGGTCAGGTCAGCGCTCGGGCCAGTCGGCCCAGGCTTCTCCCCCAGGCGCCGGCAGCGCCACCTCCATCTCGCAGACCAGGCCCGACGGCGGGAAGTCCATGCGCACCTCGCCGACGAACTCGGCGGCCAGACCACGCTGGATCAGCCGTGACCCGAAGCCCTTTCGCGTGGGCGGCTTGACCGGCGGTCCGCCCTGCTCGCGCCACTTGAGTTCAAGCTTCGGCGGATTGGCCCCCTCTTCCAGCCGCCAGGCCAGCAGAACCTCTCCGGACCCATTGCTCAGGGCGCCATACTTGGCCGCATTGGTGGCCAGTTCGTGGAAGGCCAGGGCCATGGCGATGGCGGCGCGGGGGGGCAGGATCACCCCCGGTCCTTCGATGCGGAACCGCTCGGCGCCATAGGGCTCAGCGGCCTGGGCGGCGATCTCCTCCAGCCGGGCGCCGGCCCAGCGGGCGTCGGTCAGCACGTCGTGGGCCTTGGCGAGCGCCAGGAGCCGCGAGGTCAGCGCCTCCCGCACCTCGAGCGGCACTTCGCGGCCACGCAGGGTCTGGGCCGAAATGGCCTGCACCGTCGCCAGGGAGTTCTTCACCCGGTGGTTCAGTTCGTGAACCATCAGGCGCAGGTGTTCCTCGGCCAGCTTTCGTTCGGTGATGTCGCGGTAGAAGATCGCCAGGCCTTCCTCGACCGGGTTGCCGCGCACGTCGAGCCAGGTGACGCGGCCATCTGGAAACACGTAGCGGTTCTCGATGGCGAAGGCGGTGCGTTCGCTCATGGCCTGGCGATAGATCTGGCCCAGGGGCATATCGTAGGTGTCTGGCCAGACCTTCCAATGATCCTGACCGATGAACGCCTCTCGCGGGCGGCCATCCACGCGAATGCCCTCGGCGTTGATCTCCAGGATTGTGAAGTCGTGGGCCAGCAGCATGAAGCCGTCGGTCATGCCCTCCAGCACGCTGCGGGCGCGGTCCCGCTCGGCCTTGAGGGCGGCTTCGGCGCGAACCTGTTCGGTGGTCTCCACGACGATGGCGATGACGCCGGCCGGCGCGCCGGCTTCATCGAAGACCGGCGAGTAGTCCAGGTTCATCACCACGTTCTCGGCCCGGCCGTGGCGATAGAGCACCAGCTCCTGGTTGTTGTAGGACAGGGATCCGCCCGCCAGGCCCACCTCCATGACATGGGCGTTGAAATCGGCCACCTCGGGCCAGCCCTCCAGCACATTGCTGCCCAGGAGCTCCGGATGGCGGGCGCCGGCGAACACCGAATAGGCGTCGTTGTAGAGCATGACGCCCTGGGGGCCCCACAGCATGACAATGGGGGTAGGGGAATGCAGCACGATGCTGAGCGCGGTGAGCAGGCTCTGGGGCCACGCTTCGATCGGGCCGATGGGACTCTTCGACCAGTCCCGCTGTGCGATCAGGGCGCCGGTCTCGCCGCCGGCCTGGAGGAAGGCGACCCGGTCGTTCAAGCGCGGAATTGTCTGGCTCTCAGGGAACTGCGGCACGTACGCAAGGGCTCCACGCCAAGGGACTTGTGGCGTAGTCTAGCCGTGTCCGAAGCCGGTAAGCCAACGAAATCGGCTAGTTGCAGAGCCGACCATCGGTGAGCGCGGCGATCTCGAATTGGAAAAGCACCTCGGGATCCGGGGCCTCCACCGTTTTGGCGATGGGGGGCGGCGCGAGGGTGTTCACCAGATGGCGGATGACGTTCAGTCGCGCGGTCTTCTTGTGGTCGGCCTTCACGCAGACCCAGGGCGCCAGGACCGTGTCGGTGCGCCGCAGCATTTCGTCGCGGGCGGCTGAATAGTCATCCCAGCGCGGCTGGGCGAAGGCGTCCAGGGGACTCGACTTCAGCACCTTCAGCGGGTCGTTCTTGCGTTCAGCCAGGCGCTGCGCCTGTTCGGACTTGGTGACATCCATCCAGATCTTCACCAGGCGAATGCCCGATCCGACCAGCATCTGTTCGAACAGGGGAACTTCGCGCAGGAAGTCCTCCTGATCGGCCGGGGTGGAAAAGCCCATCACCCGCTCGACGCCGGCCCGATTGTACCAGGAGCGGTTGAAGATCACGAACTGGCCGCCGGCCGGCAGGTGGCTGACGAAGCGCTGGAAGTACCACTGGCTGAGTTCCACATCGGACGGCTTGGAGAGGGCCACCACCCGGGTGGCGCGGACCGACATGTGCTCGGTGATCCGCTGGATGGTCCCGTCCTTGCCCGCAGCGTCCCGGCCCTCGAAGATGACCAGCACCTTCTCGCCGTTCGCCAGGGCCTGTTGCTGCATCTTCACCAGGGCGAGCTGCAGGCGGGGCAGGGCTTCGTCATAGGCCTCGTCATAGGCCTCGTCGGGTTTCGCGGTCTTGTCGGACTTGCTCATGGATGAACCCTACGCCGCCCGCCCGCGGTCGCGCCATGGGCTATGCGGCCCAGGCGATCGCCCGCTAGAAAGCGCCCCATGATCCGTCTGTTCGTCACCCACGATCTCGCGCCGGGCGTCCGGCTCGGCCTCAATCCCGACCAGAGCCGCTATGTGGTGGCCGTCATGCGCCGGGCTGCGGGCGATCCGCTGCTGGTGTTCAACGGCCGCCACGGGGAATGGCGCGCCGTTGTCGCCGACAGCGGCAAGCGCGGCGCAGTGCTGGAGGTCCAGGATCAGAGCCGGCCCCAGGCTGTGGGTCCTGACCTCGATCTGATCGTCGCCACCGTCAAGCGGGCGCGGCTGGAGACCATTGTCGAAAAGGCCTGCGAACTGGGGGTGCGGCGGGTGCGGCTGGTGGTCACCGAGCGGACCAATCCCGATCACATCCGCCTGCCGCGGCTGAACGCCATCGCCGTGGAAGCCGCCGAGCAGACCGGCCGAATCGACCTGCCGGAGATCGACGCGCCGACGCCGTTGGCTGGTGTGCTGGACGCCTGGGAGCCTTCGCGCCGGCTGCTCTTCTGTGATGAGGCCGGCGACGCCCCACCGGCCTTGCAGGCCCTGAAGGATCAGTCCCCCGGTCCCTGGGCGGTGCTGATCGGTCCGGAGGGCGGATTTTCGCCGGCGGAACGGGCGCGCCTGCGCGGGCTGGATCAGGCTGTCGCGGCCACGCTTGGCCCCCGAATTCTAAGGGCCGACACCGCGGCGATCAGCGCGCTCACCCTGTGGCAGAGCGTCTGCGGCGACTGGGGTGATTGCGTCACGCCGCGTTAGGGCCATTGCGCTTCGACATCGTTGCGCCCACTTCAGCGAACGGCGTAAAGAACGCCGCCGCTATCGGGCCTCGGCCGTGGCGAGAATATGGTCGGGCTGGGGAGAGAGACATGGCCGACGTCATTTGCGACGAGCGTCCCTTGGTGTTCGAGGATCTCGTCGCCTGGTTCGCCGACGGCTCCAAGGCCAAGGCCGACTGGCGCATCGGCGCCGAGCACGAGAAGTTCCCCTTCTATCTCAAGGATCATTCGCCGGTTCCCTATGAGGGACCCAACGGCATCCACGCCCTGCTGACCGGCCTGATGCGGTTCGGCTGGCAAGGGGTGTTTGAGGGCGACACCCTGATCGGCCTGGAGCGCAACGGCGCCAATGTCAGCCTGGAGCCCGGCGGCCAGTTTGAACTGTCGGGCGCGCCGCTCGGCGACCTGCACGAGATCTGCGACGAGACCGGCGGCCACCTGTCCGAGGTCAAGGCCGTCGCCGACGAGCTTGGCCTGGGCTTCCTGGGCCTCGGCTTCACCCCCACCTGGACGCGGGACCAGATCCCGGTGATGCCCAAGGGCCGCTACAAGATCATGCGCGCCTATATGCCGAAGGTCGGCGGCATGGGCCTGGACATGATGTTCCGCACCTGCACCGTGCAGGTGAACCTGGACTTCGGGTCCGAGGCCGACATGGTCAAGAAGTTCCGGACCAGCCTGGCCCTGCAGCCGATCGCCACGGCCCTGTTCGCCAACTCCCCCTTCACCGAGGGCAAGCCCAACGGCTTCCTGTCGGCCCGGGCCAATGTCTGGACCGATGTGGATCCCGACCGGACCGGCATGCTGGATTTCGTCTTCAAGGACGGCTTCGGCTTCGAGACCTACGCCAACTATGCGCTCGACGTGCCCATGTACTTCGTCAAGCGCGAGGGCCGCTATATCGACGTGGCCGGCCGCTCCTTCCGCGAGTTCATGGAAGGCCGGCTGCCCGAACTGCCCGGCGAACGGCCGACCATCAAGGATTGGGCCGACCACGTCACCACCATCTTCCCCGAGGTGCGCCTCAAATATTACCTGGAGATGCGTGGCGCCGACGCCGGCCCCTGGAGCCGGCTTTGCGCCCTGCCGGCCCTGTGGACCGGCCTTCTCTATGACCAGGCGGCCCTGGATGCGGCCTGGGACGTCTGCAAAGGCTGGTCGGTGGCCGACCATGAAGGCCTCCGCAGCCAGGTGGCCAAGGTCGGCCTCAAGGCGGAGATCGACGGACGCACGGTGCAGGACTTGGCCAAGGACGTTCTGGCCATCGCCCGCCAGGGCCTCAAGGCCCGCAACCGCCTGAGCGGCGGCCTGGTGGACGAAACCGGCTATCTGGCCGACCTCGACGAGATCGCCGCCAGCGGCAAGACCCCGGCCGAACGGATGCTCGATCTCTATCACGGCGCCTGGAAGGGCGACCTCTCGAAGGCCTACGAAACCCTGGCCTTCTGAGGGGAAACCTCAGTCCTTGGGCGTTTCCACGTTCGGCGCCCAATGGTCCTTCTGGCTCTGACCGCCACCCGAATCGGTATGCTGGACCACAGCGTCCACATTGCTGTGGTGGTCATGGGGCGCGACCTCGTCGCCCACCGCATAGACCTTCACCCGGTCGGCATAGAAGGCGACGCGCCCGTCGATGCGGGTGGCGCCCGGCAGGGGGTCCTCATAGGTCCAGGCGACGTTCTCCAGAACCTCGCCTTCCAGGGTGACGGTGTAATAGGCGGCGTCGCCCTTGAAGGGGCAGTGGGTGGAGCGGTCGGTGCGGGCGAAATAGCCCATCTCGATATCGTCTCTGGGGAAGTAGGCCACCGGCGCCATCCTGCCTTCCCGCAGGATCAGCACGTCGTCGCTATCGGCGATGATGTGGTCCTGAACAGAAGCCCGCATCCGGCCCTCGGCCGGCACGATTTCGATCGCGTGGTTTGATCCGGGATCGCTCATGAGGTCTCCTCCTTTGAACGCAGGCTTTGAACACAGGGGGAACGCATGACTCGGGGGGTTGGCTCCCGACGCGCGCTCTGCGGTGACGTTGGACGACCCTTGCTTGTCTTGGCGCAGGCTGCGTGATCTTCTCCCCGCTTTCCGGGGTCCCCCGGGTCAAATGAACCTCGGCGCGGGCCTGCCGGCCGGCTCAACGCAGAATCAAGCGGAAGTCGATCCATGAACATCGTCATCGTGCTCGGCGTGCTGATCACGCTGCTCACTGGCGTCCCGGTGTTGCTGCAGTTGATGCGCAACCATCCCCGGGGCCTGATCGTCCTGTTCTTCGCCGAGATGTGGGAGCGCTTCTCCTACTACGGCATGCGGGCCATCCTGATCTTCTACCTGACCCAGCACCTGCTGTTCGACGACGATGTCGCCAACGCCCAGTACGGCTCCTACACCTCGCTGGTCTATCTGCTGCCGCTGATCGGCGGCATCCTGGCCGACCGCTATCTCGGCACCCGCAAGGCCGTGGCCTTCGGCGCCCTGCTGCTGGTGGCCGGCCACCTGGCCATGGCGGTGGAGGGCGAGCCGACCCGCGAGACCCTGACCTATGCCGGCCAGGCCTATGAGGTCGCCGCTGAAGGCCGGATGGACGGCCGCCAGGTCCGCCTGATGGTGGAGGGCCAGCCCTACGCCTTCGGCCCAGCCCCGGGGGGCGGCCTGGCGATCATCGACCTGCCCGCGACCGCGCCCCTGCCGCAGGTCCTGCCGCCCGGCAGCTACGAGATGGCCCAGACGGCCGATCCCGTGGGGGTCAACATCTTCTATCTGGCGGTCTCGCTGATCATCCTGGGGGTGGGCTTCCTCAAGCCCAACATCTCGACCATCGTCGGACAGCTCTATCCGCAGGGCGATCCCCGGCGGGATTCCGGCTTCACCCTCTATTATTACGGCATCAATCTCGGCGCCTTCTGGGCCTCGGTGCTCTGCGGCCTGCTGGGCCAGCATTTCGGCTGGGGCTATGGCTTCGGCCTGGCCGGGATCGGCATGGCGCTCGGCTGGGTCGTCTTCATGCTCGGCAAGCCGCTGCTGGAAGGCCATGGGGAGCCGCCCGAGCCTGAGAAGCTGAAGGCGCCCATCTTTGGCCCACTGAACCGCGAATGGCTGATCTATCTGGCGACCATTCCCTGCATCGGCGTCGTCTGGTGGCTGGTGCAGCGTAACGCCGTGGTGGGCTGGGTGCTCAGCGTGGCCATCATCGCCTCGCTGGTGATCATCGCCTATGTGATCCTGCGGATCTGCCAGACCAGGGAAGAGCGCCAGCGGATGATGCTGGCCACCGTGCTGATCTTCGGCGCCGTGGTCTTCTGGACCCTGTTCGAACAGGCCGGCACGTCGCTGAACCTGTTCGCCGCCCGGAATGTGGACCTCGCCATCACCAGCCAGGCGACGACCTTCCTGGGCATGCCCATGGGCACGCCCGAACAGCTGGCTGCGGCCGGCGTCGACACGGGCAGCTGGTGGGGCTGGATCAATTCCGGCATTGCGGCCGCCCAGGTGCAGTCGTTCAACGCCGGCTTCATCCTGATCTTCGCGCCGATCTTCGCCGCCCTCTGGGCCTTCCTCGGCCGTCGGGGCATGGACCCGGACCCGACCATGAAGTTCGGCCTTGGCCTGCTGCAGGCCGGTCTCGGCTTCATGGTGGTGGTCTGGAGCGCAGGGCTGGCCGACGCCAGCTTCCGCGTGCCGCTGATGGTGCTGGGCCTGCTCTACCTGTTGCACACCACCGGCGAGCTCTTCCTCTCGCCCGTGGGCCTGTCAGAGATCACCAAGCTCTCCCTGGCCTCGGTGGTGTCCTTCATGATGGCGGTCTGGTTCCTGTCCAGCGCCATCGCCCAGTATGTGGGCGGCTGGATCGCCGGCCTCGCCGGCACGGAGACCGTCGGCGGACAGGTGCTGGACCCGGCGCTCGCGCTGCAGAGCTCGGTCGAGGTGTTCCGAATGCTCGGCTACTGGGGCCTCGGCGCCGGCGTGGTGTTCATCGTGCTGAGCTTCTTCATCAAGGGCTGGGCCCATGGGGTCAGCGCCGGCCACGGGCCTTCGCCCGAGCCGATCGCGCCGACGCTCGACGGCGAGCGGCAGGCGGTGAACCCGCAGACCCTGCGCGACGATCGGAATTCCTGATGGTTGGGGCGCGGCGGCCTGACCACCGCGCCCTTATCCGCCCAGCGTCTTGCTGATGCGGAAGCGGTACATGCGGCCAAAGTCGATGGCCCGGTCGTCCACATGGGCGATGGCGGCGCTGTCGCGGGGGCCGGCATAGATGGTGCGGGTGCGACGCAGGCCCCGCTCGGTGACATTGGGGATCTCGAACCGCAGGACGATGTCCGGGCGGGGCTTCCACTCGACGAACGGCACGACGAAGGTGCGCAGCTTGGTCGTCGAGATCTCGTCATAGCGGTAGTAGGTCTCCCGCCAGCCGCCGAACACATCCACACCCCAGGTCGAGGACATGGCCGGCAGGTCCTGGCTGAAATGGGCCTCCCATTCCAGCGGACGCAGGCCCGAGATCTCTCGGGTCTCGCCAGTGGTGGGATCCTCGACCTCGGAGTTGCGCCAGGTTCCTTCGCCCCGCAGCTGGGCGCCCTTCAGCCCCAGCCGGTCGAAGGGCAGGGTCAGGGTCAGGGCCAGCTCCTCGCGCACCCCTGAGCCGATATTGGCCGGGGCGTCATAGAGCTTGCCCCCGTCCAGGCGCACCGGCGCCCGATCGACCACGTCGGTGATCTCGGCGCGGCGCAGGGTGACCACCAGGGCGCCCCCGGTCCAGAATCGCCGTTCCACCGCGGCCTCGACGATCCACTCCTGGGCCGGATCGAGGTCGGGATTGCCGGCCAGGAGCACACCAGTGTTCAGCGAGGACGAGGCGACGAAGTCATCGAAGTCGAGCTGGCCTACGGTCCGCTCGACCCTGAACCGCAACTGGGTGTGTTCATCCTGGGCCCAGCTCAGGCTGAGCTGCGGCTTGGCGAACTGCAGGGACTTTTCCAGCTCGACATCGCCTTCCGACGAGATGTCCGACGCCTCGAACCTAAGCCCGCCGTCCAGGGTCAGCCGCGGGCTGGCCCGCCAGGCCAGCTTGGCGAAGGCCTCGCCCCGGCGCTCCTCCACCGTGACATTGGCGGCCGGCAGCACGACGGGCGCGCCGTTCTCGGCATAGGCCGTCGCGCTATCGAGGGTGTTGATCGCCCCTTCGGCGCCTACCTCCCAGGACAGGGCCTCGGTCTGGCGCCAGCGCAGCACCCCGCGGGCGATGGTCTCGGTGGTCTCGCTCTCCAGGTCGAAGCGGCCGCGATAGGCCGGATCGTCGAACTGCGACTCGATGGTCTCATTGGCGGTCTGGCGCAGGCCGATCAGCTCAAGGCTGGTGCGTGGCCCCAGGGGTCGGGTGAAGCTCGCCCCCAGTTCAGTCTCGGTCAGGTCGAACACCTCGCGGCTGACCTCGTGGGTGGCCGGCCCGAGATTGAGCTCGTCATAGGTGAAATGGTCCACGAAGAGCCGGCCGTTGGCGCGGAGCTGGCCGCCGGCGAAGGGCCGCTCCGCCGCCCCGGTCAGGGTCCCGTTGGTCCCTGTGCCCTCGCTGTCCACGAAGCTGACAATCAGGGGGACGCCAGCCCCGTCGGTGCGGATGCGCGGTCCCTCGCCGGCCCCGTCGTCAGGGCCTTGTCCGCCCACGAGGCTTGCCTCCCAGGCCATCTGACCCAGGCGGCCAGACCCTTCGAGGCGCAGGCCGAGCATGTCGCGGCCGTCGTAAAGATGGCGGTAGGCCAGGGCGGCCAGGCCCTGGACGGCGCTGGTCTCTGTGCGGATCAGATTGGCGAGGACCGACTTGCCCTGCATGTCGACGCCCGGCGCGCCGCCCCGGATCAGGTCGATGCGGGCGACCTGAGAAGCCGGAATGCGGCGGAGGATCTCTTCCAGATCGTCGGACTTCGAAGCCGGCCGGCGGCCGTCGATCAGCACATTGCCGGCCGCCCCTTCGAATCCGCGGACATTGTCGCCGCTCTCCAGGACGAAGCCGGGCAGGCGCTGGACCATATCCAACGCCGTGGTCGGCTGGGCCGCGGCGAAGAAGGACGGCGGATAGCTGATCGGCCCCGCCCCCTCGGCGGCGGCGAGGGCGGTTGCAGCCAGAGAGGCGGGCGGCGCCTGGGCCAGGGCTGAGGCGGGCGGCACGAGCGGGCAGGCTGCGGCGAACGCAGCGAGGGCGCGGGTGATCATCTGGTCTCTTCTCCGGAGGCCAGATGATCCAGGCTTGGCTGTCAGGGCCAGTTAAATCCCAGACAGGTTCGTCAATCGCCGTGCGGGATCAGAGGCTGGTGCCGCCCACCGTCAGCCCCGTGATCTTCAGGGAGGGCTGGCCCACCCCCACCGGCAGGCTCTGGCCCGACTTGCCGCAGACCCCGACGCCGGGATCGAAGCCGAAGTCGTCGCCGATCATGGTCACCCGGGTGAGCGCCGAAGGCCCATCGCCGATCAGGGTCGCGCCCTTGACCGGCGAGGTGATCCTGCCGTCCTCGATCAGATAGGCCTCGGTGCACTGGAAGACGAACTTGCCATTGGTGATGTCCACCTGGCCGCCGCCGAAATTGGCGCAGTAGAGGCCGCGCTTCGTCGAGGCGATCATTTCCTCGCGCGGGGTGGAGCCGCCCTCCATGGCGGTGTTGGTCATCCTGGGCATGGGCAGGTGAGCGTAGGACTGGCGGCGACCATTGCCGGTGGCCGCGTGGCCCATCAGCCGGGCGCTCATCCGGTCGTGCATATAGCCCACGAGAATGCCGTCCTCGATCAGCACGGTGCGTTCGGTGGGCGTGCCCTCGTCGTCCACGGTCAGCGAGCCGCGGCGGCCAGCCAGGGCGCCGTCGTCGAACACCGTCACGCCCGGCGCCGCCACCCGTTGGCCGATCTTGCCAGAGAAGGCCGAAGTGCCCTTGCGGTTGAAGTCGCCCTCCAGCCCGTGGCCGACGGCCTCGTGCAGCAGCACGCCGTTCCAGCCCGGGCCCAGCACCACGTCCATCTCGCCGGCCGGGCAGGCCACCGCCTCGAGATTGACCAGGGCCTGGCGCAGCGCCTCCTCGCCCTGTTCATGCCAGGCCTCGGGACTGATCCAGCCTTCGAAGCCGGCGCGGCCGCCGGCCCCGGAGAAGCCGACCTCGCGGCGGCCGTCCTTCTCGACGGTGACCTGGATATTGATGCGCGACAGGGGGCGAACGTCGCGGATCAGCCGGCCGTCGGCCCGCAGGATCTCGACGATACGACGCTCGCCGCTCAGGCTGGCCATCACCTGCACCACGCGGGGATCACGCGCTCGGGCCCAGGCGTCGATCTCCTGAAGCAGGGCGACCTTGGCGGCGAAGTCCGGCGAGGCCAGGGGATCGTCCTCGCCATAGAGCCGCGTATTGGTCGAGCGCGGCCCTTCGGCGGCCACCCCTTGATAGCCGCGTTTGGCCAGGGCCGCCGATTGGCCGGCCCGGCGCAGGGCGGCCTCCGAGATTTCGGTGGAGTGGGCGTAACCGGCGGTCTCGCCGGCCACGACCCGCAGGCCAAAGCCCTCCGTCGAATCATAGGCCGCCGATTTCAGTCGGCCATCATCGAACAGGAACGACTCGCTCTCGGAGCGCTCAGCGAAGATTTCGCCGTCATCGGCGCCGGCCAGGGCCTCGCCCAGGATTTCGCGGGCGCGTTCGGGGGCGACGCCGCAGGAGTCCAGGATGGAAGGCGCAGGCGTATGGGCGTTCATGAGAGACCTCGAAAACGAGCAGGCTCCAAGACATAGGGGCTCTGGGGCCCCACGTCACGGCCAGGCGCCGCAGCGATGCAAACTTGGACACCGGACGATGCGTCATATGGCCTCGGTCACGTTCGCCTCAGACGAGCGCCACGGACCGCCTTGCGCCTTGGCAAGCTTGGGGAGAGCGCGTATGCACGCCCGCTGAGGGCCTAGCGGCGAATATCTTCGCTGCATAAGCCTCGTTTCAGTCGGGGGGCGGCGACCACGCATTCGGCGGGAGGTCCGCCCGGCCAAAGAGACCGAGGGGACATGAAGTCGAGCTTGCAGGGGATGCGGACGTGGGCGGCAGGCGCCGTCGCGGTCGCCATGACGGCGTTCTGGGGTGTCCAGGCGCTGGCCCAGGACCTTATGGGTCAGCCTACGCCTAAGGGGATTGCGCTACAGCCGGCCGCCGCGCCGCTGAAGCATGACGCGATCTTCTTCCATGACGTCATTCTGATGCCGATCATCACGATCATCACCCTGTTCGTGGCCGGCCTGCTGATCTGGGTGATCGTGCGCTACAACGCCCGCTCCAACCCGGTGCCGGCGAAGTTCAGCCACAACACCACCATCGAGGTCATCTGGACCCTGGTGCCGGTGCTGATCCTGGTCTTCATCGCCATCTTCTCGTTCCGGCTGCTCTTCAACTACAACGACATGCCCCGCCCGGATCTGACGGTGAAGGCCGTTGGCTACCAGTGGTACTGGGGCTATGAATATCCCGACCACGAGGTCGGGGAATTCATCTCCAACATGCTGCCGGAAGACGAGGCCAATGCGGCGGGCGTGCCCTATCTGCTGGCCGCCAACGAGCCGATGGTGGTTCCTGTGGGCAAGACGGTGCGGGTGCTGGTCACCGCCGCCGACGTCATCCACTCCTTCGCCCTTCCGGCCTTTGGTCTGAAGACCGACGCCATTCCCGGCCGCGTGAACGAGACCTGGTTCACCGCCGAAAAGGAAGGCGTCTATTACGGCCAGTGCTCGGAGCTGTGCGGCGTGGACCATGCCTTCATGCCCATCGAGATCCGGGTCGTGAGCCAGGCGGACTTCGAAGCCTGGGTCGCCAGCAAGGGCGGCAACCCCACGGGCCAGGCCGCCACGACCGAGGCCGAGGCCACTGCGCCCACCATCGACGAGGCCGGCGTCGACGCCGCGGCTGTCGAGGGTGAAACCACCGATGAGGCGGCCGATGCGCCGCAAGAGACCGCTGCGCCTGCTGCCGCAGCGGCCGCGAACTGACCCAGGGGTAGAGTAAGATGGCTCACGCCGCCGCACACGGTCACGACGACCACGACCACAAGCCGGGGTTCTTCACCCGCTGGTTCCTGTCCACCAACCACAAGGACATCGGCACCCTCTACCTGCTGTTCGCCATCATGGCGGGCATCGTCGGCGGGGCGCTGTCGGGTCTGATCCGCTGGGAGCTGGCTGAGCCCGGCATCCAGGTGTTCGTTCAGGGCTCCTGGCTCGACCAGCTTGGCTGGATCGACGCCAGCCACCATGGCTACAACGTCGTGGTCACCGCCCACGCCCTGGTCATGATCTTCTTCATGGTCATGCCGGCGATGATCGGCGGGTTCGGCAACTGGTTCGTCCCGATCATGATCGGCGCGCCGGACATGGCCTTCCCGCGGATGAACAACATCTCGTTCTGGCTGCTGGTGGCCGCCTGGATCCTGCTGCTCCTGTCCATGTTCGTCGACGGCGGCCCAGGCCGCGGCTTCGGCGGCGGCTGGACCATCTATCCGCCTCTCTCGTCGCTGGGCCACACCGGCCCGTCCATGGACCTGGCCAT
>NZ_JAUSLG010000081.1 GCF_030646615.1 Phenylobacterium sp. | reverse complement strand
CTACATGACGCCGGAACTTTTCCACGGGGTCGGCGACTATGTGGGCGACAGCCTGGGCCTGGCGAAGGAGGCCGCCCGGTCCGACGCCGCCAGCATCGTCCAGGCCGGCGTGCACTTCATGGCCGAGACCTCCAAGATCCTGTCGCCGGACAAGCGCGTCCTGATTCCCGACCTGCGCGCCGGCTGCAGCCTGGCCAGCTCGATCACCGGCGCCGACGTGCGGCTGATCAAGCAGCGCTATCCCGGCCTGCCGGTGGTCACCTACGTCAACACCACCGCCGACGTGAAGGCCGAGACCGACATCTGCTGCACCAGCGCCAACGCCGTCCAGGTGGTCGAATGGGCCGCGAAGGAATGGGGCGTCGATCGGGTGATCCTGATCCCCGATGAATTCCTCGCCCGCAACGTGGCGCGCCAGACCGAGGTCAAGATCATCGCCTGGCAGGGCCGCTGCGAGGTGCATGAGCGCTTCGAGGCCCAGGACATCCTGGACCTGAAGGCCGCCTATCCGGGCGCCCAGGTGCTGGCCCACCCCGAATGCCCCGCCGAGGTGCTGGAGGTCTCCGACTTCGCTGGCTCGACCGCAGCGATGAACGACTATGTCCTGACCAAGAAGCCCAAGCAGGTGATCCTGATCACCGAATGCTCCATGGCCGACAATGTGGCGGTGGACGCCGTCGACACCGAGTTCCTGCGCCCCTGCAACCTCTGCCCCTACATGAAGCGGATCACCCTCGAGAACATTTATGAGGCCCTGGTCAAGGAGCAGTACGAGGTGACCGTCGATCCGGTGATCGCCGATCGCGCCCGGCTGGCCGTCCAGCGGATGATCGATCTGCCGCCCCCGGCCGTTCCGGCCCGCTATGACCTGGTCAAGGCCCGCCACCATGTGGATGTGGAGCTGATCTGATGGCCCATCGCACCCAGCACGACGGTGTCCTCGTCGTCGGTGCGGGTCTGGCCGGACTGTCGGCGGCCCTGGCCGCCGCCCCCCGCAAGGCCCTGGTCCTCACCGGCGCGCCCCTGAACCACGGCTGCTCCTCGGCCTGGGCCCAGGGGGGCATGGCGGCGGCCCTGTCGGACGAGGACGACTGGGCGCTGCACGCCGCCGACACCGTGGCGGCCGGGGCGGGCCTGGTGGATCCCGAACGCGCCGCCCTGCTGGCCCGGGAAGGCGCCGCCGCCGTGCGCACCCTGGCGACCCTGGGCGCCCCCTTCGACCGGGACGAGGCCGGCGCCTTTTCCCTCAGCCTGGAAGCCGCCCACAGCCGCGCCCGGGTCGCCCGGGTCAAGGGCGACCAGGCCGGCCGCGCCATCATGGCCGCCGTCACCGCAGCGACCCTCGCCCAACCCCATATCGAGGTCCGCGCCGGCACGCGCCTGCGCGGCCTGCTGCAGGACGCCGAAGGGCATGTCCGCGGCGTCGTCGTCGAGCAGGCCGGCCAGATCCACGAGATCGCCGCCCCGGCCGTGATTCTCGCCACGGGCGGCATCGGCGGCCTCTACGCCGTCACCACCACGCCGCCGGAACTGCGGGGCGAAGGCCTGGGCCTGGCGGCGTCGGCCGGCGCCATGATCGGCGATCCGGAGTTCGTCCAGTTCCACCCCACGGCCATCGATATCGGTCGCGATCCCGCCCCGCTGGCCACAGAGGCCCTGCGCGGCGAGGGCGCCCTGCTGATCAACGGCGCCGGCGAGGCCTTTATGGCGGCCTATCACCCCGCCGCCGAACTGGCGCCGCGGGATGTGGTGGCCCGCGCCATCCATGCCGAGCGGGCGGCCGGCCGCGGCGCCTTCCTCGACGCCCGCGCCGCCGTCGGCGACCACTTCCCCGAAGCCTTCCCTGCGGTGTTCGCCGCCTGCCTGTCCGGCGGAATCGATCCGCGGGTGCAGCCGATCCCGGTGGCGCCGGCCTGCCACTACCATATGGGCGGGATCGTCACCGATGAGCACGGGGCGACGAACCTGCCAGGCCTCTATGCCGCCGGCGAGTGCGCCTCCACCGGCGTGCACGGCGCCAACCGCCTGGCGTCGAACTCCCTGCTGGAGGCCGCCGTGTTCGGGACCCGGGCCGGAGCCGCCGCCCGCGAGGCCGCCGAGACCCGCAGCCGCATCGTCCGCGGCGCGCCCGCCCCCATCCTTCCGGACGCTGCGCTCGCAGGCCTGCGGATCGCCATGAGCGCCGAGGCTGGCGTCGTGCGCGACGGCCCGGGTCTTGGCCGGCTGATCAGCCTGATCGATGATCTGCAGGCGGTCCACGGCGCCTGCCCCGACCTCACAGCCGCTCGGCTGACGGCGACCTGCGCCCTGACCCGGGCGGAGAGCCTGGGCGCCCATTTCCGCGCTGACGCCCCGCAGGCGCCGGCGCAGCCCAAGCGCACCTTCGTGACCCTCAGCGCCCAGCCCCCCTCGCCGACCAGCATCGCCGCCGAATGACCGAGCCCCTGCCCGACCTTCTGATTGAGCCCGTCGTCCGGGCCGCCCTGGCCGAAGACCTGGGCCGGGCCGGCGACGTCACGGCCATGGCTTGCATCGACGCCGACGCCACGCTTGCTGTGGCCTTTGTCGCCCGCAAACCGGGCGTGGCGGCGGGCTTGGCGTGTGCGAGGTTGGCGTTGGCCGCCCTTGATCCGGCCGCCAGGTTCGAGACCCTCATCGCAGACGGCGAACCCCTGGCCGCCGGAACCGTACTGGCCCGCGCCCAGGGGAACGCCCGAGCCGTCCTGTCGGCGGAGCGGACGGGGCTGAACCTGCTGGGCCGGCTCTGCGGCGTCGCCACCCTCACCCGGGCCTATGTGGACGCCGTCGAGGGGACGGGCGCGCGGATCGTCGACACCCGCAAGACGACGCCGGGCCTGCGCCATCTGGAGAAATACGCCGTGCGCTGCGGCGGCGGGGTCAATCACCGCTTCGGCCTGGATGACGCCATCCTGATCAAGGACAACCACATCGCCGCCTGCGGCGGGGTCGCCGAGGCGGTCCGCCGGGCCCGCGCCTTCGCCGGCCATCTGATGAAGGTCGAGGTGGAGGTCGATGGCCTGGACCAGCTGGAGGACGCCCTGCGCCACGGCCCCGACGTGGTGATGCTGGACAACTTCTCGCTGGAGGATCTGCGCGCCGCCGTCGCCGCCGCCAGGGGTCGGGCGACCCTGGAGGCGTCTGGCGGGGTCCATCTGCAGAGCGTGCGGGCCATCGCAGAGACCGGCGTGGACGTCATCAGCGTCGGCGCCCTCACCCACTCCGCCGCAGCGCTGGACATCGGCCTCGACGCCGTCTGATAAATGCCGACCGCCGTGTGGCGCGATGGTGAAAGACATGTCGGGCGAGTTGGCGATCCACCACCTCGGCGGGCTTGGGCTCGGTCCCAACGCCTTTGGCCGCGACGTGGCCAACCTCGCCATCTATCGCGCCTTCGCCCGCCACGGCGGCTATGAGCGCCTCCACATGCTGACCTCGGCGCGGACCGACGCCGCCAGCATAACCGCCGCTCTGGCGGGCCCCGTCCCCCTGACCACCGCCATCGAGGCTGGGCCGCTGCTCGACCTCGGCCGGGCGCGCCAGGCCGGGACCCTGTTCCGCGGCAAGGCTGATCTGTCGGAAATGGCCTGGGCCCGGCGAGGCCTCATGAACGACAGCGCCTATAGCCTGGTCGGCCTGATCCACACCATCGCCCCGCCCCTGACCCGCGAGGAGATCGCCCAGGCGAGCCTGGCGCCTGTCCATCCCTGGGACGCCATCATCTGCACCTCGCCCTCAGTGCACGCCGCCATCAGGACCATGTTCGAGGGCTGGACCGACTATCTGGGAGACAGGTTCGGCGGTGCGCGCCGGCCCATGCCCCATCTCCCGGTCCTGCCGCTTGGCGTCGAGCTCGACGAAATCACAGCCCTGGCCGACCGTCCCGACGTCCGCCGCCAGACCCGCGAGCGCCTGGGCCTGGCCGAAGACGACGTACTGGCGCTCTGGGTGGGCCGTCTGTCCTTCTTCGAGAAGGCCGCGCCCCAGCCCATGTTCCGCGCCGTCGAGGAGGCGGGACGTCTGGCTGGGCGACCGCTGCACTTCGCCCTGGCGGGCTGGTTTGCGCGAGAGGCCGACCGTGGCCACTTCGAAGCCGCCGCCCGGGCCTACGCCCCTAGCGCGACCATCCACTGGGTCAACGGCAATGACGCCGACCAGCTCGGCCAGATGTGGGCGGCGTCGGACATCTTCCTGTCCCTGGTGGACAACATCCAGGAGACCTTCGGCTTGGCGCCGGTAGAGGCCATGGCGGCCGGCCTCCCGATCGTGGCCAGCGACTGGGACGGCTATCGCTTCACCATCCGCCATGGCCAGGACGGCTTTCTCGTCCCCACCCTGATCCCCGGGGCCGGGCCGCCGAGCGAGGCCCTGCTGCGTCGACATCTGGGGCGGATCGACACCTACCAGGCCTATGTGGGCCAGGCAGCGCAATACACCGCCGTCGATGTGGGCGCAGCCGCCCGCGCCCTGGCCGAGCTCGCCCGTTCGCCTGAGCTTCGGGCCCGCATGGGGGCTGCGGGCCGTCAGCGGGTACGGGAGACCTTCGACTGGCGCCAGGTCATCCTGGGCTACCGCGCCCTGTTCGATGAGCTGGCCGAGATCCGCCGGGCCGCACCGGCCCCCGCGTCTGATCCCCGCCTCAATCCCCTGCACGGCGACCCCTTCGCCGACCACCGCAGCTTCGCCACCGCCGTCGCCGGCCCCGATCTTCGCCTGTCGGTGCGGGCAGGCGTCGATCTGGCCCACGATCCCGCCCTGACCAGCGTGGTGGAGCTCGACAGCTTCGGCGAGGCCTGGCGGGCGCCGCGGCCGGAACTGGCCCGGCTGGCCGCCCAGATCGCCGAGAGCCCCGACATTCGGCTGAGCGATCTGGTCGGCGCCTTCCCGCCTGATCGCCGGGCGCGCGTCACCTATGGCCTGCTCTGGCTGTGCAAGATCGGCGTCCTGGACTGGCGCTAAGGCTCAGGCCCGCGCCCTGAGCCGGGTGGCGGCCTCCATCGCGGCGGCACGCCGGTCGGCCACCGCAGCGTTCATCACCGTCTGGACCTGCGCCAGGATGTGGGGCGGCGCGAGTTCCGGACGACCGCCTTCGAACGGCGGCGCCGGCGCATATTCCAATCCCAGCTGGACCCGCCGGGCGGCGTCTTCCCCGAAAATCTCGGCGCCGGCCACCAGGGCGAAGTCGAGGCCAGCGGTCACGCCGCCGCCGGTGATGACATTTCCGTCCCGGCAGACCCGGGACTCGTCGACCTCTACGTCGAACAGCGGCAGCAGGTCGCGCCAGGCCCAGTGACAGGCGGCCCGGCGGCCCTTCAACAGGCCGGCCGCCGCCAGGATCAGCGAGCCGGTGCAGACCGAGGTCACATAGCGGGCGCTGGCCCCCAGGCGCATGATCGCCGCCATGTAAGCCTCGTCCAGCATGGCCGCCGTGGTCCCGAAGCCGCCCGGCACGCAGAGCACGTCGCAGCTTTCGATCGCCGCCAGATCCGCCAGTTTGGCGAAGACCAGGCCATCGGCCTCCACATCGACCGCGCCCACCGAGGCGACGATCGTCTCGGCGCCCGGCATGCGATTGAAGAACTGGTGGGGCGCGGTGAAGTCGAGCTGGGTCACCCCGGCATAGAGGGGGAAGACGATGCGGCAGGGGGCGGACATGGCGGACCTCGCAGGTGGTTGACAGCGGCACCATGCCAACGCCTGATCCTGGCCGAAATGACATTTATCCCTCGGATTCCGCCATGACACCGCGCCCGGTCGACTTTCTCCTCTTTCCCGACTTCCAGCTTCTGGATGCGGCCGGGCCGATCGCGGCCTTCGAGATCGCCGAACGGCATGCGCCGGGCAGCTACCGGCTGCGGGTGGTCGCCGCCCGGGCCGGGGCGGTGGCGAGTTCGTCGGGCGCGACGATGAACGCCGAGGCCTTGGACGACGCCGATCTCGACACGCTTGTCGTGGCCGGCGGCGAGGGAACCCGGCCGGCCCTGCTTGAAGCGCCGCTGATCGATTGGGTGCGGGCGACCGCCGCCCGCTCGCGGCGCGCCGCCAGCGTCTGCTCTGGCGCCTATATCCTGGCGGAGGCGGGCTTGCTGGACGGCCGGGCCGCCACAACCCATTGGAGCCGAACCGCAGACTTCCGCCGCCGGTTTCCCGCCGTGCGGCTTGAGCCCGACCGCATCTTTGTGCGGGACGGCGCGATCTGGACATCGGCGGGAATTACAGCGGGCATCGACCTCGCCCTGGCCCTGATCGCGGAGGACCTGGGAGAAGCCGTGGCCCGCGCCACCGCGCAGCAACTGGTCGTGCCCCGCCGGCGACCCGGCGGCCAGTCCCAGTTCTCGGCGCTGGTGGACATGGGCGGGGCGTCAGGCCGGTTCGCCGATCTTCTCGACTGGGCGCGGGCGCGCCTGAATGAACCGCTGGGGGTGGAGCGCCTGGCCGATCAGGCGGCCATGAGCCCACGCAACTTCGCCCGCGCCTTCGTGCGGGAGATGGGCATGACACCCGCCAAGGTCGTGGAGCACCTGCGGGTGGAGGCCGCCCGGTCGCGCCTGGAAACCGCTGACGAGTCTGTCGAGCAGGTGGCCGCAGCCGTCGGCTTCGGCGACGCCGAGCGCATGCGCCGGGCGGTCCTGCGGGCCTTCGGCCAACCGCCCCAGGCCCTCCGGCGGGCCGCGCGAAGCACGGCGGCCGCCTTAGGGCGTTAGGCGGACTGGCCGGCCTTGGTCTTGTCGGCAGGTTTCTCGGCCGAAGTCGCGTCCCGGGGCGTCTTGGTCTCGCCCTTGGACGCCGACGGCTTGGCGTCGGCGTCCTTGGTCTGAGCCTCGACCTTGCCAGTGTCCTTGCGTCCCATCGCCGGCGCCGAAGCCGGCTCGACGGGAGGTTCCGCCGGCCCGCCCATCCCCATGGGCTTGTCCCCCGTGGGGACCAGCACGGCCGAGGTCAGACGGATGTCGTCGGTCGGGTCCTGTTGGGTCCCGGCGTGCCGGGGGGCCTCGCCGACGCGGGCATAGACCGGCGCTTCGGCCTGTTCCTGGGTGATTTCGTGGGCGCTGGCCAGCATCCGGCTCGCCGCCGGGTTGCGGCCGAAGCGATAGAAGATGTGCTGGCCGACCTGGGTCACCCGGGTCAGGCGCTGTCCCCAGCCCGGGGCCACAGCCGTCGTGTGGAAATGGGTCGCGAGGCCCACGTCCCCCATGACATCGCCCGAGAGGGCGCGATTGGCCACCCGTTCGGCCCGGCGCCAGGCGGCGGGCTCCACGGGGCGGCGCATCACGCCGTTGCAGGCGAAGCTGAACTGGCAGACCCGGCTATTGGCGCCCTGGAAGACGACGCCGCAGACGGTCTTGGGGAAGGCCGGATGGCGGGCCCGGTTGATCACCACCTGGGCCACGGCCGCCTGGCCGGCCGGGGTCTCGCCGCGGGCCTCGTAATAGACCGCCTGGGTCAGGCACTCGACTTCGCGGGAGGCCTCCAGAGCGCCACCAAGGCGGAACGGGGCGGCCGGATAAGGCGTTACGTTGAGGCTGGCCCGAAGAAGCGGCGGTTGGGAGGCGGCGCTGGCGCCGCGCTCCAGACGGGCCACCAGGATCGCGCTCTGACGATCCCGTTCTGCGGCTCCAGCCACGGTGAAGGGATCATGGCGCCGGGCGATGCGGAGCACGCCGGGGTCCATGCGCGCGGCGGCATCCTGGAGCGCCTGCTCCGAATAGCCGTCCGCCGCGCCGGCCGCCAGGCGGGCGGCGCGGGCGTGGTCGGTGGCCGCGCTGGCCATGCCGCCAGCCATGTATGCGCCGCCGAGCGCAATTCCAACCGTCGAGCCCAGAAGGGCGGCTCCGGTCAGGGCACGCCAATCGGCGCGCACCCTCTTATCATTCTGCAAAACGTCCTGTCCTGTGCGGCGAGGGCGATACGCCCTCCGACATCATCGCTTGAGAGCCGGTCGCCTCATGCAAACCGAAGTCTCGAAACGAAGCCCGTCCGCACTGATCAGGACGGGTCTACGACAAAGTGGCGTGGCTTATGACGGGTCCGTGAAGGATTCGCAAGCGGTTATTGCGCCGCACCATGGCTGATGCGAGCGAGACTCAATCAATGCTGTGGGAACCTTGGCCGTTGGCGACCGTTTGTCGGGAACAACTCTCGGAGAGATCAACATGAGTAAGGTCCTTGGCGTTTGCCTCGTTTCGGCGGGCCTTCTACTGGCTGGCTGTGGCCACAATGTGGAGCAGCGGGCGGCGACCGGCGCCGTGGCCGGGGCCGTGGTCGGCGGCCCTGTGGGCGCCGCAGCAGGCGCGGCGGTCGGCACCGCGGTCAGCAAGGGCGTCGACAACTAGGCGCAGCCCCCAGAAGGTCTCCCGGCCTAGTCCGTCTGGATCATGCCGGAGCCGACGCATCGCCCTATCGCCTGGAGTCCTCAACAGGAACTTCGGGGACAAGGCGATGCGCCACCTCTTTTTCTCGCTCGGTGTGCTCGCCGCCGCCTGCGCCGTGGCCTATAGCGGCGGGGGCCTCTTCTAGAGGCTGCGCGGACTGCTGGCGCCACGGTGTCAGCAGCCACGCTGGCGCCCAGCCCCTCGCACGCCTACCTTCTGCGACATGCCGCGTTCAAAGACCGCTCCTCCCCCGTCCGTTCAGGGCGTCGCCGACATGTCGGGGGCGTTCGACTATGACGAAACCGCCATGCCGATGCTGTGGAAGCCCCACCGCCCGGCGCGGCCGGCCAAGTCGGAGGGCGGCAAGCGCTTCAATCTGGTCTCGGACTACAAGCCCGCCGGCGACCAGCCGCAGGCGATCAAGGAGCTGGTGGCGGGTCTTGAGGGGCGCGAGCATGATCAGGTGCTGCTCGGCGTCACCGGTTCGGGCAAGACCTATACGATGGCCCAGGTCATCGCCGAGACCCAGCGTCCGGCCCTGATCCTGGCCCCCAACAAGACCCTGGCCGCCCAGCTCTATTCCGAGTTCAAAGCCTTCTTCCCGGACAACGCGGTCGAGTTCTTCGTCTCCTACTACGACTATTACCAGCCGGAGGCCTACGTCCCGCGGACGGACACCTACATCGAGAAGGACAGCTCCATCAACGAGCAGATCGACCGGATGCGCCACTCGGCCACCCGGGCGATCCTGGAGCGGGACGACGTCATCGTCGTGGCCTCGGTCTCCTGCATCTACGGCATCGGGTCGGTGGAGACCTATACGGCCATGACCTTCACCCTCGCGCCGGGGGAGCGGATCGACGAGAAGCAGCTGATGGCTGACCTCGTGGCCCTGCAGTACAAGCGCAACGATCAGGCCTTCGAGCGCGGGACCTTCCGCCGCCGGGGCGACACCATCGAGATCTTTCCGGCCCACTACGAGGATCGCGCCTGGCGGGTCAGCCTGTTCGGCGACGAAGTGGAGACCATCGTCGAGTTCGATCCGCTGACCGGCAAGAAGATCGCCGACCTGGACGGGATCAAGATCTACGCCAACAGCCACCACGTCACGCCCCGGCCGACGCTCAACCAGGCCGTGGTGCAGATCAAGGCCGAGCTCAAGGAGCGGCTGGAATGGATGGTGGCCAATGGCAAGCTGCTGGAGGCCCAGCGTCTGGAGCAGCGCACCACCTTCGACATCGAGATGATCCAGGCCACCGGCTCCTGCGCCGGGATCGAGAACTATAGCCGCTATCTGTCGGGCCGCCGGCCGGGCGAGCCGCCGCCGACCTTCTTCGAATACATTCCCGAGAACGCGCTGCTGTTCGTGGACGAGAGCCACCAGGCCGTGCCGCAGATCGGCGGCATGTACCGCGGGGACTATCGGCGCAAGTTCACCCTGGCCGAGTACGGCTTCCGCCTGCCCTCCTGCCTCGACAACCGCCCGCTCAAGTTCGAGGAGTGGGACGCCATGCGGCCCGACACCGTCCATGTCTCGGCCACGCCGGGGTCGTGGGAGATGGAGCGCACCGGCGGGGTCTTCGTCGAGCAGGTGATCCGCCCCACCGGCCTGATCGACCCGCCGGTCGAGGTCCGCCCAGTCTCCAAGGACGGCTTCTCCCAGGTGGATGACGTCATCGACGAGGTCCGCCAGACCATCGCCCAGGGCTATCGCGGCCTGATCACGGTCCTGACCAAGAAGATGGCCGAGGACCTGACGGAGTACATGCACGAGCAGGGCCTGAAGGTCCGCTACATGCACTCCGACATCGACACCATCGAGCGTATCGAGATCATCCGCGACCTGCGCCTGGGCGTCTTCGACGTGCTTGTGGGCATCAACCTGCTGCGCGAGGGTCTGGACATCCCGGAGGTGGGCCTGGTGGCCATCCTGGACGCCGACAAGGAGGGCTTCCTGCGCTCTGAAACCTCCCTGATCCAGACCATCGGCCGGGCGGCGCGGAACATCGACGGCCGGGTCATCCTCTATGCCGACCGCATCACCGGCTCCATGGAACGCGCCATGGCCGAGACCCAGCGCCGGCGCGAGCGGCAGGAGGAATACAACACCGCCCATGGCATCACGCCCGAGAGCGTGAAGAGCCAGATCAAGGAGATCCTCGCCAGCGCCTATGAAAAGGACCGTCCCCTGGTTCGCACGGAGCTGGCCGAGGAGGCCAAGCCCTTCATGGGCGACAACTTCAAGGCCACCCTGCGCGACCTGGAAGGCAAGATGCGCCAGGCCGCCGCCGACCTGGAATTTGAGACCGCCGCCCGCCTGCGCGACGAGATCAAGCGCCTGAAGCTGATGGACCTGGAATTCGCCAACGAAGCCCTCACCGGCGAAGGCGAGACGGTGGACCGCTCAGCGGTGAAGCGGGTGAAGGCCGAAGCCCGCGCCGAGGCCCAGGAGCGGTTCCGGAAGGGGAAGCTGTAGGGAGACTCAGCGCCCAGCGGCCTGGCCTCGCCAGACGCGGGCCGCTCCGCGCCCCTACGCCCGCCTGGGTTGGGAGGCGCCCGCATAGGTGAGCCAAGCCAGGCCGGCGCCAGAGCTGACTGCCCAGCTTCGGCGCCCTGGCGCCCAGATCGCGCACATCTGCCCCGGGCGGTTGTTGTGGCGATGACAGCTGGGCCGTAGCTCGCAAACCCTCATTTCGGGGGGTTTTTGTGTCAGTCATTTTTAATCGCATTTGCTCTGCGTCCCGTCGTTCGGGCGCGGAAATCTCGGTTCTCGCCCTGGTGGCGGGACTCGCGGCCCTGGCCGCCTCGCCGGCCCACGCTGCTGGGTCCTCAAGCGAAATTCTCGCCGGCGACTATCTGAAGATCGGTCTCAGCAACAAGGGAACGCTGGGGGTCGGCGGCAACGCCGCGCCCGGCGTTCTCTATGACGGCACGGGCTCGGGCGTGTTCAACGACGCCTATGACTATCTGACCCCGGGATCCGCTTTCGAAGGCTTCACCGTCAGCGGCTCGGCGGGTTCTGTCTTCAGCGCCAGCAACAACAACGATGGCGCAACCGGATTCACCGGCATTCTGACCAGCTACAACGGCGTCGAATACGACGGGCAGACCTATGATCTGCGCGCCGTCTGGAGCGGGGTCCTGGCCGGGGTGCTGAACATCACCCACGACTATGCGTTCAACGCGGACGGCCAGCAGCTGAACATCAGCACGACCATCGAGGCCCTGACCGACCTCACCGACCTCACCTTCTCGCGCTATATCGACCCGGACGCCACGGCGGCCCCCGGGGATTCAAGCTCGACGACCAATGTGCGGGGCGCCGACGGTGTCCCGGAAGAAGACCTCGTCTATGCCGAAGCCTTGGCTTCGAAATATGTCATCGGCCTCTATACGAACAGCGCCGTGACCCACAATTCGGCCGTCACCTACTGGACGGAAGACACGGCCTCCTATCTCGCCGGCACGAATGTCGGCGACGGCGACAACACCATCGGCCTGGGCTTCGATATCGGCGCTCTTCTCGCCGGCTCGAAGATCCTCCTGACCTATCGCTACATCTTCGGCACCGACATCGGCGCGGCCGTTGAGGCCGGCGGCGGCGGCGGCGGCGGCGGTGGAAGCTCGGCCCCGCCCCCGCCTTCGACCATCGACACCAGCGCCCCCTATACGATCGATCAGCTGAAATCCGGCCTCGTGACGCCCGTGTTCGACGGCGGCGTCCTGACCATGGCCAGTTCCGGGGTCCTGGATAACAACTTCACCATTCTGTCCGCGGGCGGCACGGTGGATACGGCCGGCCACGACCTCACCCTTACGGGCGCGGTGACCGGCCCCGGCCTCCTGACCAAGACCGGAGACGGCGTCCTGACCCTGGCCGGAGAAACCAACAGCTTCGCCGGGCTGAACATTACCGGCGGCGGGGTGGCCCTGGGCGGCCCAGACGTCCTGGGCGGCGCGCCCATCGCGCTTTCCCAGACCGGTTACCTCCTGGCCACCCAGGCCATGGCCCTCGGGTCGGGCATCTGGATCGACCCGGACCAGACGGGCGCGGTGGACACCGGGGGGCACACGATGACCCTGACCGGGCCGCTGAGCGGGGGCGGCGTGCTGGCCAAGCGGGGATCCGGCTCGCTGGTTCTGGAAGGCCCCAACGACCTGTTCGGGCTGGACGTCCAGGAGGGTTCGGTCATCGTCGGGACGCCCGGTTCGGTCGGCGCGGCCACGGGTGTCGTGCGCATCGGCCCGGGCGGCAGCTTCGGCGTCACGGCCGACATGACCCTGACCCAGAGCTTCGTGGGCCATGGCGGTCTGTTCGACACCGGCGGCCATAATGTGGTGATGACCGGCGCCGTGGGCGGGGACGCCTGCTTCACGAAGATCGGCGAGGGCCACCTGAACCTCATGAGCGCCGGCGGCGGCCTCGGCGGCGCCTGCATCCTGGGCGGCCAGCTGAGCTTCAACAACCAGTTCACCGGCAATGTTCAGGTCGCAGAAGGCGCGATCGTGTCCGGCGGCGGCCACATCATCGGTAACCTGATCACCGACGGCATCCTCTCGCCCGGCAATTCTCCGGGCCGGCTGGTGGTCAGCGGAAGCGTAACCCAGGGGGCCGGCGCAGCCCTGCTTTTGGACATCGACGGCGCGACCCCGGGGGTCGGCGCGGGCCACCATGACACCCTCGTCCTGATGGGCGCCGACGCCGTCTTCACCGCCGGCGGGACGCTGAGGCCGATCACCCGCGGCATCACCGGCGCAGCCAACAACACCTACACCCCGGCGATTGGCGATCGTTTCGAGGTAGTTACGGCGCAGGGCGGCGTGGCCGGCGCCTTCGCCCAACTGGTCCAGCCCGAGGCGGGCCTGCCCGAGAATGCGCGCTTCGACGTGGTCTATGGGCCCAGCAGCATCATCCTGGCGGTGACGCCGGAACGCCTCGCCCTCATCGCCGGCAAGCTGAACGGGCAGGCCGTCGGCGCGGCCCTCGACACCACCCGCCCCGACCCTGCCGCCCGGCCCGCAGCCGGCGCGACGCCGGTGGCAAGCCGCCTGGCGGGCCTGGACCTGGCGGAGATCGGCCAGACCCTGGGCGCGGTGGCGGGGGAAACCCACGCGGTGGGCCTCGACGCGCTCATCTCCACCAGCCGCAGCCTGACGGCCCAGACCCAGGATCGTCTGCGGCAGGCGCCCGGCGCCGAACGGCGCGCGTGGGGTCAGGTGTCCGGCGCCCGATGGGATGTGGATGGCGACGCCTATGCCGAGGGCTATGAGGCCGATGGCCTGACCCTGCTCGTCGGCGCCGATCGTCAGGTGGGACCGGCGCTCACCCTGGGCATCGCCGCGGCCTATGGCGAGGCCACCACCGACGGCGGCCTGATGGGCGAGGCCAAGGTCTTCACCTATCGCGGCCTGGCCTATGGCGGCTGGCGCCAGGGTCCGACCTATGTGCAGGCCGTGGCGGGCTTCGGCCAGGACCAGCACAAGATCCAGCGTCGGGTCGGCCTGGCCGACGGGATCGAAAACCTGAGCGCCAAGGCGGCGGGCCAGAGCCTGTTCGCCGATGTGGAGGCCGGTCGCGACATGGCCGTCCGCGGGATGGCCGTGACCCTGGCCGCCGGCCTCTCGGCCGAACGCGCCGAACGGGACGCCGTCAGCGAGCGCGGCGGCTCGGCCGCCCTGGCCTTCGACGAGGCCACCCGCGAGGCGGCCGAGGCGCGGCTGGGCGTGCGGCTGACCCAGACCACCGCCCTCGGCGGCTGGCGGGTGACGCCCCAGGCCTCGGCCTTCGTCACCCGGGCCCTTGGGGAGGAGGCCGCACGTCTGGACGCTCGCCTGGACGGGGCCAGCTTCGAGACCCGCGCCGCGGCGGCCGGCCGCACCGGCCTTCGCCTGAGCGCCGGCCTTGAGGCCCAGTTGCAGGATCGCACCCGCATCAGCCTCGACTACCGCCTGAACCACAACGACAAGGCCCAGAGCCACGCCTTGGCCGCCACGGTGTCGGTCACCTGGTGACACGTGGAGATGGCGCCCGCTCCGGTCGACCTCCAGGGTTGGCCGGAGCGGGTCGGCGTCCGGCTCCGACGCTTAGAAATTCTCCACGCCCCTAGAGCTTAAGTCGCCCGGCGCGCCTCTCGCGACCGTGGCCGAAAAACCCCACATGATGATCTATGAAGATGGCGACGGAACTTCCGGCCTCGCCATTCGTAGATGTTACAGATCAGGGGTTGGTCTAGACGAGCCGTCTTCTCGCACTCGCCGCCGCCCCACCAACAATAGAATGAGGTGATCCATGTCACCGTCTCTCAGTGTGGTCGCCGCCGGTGGCAAGGTGGCGACTGTCGAACGGATGAATTCAGATACGGCTGTGGCTGAGCGCGTGCGCCGGCTGCAATCGGAAGCCCGCAGCTTGGTGGGCGAACATGTGCGGGCCCTTGAGGCGGCGCTCGGCGATGTCGAGCGACTCAGCGCCGAGATCGCCGGGGGCGGGGAGCTCTATCCCCCAGGCGTGCGGGAAATCGCCCGTCGGCTGACTGAAGACGCCGAGGTCAAGGCCCAGGCGCTCGAAGCCATCATGGCGCGCGCCTGAGCATAATCTGCGCCCTTTTGCGGCGGAGCGATCAAGAACGGCTCTCCCTGTCGGGAGGGCCGTTTCTGTCTGTCAGTCCTTTGACGTGTCAGATTTCCGCCGGAGAGGGGCGATCGCTGCGCCCCCCTGCGGGCCCACGGGGCTAAGGGCTGGATTAGTTTCCACCTCACGGCGACGCTGGTCGGAGTCCGACCCCGGCTCCCGCGGGGGCTGGGCCGGCTGAGATCTGTCATTCATGACACGAGATCCTTGAATTCCGGGCTGCGACGAAGCCAGGCCGCCGCGTAGCCGCAGATCGGCGTGATCTTCAGCCCGCGATCCCGGGCGTCCTGCGCCAAGGCCTTCATCAGTCGGCCGGCCGCGCCCGTACCCCGAAGGGCGGGCGGGCTTTCCACGTGATCGATATAGAGCCGCTCGCCCTGCAGACGGTAGTCGGCCCAGGAGGTCTCGCCCTGCTCATCCAACTCGTAGCGGGCGGCCTCGGCGTTGTTTCTCAGTTCACTCATCATGCCTCCCGAACGGACTTAACCCCGGTTTCGATCCCGGCTAAGTCTGAACGATGATGGCGGCTTCGGGGGAGATGGGAAAGATGCGCAGGCTTTCGACGATGGCGGCCCTGGGCCTGGCCGTGCTGGCCCTTGCGGCCTGCAACCGCAAGGGCGCTGATGAGACGCCGGAACAGGCCCCCGAGGCCGCTGGTCCCGCCGAGGCGGGCGCCCCGGCTGGCGATCAGGCGGCCACGCCGACCCCGCCCAGGCGCAAGCCGGGACTCTGGGAACAGCGGGTCTCCACCGAAGGCATGGTTCAGGTCAGCCGCATCTGCATCGACCAGGCCCTGGAACAGCGGCTGAGCTGGTGGGGCCAGCAGGCGACCACCGAGGGCTGCGAAAAGAACCTCGTCACCCCTCGCGCCGACGGCGGCTGGCAGTTCTCGTCGGTCTGCGACATGGGCACGGGCGGCAAGACCACCACCTCGGGCGTGGCCACCGGCGATTTTGACAGCCGATATGTGGTCCAGGCGCAGAGTTCGACCGTCGGGGCCGAAGCGCCGCAGATGAACGGGACCCGCCAGATCAATATCGAGAGCGCCTGGCAGGGCGCCTGTCCCGAGGGCTTCCGCCCCGGGGACATGGAGCTGCCCGGTGGAATTCGCCTCAACCTGCTGGATATGGCCGGGGCCGGCGCGGGAAGCTGAGCGGCCGTTAACTAGCTGCGGCGGGCCACGGCGAAGTCGGCGAGGTCTTCCATGGCCACACGCCAGTCGTTGGCGGGAAACACCGACAGGGCGGCCTTGGCGCTCTGAGCGTAGCCGGCGGCGGTCTCAAGGGTGACGTCGAGGGCGCCGGAGTCGTGCACCAGGGTGCGCGCCCGCTCGAAATCGGCCTCGGACTGGTCCCGGGCGTCCACCGTCCGCATCCAGAATTCCCGCTCCTGCGCGCCGGTGCGATGGATGGCCAGGATCAGCGGCAGGGTCGCCTTGCCTTCCCGGAAGTCGTCGCCGGGGTTCTTGCCCAGGGTGTCGCTGGCCCCGGAATAATCCAGGGCGTCATCCACAAGCTGGAAGGCCAGGCCCAGCTCCTGGCCATAGCGGCGCAGGGCCGCGGCGCGCTCGGGCGAGGCGCCGGCGCAGACGCCGCCGGCCTCGGCCGCGGCGGCGAACAGCTCGGCGGTCTTGGCCTTGATGATCTCTAGATAGACGGCTTCGTCCAGATCGAGATCGTGGGCCCGGGTGAGCTGCAGCACCTCGCCCTCGGCGATCACCCGGCTGGCGCGGGCCAGGATCTCCAAGGCCGACATGGAGCCCGTCTCGACCATCAGCTCGAAGGCCCGGGCGAACAGGAAGTCCCCCACCAGCACGCTGGACGGCGCGCCCCAGATCAGGTGGGCGGCCACCTTGCCCCGGCGCAGCTCCGAGGAATCCACCACATCGTCATGCAGCAGGGTGGCGGTGTGGATGAACTCCACGGCCGCCGCCAGCTTGCGGCAATGATCCTCCGTCGAGCCGGCCAGGCGGGCTGCGGCCACGGTCAGCAGGGGGCGCAGGCGCTTGGCCGACCCGCCGATCAGGTGTTCGGCCAGGGCGGGAATCACAGAGACGGGGCTCTGCATGCGGTCGCGGATCAGGCCGTCGACGCCGGCCATGTCCGCAGCCGCGAGCTTCAGCAGGTTATCCAGGCTGACCGGCTTAGTCCGGGGGTCTGCGGCGGCGGCGTCCACGACAAAGGTGCTCCAGATAGGACAGCCCATTGCGGGGCCGCCGTTGCGTCCGGACAATGGTCACGCGATAGGGGGCGGTCAAGGCGCGCCCGCGCATCTGGAGCGGCTCATGTCCGAGCTTCCCGTCGTCCCGCTCGAAAGCCCCACGGAGAACCGCCTCCTGGGGGGACGGGTGACCTTGCGTCAGCCGAGCCGGGGCTATCGGGCGGGGCTGGACGCGGCCCTGCTGGCGGCGGCCTGTGACGCCGCCCCCGGCGCCCGGGTGATCGAGGCGGGATGCGGCGCCGGCGCCGTCCTGATGACTGCGGCCAAGCGCCGCGCCGGGGCGTGTTTCATCGGCGTCGAGCGGGACGTCGGCGCCCTGGCCCTGGCCAAGGAGAACGCGGCGCTGAACCACCTGGCCGACCGCGTCGAGGCGATCAGCGGGGATGTCGATGCGGGCTTCGCCGCCCTGGGCCTGACGCCTTTCGATGCGGCCCTGTCCAATCCGCCGTTCTTCGACGATCCCGCCGCGCTCCGGGCGCCGGCGGTCGAAAAGCGCGGGGCATGGATGGCCGAAGCGGGCCTCAAGGCGTGGACGACCTTCCTGCTGAAAGCGGTGCGTGAAGGCGGGACCATCACCCTGATTCACCGGGCGGACCGGCTGGCCGACCTCCTGGCGGGACTCGGCGCCAGCGCCGGTTCGTTCCAGGTGCGGGCCATTCACCCCTTCGCCGACGCCCCAGCCAAACGCGTCCTGGTGCGGGCGATCAAGACCGGAAAGGCGCCTTTACGCCTGCTTCCGGCGCTCATTCTTCACCCTCGGGATGGCGCGGCCAAGCATACGCCCGAAGCCGAGGCCGTGCTCCGCGGCGAGGCGGACCTGCCCTGGCTATAGGGCAAGCGTGACCGTAAGAGACTGATTCCACGAGACAATGCGCCGCATGGGCGCCCCATTCGACGTCTATAGTCTCCGGACGAACGATATGGCTGGCTCGGGCGGCCGCTCCGGCGGCCCTTGCCTTGTCCCCATAACAAATCAAGCCGCCCTGGGTTCCCCTCGGGCTACATCAAAGAGAACGAGACGTTTGAAGACGCTTGACCTGATGATCGCCCGCATGGACGGGCGCTTCGTGGCCACCCGCCTGTTCGCCCTCACCGCCGCCACACTCTGCGCCACCGTGGCCACCAGCGCCGTCGCCAGCGCCGGCGGCGGGGGCGGGATCGTCCAGAGGCTGTCCCAAGCCCAGGTCACAGCGCCGCTGTTCGACGCCATGCGCGGTCCCCGTCCGGTCATCAAACCCATCGTCGCCCGACAGCTGGTCTGGCAAGGCCGCGATGTGGACGGCGATGGGGCGGCCGACTTCGTCAACCCCACAGGCCAGGCGCCGCGCACCTTCGACGCCTATGGTTCAGGCGCGTTCGGCGCCTCCCGCGATGGCGGCCACCGCCACCACGAGGGGGTCGACTATGCCGCCCAGGCCGGCCAGACCGTCAGAGCCCCGATCTCCGGCTATGTGACCAAGATCGGCGTCGCCTATGCCAGCGATCCGGACCTGAAGTTCGTCGAGATCACCAACCCGGCGCTCGGTTACGAGGCCCGCGTCTTCTACATCGACCCCGACGTGAAAGAGGGCCAGGTCGTCGCCCTGGGCGCGCCCATCGGCAAGGCGCGCACCCTGCAGGATCGCTATCCCGGCGGCATGACCGACCACGTCCACCTGGAGCTGGCCAGGACCAAGGCTCAGGCCAAGGAACGCTTCGCCGCCTCCGACGTGATCGTGGCCCGTTACCAGGCGATCGAGACCACCGCCGACTGATCGCCCACGAAAAAGCCCTCCCCCGGCGTCGGGAGAGGGCTTCTTGTCGACCGGATCTAGGCCGCGATCTGCAGCAGGACCCTAGTTGCGGGCCTGGTCCACCAGCTTGTTCTTGGTGATCCAGGGCATCATGGCGCGCAGCCGCTGACCCACTTCCTCGATCTGGTGCTCCGAACCCCGACGGCGGGTGGCCTTGAAGCTGGGCTGGCCAGCCTGGTTTTCGGCCATGAAGTCGCGGACGAAGCGGCCCGACTGGATGTCTTCCAGCACGCGCTTCATCTCGGCCTTGGTTTCGGCCGTGACAATGCGGGGGCCGGTGACGTACTCGCCGTACTCCGCGGTGTTGGAGATCGAGTAGTTCATGTTGGCGATGCCGCCCTCATAGATGAGGTCGACGATCAGCTTCACCTCGTGGAGGCACTCGAAATAGGCCATTTCCGGCGCGTAGCCGGCCTCGACCAGGGTTTCGAAACCGGCCCGGATCAGCTCCACCAGGCCGCCGCAGAGCACGGCCTGTTCGCCGAACAGGTCGGTCTCGCACTCTTCGCGGAAGGTGGTCTCGATCACGCCCGAGCGACCGCCGCCGATGGCCGAGGCATAGGCCAGGCCGAAGTCCATGGCGTTGCCGGTCGGGTTCTGGTGGATGGCGATCAGGCAGGGGACGCCGCCGCCCTTCTGGTATTCGCCGCGCACCGTATGGCCAGGCCCCTTGGGCGCCACCATCAGCACGTCGATGGAAGTCTTGGGCTCGATCAGGTTGAAATGCACGTTCAGGCCGTGGGCGAACAGCAGGGCCGCGCCGTCACGGATATTGGGGGCGATCTCGTTGGCGTAGATGTCCCGCTGCAGTTCGTCCGGCGCCAGGACCATCATGGCGTCGGCCCAGGCGGCGGCTTCGGCGACGGTCATCACCTTCAGGCCATCGGCCTCGACCTTCTTGGCGGTGGCCGAACCGGGGCGCAGGGCGACCACCACGTTCTTCACACCGGAGTCGACGAGGTTGAGCGCATGTGCGCGACCCTGGGAACCATAGCCTACGATGGCGATCTTCTTGTCCAGGATGCGGGCGAGGTCGGCGTCGCGATCATAGTAGACGCGCATGATTGTTCTCCTGGGACAGGGTTCGGCCACGGAACCGAGCAACGGCGCCGCGGCAAAGGCCGCGCTATCGACCGTTTTTTTGCGCAAAGGTCAAGCGGCGCAACGTCACTCAGGCCCTCTCATTGCACGATCAAGGCCGCTTGCGCCGCAGGCCCGGCCCGCAGACACTCCCCGGCCACACTGGAGAAGCCCATGGACGTAACAGCCAAGCAGGTGGTCGACACCTGGCGGGAAGCCGGCCCGGCCAAGTGGTTCGCCAAGGACGAGGCCTTCGACCGAGCCCTGGCGCGGGACTTCGAGGCTGCTCACCATGCCGCCGCCCGGGGCGAACTCGACGCCTGGGCCGAAGACGCCGGCGGCGCGCTGGCCCTGCTGATCCTGCTCGACCAGATCCCCCGCAACATCTTCCGCGACTCCGGCCACGCCTTCGCCACCGACGGCAAGGCCCGGGCCATCGCCAAGGCCGCCATCTCGGCGGGCCACGACCAGGCGAGCGAGGCGATCCTGCGCCCCTTCTTCTATCTGCCCTATGAGCATTCCGAGGACATGGGCGACCAGGACGAAGCCGTGCGGCTGTGCGCGGCCCTCAAGGCGGCCGAGGGCGACGCCGAAACCCTGAAGTGGGCCGAACTGCACCGGGACATCATCGTGCGCTTCGGCCGCTTCCCTCACCGCAACGCCGCCCTCGGCCGCCGCACCACGCCCAGCGAGCAGGCCTTCCTCGATGAGGGGGGCTTTGCGGGTTGAGACACCTGTGGGCCGACCGCCGCAGGGCCTTGCCGCCCCGCGCGGAGCCTGCGCGAATCATGGAAAGCTGGCCCTCTGAATTCGACGCGAAAGCCTCGCCCGTGAACGCTCACGTCTCCCCGTCCCGCGCCGAACATCCTGAGCGCCAGTATCTCAACCTGCTGGCCGACATTCTGGAAACCGGCGTCCAGCGCGGCGACCGCACCGGCACCGGCACGCTGGGCGTATTCGGCCGCCAGATGCGCTTCGACCTGGCCCAGGGCTTCCCGCTGCTGACCACCAAGAAGCTGCATCGCAAGTCGATCATCCTGGAGTTGCTGTGGTTCCTGCGCGGCGACACCAATGTCGGCTGGCTACAGGAGCGGGGCGTCAGCATCTGGGACGAATGGGCCGACGAGGGTGGCGAGCTTGGCCCGGTCTATGGCAAGCAGTGGCGATCCTGGACCGCCCCGGACGGCCGGGTGATCGACCAGATGGCCAATGTGGTCGAAAGCCTGAAGACCACGCCGCATTCCCGCCGGCACATTGTCAGCGCCTGGAACCCGGCCGATGTGGACGACATGGCCCTGCCGCCGTGCCACTGCCTGTTCCAGTTCTTCGTGGCCGAAGGCCGACTGTCCTGCCAGCTCTATCAGCGCTCGGCCGACGTGTTCCTGGGCGTGCCCTTCAACATCGCCAGCTACGCCCTGCTGACGATGATGGTGGCCAAGGTGACAGGCCTGGAGCCCGGGGAATTCGTCCATACCCTGGGCGACGCCCACCTCTATCTGAACCACCTGGACCAGGCCCGTGAGCAGCTGACGCGGGAGCCCTACCCCTTCCCGACCCTGACGCTGGCCGACAAGCGCGACCTGTTTTCCTTCGACTACGAGGACTTCAAGGTCACTGGCTACAAGGCCCACGACAAGATCGCCGCGCCCATCGCGGTCTGAGGACGCGCTAAGGCCTTTGGGCCGACGGTCTGATTCAAGTCGCCTGCAGCCTCACCGCGTCCAGCTGACGACGGGCCGAATGCGGGACCTCGCGAAGGGGTCCGCCAAAGCGAAAGCCGAAGGTCAGGCGGCCGCCCTCGGGCGCCAGGGCGGCGGCCTGGGCCGCCCAGGGTCCGCTGCGGCCGAGCTGGCGGTCGCGATCCACCATTTCCGGCAGCTGGTTCAAGGGGTGGCCAGCCAGGCCCGCCCCGGTGAGGGCCAGGTGCAGCCGCTGCCAAAGGCGCCCCACCGCCAGCTGGGCGTTGCGGTCATCGAGGTCGTCCACCAGCATCCAGCCGAAGCCGCCGGCCCCCTCGACCTGACGGCGTGTGGAGTCGAGCCAATAGCCGCCGGCGGTGGCGGCATCCATGGGCGGCAGCATCTGTCCCAGGGCGCTCATGACCGGGGACAGGCCCGAGGTGGCCACGGCGACGCCGTCGCGGTGGCGGGCCACGTCCCGGGGGTTATGGCGAAACCACCTGTGGCCGTCGCCGCTCATCTCGGCGTCGCCGTTGATCGCCTCGGTGGCCGACACGGTGGCCGCGGCAAAGGCCTGACCGGCGTCGGAGTCCCGAGGGTGGATCGCCAGCCGCACCCCAGGCGCCTCCCCGGCCAGGCTCAACACCTGCTGCAGGGTTTCCAGCGGCACGGGGGCCGGATCATAGGACGCGCGGTTGGTGCGCCGGGCCGACAGGCCGCTGGCCAACGGGTGAGGCGTGGGATCGACGCGGCTGATCGCCGCCTCGATCCGCCCGGCGCCGGCCGGCCCGGTCTGGACCACCTGGGGTTCGCCCAGACGGAAGCCGAGCCCCGGCGCCGCCACCTCGGCGCAGGCCACAGCCCCGCCCAGTCCTATCCACATCTCCCGCCGGAACGGATCGAAGGCGCCGAGATGGCGGTTGGGATCTGCCTCGACCACGAACAGGGTCTCGTCCGCCCCGAGGCGCCAGGGTTGGGTGTTGTGAGGATTGGACGCCAGGATCGCAGCCGCCAGCAGGCCCTCCGCCGCCCCGGGCTTCTGCCCCTCCAGCGCGTCCCAGGCCTCGAACGGCGACGGATCGCTGGGGAACAGGCCGACATTACTGGCCCGGTAAGCGGCGGCAGCGCCGCCGGCCACGACCACGCCCGCCCCCGTGAGGCCGGCTGTCCGCAGGAAGCGCCGTCGATCCATGGTCCATCCTCCACCCGTGTGGAGACCTTATGGGCGCGTTTCATCCATGCCCATTGACGCCGATCAAGCTCCCCCGGGCCCTTAGGGTCGCGCGCCCCTCCTCTGGGGCGTGAGCGGCTCTCCCACCCGCCATCGCGACGGCCTGAGCCTTCCCTGCGAGCCGTGGGTCGGGTAGGTCCGGTCCATGGCTCGCATCCTCCTCACCGCCGGTCCCATCGCCCGCGCCCGCAATGGCGTCATCGGTCGCGAGGGGGGCCTGCCCTGGCGGCTGAAGAGCGACCTGGTCAACTTCCGCGCCCTGACCCTGGGCAAGCCGGTCATCATGGGCCGCAAGACCTGGGACAGCCTGCCCAAGAAGCCCCTGCCCGGCCGCACCAATATCGTGCTCAGCCGCGACGGGTCCTTCGCACCGCGGGACGCCCTGGTGTGCGAGGACTTCACCGAGGCGGTGCAGATCGGCCGGGAGATGGCCGAGGATGACGGGGCCGAGGAGGTGTGCGTGATCGGCGGCGCCTCCCTGTTCGCCCTGGCCCTGCCCCGCGCCCAGCGGATCTATCTGACCGAGGTCGAGGCCGAGGTGGAGGGCGACGTGGTCCTGGCCCCCTTCGACGAGGGCGCCTGGACCGAAGTCTCCGCGGTGCGTCATCCGGCCGGCGAGGATGATGAATATCCGTTCGTCCTGCGGGTTCTCGAACGCCGCTGAGGCCTCTCGAAGCCCCTGGCCCTTACGCCACGGCGCCGGCCATACTCCCCTCAACAAGAATGAGGAGGACGCCCATGGACATCGAACTGGTCTGCGAAGGCCTGGAATTTCCCGAAGGCCCCATCGCCATGGCCGACGGCTCGGTGGTGCTGACCGAAATCAAGGCCCAGCGTCTGTCGCGCATCACCCCGGACGGGCGCCGCGAGACCCTGGTGGAGACCGGCGGCGGCCCCAATGGCGCGGCCATCGGTCCGGACGGGGCGATCTACATCACCAACAATGGCGGCTCCTTCACCTGGCCACAGCAGGATGGCCTGACCATCCCCGGCCCGACGCCGGCCAGCCATACCGGCGGGCTGATCCAGCGCTACGATCTGAAGACCGGCGACCTCACCACCCTCTACGAGGCCTGCGAGGGCCGGCGGTTCGTCGGCCCCAATGACCTGGTCTTCGACCGGCAGGGGGGCTTCTGGTTCAGCGACCATGGCTGCTCCACGCCCGAGGGCCGCAAGTTCGGGGCGCTCTACTACGCCAAGACCGATGGCAGCCATGTGGCGCGGCTGCGCGACCACCTGATCTCGCCCAATGGGGTGGGTCTCTCGCCGGATGAGGATGTGGTCTATCTGGCCGACACCCAGCTTGGCCGGCTCTGGGCCTTCGATATCGAGGCGCCGGGCCAGTTGAAGGCGCAGGCCGGGTTCGGCCCTGGGCGGGTGGTGGCCAACCTGCCCGGCTATCAGCTGTTGGACAGCCTGGCGGTGGAGGCGGGCGGCAAGGTCTGCGTGGCGACGATCATCAACGGCGGGATCACCGCCTTCGACCCCTCGGGCGCGACCGAGCACTTCCCGGTTCCGGATATGATCGTGACCAATATCTGCTTCGGCGGGGCCGATATGCGCGATGCCTGGATCACCGCCTCGGCCACCGGGCGGCTCTACAAGGCCCGCTGGCCACGGCCCGGCCTGAAGCTCAACTACAACGCCTGAAAACGGGGCTCTGCAGGCCCGGCGAACGCCGGGCCTGCGAACCTCAGTCGATCTGGCCCTAGTAGAGCTTGGCCATGGCGGCCCGTTCGAAGGGCGCCAGTTCGGCGGTGCGGCCTTCCTTGACCTTCCTGGCCCATTCGGGGTCCTGCAGCAGGGCGCGGCCAACGCCCACTAGGTCGAACTCGTCCCGCTCCAGGCGGTCGAGGAGCTTGTCCAGGGAGGCGGGCTGCGACCCCTCCCCGGCGAAGGCGGCGATGAATTCCCCATCAAGGCCGACGGAGCCGACGGTGATGGTCGGCACGCCGGTGAGCTTCTTGGCCCAGCCGGCGAAGTTCAGGTCCGAGCCTTCGAATTCCGGCTCCCAGAAGCGCCGTTGCGAGCAGTGCAGCATGTCGGCGCCGGCCGCCGTCAGCGTCCCGAGCCAGGCTTCCATCTCCTTGGGATTGGCGGCCATCTTCACCTCATAGTCCTGCTGCTTCCACTGGCTGATCCGGATGATCACCGGATAGTCGGGACCCACAGCCTGGCGCACGGCGCGCAGGATGTCGGCGGCGAAGCGGGCGCGGCCAGGCAGATCCTTGGCCCCATAGGCGTCCTCGCGGACATTGGTGCCGTCCCAGAAGAACTGGTCGATCAGATAGCCGTGGGCGCCGTGCAGTTCGACGGCGTCGAAGCCGAGCGCCTTGGCGTCGGCGGCGGCCTGGGCGAAGGCGGCGATGGCGTCGGCCACCTCCTCGTCGGTCATGGCCTCGCCAAACTGCTTGCCGGGACGCGACAGGCCTGAGGGGCTGTCATAGGGACCGGACGGCGCCCACTCCGGATCGCGGGTGCGCACGGCGCCCACATGCCACAGCTGGGGGGCCATCTTGCCGCCGACCTCGTGGACGGAGTCGATCACCCGCTTCCAGGCGGCGAGCTCGGCCTCGCCGTGGAAGCGCGGCACGTTCTTGTCATTGACCGAGGCCGGGCGATTGACCCCCGTACCCTCGGAGATGATCAGGCCGACATCGGCCTCGGCGCGGCGGCGGTAGTACTGCGCCACCTCTTCGGTCGCCACCCCGCCCGGCGAGAAGGACCGCGTCATGGGCGCCATGACGATCCGGTTCTTGAGGTGCAGGCCCTTGTAGCTGAAAGGGCGGAAGAGGGCGTCGACGGCCATGGGAACTCCATTCAAACGTTCGTTCGAACCGAACCTAAGGACAAGTCACCCCAGCCGTCACTGTAGAAATTCTGTCAGCGGCCCCACGGCCGGCCCAGACATGCGAAAGCCCGGGACCTGCGGTGGGATCCCGGGCTCTTCAACGGGTTCTGAGTGAGCCTACTGAACGGCGTCGAGGTATTCGATTTCCGGACGGCCGGCGAGGCAGGGGCCCATCTTCGGGCCGGCGGCCTTGAAGTACTCGCTCTGGCCGTGGGCCTTGAGCGCATCCTCGTTGGCGTAGAGCTCCAGCACCTTGTAGGTCCCGGCCTCGGTGCGGCTCTTGGTGAGCTGGTAGGCGATGCAGCCCGGCTCGTTGGCCTTCACCTGGGCCATGAGGTCCTTGAACACCGCCTCGAACTCGTCGCCCTTGCCGTCCTGGACCTTGAGGGTCGCCACTACGCCGATCATTCGCTTCGTCTCCCAACGATTGTTTGAATCGAGGGTAGAGGCCGGCCCGGCGAGGGGCAAGCGCCGTAGCGCGCAGATCAGGTCTCAGGCGAGTCTAGGCGCGCTCGTTCCAACCATAGGCCACCCAGCTGTGGCCGCCCAGATGGCGGGCTTCGAGGATCCCGTCATCCTCCGGCGCGCTCGACCTGCGTCGGCCCAGACGACTGGCCCGCACCGCCAGGGCGACCAGCGCCACCAGGGCGCTGAGCACCAGGCCGAAGACCACCACTGTGGCGGCGAAGACGAAGGCCAGGACCACGCCGACCACGACGGCGACGGCCGCCGCGATCGCGCCGCCGGCCGCGGTGAGGCTTTGAAGGGCCGACTTGCCGCCCTGAGGGTCCTGCTGAGCCATGGTCTTCTCTGGTCGCTCCATCTGGAGGGCTAACGAATATGTTCGCCTTACGCTCCCGAACGTCAATCTCCGAAGCGAAGGTGGCGACAGGATGACGCTTTATGCGCCGACCAGCGCCATTTCGCGGCGTTCTCGCATCGCCGCCTCGAAGGCCGAGTTGATCGCCTTGGCCTTGGCCTCGGCGACCTCGATGAACTCCTGGGGCAGGCCCCGGGAGCGGGCGCGGTCGGGGTGGTTCTCGATCAGGGCGATCTTCCAGGCCGCCCGCAGCTGATCGTCGCTGGCGTCGTGCGGCGCGCCGAGTACGGCATAGGGATCATCGGCGCCCAGGCCGAGATGCGTCGCCTTCAGCCGCCGGAACACCAGCTCGGAGAAGCCGAACAGTTCGGCCACCCGCTCCAGATAGGCGAGTTCGTCATCGGTGACGGCCCCGTCGGAGGCGGCGATGTGGAACAGGCCGTCCAGCACATCCTCAAGGATTTGGGGACAGTTGCGATAGCGCCGCGACAGACGCCGAGCATAGCTCTCGAAGCCGCGAGTGGTCTGGCGGGCCAGATTGTAGAGGCGCCGGATATTGGGCCGGGAGGCCTCATCGGACTGGAAGACTTCGGAAAAGGCGTCAAACTCCGCACGTCCCACCTCGCCATCGGCCCGCGCCAGCTTGGCGCCCAGGGCGGTGACAGCGGTCGAGAACGCAGGATCCTGCCCCGGCAGGCCGGCAGGGCAGTCGGGGCACTCTGCCGCGTCGGGGAGACGGACGGCAAGGCCAGCGATTTTGCGCCAGAAACTCATTGGTCTAATGCCACAAGCCTTAGGAAGAAGGCGTCCTGATGACAACGCCAAACCAGCATGGGGCGGGTTAAGTTTTGGACAGACTCTGGAGCTTCTGGATCGATCGGGGCGGCACGTTCACCGATGTGATCGCCCGCCGGGACGACGGCGAGGTCCTTACGCTCAAGCTCTTGTCGGCGTCGAACGCCTATGCGGACGCCGCCGTCGAGGCCATGCGCCGGGTGCTCAAGGCCAGCCCCGGCGCCGCCTTTCCGGCTGAAATGGTCCGCGCGATCCGCATGGGCACGACGGTGGCGACCAATGCGCTGCTGGAGCGCCGCGGCGCGCCGACCCTGTTCCTGACCACCCGCGGCTTCGGCGACGCCCTGCGCCTCGGCGACCAGACGCGGCCCGACCTTTTCGCCCTGAACATCGTACGGCCCGAGCCCCTCTACGCCATGGCCGCCGAGGTGACCGAGCGCCTGGACGCCACAGGCGGGGTGGTCGCAGCCCTGGACGAGGACGAGGTCCGCCAGGTCCTGGCCAAGGCCCGGGGGCAGGGCTGCGTCTCCGTAGCCATCGCCTTTATGCATTCGGACCTCAGCGGCGCCCACGAGCGACGGGCCGGCGAGTTGGCGGCGGCGGCGGGCTTCGAGTTCGTCGCCCTCTCCCATGAGGTCTCGCCCCTGCCCCGCTTCCTGCCGCGGGCCGAGACGACGGTGGCCGACGCCTATCTCACGCCGGTGCTGCAGGCCTATGTGCGCCAGGTGGCCGAGGCCGTGGCGGGCGCCCCGCTTTACTTCATGACCTCGGCAGGCGCGCTTGCGCCAGCCAGCGCCTTCCGCGGCCGTGACGCCGTGACCTCGGGCCCGGCCGGCGGCGTGGTCGGCGTGGCCGCCACCGCCCAAGCGGCCGGCGCGCAGGCCGTGCTGGGCTTCGACATGGGCGGCACCTCCACCGACGTCTGTCGCTATGCCGGGCGCCTCGAGCGACGGGACAAGGCCCAGGTGGCGGGCGTTCGCCTGCGAAGCCCCATGCTGGATGTGGAGACGGTGGCGGCCGGCGGCGGCTCGATCCTCACCTTTGATGGCCTGCGCGCCCGGGTGGGGCCACACAGCGCCGGCGCCGATCCAGGCCCGGCCGCCTATGGTCGCGGGGGGCCGGCGACCGTGACGGACGCCAATCTGGTGCTGGGCCGGCTTGACCCGCGCCGCTTTCCCGCCGTCTTCGGCCCGGCGAACGACGCTCCACTCGATCCGGACGCCGCACGCCGGCGCCTGGACGAACTGGCCCGGGCCATGGGCGCCCCCAGCGCCGAGGCCGCGGCCGAGGGCTTCATCGCCATCGCCGTCGAGCAGATGGCCCTGGCGATCCGCCGCATCTCGACCGAACGGGGCTTCGACCCTCGCGAGCACGGGCTGGTGGCCTTTGGCGGCGCGGCGGGCCAGGTCGCTTGCCAGACGGCCCAGGCCCTGGGGGTCACCCGCGTGCTCTGCCCCCGCTTCGGCAGCCTGCTGTCGGCCTATGGCATCGGCCAGGCCCAGGTCAGCGCCCTGCGACAGGCGGGGCTGGAGCTCCCTCTGGATGAGGCGGGTCTTGCTGCAGCCGAGGGCGTCGCCAGCCGACTGAGCGACCAGGCCCGCTGCGACCTGGAAGCCCAGGGCGCAGACGCCGGCGCGACGCAGATCACCCTTCGCCTGCGCTATGGCGGGGCCGATGCGGAACTCCCGGCCGCCCCGGGTCCGGTGGCTGCGGTGCGCCAGGCCTTCGAGACGGCCCACCAGCGGCTGTTCGGTTTCATCGAGGCCGAGCGCGCCATCCTGATCGCCAGCGTCGAGGCCGAGGCGGCCGCCCGCCATGTGGAGGCCGCCACGCTTGGGTCCGAGGGCGCCGCGCCCCCGTCAGGCTTGCCGGCGCCCCAGGCCGCCTTCGTCGTGGATGGCGCGCCGCAACAGGTCCCGGTGATCGAGGCGGACGCCCTGGTCCAACAGGATGGCCCCGCCCTGATCATCCGCGACGACACCCAGATCGCCGTCCTGCCGGGTTGGCGGGCCACGGCGCGGGCCGAGGGTCTGGTCGAGCTTGAGCAACAGGGCCAAGGGGACGCTGGCCTCTCGCTCGCCGGGGCCGACGAAGCCGACCCGATCACCCTTGAACTGTTCAACCGCCGCTTCATGGGGGTGGCCGAGGCCATGGGCGCGGCCCTGGAGCGGACGGCGCATTCGGTGAACATCAAGGAGCGGCTCGACTTCTCCTGCGCCCTGTTCGATCCCGAGGGCGGCCTGGTGGCCAACGCCCCGCACATGCCCGTCCACCTGGGCTCCATGGGCGCCAGCGTGCGGGCCGTGCGCGACCGTCACACCCAGCTCCGCCCCGGCCAGGCCTTCGCCCTGAACAATCCCTATGCCGGGGGCACCCACCTGCCCGACATCACCGTGGTCATGCCGATCTTCGTCGGCGGCGCGGATAGGCCGAGCTTCTATGTGGCGGCCCGCGGCCACCATGCCGACATCGGCGGAATCCAGCCCGGCTCCATGCCGCCCTTTTCCCGCACCATCGCCGAGGAAGGGGTGCTGCTGGACGCCCTGCCGATCATGCAGGGCGGAGCGTTTCTGGAGGCCGACGTGCGCGCCGCCCTGGCCGCCGGCCCCTGGCCTGCGCGGGCGCCGGACCGGAACATCGCCGACCTGAAGGCCCAGATCGCCGCCTGTCGGGCTGGGGGCGAGGCGGTGTCGGCGATGATCGCGGCCTTCGGCGCAGGCCTCGTCACCCAGTATATGGGCTTCGTCCAGGAGAACGCCACGGCCGCCGTGCGGCGCGCCCTGGGCCGTCTCAGCGACGGCCATGCCGACCTGCCCATGGATGGCGGCGGCCGGATCGTCGTTCGGACGTCGGTGGACGCCGAGGCGGGTTCCGCCACCCTGGATTTCCGCGACAGCGCCGACCAGCTGGGATCGAACTTCAATGCGCCCGCCTCCATCGTCGATGCGGCGGCGCTCTATGTGTTCCGCACCCTGGTGGACGACGACATTCCCCTGAACGCCGGCTGCCTGGCGCCCTTGGACATCCGCACCCGCCCTGGCTCCATGCTCGATCCCGCCCCCGGCGCTGCGGTGGTGGCCGGCAATGTGGAGACCAGCCAGCATGTGGTGGATGCCCTCTATGCCGCGCTCGGCGTCATGGCCTGCGCCCAGGGCAGCATGAACAACTTCACCTTCGGCGACGCCACCCGGCAGTATTACGAGACCATCTGCGGCGGGGCCGGCGCGAGCGCGGCGCACGACGGGGCCAGCGGCGTCCACACCCACATGACCAATTCGCGGCTGACGGACCCCGAAATCCTGGAGCGCCGCTATCCGGTCCGCCTCGAGACCTTCGCGCTGGCGCCGAATTCCGGCGGCCAGGGCGCCCGCCGCGGGGGCGACGGCGTGGTGCGGCGGCTGCGTTTCCTGAGCCGCATGGAAGCCGCCCTGCTGTCCACCCGCAGGACCCATGCGCCGCAGGGTCTGGCCGGGGGCGGGCCCGGTCGGCCGGGCCGGCAGGCTTTGATCACCGCGGCGGGCGAGGTAAAGGACCTGCCGGGCTGTTTTTCCATTCAGGTCGAGCCCGGCGACGCCATCGAAATCCAGACTCCCGGGGGCGGGGGATACGGATCGGCGTCGGCCGACTGACCCAGATCTTCCGAGGTGACTCTCCGTGATTTCCCCGCTCCTTTTTGCTCTGACGCTCCTGGCGCAGGACGCCGACGCCGCCCAAGCCATCGCCGCGGCGCCCCCCGAAGCGGCGGCCGAAACCGTCGAAGCGGCCTTCCCGCCGGGCGCGCCCCGCGATCCCTACGGTCTTGTGGCCTGGTGCTATGGCGCCCTATCGGCGCACAAGGGCCTGCGCGACCAGGTGATGCCGGAAGTCACCCGCATCGAAACCGCCTTCCGCCGTCCGGGATCTTCCCTGGCCGACGACCTCAGGGTCTACGACGAGCTCGACGAACTGAGCGCCCGGAATCTCGCCCTGTTCAGCCGCGCCATGGAGGCCGCTGAGAAGGCGAGCCCGCGGCCGATCAACGCCCAGGGCGCCGACGCCATCCGCCGGGGGCGCATCACCTGGAGCCGGGCCGAGGACCTGCCCAAGGCGCGCCTGGCGCAGGAATGGATGAGCTGGACCCTGCCGGCCCGGTGCGAGGCCACAGCCACGGTCCTGGAGCAGCGGGCCGCCCTGATGGGCCCAGCCTTCGACCTTACCGCAGAGCCTGAGGCGCCGGGCGCGGGCAAGCCGGACGTCGCGCCTGAAGACGCCGGCGCAGACCGCGACGCCGTCGTCGAGCAGACCCCAGGCGGCTGATCCGCAAACCTCAGCCCTCGCAAGACAAGTCGCCCCGTCGGCGCGGATTCGTCCCGCCGCGGGGCTTTTTTCTGCGCGGATGACGCTCCGACGCCGCATTTGGCCTCATCCCGGGCAAAAAAGCCGCCTTTGGCCCGATTTCGGGCTTGGTGTGGCGGGAACGTGACAGCGCCATGACTCGCCTCGAATTTTGACGCCGAGACCTTTTTTCATCTCTGTTTTCATTGTGGTTTTTCGAAAACGGTAGACGAATGTCGGGCCGATTTTGGCGTATCACCGCTATATACGTTAACGGCTCGTTTATATCTGACGGAACCGCATTCTATATACAGTGTAATTGAGCAAATACGCCAAATGGCGGTCTTGATTTATTATCCTTCAGCCGTTCATTACGCCCCATCGGATCGGTTTTGATCCAGGATGCTTCTAAAGCTCAAAGGGGAAACGTGTGAGGAGTTCAAAATACTTGTCGACGGCCTCGACCATGGCTGTCGCCCTCGCTCTCAGCCTTGCGGCGGGTCAGGCTTCAGCCCAGACCGAGGTCGAGGAAATTGTTGTCACCGGCTCATTCATCGCCGGTACGCCTGAGAACGCCGCCCTGCCGGTGGACGTCATCAGCGCTGCGGAACTGGAAAAGCAGGGTTCGCCCTCCACGACCGAACTCATCAAGTCGCTGACGATCAGCGGCCCGGTGCTGGGCGACACCAACCAGTTCTCGACCTCGGCCCAGGGCTCCATCGGCGCGGGTTCGATCAACATGCGCGGGCTTGGCCCGCAGCGGACCCTGGTGCTGTTCAACGGCCGCCGCTTCATGTCGACCGACCCGCTGACCGGCGTCGACACCAACCTGATCCCGACCGCGGCGATCGGCCGGGTTGAGCTGCTGAAGGACGGCGCCGCGGCCACCTACGGCTCCGACGCCATCGGCGGCGTGATCAACTTCATCACCAAGAAGACCTTCGAGGGCTTCGAGGTGTCGGGCGAGTACCGCTACGTCGACGGCACGGACGGCGAGTACAATATGAGCGCCGCCTGGGGCTGGCAGGGCGAGCGCGGCAGCGCCTTCGTCGCCGCCGGCTATCAGCACCGTTCCGAACTCGACACCATGGAGCGGGACTGGGCTTACCAGGACTACACCACCAACCCGAGCGGCTGGTCCTTCCTGTCCAACCCGGGCTTCTATGTCGCGCGCCTCGGCGCCGACCTGCCGACCATTCCGGGCACGCCTGATCCCAACTACGGCGACGCCGTGGGTTCGATCCGCGAAGCCAGCTGCGGCGCGGTGGGCGGCTATGAGGGCGTCTATCAGTCGGGCGCCAGCCAGCTGCCGGCCTGCTATTACAGCTATGTTCCCTTCGCCAACCTGATCGAAGAGACCGACCGCTATCAGCTGTACGGTGAACTGAACTTCGACCTCACCGAGACGACCGAGTTCTTCCTCGAGGGCATGTACTCGAAGACCGATGTGCCGAACATCGGCTACTCGCCGTCCTATCCCCCGACCCAGGGGCCGTTCGGCCCGGGCAGCACCCAGTACTTCGCGCCCAAGTCGAACCCCTATGTCCAGTCGTTCCTGGCGGCCAACCCGCAGATCTTCGCCAGCGCGGCGGCGGCGGGCGCCTATGCGGCGCTTCCGGGCTCGGGCCTGCAGCTGACCCTGTGGCGTCCCTTCGCCAGCGGCGGCAATCCGGGCTTCGGCTATGACGGCCAGAAGGGCGAGCGGTCCTATGAACTGTTCCGCATCGCCACCGGCCTGAAGGGCGAATTCGATGTCGCCGGCGGCATCGGCTGGGATCTGGCCTTCACCTATTCGCGCAATCAGGCCTACGGGGTCACCCGCGACATCCTGATCAACCGTCTGGACCTCGCCCTGCGCGGCCTGGGCGGCCCGAACTGCACCGGCAATACGCCCGGCGCAAACGGCTGCGAATGGCTGAACCCCTTCTCCACCGCCTATCCGGGCAACCCGATCCTGGGCGGCGCCAACCCGACCTACAACCCGGCCCAGGCCAACAGCCCGGCCCTGTCGCGCTGGCTCTATGACGACCAGATCGGCGAGACCACCAACGAACTCTACGTCCTCGACCTGGTGTTCAACGGCACGACCGGCTTCGAACTGCCGGGCGGCGTCGTCAACTGGGCGGCCGGCGGCCAATGGCGCTCGTCCGAACAGACCCGTCGCCTGGGCAGCGACTTCTATGACCGCAACATCACGCCCTGCCCCGTGCCGGGCGACACGAGCTGCGCGATCCAGACCGGCCCCTACATGTTCCTGGGGCAGTCGCAGCCCTACTACGTGGACGAGTCGATCTACGCGGTGTTCGGCGAGTTGAACCTGCCCATCCTCGACACCCTCAACGCCGCCCTGGCGGTGCGCTTCGAGGACTACGGCGGCGAGACCGGCTCCACGACCAACCCCAAGCTGTCGATGAAGTGGGACACCACCGATTGGCTGTCCCTGCGCGGCTCGGTCGGCACCACCTTCCGTGGCCCGACCCCGACCGACCGGGCTCCCGGCGGCGCGACGGGCCTGGCGGGCATCCAGGCTGCAGGCAACGCCTTCAAGTCCGTGGACGCCTTCGGCAACCCGTCGATCGGCCCGGAAAAGGCCTTCACCTACAGCGTCGGCGCCGTGGCTGACTTCGGCGACTTCCGCGCCCTGGTCGACTACTGGAGCATCAAGCTGGAAGACCAGATCGTCCGCGTGCCGGCCAATGTGGTGGGCAATGCGGTCGGCAATGGTCCGGGCAACGGCGCCCAGTTCGTCGACTGCGCCGATCCGCTCCGCTACCTGGTGACCTTCTCCAACAACAACGCCTGCGTTCAGGGCGTGACGATGGCGTCGGACATCTCCCGGATCCAGTCGGACCTGGTCAACGGTCCGGAACTGCGCACCTCGGGCATCGACGTCACCCTGGACTATGACTATCCGGGCGATGTCTTCGGCGGCCAGGTCAGCCTGAACGCTACGGTCAGCTACGTCCTCGAATACGAGCAGGACGCCTTCATCCTCAATGGCGTGATGGTGACCGACTCCTACGAGGCTGTGGGCTTCGCCAACTATGATCGCCTGCCCGGCACCATCCCGGAATGGCGCGGCGCCTTCTATGCCGAGTACGACAATGGCCCGCACAACATGCGCGCCACGGTCAACTACATCGACGGCGTGACCGACAACCGCGGCCCGACCGTGGTGAACACCGGCTTCTCGGCGGTCCCCTGCACGGTCGCCAATGCGGCCGCCACCACGGGCTGCCAGCTGGTCACCTTCGGCCAGGAGGTCGATCCGTTCGCGACCCTCGACCTGACCTATCGCGTGTTCCTGCCCTGGAACACCACCCTGACCGCCTCGATCCTCAACGTGACCGACGAAGATCCGTCGGCCTCGCGGATTGAGTATTCCTACGATCCCGCGATCGGGAATGTGTATGGCCGTAACTTCAAGCTCGGTCTGCGCAAGAAGTTCTAAGTCCGGTTACACGGGCTGATCTTTGGGGGCGGCCAGTCTGGCCGCCCCCTTTTTCTTGCCTGCGACAGCGCAGCGCACCATGGGAATGGCGGCGGGTTCTGGCCTTTGCCCCGCGTCGATTCCTTCGCAGCACACGGATTGGCGAACCTGTAGAGGATTGGGTATGGCCAGCCTGAGGTGCGGATCTGGCCTCTTCGGCGCCGCAGCGTCAATTTCCTGGCGGGGTGTGGCGCCAATGCGACAGTTTGGCGTCAGTCGCCATTTTGACGCTGCGTACGATTATCGGTCGTTGATTTATAGCGTCTTTTTTTGATCACACCACACAGCGCGTCGGCCGTATTTGACGGATCGTCGTTATGTATACCTATGTGACATAGTATTTTTGACGCTGCAGCGCAGTTTATTCCCGCGCTTTTCTGGCCGCTCTGCGCAGGAACCTTGATTTTTATCCGCCGGGCACGCCACTAAGCGCGCTGGCGGTCAGATTTGATCGCTCTGCCGCTAAATTAAGCAATACGGGGAAACGCATGAGAAGCTCGCATTATCTGGTGACCGCTTCGGTCCTCGCCGTCGCCACGGCCCTGTCGGCCGGTCAGGCCGCGGCTCAAGCCACAGGCGGCAACTCGCCCACCGTGGTCGAAGAGATCGTCGTCACCGGCTCGTTCATCGCCGGCACGCCCGAGGACGCCGCCCTGCCGGTCAACGTCATCGGCAATGACGAACTGCAGAAGCAAGGCTCCCCCTCGACCGTCGACCTGATGAAGTCGATCCCCGCCATGCAGGGCGTCGTCGGTGAATCCAACCAGTTCGGCGCCGGTCAGACGACGGGCACGAGCAGCGCCAACCTCCGCGGTCTCGGCGCCGAGCGCACCCTGGTGCTGTTCAACGGCCGCCGCATGGCCACCTCGCCTGGCTCCATCTATGTGGACACCAACCTGATCCCGAGCGCGGCCATTGGCCGGGTCGAAGTGCTGAAGGACGGCGCGGCCGCCACCTACGGTTCCGACGCCATCGGCGGCGTGGTCAACTTCATCACCCGCAAGAATTTCGATGGCCTGGAAGTCCAGGCCGGCTATTCGGCGATCGACGGCTCGGACGGCGAGTACAACACCAGCGTCGCCTATGGCCACGTCGGCGACCGGTCCAGCATGCTGCTGACCGCCGGCTATCGCCATCGCTCGCCGCTGTCGACCACCGAGCGCGACTTCGCGATCCGGCCCTACACGGAAAACCCGCAGGGCGGCTGGTCGTCCTTCGGCAATCCCGGCCTGTTCCTGGCCAGCACCAATGGCGGCGCCAGCTACACCAGCCCGGTCACCGACCCGGCGTGTAACGTCATCTCCGGCCCGCAGACCGGCGGCACGCTCTGCCAGTTCCAGTACATCGGCTTCAACAACCTCATCGAGGAAGAAGACCAATGGCAGCTGTACGGCGAGTTCAACTTCGACATCAACGACACCACGACCTTCCACGTGGAAGCCCTCTATGCCGGGCATGACGTGTCGAACGAAGCGTCGTCGCCGTCCTATCCGCCGAACAACTTCCCGTCCTCGACCCTGACCACCAAGGCCCAGGGCAACGGCTTCTTCGTGCCGGCCGCCAACCCCGGCCTCCAGGCCCTGCTGGCCACCAATCCGGGCCAGATCCCGGCCTCGGCCGCCACGGCGGGCCTCTTCACCTCGGTCGCCTGGCGTCCGATCGGCGTCGACGGCAACGACCTGTTCGAGGGTCTGGGCAAGGAAGACAAGCGTCGCTTTGACGCCTACCGGATCTCGGCCAGCCTGAAGGGCGAACTCGAGTTCGGCAGCGGCATCGGCTGGGACGCCTCCATGACCTACATGGACGACACCAGCGACGTCGCCACCCCCGACATCCTGGTGGGTCGCCTTCAGCAGGCGCTGAAGGGCCTGGGCGGCTTCAACTGCACGGGCACGACTCCCGGCGCCAATGGCTGCCTCTGGTTCAACCCCTTCTCCTCCGGCATTGAGGCCAATGCGGTCGACGGGCGGACCAACCCGAACTATGTGGCCAGCACGGCCAACAGCCGCGAAGTCCTCGACTACATTTTCGACGAGTACGCCTATTCGATCCGCTCGCAGCTCTACACCGCCGACCTGGTGTTCAACGGCCGGCTGCCGATCGACTTCGGCGGCGGCGAGATCGGCTGGGCGGCCGGCGCCCAGTATCGCTGGAGCGGCCTGGAGCGTCAGAACAGCGACTTCACCAATGTCGCCGTCAGCCCCTGCCCCGACTCCTCGATCAATCCGGCCGCCACCTGCGTGAACCAGAATGGCCCGTTCAGCTTCTTCGGCGCCCTGTCTGACTACGATCTTGATCAGTCGGTGGTCTCGGCCTTCGGTGAGCTGAGCGTTCCGATCACCAACGACATCACCGCCACCCTGGCGGTGCGTCACGAGGACTACGGCGGCAATGTCGGCTCGACCACCAATCCCAAGGTGGCGCTCCGCTGGCAGGCGGCGAACTGGCTCGCCTTCCGCGCCTCAGCCGGCACCACCTTCCGCGCCCCGCCGATCACCCAGATCACGTCGTCTTCGACCACGTCTCTGGCCTACACCACGGCAGCCGGCGGCTACCGTGCCTATGACACCTTCGGCAACCCGAACCTGGAGCCGGAAGAAGCGGTGACGCTGAACCTCGGCGCCCTGTTCGACTTCGGCGACTTCCGAGCTTCGGTCGACTACTGGGCGTTCGACTTCGAAGGTCCGATCGACAACGAGTCGGGCTCCGATATCGTCAACACCATCTTCCCCAACGGGTCGGCCGGAGCGAACAACTGCGCCAATCCTGAGTTTGCGGCCCTGCTGTCGCGGATCACCTTCACCGGCGCCTGCGGCGCCTCGGCCATCAACCGGGTGCGCATCAACTACGTCAACGGGCCGGACGTGAAGACCAGCGGGATCGACGTCTCGGCCACCTACCGGGCCAGGGATGTGCTGGGCGGCGACATGAACTTCGGCGTCGACCTGACCTACGTCCTGGAATACGCCGTTGACGCCAATGTCATCGAGGGCATCGAGGTTGCGCCGGCCACCGACTATGTCGGTACGATGGACTACCTCGGCTACGGCTCTCAGCCGCAATGGCGCGGGTCGTTCTACACCGAGTACACCCGCGACATTCACAACATCCGGGCGACCATCCGCTACATCGACAACATGGTCGACACCCGCGCGGGCTCGGCGACCTTCTCCAACGGTCCGGACGGTCAGAAGATCGACGCCTTCGTGACCACCGATATCGCCTATCGCGTGTTCCTGCCCTGGGACACGACGGTCAGCGCCTCTGTGATCAACGCGTTCGACCAGGACCCGCCGTTCGCGCGCCTGGACCTCTCCTACGATCCCTTCACGGCCAATCCGCTGGGCCGCTACTACAAGCTGAACGTCACCAAGCGCTTCTAAGACCAGAAGCCATCGGCGATACGAACTGGGGCGGCGCCGCGTGCGCCGCCCCTTTTTCTTGGCCTAGCTCAGGGGGGCGTCAGGGGGCTGCAGGTCGAGAGGTTGACGGGCGCCGCCTCGGTCCGTTCCCACGTCTCCCCCGTGCGCACGAACTCCGCCGCCGCCGAGGTCTGGCGAAACTCCTGGTCGTTGGGATTCCAGGCTTCCCATCGCATGGCGGTCAGGGCCTTTGCGGCCACGCCTTCAGCGGCCTCGGCCTCCGTCAACTCGGCTTCGACCTTGCAGGCGACGCTGAACGCGCGGCAGCCTTCGGCCGCGCCCGGCCCCGCCACCTGCGCGTCGGGCCCTGGCGCAGGGCAGGCCGAACTCGCCACGAGATCGGTGCGCCAGACACGGATGGCCTCATCCAGGCCGGCATAGGGGTCTTCGCTGGCCGCCCGCTCGGTGGAGCAGGCGCCGAGAGCCACAAGGCTGGCGCAGAGCGCGGGATAAATCAGACGTCGCAAGTCGAACCTCCAGGATCGCGCCCGAGCGCCACTGGGGTGGCCGGGCCATCAAGTGAAGTTCAACGCCTCAAGGCCCAGGTGGTGGCCACAAAGATGGGCTGCGGGCGCGCGGCCACGCCGGCCTAGGGCTCGTAGTTCAGGATAGGGCTGAGCCAGCGCTCTGCCTTCTTCAGGTCCCAGCCCTTGCGGCGGGCATAGTCCTCGACCTGGTCCTTCTCGATCCGCCCAACCCCGAAATAGTGCGACTGGGGGTGGGCGAAATAGAGGCCCGAGACCGAGGACGGCGGAGTCATGGCGAAGCTCTCGGTGAGTTCGATGCCGGTCTTCCCTGTGGCGTCCAGCAGGCGGAACAGGGTTTCCTTTTCCGTGTGGTCAGGCTGGGCCGGATAGCCAGCGGCCGGCCGGATGCCCTGGTACTTTTCGGAGATCAGGGCGTCGATGTCGAAGGGCTCGTCCGGCGCGAAACCCCACAGTTCGGTCCGGACCTTGCGGTGCATGGCCTCGGCGACGGCCTCGGCCAGGCGGTCGGCCAGGGCGGCGGCCAGGATGGCGTTATAGTCGTCGTCCGCAGCCTTGAACCGGGCGGCGATGGCCGCCTCCCCGTGACCGGCGGTGACCGCAAACCCGCCGATCCAGTCGGGCTTGGTCCCGATGGGCGCGATGAAGTCCGCCAGGGCCACATTGGCCTTGTCGCCGGTCTTGGCGATCTGCTGGCGCAGGGTGTGGAAGCGGGCGAGTTCGGTGACCCGGCTCTCGTCGGCATAGACCACTACATCGTCGCCATCGGCATTGGCCGGCCAGAAGCCCACCACGCCCTTGGCGGTGAACCACTTCTCCGCAACGATGGTCTTCAGCATGGCCTGGGCGTCGGCATAGAGGTTGCGCGCCGCCTCGCCGACCACGTCGTCCTCCAGGATCTGCGGGAACCGGCCCACCAGCTGCCAGGAGGCGAAGAAGGGCGTCCAGTCGATGTGGGCGGCCAGGTCGCCGAGGTCCCAGGCCTCGAAGCTGCGCAGGCCGGTGAAACTCGGCTTAGGCGGATCATAGTCGGCCCAGTCGATGGAGAAGGCCTTGGCGCGGGCTTCGGCCAGGCTGGAGCGGGCGCGGTTGGTCAGGCCCCGGGCGTACTGCTCGCGGACCTTCACATATTCAGCCGCCGTCTCGGCCTGGATGCGGTCGCGCTCGGTGGGCGACAGCAGACCCGACACCACGCCGACCGCCCGGCTGGCGTCCAGCACATAGGTGGTGGAGCCGGCCTTGTACGACGGCGCGATCTTCACAGCCGTATGGGTCTTGGACGTGGTCGCCCCGCCGATCAGCAGCGGGATGTCGAAGCCGCGACGCTCCATCTCGCTCGCCACGAAAACCATTTCGTCCAGGGAGGGCGTGATCAGGCCCGACAGGCCGATGATGTCGACCCCGTGGGCCTTGGCCTCGTCCAGGATGCGGTCGGCCTGAACCATGACGCCCAGGTCGATGACCTCGTAATTGTTACACTGCAGGACCACGCCGACGATGTTCTTGCCGATGTCGTGGACGTCGCCCTTGACCGTGGCCATCAGTCTCTTGCCGGCGGCCTCACGGGGCTTGCCCTCCTTCTCGGCCTCCATGAAGGGCATCAGATAGGCCACGGCCTGCTTCATCACCCGGGCGGACTTGACCACCTGCGGCAGGAACATCTTGCCTGAGCCGAACAGGTCGCCGACCACGTCCATCCCGGCCATCAGCGGGCCTTCGATGACGTGCAGGGGCCGTTCGGCCTGCTGGCGGGCCTCTTCCGTATCAGCCTCAATGAACTCGGTGACGCCCTTGACCAGGGCGTGCTTCAGCCGCTCGGCCACCTCGGCTTCACGCCAGGCGAGGTCAGGCCCCTTGGCTTCGCTCTTGCCGCCCTTGTACTTGGGCGCCAGCTCCACCAGCC
>NZ_JAUSLG010000077.1 GCF_030646615.1 Phenylobacterium sp. | reverse complement strand
GTCTGGCGACAGAGGAAGGCGGGAATCTGCACCAGGTCGGCCACGGCGGCGACCGGCTCGCACTCCTCGACGGTGTGGATGTCGGTGGCGATCGGCACCCCGACCTTGGCCTTCACCTCCGCCAGGATCGCCAGGCCCTTCTCCAGCCCCGGTCCGCGAGAGCTTTTCAGCGACGAGCGGTTGGCCTTGTCGTAGCTGGCCTTGAAGATGAACGACAGGCCGAGATCGGCGCAGATGGCCTTCAGTGTCCGGGCCGTGCCGAGCGCCAGATCCAGGTCCTCGATGACATTGAGCCCGGCGATCACCGCCAGCGGCTGGCCGTCGCCGATCGAAAGGTTCCAGCGGTCGAGCGTCAGCGTGGCCATGTCCAGCTCCATCGGCGAGAGATGGCGCGCTCCATAGCAGAGGTTGGCCCTCCGTCGCCTGCCTGATCGTCTGGCGCGATCCGGGAGCGGCTGCTAGGTCGGGACGGATGACCCAGCCCCCTCCCGCGAAATCCATCCTGCTGGTCGCCGCGGCGGCCCTGATCGACGTCGACGGCCGGGTGCTCATCTGCCAGCGGCCCCAGGGCAAGCAGTTGGCGGGATTGTGGGAATTTCCGGGCGGCAAGGTCGAGGCGGGCGAGACGCCCGAGGCCTGCCTGATCCGCGAGCTGGACGAGGAGCTGGGCATTCAGGTGACCCACGCCTGCCTGGCACCCTTCGTGTTCGCCAGCCACGGTTATGAGTCCTTTCACCTGCTGATGCCACTCTATCTGTGCCGGCGCTGGAGCGGGTTCGTCACCGCCAAGGAACACAAGGCCCTCGCATGGGTGAAGCCCAACAAGCTCAGCGACTATCCGATGCCGCCGGCCGACGCGCCCCTGGTCGCCTGGCTGCGCGACATGGTCTGAAGCGGTTCGTCCGCGAGACGTCCGGCGCGACCGCCATCGAATACGCCCTGCTGGCGGCCGTGCTCGGTCTCGTGATCATCACCGCCGCCGGTGTTCTCCGGGCCCAGATCTATGAGCTGCTGATCAGCGTCTCCGACGCGCTCGTTTAGTCCTCCTCCCGCGGCAGCGGGTTCTCCTCCACGCCTAAGGCCTCGGCCAGGCGCATCTTGGCCGAGCCGGGCTTCAGGGGCTGTTGCTGGCTGGCGTGGGGCGCCCAGCCGGTGAGGGTCAGGATTTCAAAGGTGGCCGGGACCCGGCCATCGGCCTCGGCAAACCGTTCCACATAGAGCTCGAAGGCCCGTCCCAGAACCGCCCGGCTCAGGCGCCGCGGGTGGCGATCGGCCAGGGCATTGGTCTCGCCCATCTGGCGCAGGTCGGCCAGCAGCTTCAGCGGATGGGCGTAGCGCACGGTCACCCGGTCCACATCGGCCACCGGCAGGGCGAAGCCCGCCCGCTGCAACAGGCCCGCGGCGTCAGCGGCGTCGGCGAAGGGCGAAACGCGGCTGCCGGCCCCGCCCGTGAGTTCGGCCTCGGCGTCGATCAGCGAGCGGCGCAGCTCGAACAGGGTCGATCCCCCCAGGAAGGCGCCGATGAACAGGCCATCGGGCCTGAGCGCCCGCCGAATCTGGATCAGGGCGCCCACCACATCGTTGGTCCAGTGGAGTCCGAAGGTGGAGATGGCCAGGTCCAGCCCGCCGGCCGCAAAGGGCAGGCGCTCCTCGTCGGCCACCAGGCGCGGTCCGGAGCGGCCCTTCAGCATGGCGTGCGACAGATCGGCCTCGATCACCAGCCCGACGCGGGGGCGGGCGTCGCTGCGCGCCAGGGCCTGGCCGAACGCGCCCCGTCGCGCCGAGAGATCGACGGCCAGGGGGAAGTCGCGCATGATCGCCTCCAGCCGCTCGACCGCGTCTTCGGCGGCGCGGCGGTGCAGGAAGTCGGCGTTTTCGAAGGCCGGGGCGGCGCGGTCCAGGTGCTTGCGCACGAGGCCGCGGTCGAACAGTCGGGGCGGGGTGGGTGACATGAGCCTGCAAGATGGCCTTTCGGGGCTCTCCTGGAAACCAGGGGCGCAGCTGAAATCGGCCGGGCGCGATCTGCTGGACCTGGTGTTTCCGCCCCAGGCCCTGGATGCAGGCCCGCGGCCCCTGTCTCCGGGGCTTTCGCCTGAGGCCTGGATGAAGATCACCTTCCTCGATGGGCCGGTCTGCGATGGCTGCGGGACGGCCTTCGAATTTTCCCTCGGCCCGGGCGTGCGCTGCGCCGCCTGTGAGGCCCGGCCGAGGGCCTTCGCGCGGGCCAGGGCGGCGTGCGTCTATGACGAGACCTCCCGCGATCCGATCCTGCAGCTCAAGCACGCCGACCGGCAGGACCTGGCGCCGCTGTTCGCCCGCTGGCTGTCGCGGGCCGCCGATGGGCTGGTGGAGGAGGCCAGCGCGATCACGCCCGTGCCGCTGCACGCCTCGCGGCTGTTTTCCCGCCGGTTCAACCAGGCCGCCGAGATCGCCCGCGGCCTCGCCCGACTGCGCGACCGGCCCTACCTGCCTGACGTGCTGGTGCGCCGAAGAGCGACAGAGAGCCAGGGCGGCAAGTCAGGCTCGGGCCGCAAGCGCAATGTCGCCGGCGCCTTTGTCGTGCCGCCGGGCCGCACCCATCAGGTGGCCGGACGCAACATCCTGCTGGTCGATGACGTTCTGACCACTGGCGCCACCGCCGACGGCTGCGCGCGGGCCCTGCTCGCCGCCGGGGCGGCCCGCGTCGATCTCGCCGTGGTGGCGCGCGTCAAGGCCGCCACCATCCCCTCATGATCTGCGGCGCCACAGCGCAGGTCTGGACATTTCATCAGAGACGCCCCTTATCCCCGCCATGCCCAATGTCACCATCTACACCAAGCCCTATTGCCCCTACTGCGTGCGCGCCCTGACCCTGCTGGAGAAGAAGGGGGTCGACTTCACCGAGATCGAGGCCGCCTTCGATCCCGAGAAGCGCCAGGAAATGGTCCAGCGCTCCGGCGGCGGGACCACCTTCCCGCAGATCTTTATCGGCGAGCGCCACATCGGCGGCTGCGACGAGATGATGGAGCTGGAGCGGGCGGGCAAACTCGATCCGCTGCTGCAGGGCGCCTGAGCCCGTTCGCATGATGCTGCGCGTCGCCCTCGTCCAGACCCGAACGCCGGCCAGCCAGGCTGCGGCGCTCGACCATGTCCTGCCCCTGGTGCGCCAAGCGGCCGAGGGCGGCGCGCGGCTCATCGCCACGCCGGAGGGGACCAATATCCTGCAGAAGGACCGCGAGGCCCTGCTGCCCCAGCTGCGCGCCCTGGAAGATGATCCCGTCGTGGTCGCCCTGCAGGATGTGGCGCGCGCCTCTGGCGTCAGCATCCTGATCGGCTCGGCCCTGGTGAAGCGGGAGGATGGCCTGTGCGCCAACCGCAGCGCCCTGATCAGCCCCGACGGCGACATCACCGCCACCTACGACAAGCTGCACATGTTCGATGTGGACCTGCCCAATGGCGAGCGCGCCCGGGAGTCGGCCACCTATGCGCCAGGCGACGCCGCCGTCTTGGCCCAGGCGCAGGGCGCGAAGCTTGGCTTGACCATCTGCTACGACCTGCGCTTCCCGGCCCTGCACCGGGCGCTCGCCCTGGCCGGCGCGCAGGTGCTGACCACGCCGGCCGCCTTCACCCGCTCGACCGGGGTGGCGCACTGGGAGGTGCTGCTGCGCGCCCGGGCCATCGAGACCGGCAGTTTCGTCATCGCCCCGGCGCAGGGCGGCTTCCATGAGGACGGTCGCGGCACCTATGGCCACAGCCTGGTGGTCGCGCCCTGGGGCGAGGTGATCGCCGAGCTCGACCACGATGAGCCGGGCGTGCTGTTCGCCGACCTCGACCTGGACCTCGTCGCCAAGGCGCGGACGGCCATTCCGGCCTTGGCCAATGCGCGACCCTTTTCCGGACCCGTGGCGCGCCCATGATCCGCTACGCCCTGGCCTGCGATCACGGTCACGAGTTCGAGGGCTGGTTCTCCGCCTCCAGCGATTTCGACGACCAGAAGGCCCGCGGCCTGCTGGAATGCCCGGTCTGTGGCGTGCAGGAGGTGCGCAAACAGATCATGGCCCCGGCCGTGGCGGGCACCAAGCGCAACACGCCAGACCTGCCGCCCCAGGCCCGGGCGGTGATGATGGAGGCCTTGAGCAAGGTCCGCCGCCACGTGGAAGAGAACTTCGACGACGTAGGCGACGCCTTCGCCAAGGAGGCCCGCGCCATCCACGAGGGCAGGTCCGAGGACCGCGGCATCTATGGCCAGGCCACGCCGGCTGAGGTGAAGGCCCTGGTGGAGGACGGCGTGCCTGTCGCCCCCCTGCCGCCGGAGCCGCCCAAGAAGACCGAGGTCAACTGAGCGGCCCAAGGCGGTCAAGCTTAGAAGGTCTTGCGCAGACCCAGGGACAGGATGGCGCCCTCGCCGTTCACGTCGCCGCGCAGGCGGGTGACGGTCTGGGCGGCCGTGCCTTCATAGAAGGTGGTGTCGTGGTTCACCTGGCTCTCGTCGAACGCAATGTAGGAGAGCGCGGCGTCCATGGTGAGCGAGTCGCTCAGCATGGCGCTGGCGCCGACGCCATAGAGCCAGCGGTCGCCATCGGGAACCCGCGCGGTGCGCAGATCATCCTGCGTCGGAGTCGGATCGTACTGCGCCCCGGCCCGCAGGGTGAGACGCTGATTGACCATATAGTCCACGCCCATGCCGCCGGTGGTGACGTCATTGTACTGCTGCGGCAGGATCTGGTTGACCGCCGGCGAGGTGACGGTGATGGCGTCGAACTCGCTCCATCCGATGCGGTTGACCTGGGCGTTGATGGCCAGACGCTCGGTGGCCTGCCAGCGGGCGCCGAAGGTGGCGATCCACGGGGTCGAGAAGTTGGCAGAACCGCCGATATCGGTGTTGAACGGGGCGAGCGGGCCCGCCAGGCCGACGACGCGCACATCGCCGTCCAGGTCATGCTCGATCGCCGAGCGATAGCTGGCGCCGAAGGTCAGGGCGTCGAAATGCGCCTGGGCGCCCACGGTCCAGCCGAAGTCCCAGCCATTGCCCTTGAGCTGCGAGACGCCGTCCGGCGCGCCGGGCGCCAGGTTCGGATAGGCGGTCGACAGCGTGGCCTCAGTATACTGGCCGCTGACGCCGGCGCCGAGGTCGAGCCAGTCGGTGACCTGCATGGCGCCGGTCAGCTGGATGTCGGCGGTGGTGAGGCCGGACTCCAGACCGTCATAGCGCGCCCAGGCGTTGTCGCGATATTCGGTGGTGAAGTTGTAGGGGGCGGCGACCGAGAGGCCGAGGGCGAAGCGCTCGCCCACTGGGGTGGCGATGGCGAAGTTCGGGGCCACGCCGCTCTGGATCGGGTTGAAGGCCCGGGGCTCGCCACCCACCGGCACGGTCACGCCGCCGGGATAGGTGATGGTCGAGCCGGTGTCGTTCACGGTCGCATCGACGAAGATCGCGTGGGCGCCCACATAGACCTCCCGCGGCGAGCGGGCGATGGCGGCGGGGTTCCACCACAGGGACGAGACGCCGGTGTCGGCCACTTCGCCGGTAAAGGCCCGGCCGGCGCCGCGCACCGACTGTTCCTGAAGATAGAAGCCGCCGGCCGCAGCCGGTCCAGCGAGGCTGGTTGCGCCGACAAGCGCCAGTACCCAGGCCTTTTTCATAGATAGAACTCCCAAACACGACAGGGCCGGCCGTGAGGCCGACTGATGCGGGGTTAAGGGGGCGGCCCTGGCTTTGGTTTCCCTGAAAACCGGGGCAATGCGACTTGTGTGGCGGAATGGCCACACCTACATCCAGCCTCGACGCGCCTTGCGCTGTCTCAAGGCGAGGCGCGTCAATCCGCCTAACGAGGGGATGCCATGAACATTGACGTCTATTCCGATCGCGCCAAACAGGCGATCCAGTCGGCCCAGAGCCTCGCGCTCGCCCGCCGACACCAGCAACTCGCGCCCATCCACCTGCTCAAGGTCTTGCTTGAGGAGAAGGACGGGCTGTCCCGCGCCCTGATTCAGAGCGCCGGCGGCCGACCCGACGAGGCCGACGCCGCCGTGGAAGCAGCCCTGGCCAAGCGGGCCAAGGTCGAAGGGGGCTCAGGTCAGCTCTACATGGCGCCCGAAAGCGCCCGGGTCTTCGCCAAGGCCGAGGCTGACGCCAAGGCGGCCGGCGACGCCTTCGTGACCACTGAGCGCCTGCTGCTGGCCATTGCGGCCGAAGGGGGCGAGGCCGCCGAGGCCCTGAAGAGCGCGGGCGTCAAGGCTAGCGCCCTGGAGAGCGCCGCCAACGATGTCCGCAAGGGGCGCACCGCCGATTCGGCCTCGGCCGAGGAGGGCTATGACGCCCTCAAGCGCTATGCCCGCGACCTGACCCAGGCCGCTCGGGACCAGAAGCTCGACCCCGTCATCGGCCGGGACGAGGAGATCCGCCGGACCATCCAGGTGCTGTCGCGGCGCACCAAGAACAATCCCGTCCTGATCGGCGAGCCCGGCGTCGGCAAGACCGCCATCGTCGAGGGCCTGGCCCTGCGCATCGTCAATGGCGATGTGCCCGAAAGCCTGAAGGACAAGAAGCTCCTGTCGCTGGACATGGGCTCGCTGATCGCCGGGGCGAAGTATCGCGGCGAGTTCGAAGAGCGGCTGAAGGCCGTCCTGAACGAGGTCACCGCCGCCGAAGGCTCGATCATCCTGTTCATCGACGAGATGCACACCCTGGTCGGCGCCGGGAAGTCGGACGGCGCCATGGACGCCTCCAACCTGCTCAAGCCCGCCCTGGCGCGGGGCGAACTGCACTGCGTCGGCGCCACCACGCTCGATGAGTACCGCAAGCATGTGGAGAAGGACGCGGCGCTGGCCCGCCGCTTCCAGCCGGTGTTCGTCTCCGAGCCTACGGTGGAGGACACCATCTCGATCCTGCGGGGCCTGAAGGAGAAGTACGAGGTCCACCACGGGGTGCGCATCTCCGACAGCGCCATCGTCGCCGCCGCCACCCTGTCGAACCGCTACATCGCCGACCGCTTCCTGCCCGACAAGGCCATCGACCTGGTGGACGAGGCGGCCAGCCGGGTGCGCATGGCCGTGGACTCCAAGCCCGAAGAACTGGACGAGATCGACCGTCGGATCGTCCAGCTGAAGATCGAGCGCGAGGCCCTGACCCGGGAGACCGACGCGGCGTCCAAGGCGCGCCTGGAGAAGCTTGAGGACGAACTCGTCGAACTGGAGGCGGAATCCGCTGGCATGACCGGCCGCTGGAAGGCGGAGAAGGACAAGCTCAGCTCGGCGGCCCAGATCCGCGAGGCCCTGGATCGGCTGCGCGCAGAGCTTGTCGCCGCCCAGCGCCGGGGCGACCTGCAGCGGGCCTCGGAGATCGCCTATGGCGAAATCCCGCCCCTGGAGCGGAGCCTGGCGCAAGCCGAAACCGCCGCCGCCGAAGAGCCGGTCAGCCCGGAGGTGGTCGACGCCGAGCAGATTGCTGCGGTGGTCAGCCGCTGGACCGGCGTGCCCGTCGACAAGATGCTCGAGGGCGAGCGCGAGAAACTGCTGAAGATGGAGGACGCCCTGCGCGGCCGCGTGGTCGGTCAGGAAGAGGCGCTGGTCGCCGTGTCCGACGCCGTCCGCCGCGCCCGCGCCGGCCTCAACGACCCCAACCGCCCGCTGGGCAGCTTCCTCTTCCTCGGCCCCACCGGCGTCGGCAAGACCGAGCTGACCAAGGCCCTGGCCAAGTTCATGTTCGGCAGCGAGGAAGCCCTTATCCAGCTGGATATGTCCGAGTTCATGGAACGGCACACGGCCAG
>NZ_JAUSLG010000074.1 GCF_030646615.1 Phenylobacterium sp. | reverse complement strand
TCGGGATTACGATCAGGGTGTCCACATAGCGCTGCAGCTCGGCGATGCCGGAGTCCGCCAGGCGCATGCGGTCACGGCCCTCGAAGTGGAAGGGCTTGGTCACCACGCCGACGGTCAGGATGCCCCGCTCACGGGCGCACTTGGCGATGATCGGGGCCGCGCCGGTGCCGGTGCCGCCGCCCATGCCGGCGGTGATGAAGATCATGTGGGCGCCGTCGAGGTGCTCACCGATCTCGGGAATGGATTCCTCGGCCGCGCTCATGCCCACCTCGGGATGGGCGCCGGCGCCCAAGCCTTGCGTCACCGTGGCGCCCAGCTGGATGCGGCGGTCGGTCTTAGAGAAGGCCAACTGCTGAGCATCGGTGTTGGCGACAACGAACTCCACGCCTTCGAGGTGCGCCTCGATCATGTTGTTCACGGCGTTTCCGCCAGCGCCGCCGACTCCGAACACCACAATACGCGGCTTCAGCTCGGTCTCGCGCGGCGCCGTCAGTGCAATAGCCATAGGACCCTGTGTCCTCCGCAAATCTGTTGAAGCGCACGCGACCCGCCCGCAAAGCGCTCCGATTGGGATGCGGTTAACTAAGCGACCATCATCCTTAATCGAACGTAAACCGCTTACATTGAGTCGGAGGTCCGTCGACCTATACGACCCGCATTTTTTGGTTGTGGAATAAGGCTTAAGGCCAAATTTTGGCCGTCTACGGTGACCACGCCGCCGCGGAACTGCGACGGCGTGGCGCACATAGAGCGCAAGATTCCATTGGCCCGCCTAACCTTGGCCGCAGCGAATCTAGTCTTGGTCCTAGAGATTTTCCCGCAGCCAGGCCGCAGCCTTGGTCACCGGGTTGGCCCGAGGATCAAGACTTTCCCGCCGGCTGCGGGCGCCTGAGGCGTTTTTCGCCGAGACCGCTTCGCGCGGCCCAAAGGCGGCGCGATGCAGCACGCCGGCCGCCGCACAGAAGGCCGGGCCCGAGGCGGCGTCGGCCAGATGCGGCACCCGGCGCGGACGCCCCAGACGCACCGGCCGGTCGAACACCCGCACGGCCACCTCGCGGACCCCGGCCAACTGGCTGGCCCCGCCGGTCAGGACGAGGCTGGCCCCGGCCTCCACTGGCGCGCCCGACGCCTTGAGGCGGTCGCGGAGCAGTTCCAGGGTTTCCTCCACCCGCGGGGCGATGATGCCCTTGAGCAAGGAGCGCGGCGCGATCACCGGGCCTGCGCCAGGATCGTCGCCCCGGGGCGGGGCCTCGATCATCTCCCGATCCTCATTGGCCGAGGCGATGGCCGAGCCATGCAGGGTCTTGATACGCTCGGCGCCGGCCATGGAGGTCGACAGCCCGCGGGCGATGTCGGCGGTGACGTGCTGCCCCCCCACCGGCAGGGTTTCCACATGCACCAGGCTGCCGGCGGTGAACACCGCCGCCGAGGTCGAACCGCCGCCCATGTCGATGCACACGGCGCCCAGGTCCATCTCGTCCTCCTCCAGGGCCGCCAGGGCCGAGGCGAAGGGCGCGGCGACCACGCCTTCGAACTGCAGGTGCGCCCGCTCCACACAGGCGCCGAGCGTCTGGAAGGCGGTCTCGCTGACCGAGACCACCAGCAGCTCCACCGCCAGGCTGCGGCCGAACATGGCGCGGGGGTCGCGCACGCCGCTCTGGCCGTCCACCCGCCAGGCGATGGGCAGGATGTGGGCGGCGCGACGGTCGGGCAGCTTGACCTGCGCCAGGGCCGCATGGATGGCGCGCACCAGGTCATGGTCGGAGATCGGCCGGGCGCCGAGGGAGACGCGGCCGGAAATGCGGTGGCTCTTCAGCTGGCCGCCGGCCATGGCCACGGTCACGCCCTGGACGTTGACGCCCGCCACGTTCTCGGCGCGCTCGACAGCCTGGGCGATGGCGTCGGAGGCCTCGTCCAGATTGACAATGGCGCCGCCCCGGATCCCCCGGGACTGGACATAGCCCACCCCGGCCGCCGTCAGTGTCCGGTCAGCCCGGCGCACGCCTTCCGGCTTCATGATGAAGCAGGAGACCTTGGAGGCGCCCAGATCCACGGCCGCCACCAGGGGTTGACGCCCCAGGGCCGCCTTCAGACTGTCGCGACTGCTGTGTTTTTCGACCGTTTTGGTCCCGAACGGCACGGTTCTTCCTTCCACCACCTAGGCGCCGTCGGCGACCAGGCCGCCGGAGCGGACCTGGTCACGCGGCCGCACCGCCACCATCGTCGGATCGCGCAGGTCGATCCGTGCAAAGCCCAGCTCGAGTATCCGTGAGCGCTGGTCGAGCTGTTCCAGCTGAATCAGGGCCGCTTCTTCGTCGACCGCCGGGAGTTGAACGAGGGATCCGTCCTTGAGCCGCAGGTCCCAACGCCGGTCATCCACCCGCACCAGGGCCTCCACCCGGCTCATCAGCCTGGGCCGGGAGGCGATCCGCGGCAGGATGGCTGCGGCGTGCTGGTCGGCGCCCTGGCCGACCACCAGGGGGAGGTTGGCCGAGCGCAGGGGGTTGGCCTCGGGAATGACCTTGCCCTCGGCGTCGATGACCCGGCTGGCGCCGTTGTGCTGCCAGACGGCCAGTTGCTTGCGTTCAGAAATGGCGATGATCAGGGTGTCGGGCAGCAGGCGCACGACCCGCGCCTCCTCGACCCAGCCCACGGCCTCAACTCGGGCGCGCAGGGCGTCGAGGTCCAGGCCCAGCACTGGCTGATCCTTGTAGACGCCGGCGGCGGCCAGGATGTCGGCGGTGGCGGCCGGCGAAGCGCCCTGGACGTGGACGGCGTTGAGGCGGAACCCGAGGCTGGCGAACTGGCGGCCCAGCGCGGCCTGGGTTCCCTGGCCGATCTTCTCGGCGCGGTCGCCGGTGGACAGGGCGACCACCAGGGTCAAGGCCAGTACGCCGCCGGCCGCGATCAGGGCATGTCCGGGGGACAGGCCAAGGCCGCGGGCCGCGCCCAGCTTGCCCGGCGCATATGCCGCCTGAGCCTTGGACGCGCCGCGGGTCTTTCGGGGACTGGAGGGCGCTTTGGCCCGGGGCTTCGCCTTAGTCCGCGCTCCCCCCCGCAATGCCGCGGGCATAGGCGTCCTCCGTAATCCAATGCACCAGTTGGTCGAAATCCACCCCGAGCTTGGCCGCCTGCTCGGGGACGAGCGAGGTCGGCGTCATGCCGGGCTGGGTATTGACCTCCAAGAGGACCAGAATGTCGTTAATGTCGTCATAACGAAGATCCGACCGGGTCACTCCACGGCAACCCAGGGCTGCGTGCGCCCTCTCACTCAGTTCCATCGCCTTTTCAAAGACATGCGGCGGAATTTGAGCCGGGATTACGTGGTCGGACCCCCCCTCCCCGTACTTGGCCTCATAGTCATAGAACCCCGTCCTGGGCACGATGTCGGTCACCGTCATCGCCTTGCCGGCCATAACGCCGCAGGCGAGCTCTTTTCCGCGGATATAGGGCTCGATCATCACCTCTTCGCCGAAGGTCCAGCTCGGCGCCACCAGCTCCTGCGGCGGCCGATTCGCGCCCTCGAAGACCAGGAAGACGCCGACGGACGACCCCTGGGCGTTAGGCTTGACCACATAGGGCGGCGCCATGACGTGGTCGGCGGCGGCCTCGAACCGGTTGAACAGCCCGCCGCCCGGCACCGTCACCCCGGCGGCGGCCAGGACGGCCTTGGCCTTGGCCTTGTCCATGGCGAGCGCCGAGGCCAGCACGCCGGAATGAGTGTAGGGCAGGCCGAGGGTTTCGAGCACGCCCTGGACGCAGCCATCCTCCCCCCACTCCCCATGCAGGGCGTTGAAGCAGACGTCGGGCTTGAGGTCAGCCAGACGCTGGGCCACGTCGCGGCCGGCGTCCAGACGGGTGACCTGGGCGCCCAGGCGCTCCAGGGCGTCAGCGCAGGCCGCGCCGGAAACCAGGCTGACCTCCCGCTCGGGCGAGAGGCCGCCCAGCAGGACGGCGACGTGTTTACCGGCGACGGAAAAGGCCATGGGCGTCTCGTGTTGCGGAGGGCTTGAGGCCTCCCCTTCGGCGGCCAGGGCCGGCGCGTCAAGCGCCCTCGCCTCCTCAGATCATCGGTGACGGGGCGGTCAGCACGGCGTCGGCGGCGGCGTCCGGCTCCCGCTCTTGCTCGCCACGCGAGAGCAGCCAGTACATGACCGGGGTGGCGACCCGCGACAGGAAGGTCGAGGTGACCAGTCCGCCCATGATGGCGATGGCCAGGGGCGAATAGAGGCCTGACCCCTCCAGGGCCAGCGGCGTCAGCCCGGCGATGGCGGTGACCGAGGTCAGCAGCACCGGCAGGAAGCGGACCTCGCCCGCCCGCTCGATGGCCGCGCGCAGGGGCACGCCGGTGCGCCGGAGCTGTTCGGTGAAGTCCACCAGCAGGATGGAGTTTTTGATCTCGATGCCGATCAGGGCGATCATGCCGATGGTGGCGGTGAAGGACATGGAATCGCCGGTCAGCCAGAGGGCGGCGACGGCGCCGAACAGGCCGAGCGGAATGATCCCGGCCACCACAAGGGCGGTCTTGAACTTGCCGAACTCCAGGACCAGCACGGCCAGGATGCCGAAGATGGCGATCATCACCGCTGCCCCCAGCCCCGCAAAGCTCTCCGACTGGGCCTCGGCCTGGCCGCCCAGGGACAGGCCGTAGCCGGGCGGCAGGACGATCGCGTCATCGAGCCGCGCCTGGGCGTCCGAGGTCACCTTGGACGTCAGGTAGCCGGTGCTGACATAGGCGGTGATGGTGACCGTCCGCAGGCGATCCACCCGGTCGATCCGCGCGGGGCTGGACGTCAGGACCGGCGTCGCCACCGCGGCCATGGGCACGTTCTGGCCCGTGGTGGTCGGCAGATAGATCCCGTCCAGGGCCGCCAGTTCGTTGCGGCCCTCCATCGGCAGGCGGACATTGACGGCGTAATCGTCACCGTCGGCGTCGCGGTAGCGGGCGACGGACTCCCCAGACAGCGCCAGGCGGGTGATGCGGCGGCCGGCGCCGGCCGGCACGCCCAATGCGGCGGCCTTGGCCTCGTCCAGGCCGAGGTCGAGGTCAGTCCGGTCCAGGCGCATGGGGTTGGCGACATCGCGGGCGCCCGGCGTCGCCTTCAGCACCGCCTCGGCCTGGGCCGCCAGGGCCTTGAGAACGCTGAGGTCCTGGCCCTGCAGCCGCACCGCGATCGGGGCCTCGATGGGCGGGCCATTCTCGAACACGATCACCCGGATCCGCGCCCCGGGATAGAGGTCGAAATCCCGCCGCAGGCTATCCAGCAGCTCTGGGCTCTCGCCCGGCTCCCAGGCGGCCAGGGACGCATAGACCTCGGCATAGTTGGGCTGCGGCTCAGCCTGGTTCACATTGTAGAAGATCTGCGGATTGCCGCGGCCAAGGTTCGCCGCGCGCCAGACCACCGCCTCTTCCTGGGCCAGGCGGGCCTCCACATAGCGCAGGGCCTCGTCGGTCTTGGCCATCGAGGTTCCCTGCTGAGTTTCGATCCGCACGATGAACTGCGGCGTCTCGGCCGGCGGGAACAGGGAGGAGCCGATGGCCCCCAGCATCGGGATGGTGGTGGCGCAGATGGCGAGGATGATCCCCAGCGCCGCCCACGGCCGCGCCAGGGCCCGGTGCAGGATGGGCGTGTAGAAGCGATGGATGGCGCCATTGATCGTCCGCAGGATCGCATTGCCCTCCGGGTCCTCATGCCGCGACAGGATGCGGCTGGCCAGGAAGGGGATGACGGTCAGCGACACCAGGAGCGAAGCCCCCACCGTGGTCAGCACCGCCACCGGCAGGGAGCGGATATAGGCGCCCGCACCCTCCGGCAGGAACATCAGCGGCAGGAAGGCCAGCATGAGGGTGGCCGTACAGCCGAGCACGGCCATGGAGATCTGCCGCGTGCCGTTGATGGCGGCCGTCGTGCGGTCCTCCCCGGCCCGCAGGCGCCGGGCGATGTTCTCGGTCACCACGATGGAGTCATCCACCAGCAGGCCAAGGCTGAGCACGAAGCCGGCGATGGCCAGCTGGTTCAGGGTGAAGCCCAGTCCCTGCATCACCGAAAGCCCGATCAGCAGCGACAGCGGGATCGACATCATCACCACAACCCCGGCCCGGAAGCCCAGGGGCAGCAGGGTGATCAGCACCAGGGTCAGCGCCAGGCCGAAGTCCCGGAACAGGCGGTTGAGCCGGTGCTTCACATTCTCCGCCTGCTGGAAGCCGCGCTCCAGCTTCACCCCCGAAGGCAGGGTCCTTTCGAACTCGTCCAGGGCGGCGTTGACCCCGGCGGTCAGCTTGGCGACGTCGGCCCCGTCCTTCTGCTTGACGGTGACGAACACGGCGCGCGCGCCATTGAACCGCGCCAGGTGGGTGGGCTCAGCCTGCGACCAGTCCACCCGGGCCACGTCCTGGACCCGCACCACCTGGCCGTTCACCGACCGCACCGGCGTCTGGCGAATGGCCTCGAGATCACGAAAGGCGCCGCCGGCCTTGACGTTGAACCGGCGGTCGCCGGCATGGACCGCGCCGATAGGCGCCTCGGCGCCGGCCGCGGCCAGGGCGTCGGCGACGGCGGTGGCCGGCAGCTGCAGGGCCGCCAGCCTGGGCAGGTCCAGGGCCACCTGCACCTCCGACGGCGGCGCCCCCCAATATTCGGCCTGTCGCACGCCCGGCGCCCGGGCCAGGCGTTCGCGCAGGCGTTCGGCCACCTTTTCCAGGCGGCGCATGGGCAGGTGCTCGCTGACCAGGGCCACCTGCACCACCGCCACCTCGGTGGTGCGCGCCCGGCGCACCTCCAGCAGGGCGAGGCCGGCCGGCAGGGTCGGCCGCAGGGCGTTCACCTCGCGCACCACCTCGTCATATTTGCGGTCGGTGTCGACGCTCCAGTCGAACTCCACCTGGACCACGGCCGAGCCGTCCTGGCTGGTGGAGCGGATCTCGCCCACATCGTCGAGGCCGTCGAGGGCGTCCTCCAGCGGATCGGCGATCAGCTGCTCCATCTCGGTGGGCTCGGCGCCGGGCAGGACGGCGCGGACGATCATGACGGGGATTGGAAAATGCGGGTCCTCGGACCGGGGGATGCTGGAAAAGGCGTTGAGGCCGAGCGCCGTCAGCAGGGCGAAGGCCACCAGGGTGAACTGCCACCTGCGGACGGCGAAGCCGGCGGGATCGAAGGTCATTGCGCCGCGCCCCGGGCGTTCTGGGCCTGGGCGACCAGGGCCGTGGGATCGACCACCTGCACCTTGTCGCCGTCGCCGACAAAGCCGCCGCCGGCCGTGATCACCCGCGCTCCAGCCGGCAGGCCGCGGATCAGGGCGTCATCCCCGTCAAAGCCGCCAAACTCCACCGCCGTGCGTCGCGCGACCCCGTTGTCCAGGCGCAGGACGAAGGCGCGGCCGTTGTCGGCCTCCTGGATCGCCTCGGCCGGCGCCCGGGCATAGCCCGCCTCGCCGCCCAGGCTGGGGGCGGCGCCGATCGAGGCGGTGGCCACCTGGCCGCTGCGAAGGCCCGGCGCCGCGGCGATCTCGATCTCCACATCCACCGTGCCGGTGGACGCCCCGCTCTCGCCGCCGATCAGGATGACCCGGCCCGGCAGGGTCTGATCCCCCACCCGCACCTGGGCTGAGGCCCCCATGGCGATGCGGGCCGCCTGGCTATCGGGGACCGGCGCGCGCAGCACCAGGGGCGAGCCGGCGTCGGCGAGCGTGACCACCGCCTGGCCGGCCTGGACCACCTGCCCCGCCGCCATGGTCCGCGACAGGACGACGCCGGCGGCCGGCGCCGTCAGGGTCGCCCAGCGGCGGTCGAAGGCGGCCGACGCATAGGCCGCCTCGGCGGCGGCGAGCGCGCTCTTGCGATCATCGATCCGCTGGCGGCTGACAAAGCCCTTGTCGAACAGGGCCTGGTCCCGCTCCAGGTCGCGACGGGCGCGGTCAAGCTCCACCTGGGCCCGCTGGCGGCCGGCCTCCACCGTCGTGGGGTCCAGGCGCGCAATGACCTGGCCGGCGCGGACGGTGTCGCCCTCGTCCACGGTGAGTTCTGTAATGACGCCGGGCACGCGGAACGACAGCTGCGCCTCCCGCTGGCGGGCCAGGGCGCCGGTGGCGGTGATCTGCGACGCCCCGCTGGGATCGCGCACCGCGACCGCCTCTACCGCCGGCAAGGGTGCCGTGGCCGCCTCAGGATCAGCGCCCCCGCAGGCGGCGAGCAACCCCGCCATACCCAACCCCAGAAACGCCTTCGCACAGGTCCTGCGCATGGCTCACCCCATCCCTTTGGAGGGGTGATCTAAACAGTGTTAGCTTACGATGTAAACGGGAAGCGTTCGAAGCGCGCTTTCATGGGGCCATTGATATCCATCGCCTCCCAACTAAGCTCTGCACATGATCGGTTTCGTCGCAGTCTGAAGTCGGCTCTCCGGAAGAGCCTCGCGCCACAGGTCCGTCGCCTGCGGCCGTGTTGGCGCTTGTCCGCCATCACCACCCCTCCTTCAGACCGGAAGAGCTATGACCTACACGATCGCAGCCGCCGCCGATCCCGGCGCAGCCTACATGCCCATCTGGGCGCCTCTGCTCGCCTTCAACCAGACCATCGCCAGCGAAGCGGAGGGTACGTCCTTCGCCCTGACGCTGAGTCATGACGGCGCCCCAGCAGTCGCTGGGGGCCTATGGGCGCTCGCGCTATGGGGGTCCTTTTATATCGGCCTCGTGGTTGTGCCAGAGCACGCTCGCGGACAGGGTTTCGGGCGGGAACTTATGAGGCAGGCTGAGGACGAAGCCCGACGGCTCACTTGCCGTCACATGTGGTTGGACACCTACGCCTTCCAGGCGCGGCCCTTCTACGAGCGGCTAGGATTTGAGGTGTTTGGGCAGTTGGACGGACCATCACCAATATTCCCACGCTACTTCATGCAGAAGCGGCTTGCCGTAGACTAGGTCCGACGGGTGGCGCCTCGACCGCCAGTCCGATGGCCACTCGCCTTAGGTGGGCCAGGCCAGCAGCGCGCTGCGTAGGCGCGTCGAGCGTAGGAAGAGTGTCGCAGGCTCAACCGGCTTGGGCGGAGACAATCCAGGTTGAGGCGCGCAACCCTGGACCGCCCGGCCCGTCCCGGGCGGCCAGAGCCTCCCTCAGGGCCGAGGTCGCCTCTGGGACGAGATGGGTATGCTCACGCAGGATGGCGCCGAGCGCACCGACCCGCGAACAGACCTCGACCATGGACTCCAGGTCTCCACTGCTGACAAGCGCGTCATGAGCATCGATCCTGATCGCTCTGAAGCCGGCCGCCCGCATGAGGTTCAATAGGTGGTCGGGATCGGAGAACGAGAACGGGGCGGCCTTCGGGGCCTGGGTCACAAGCTCATCCGGTAGATACGGCGCAGCGGCGCCTAGCGGGAAGCTATCGAGCTCGTTCTCCGACAGCGCTCTCCAGCAAACGAAACTCATCCGCCCCCCAGGACGCAACGCCTGCCTCAGATTGCTCAGGGCGTCCGCCGGCTTGGCGAAGAACATCATCCCAAACCGGGAGAAGATCGCATCGAATGCGCCTGGGGCGAGCGGGATTGTCTGTGCGTCGCCGCATTCGAACGAGACATTGGCCGGCAGGCCCTCTGTCCGCCTCGCCGCCTCGACGGCGGCGGGCAGAAGCTCCAATCCCACGACCCATCCGCTCGGCCCGACAGCCTGGGCGAGATCGATGGGCGTGCCGCCAACCCCGCAACCGACATCCAGGACGCGTTCGCCTTCGGCCAGCCCCAGAGTCTGCATGGCCGCTCGTCCCAGGGGAGACAGCTGTCGCTCAAGCGGCTCACGGATTTCGAGCCAGGCTCGTACCCGGGGATGAATGATGATTGGCGGTTCTGTGCCCACGACCAACCCTACGAGCGCTTACCGAAGATGTCGAAGTTCAACGCTGGCCCCCTTGAGCGGCGATGGCATATTCAGTAAATTGCCATCAATGCTGTCAATGTGAGTCTTAGCCATCATGGCCGCCGTGACCATTCGCAACCTTTCAGATGAGGCCCACCGCGCCTTGAAGGTGCGGGCTGCGCAGCATGGTCGCAGCACCGAGGCTGAGATGCGCGTCATACTAGAAGCGGCCGTGCGGCCGGCGAGCCGGGTTCGGCTTGGCACAGCGCTGGCCGAGATGAGCCGGAACATCGGGCTCACCAATGCAGATGTTGAAGCGCTCGACGAAACCCGCGACAGGACGCCTGCCGAACCCCTGCGGTTCGAATGATCCTGCTCGATACCAATGTCGTCTCGGAGGCGATGAAGCCTGAGCCGCATCCGGCAGTTCTTCGCTGGCTTGACGCACAGGCGGCCGAGACGCTGTTCATCTCCAGCGTCACCGTCGCCGAACTCCTATTCGGCGTCGGCGTGCTCCCGGCGGGAGCACGGAAGGACCGGCTGCATGCGGTGGTGGATGGCGTGCTGACCCTGTTTGCCGACCGCGTACTGCCTTTCGACATAAGGGCGGCGCAGCGCTACGCCGATCAGGCCGTCACGGCTCGTGTGGCCGGCAGGGGCTTTCCCACGCCAGATGGCTACATCGCCGCAATTGCTGCGGTGCACGGGTTCGCCGTAGCGTCCCGCGACGTGAGCGCGTTTATGGCCGGCGGCCTGAAGGTGATTGATCCCTGGCGCTTTGGCGAAGACATCCCCGCGACCTGAGCCTCAGCCCGCTCGCCCGATCCGCTTGATTTCCCAGTCGAGGGATACGCCCAGCTTGTCCGCCACATCGGCGCGCACCGCTTCGCCGAGGCCTTCCAGATCGGCCGCCGTGGCCTCGCCGGTGTTGATCATGAAGTTGACGTGGAGGGGGGAGAACATGGCGCCGCCGTGGGGCTTGCCGCGCCAGCCGGCCTCGTCCACCAGCTTCCAGGCCGAGTGGCCTGGCGGGTTCTTGAAGGTGGAGCCGCCGGTCTTTTCGCGGATCGGCTGGGTGGTCTCCCGCCGGGTGGTGATCTCGTCGATGCGGGTGGTGATGGCGGCGGGGTCGTCGGCCTGGCCCTCATAGACCGCCTCGATCCAGATGATGTCGGCGGGCGCCGCGCTATGGCGATAGGTGTAGCCGAAGTCGGCCAGGGCGAAGTCCCGACGGGCGCCCGTGCGGTCGATCCCCCAGGCGGAGACCAGCACGTCCTTGGTCTCGGCGCCATAGCAGCCGGCGTTCATGGTCAGGGCGCCGCCGATGGAGCCGGGGATGCCGGCATAGAATTCCAGGCCCGCCACGCCCGCCTTGGCCGCCGCGCGGGCGACCATGGCGTCCAGAGCCGCAGAGCCGGCGGTGACCTTCAGGCCCTCGACCGTGATCTGGCCAAAGGCCCGGCCGGCCAGGCGCACGACCACGCCCTCGACCCCGCCGTCCCGGACGATGACGTTGGAGCCGACCCCCAGGACGGTGACGGGGACCGCCGGGTCGAGGCCGCGCAGGAAGCTCGCCAGGTCGTCGCTGTCGGCCGGCAGGAACAGCACATCGGCGGCCCCGCCCACCCGGAACCAGGTGAAGGGCGAGAGCGACTCGTCCCGCAGCAGCTTGCCGCGCACAGCCGGCAGGCGATCACGCCAGGTCATGGGGCGGCGCTGCGCAAGGCGTCGAGTTCGCCCGGCAGGGCGTAGGCCCAGGTCGTAATGTCGCCGGCGCCGAGGCAGACTACCAGGTCGCCGTCCTTGGCCTCCTGCAGCACCAGGCGGGCCAGGTCTTTCGGGCCAGGCAGCGGCAGGGCGCGGCGATGGCCGTAGCGGCGCAGGCCATCCACCAGGGCCTCGCGGCTGGCGCCGGCCAGAGGCGTTTCGCCGGCCGCATAGACATCGGCCACGATCACCACGTCGGCGTCGCTGAAACAGGCGCAGAAGTCCTCAAACAGGTCCTTGAGCCGGGAATAGCGATGGGGCTGGACCACGGCCAGAACCCGGCCATTGGTCACCGCCCGCGCCGCCTTCAGCACCGAGCTGATCTCGACGGGATGGTGGCCATAGTCGTCGATCACCCGCACGCCGCCGGAGGTTCCGGTGGTGGTGAAGCGGCGCTTGACCCCGCCAAAGCCGGTGAGGCCGGCGCGGATCGCCTCGGCGTCCACCGACAGTTCGCGGGCCACGGCCACGGCGGCCAGGGCGTTCAGGACATTGTGCATGCCGGCCATGGGCATGTGCAGGTTGTCCATGCGGATCGGCTCGCCCTGCAGGGGGCGGATCACCACGTCGAAATGGGCGCCGTCGGGGCCCATGGAAATCTTCTCGGCGCGGACCTCGGCCTGGGGATTGACCCCATAGGTCACCAGCCGGCGGTTCTCGACCCGGGAGGTCAGGGCCAGCACCTCGGGATGGTCGGTGCAGACCGCCGCGAAGCCATAGAAGGGGATGTTCTCGATGAAGTCCTGAAAGGCCTTCTTCACCGCTTCGAAGTCGCCGTAGTGATCCAGGTGCTCGGGGTCGATATTGGTGACCACCGCGACGGTGGACTTCAGCTTCAGGAAGGTGCCGTCGCTCTCGTCGGCCTCGACGACGATCCAGTCCCCCTCGCCCACCTTGGCGTTGGTGCCATAGGCGTTGATGATCCCGCCATTGACCACCGTGGGATCAAGGCCGCCGGCGTCCAGCAGGGAGGCGATCATCGAGGTGGTGGTGGTCTTGCCATGCGTGCCGCCGACAGCCACCGAGAACTGCAGGCGCATCAGCTCGGCCAGCATCTCGGCCCGGCGCACCAGGGGCAGGCGCCGTTCCCGGGCCGCCTGCATCTCGGGATTGTCCTGCTTCACCGCCGTGGAATAGACCACCGCCGAGGCGCCTTCGACCTGACCGCCCTCGTGGCCGATGAAGATCTTGGCCCCCAGCTTCTCCAGGCGCTCGGTGTTGGCGCTGGCCTTGGAGTCCGAGCCCTGCACCGTATAGCCGATGCGCAGCATGATCTCGGCGATGCCGCTCATGCCGATGCCGCCGATCCCGATGAAGTGGACGGGACCGAGTTCGAAGGGGACGGGGCGGCGGTTCATGGGGCGGCGAGGCCTGTGGCTTGAGAAACGGGCCTAGCGGCCCTGGGCGGCGGTCTGTTCGACCAGGTCGGCCAGACGCTCGGCGGCGTCCGGCTTGGCGATGGACCGGGCGCCGGCGGCCATGCGGGCCAGGCGCTCGGGATTGGTCAGCAGCTTTTCCAGGGCGTTGGACATGGAATCCACCGTCAGCTGGTTCTCGCGGGCGATCACGGCGCCGCCAGCGTCGGCCATGACCTGGGCGTTCTGGCCCTGGTCGTCGTCCAGCGCGATGGCCAGGGGCACCAGGATCGAGGGCCGGCCGGCGATGGCGAACTCGCACACCGTGCCGGCGCCGGCGCGGCCGACCACCAGGTGGGCCTGGCGCAGGCGGGTGGCCATGTCGCGGAAGAACGGCGCGATCTCGGCCTCGACCATGGCGTCGGCATAGATGCGCCGGGCGCCGTCCATGGACTCCTTGCGGGTCTGTTGCTGGACCCGCAGGCGCACCCGCAGATCCTCCGGCAGGGCGCGGATGGCCTCGGGCATCAGCTCCGACAGCAGGCGCGCGCCCTGGCTGCCGCCGGTGACCAGCAGGCGCAATGTGCCGCCCTCCTCGGGCGGCAGATAGGGCTTGTCGGCCAGGTCGCGGATTTCCTGGCGCACAGGATTGCCCACCGCCACGGCCTTTTCCGCCACCTTGGGCGGGGCCTTCTGCAGGGTCGGGAAGGCGCAGGCGACGGCGGTCACATGGCTGGCCAGACGGCGATTGGCCCGGCCCATGACGGCGTTCTGCTCGTGGATCACGGTCGGCCGGCCCTGGGTGATCCCGGCCAACAGGCCAGGCACGGACGGATAGCCGCCGAAGCCCACCACCACGGCGGGGTCCAGGCGACGGAAGGCGGCCCGGGCCTGCATCACCCCCTGGATGATCGCCAGTCCCGCCTGGGCCATGCCGATGGGATCGCCGGACTTGAAGGTGCGGGCCGACAGGCCGATCCGCTGTTCGGCCGGAAAGTTCTCGGCGAAGGCGGCGACGCGCTCGTCCGAGGCGAGCACCACCCGCCAGCCGCGGGCGAGCAGCGTCTCTGCGAGGGCTTGGGCGGGAAAGAGATGGCCTCCGGTTCCCCCGGCGGCGACCACGGCGAGCTTACGCATGGCTTGCGTTTAGGCGAAGGCGCCGGCCTTGGCGAGCCCTTCGGACGGGGCGTAGGCGCCCGGCCGACGACGGGTCAGGGCCAAGGCCAGGCCGAGGGTGAGGCCCGAGGCGATCAGGGACGAGCCGCCATAGGACAGGAAGGGCAAGGTCATGCCCTTGGTGGGGATCAGGTTCAGGTTCACCGCCACATTGATGATCGCCTGCTGGCCCACCAGCACGAACAGGCCGGCCGCAGCCACCTGCTCGAAGGCGTTGCTGAGCTTCATCGCCTTGTAGAGGCCGCGGATGACGATCAGGGAAAACAGCGCCAGGATGATCAGGCTGAAGATCAGGCCGTATTCCTCGGCGCCCACCGAATAGATGAAGTCGTTGTGCAGGTCGGGCACGTGCCGCTTCATGACCCCTTCGCCAGGGCCCCGCCCGAACAGGCCCCCCGCCGCAATGGCCTCGGCCGCCCGGTCCACCTGGTGGGTGTCGGCGGCCTCGGGGCGGAAGAAGCGGTTCACCCGGTCGGCCACATGGGGGAAGACGAAATAGGTGCTGAACAGGCCGGCGATCGCCGTCCCCGCCAGCAGCATGACCCAGGACAGCGGCACGCCGGCCATCCAGAAGGCCGCCCCGAAGGCGATGGTGATCAGCACGGTCTGGCCGAGGTCCGGCTGCATCAGCAGCAGCGCCACGGCCAGCACATAGAGGCCAAAGGCGATGCTGACGCCGGGCACGCCCTGCCCCTTCTGGCCCTCGGAGAACATCCAGGCCACCAGGACGATCAGCGCCGGCTTCATGAATTCCGACGGCTGCAGGGTGAAGCCGGCGAACTGGACCCAGCGGGTGGCGCCCTTGGCGTTGTGGCCCAGGAACGGCAGGGCGATCATCAGCAGGATCGCGCCGACAAAGATGAAGAAGGCCGCCCGCCGCACCGACTTGATGTCGAGCATCGATGTGCCGACCAGCACCGCCGCGCCGATCACGGCGAACACGCATTGCCGGATGGCGAAATGGAAGGGGTCGCCGACATTCATCCGCGCCGCCGCCGCCGGACTGGCGGAGAAGGCCAGGAGGATGCCAAGGCCGATCAGGACGGCCACGGCGCCCAGCAGCCAGCGGTCGATGGTCCACCACCAGACGCCGATCGCCGAGCGGTCGCTGCGGGCGAAGGCGTGGGCCTGGTTGGGCCGGGCGGCGGGATCAGCCGCAGGATCGGCGGCGCTCATGCCCGGGCGCCCCGCTGCACAGGCGCCTCAAGGCCCTGGACTGCAAGACGGAAGGCGTCCCCGCGGGCTTCGAAATCAGCGAACTGGTCGAAGGAGGCGCAGGCCGGCGACAGCAGGACGACGGCGTCCTGTCCCGAGGCGGCGGCGTCGGCATAGGCCCGCTCGACGGCCCGCTCCAGGGTCCCGCACTCGGCCACGGGCGCCTTGCCGGTCAGGACATCGGCGAACACATGGGAGGCCTCGCCGATCAGATAGGCCTTTTCGATGCGGGGAAAGAGGTCGGCCAGACCTTCGATGCCGCCGGCCTTGGCCTGGCCGCCGGCGATCCAGTAGATCTTGGGATAGCTCGACATGGCCTGGCGGGCGGCGTCGGCGTTGGTGGCCTTGGAGTCGTTGACGAAGCGCACCCGGCCGACCTGGCCGACCGTCTCCATCCGGTGGGCGAGACCGGGGAAGGTCATCAGCCCCTCGGCCGCCTCTTCCGGCGTCAGGCCCAGGCCCCGGGCCGCGGCATAGGCCGCCGCGGCGTTCTGCCAGTTATGACGGCCCGGCAGGGAGCGGGCCCGCAGCAGGTCGGCGATCTCGACGGCCCGCTCACCGGTGGCGTCATAGAGCAGGCCCTGGAGCACATAGACGCCCCGGCCGATGGCCTTGCTGGACGAGATCGGCACGATGGTGCGGCGATTGGCGGCCACCACCTCGGTGCAGATGCGCTGACCATAGGGGTCGTCCACCCCGATGATGGCGGTGTCGCCCTTGCCCTGGTTCAACAGCACCCGGCGCTTGGCGGCCACATAGCCGTCCATGCCGCCATGGCGATCCAGGTGGTCAGGCGTGATGTTCAGCAGCAGGGAGACGTCGGGCTTCAGGCTCGAGGTCAGGTCGAGCTGATAGGACGACATCTCCAGCACATAGACCGCGCCGCCATGCATGTCCTCGAGGCCCAGCACGCCGACGCCGATATTGCCGCCCATGCGGGTGTCGCGGCCGGCGCTGGCGCAGATATGGGCGATGAGCGCCGTGGTGGTGGACTTGCCGTTGGTGCCGGTGATGGCCACGACCTTGGGCCGCTTATGCTCGGGCGCAGCGTTCACGGCCCGGGCGAAGAGCTCGATATCGCCGACGATCTCGACCCCGGCGGCCTTGGCGCGCTCGACGGTCCAGTGCGGCGCGGGGTGGGTCAGCGGCACGCCGGGCGACAGCAGCAGGGCCGAAAAGCCCCACCAGTCAGCGGAGTTCAGGTCAGTCAGTTCGAAGCCCTCGGCCAGGGCGGCTTCGCGGGCGGCGGGCCGGTCGTCCCACAGGGCCACCTGGGCCCCGCCGGCCTGCAGGGCGCGCGCCGCCGCAAGCCCCGTACGGGCCAGGCCGAACACAGCCACTGTCTTGCCTTCGAAACCGCGGACCGGGATCATGGTTTGCGCGCCAGCCTCCCTATCGCAGCTTCAGGGTCGCAAGACCCAGCAGGGCCAGCATGACCGCGACGATCCAGAACCGGATCACTACGGTGGACTCCGACCAGCCAAGCTTTTCGAAATGGTGGTGGATCGGCGCCATGCGGAAGACGCGGCGGCCGGTGAGCTTGAACGACGCCACCTGGATCATCACCGACAGGGTCTCCAGCACGAACAGGCCGCCGACGATGGCCAGGACGATCTCGTGCTTGGTGGCCACCGCCACGGCGCCCAGGGCGCCGCCCAGGGCCAGGGAGCCGGTGTCGCCCATGAAGATCTTGGCCGGCGGGGCGTTGTACCAGAGGAAGCCCAGGCCAGCGCCGATGATGGCGCCGCACAGCACGGCCACCTCCCCTACCCCCGGCACGAAATGGAGCTGCAGGTAGTTGGAGAACAGGTAGTTGCCGACGAGATAGGCGATCAGGCCAAAGGCCGCGGCGGCGATCATCACCGGCACGGTGGCCAGGCCGTCCAGGCCATCGGTGAAGTTCACCGCATTGGCCGCCCCCACAATCACCAGGGCCCCGAACACCAGATAGAACCAGCCCATGTCCAGCAGCAGTTGCTTGAAGATGGGGAAGGCCACCGAGGTCGGCAGTTCCGGCGACTCCGCCGTCCGGCCGCCATAGATGATCAGGATGGCCACGGCGGCGAGCGCGATGGCCACTTCGAGGATCAGGCGCACCCGGCTGGAGACCCCGGCCGTCGTCTGCTTGGTCACCTTGGCGTAGTCGTCGGTGAAGCCCAGGACGCCGTAGCTGGCGGTGACGAACAGCACCACCCAGACATAGATGTTGGAGAGATCGGCCCACAGCAGGGTGCCGACGATCAGCCCGGCCAGGATCATCACCCCGCCCATGGTCGGCGTGCCGGCCTTTTCGACGATGTGGCGCTCTATGCCGTCGGCGCGGATCGGCTGGCCCTTGCCCTGCTTGGCCTGCATCCAGCGGATGAAGCGCGAGCCCATGAGCATGACCACCAGCTGGGCTGTAAACAGCGCCATGCCAGTCCGGAACGTCAGATATTTCAGCAGGTTGAGCAGGGGCACGTGCCCCTCAGCCGACATCTGCGTGTAGAGCCAATAGAACATCAGCCCTGCCCCCCCAGCTCACGGCCAGCCTCGACGAGGGCGGCGGCGACCGCACCCGCTTTGGAACCGTTGGACCCTTTGACCATCACGATATCGCCGGGCTCTACGGCCTGGACGACCTGCGGCCCAATCTGGGCTGCGCTCTCGGCGTACCCGCCCCGACGAGTCGAAGGAAGGGCGTCCCAGAGGGATTTCATCAAGGGCCCGGCGCAGAAGACCAGGTCCACATCGGCCGCTTCCAGGGGCGCGGCCAGGGCGCGGTGGAAGGCCTCGGCCTCGGCCCCCAGCTCCAGCATGTCGGTCAGCGCGACGATCCGCCGCCCCTCAGGCTTGCGGGCGCCGAGGCTGGAAATCGCCGCGGCCATGGAGATCGGATTGGCGTTGTAGCTCTCGTCAATCAGGGTGAAGGCGCCGCCGGGAATCGCCACCTGGCGCTCGGCGCCGCGGCCGGCCAGGGGCTCGAAAGCCCCCAGGGCCGTGACGGCGTCCTCGAGCGTCACGTCCAGGGCCTCCAGCATCAACAGCACCGCCATGCTGTTCAGCCCCCAGTGGAAGCCGGTCTGCAGGATCGGGAAGTCCAGGGCCTGGCCGTTCAGAACCGCGCGCACCACAGCCTCGCCCGGGCCCGGATTGAAGGCCATCAGCCGCGCGTCGCAGCCCTCGGACGTGCCGAAGGTGCGGACCTGCGCCCCGGCCGCCAGGGCGGCGCTGCGCAGCTGGTCGAACCAGACATTGTCGGCGTTGAGGATGGCCACGCCGCCCGGCGCGATCCCGTCGAAGATCTCGGCCTTGGCGTGGGCCACCCCGGCCTCTCCGTCAGGGAAATTCTCCACATGCACCGGGCCGACCGTGGTGATCAGGGCCGCATGGGGCCGCACCATCTGCGACAGGGGCGTGATCTCGTCGGCGTGGTTCATGCCGATCTCGAACACTGCGCGCTCGGTGTCGCGGGGCATGCGGGCCAGGGTCAGCGGCACGCCGATATGGTTGTTGTAGGACTTCACCGACGAATGCGCCTTGCCGGCCATGGCGAGGCCGACGCGCACCGCCTGGGTGACGCTGGTCTTGCCGACCGAGCCGGTGATCGCCCCGCGGCGGGCCTGGGTCGCACGATCCCGAGCGGCGACGCCCAGGGCTTCGAGCGCCTGGAAGACATCGCCGACCACCACGGCCGGTCCGCCCTGGGGCGTCGACACCAGGGCGCCGGCCGCCCCCTGCGCCAGGGCCTTGGCGACGAAGCTGTGGCCATCCCGGGCGCCGGCCAGGGCGATGAACAGGTCGCCGGGCTCCACCGAGCGACTGTCGATGGACAGGCCAGTTAAGGCGAAGTCGCCGCCGATGATCTCGCCGCCCACGGCCTGGGCGATTTCCTGGGCGGTCCAGAGGGGCTCAGACATGCACGGCCTCCAGCGCCTGGGCGGTGACGGCCACGTCGTCGAAGAGATGGACGACCCCGGCGATGGTCTGGGTCTGCTCGTGGCCCTTGCCCGCCACCACCAGGACGTCGCCGTCCCGCAGCAGGGCGACGGCGGCGGCGATCGCTTCGCGGCGATCGCCGATGTCCTGGGCGTCGGGGGCGCCCGCGCGGACCTGGGCGCGGATCGCGGCAGGGTCTTCGCTGCGGGGATTGTCGTCGGTGACGATGGCGATGTCGGCGAACGTGGCGGCGGCCTGGCCCATCAGGGGGCGCTTGGCGGCGTCCCGATCGCCGCCGGCGCCGAAGACGGCGATCAGCCGGCCGCGGGTGTGCGGGCGCAAGGCCTTGAGCACCGTCTCCAGTCCATCGGGCGTATGGGCGTAGTCCACATAGGCCTCGCCGCCCCGGGGGCCGGCGCCGACGCGCTGCAGGCGGCCCGGCGCGCCCTCCAGGCGCTCCAGGGCGGCCAGAACCGTCTCGATGCTCTCGCCGGCCGCCAGGCAGAGACCCGCGGCGACCAGGGCGTTGGCCGCCTGGAAGGCGCCGGCCAGGGGCAGGCGCAGGTCATAGGTGCGGCCGTCATGGATCAGGCTCAGGCGCTGACCGTCCGGCTGCAGCTCGCGGCGGTCCAGGCGCAGGCTCTGGCCGCCCTCGCCCACCGAGAGGATGGCCTGGCCCGCCTGGATGGCGGCGGCGGCGAAGGCCGGGAAGGCCTCGGAGTCGGCATTGAGCACCGCCGTGGCGCCCCGTGGCAGCAGGGTTTCAAACAGGCGGAGCTTGGCGGCCTGATAGCTGGCCATGTCCCCGTGATAGTCGAGATGATCCTGGGTCAGGTTGAGGAAGCCCGCAGCCGTCAGCGCCACCCCATCCAGGCGACGCTGGTGGACGCCATGGGATGACGCTTCCAGCGCCAGGTGCGTCACGCCGAGGCCAGCCAGCCGGGACATCAGCTCGGCGACGTCGGCGGCGTCCGGGGTGGTCAGGCCCGACGGCGTCAGCTGTTCGTTCAGGCCAGGCCCGGTGGCCAGGACGCCGAGGGTGCCCATGCTGGCGGCCTTGCGGCCGGCGCTGGCGAAGATCTGGCGGCAGAAGGTGGCGACGGACGTCTTGCCGTTGGTCCCGGTCACCGCCACCACGACGGGGGGCTGGGCGCCCCAGAAGGCGGCGGCGGCCAGGGCGTAGGCGCGCCGGGGATCGGCGCTAGTCACCACCGGCACGTCCAGGCCGGAGAGGGCTTCGGCCGACAGGATGGCGACAGCGCCCGCAGCGACCGCCTGGGCGGCGAAGGCCGCGCCGTCGGCCTGGGCGCCTGGCAGGGCGGCGAACAGATAGCCCGGCCGAACCTTGCGGCTATCGGCGGTGACGCCGGTCACCTGCGGATCAATGGCCAGCTCACGCCGGACGAGATCGGAGAGACGCGCCATCAGAGATCACCTCCCGCGGCCGGCGTTTGGATCGAGGCCAGGCGGGGCTGGTTCTCCATCGGCCCCACATGGCGCGAGACGCCCAGGAACGGCGCGATCCGGGCGATGAGGGCGCCGGTGGCCGGCGCAGCCACCCAGCCGCCCGTGGAATAGCCGAAGGTCTCCGGCGTGCCGTGGGGCTCGTCCAGCAGGATCAGCACGAAATACCGATCGTTCTCCAGCGGCCCATCGGAGGGGAAGACGGCGGCGAAGGACGACACCTGGCGCTTCCCGTTGTAGCGGCGGATTTCGGGATCATACTTCTCGCCGGTGCCGGTCTTGCCGCCGACGCTCAGGCCCGGCGCATCGGCCTTGCCGCCGCTGCCGCCGGTCACATTGGCGCGCATGATCTGCAGCATCTGGGCCGAGGTGGTTTCCGACAGCACCTGTTTGGCGGGAGGCCGGAAGCCCGGCTCGCGCTTGTGGATGGTGAGCGGCACCAGCTTGCCGCCGTTCAGCAGGGGCAGCATGGCCCGGGTCAGGGCCAGCGGCGAGACGTTCATCCCGTGGCCGAAGGAGGTCGAGGCCACGGCGTCCTCGTTCCAGACCTTGGGCGTCAGGGGCGAGGCCGACTCCTTCAGCTCGATGGCCGCGGCCGTGGTCAGGCCAAGATCGGTGAAGTAGCGGCTCAGGCGTTCGGGCCCAACTCCCACGGCCAGCTTGGCGGTGCCGATGTTGGAGGAGTGCTGGAACACCTCCACGAGCGTCAGGATCTTCCGGGAGGCGTGATAGTCGTGGATGGTCCGGTAGCCCAGCTTGTAGGGCTCGCGGGCGTCGAAGGTGGACGCCATGGTGGCGACGCCGGCGTCCAGGCCGACGGCCACGGTGAAGGCCTTGAAGGTCGAGCCCATCTCGAAGACCGCCGAGGCGGCCCGGTTCAGGCGGGCCTCGGGCGAGGCCGAGCCGGGATTGTTGGGGTCGAAATCCGGATAGCTGGCCACGCCGAGCAGTTCGCCCGTATGGACATTGGCGACGATGCCGACGGCGCCGCGGGGGCCATAGGTCAGGGCGGCCTTGCGCAGCTCGTCCTCCAGCGCGCCCTGGACGCGCAGGTCGATGGACAGGGCCACCTCGCCGCCCGCGCCGGCCAGGTTGCGGATCTCGTCATTGAGGGCCAGCTCGGCGCCGGCCAGGCCCTGGCCGCCGGTGTCGGCGAAGCCGATCAGATGGGCGGCGGTGTTGTTCAGCGGATAGACGCGCTTCTGCTCGGGCTCGAAGGTGATCCCCGGCAGGCCCAGGCGATGGATGGCGGCCCGCTCCACCGGCGTCATGCCCCCGGTGAGGAAGGTGCGGCGATCTCCCGTCAGCGCCCGCTCAAGCCGCTCGTGGTCGACCGACGGCAGGGCGGCGCGCAGGGCCACGCGGGTGGCGGCCACATCCCAGACCTCAGAGGGGTCGATGTAGAGTCCGTAGTGCGGCAGGTCGGCGGCCAGCAGGCGGCCGTGACGGTCGACGATGTCGGCCCGGGCCTGGGGCGAGATCCAGCCGGCGGCGCCGCCGCGGGCGGCGTCGGCAAACAGCGCGGCTTGGGTCGCGCCGATGGCCAGGGCGACGAATCCCAGGGAAAACAGAGCCATGACGAAGAAGATGCGGATGCGGGCATCGTCTTCAGCCCGGCCCGAAGCGCGGGCCCGCTCGAAGGCGTGCTCAAGACGCCAGAGACCGGCCCCCAGCCAGCGGAGGCCGAAGGGGAAACGCCGCTGGAGAACGCCGCTGCCAAGGCTCATGGGCGCGACACCTTTGGAAGGGCGACGATGGCCAGGGTGTCGGGCGTCGTCTCCTGATCCACGGTGACCGGCGCCATCTCCAGATAGGCGGTCGAGAGGCGCTCGATCCGCGAGGGCTGCTCCAGATGGGCGACCTCGGCCTCCAGCAGGCGGATCCGGGCGGTTTCAGAGCTGATTTCGCGTTCGACCCGGGCGATCTGCGCCCGCTCGCGACTGGCCATGGTCTTGGCCAGGTAGACGCTCATGATCAGGAGGACGAGGAGGCCCAGGGCCACCACGTCGATCAGGCGAAAGCCGCGGACGCGACGGGTGAAGACGCTCATGCGGCCACCTTCCAGACGGGGGCCTCGGTGCGGACAGCGGCGCGCAGCTTGGCCGACCGGGCGCGGGGATTGGCGTCCAGTTCCAGCTGGCCGGAGGTCCGGGCGCCGTTGAAGGCGAGCTCGAAGCTGGGCTGGCGGGGATCCTGCTGCTGCGGCAGATGGCGCGAGCCGGCCGGCGTGCGGCCGGCGCGCTCGCCCAGGAAGGCCTTCACGATGCGGTCCTCCAGGGAATGGAAGGTGACGACGGCCAGCCGGCCGCCCGGCTTCAGCACCCGCTCGGCGGCCAAAAGGCCCGCCTCAAGCTCGGCCAGTTCGTCGTTCACGGCGATGCGCAGGGCCTGGAAGGAGCGGGTGGCCGGATGGGCCTTGGCGCCGCGACGGCCGCCCAGGACACCTTCGATGAAGTCGGCCAGTTCGCCGGTGCGGGTGAACGGTTGCTGGACCCGGCGGCGCGCAATGGCGCCGGCGATCCGGCGGGACTTCTTCTCCTCGCCATAGACGAAAAGGATGCGGGCCAGGTCTTCCGGCTCGGCGGTGTTGACCAGATCGGCGGCGGTTTCGCCCTGGTCGCCCATGCGCATGTCCAGGGGGCCGTCGCGCATGAAGGAGAAGCCGCGCTCGGCCTCGTCCAGCTGCATGGACGAGACGCCCAGGTCCAGGGCCACGCCGTCGGCGCCGCCCTCCCCGAGGATGTCGTCCATCTCCGAAAACCGCGCGCAGACCAGGGTGAAGGCCTCAGCCGGCAGGTCGGCGGCGAAACGGGCGGCGGTGGGGTCGCGATCGAAGGCGGTGACCTTGGCGCCAGCCGCCAGGAAGGCGCGGGCATAGCCGCCGGCCCCGAAGGTGCCGTCGACCACCACATCGCCAGGCGCGATGGCCAGGGCCTCGACCACCTCATTCAGTAGAACGGGAAGATGCGGCGCGCTCATGAGGCCACCCCCAGGCGGGCGGCGCGCTGGTCGGCGCGCATCTTGGCAAGCCCTTCCCGGGCCAGTTCGCGTTGAGCGGCGCGATGGGCCTGGAAGGCTTCGCGCTCCCAGATCTGGAAACGATCGCCCAGGCCGACGATGACCACCCAGTCGGTCAGGCCAAACAGATCACACAGGGTTTCGGGCAGGGTCACCCGGCCGGCGGTGTCGAAGGACAGGCGCGCCATGCCGCCGAGCACCGAGACCTCCAGCGCCGAGCGCAGGGGATCGCCGAACTCAAGCTCTTCGATCAGGCCGTTGTAGCGGTCGAACAGGGCCTTGCCGCCGCCTTCGATGCAGTCGGCCTCGATGGAGGGAAAGCAGACGACGCCGTCCAAAGGCCCCGAGACGAGCGCGCGGAACTCCTGCGGCACCACGAGGCGCCGCTTGGCATCCAGCTGTTTCTCGAAGGTCGAGACAAACATTCGCGCTCGACACCCTCTCCCGCGACCGCCGCCGGTCGCCATCCCCACCAACCCGCGCCCAGGTCGCACGGGGTTCGCCAGCCTCAGCGAACAGGAATTGGGTTAACATGGGATGGATTGGGTCGCAATGACTCTAGCGCCCAGAATCCCCAGAATACAAAGATGTCGCAGCTTTATTATGGTTAACGCATGTAAACACTCCACAGAACATACATGGAACATGTTAAGTATACTTGGGACTGAACGCTTGGCTGGGGATGGGAGAGCGGATCAGACGGCCTATAAGCCGGGTTCTGTGCCACCCGGGCCCAGGGCGAACCCTGGAGCCGGATGCGGCGACCATTCCTCTGGACCGGCCCTTGCGGGACGGTTCTCGCGACCAACCCGGACGCCTCAGGCCAACGACGGCCCTACCGGCTTGCGCCGGCGCGGAATCCCTATTCGGTCTTGCTCCTGGCGGGGCTTGCCGTGCCGTCGACGTCGCCGCCAACGCGGTGCGCTCTTACCGCACCCTTTCACCCTTACCTCTCCGGAGAGAGGCGGTTTGCTTTCTGTGGCGCTTTCCCTGGGGTCGCCCCCGGCGGGCGTTACCCGCCGCCATGTCGTCGTGGAGCCCGGACTTTCCTCGACCGCCGAAGCGGCCGCGGCCGCCCAGCCGTCTGATCCGCGGCGATCAGTGGGCGCACCGCCGGCCGCGGTCAAGGGTGTCAGTCGGTGGGACTGGGTCCCATCGCCTGGGCGATCGGGCGATCCCCCAGGGCCGCGGCGACCCGAGCCCGCTCATCGGCCGCCTTGTTCTGCGAGAGCTTGAACGTGCCCTCCAGGCGGTGGGGCCGCAGGCGGAAGCCCTGGATGCCGGCCAGCATCGCCTCGAAACGTCCTGGGGACATCTTGTGGCGCGTCCAGGGGATCTTGGGCGCGAGCCTGGCTTCTTCCTGGGCCGAAAGGTCGTCCAGCAGCGCCACGAGCGCGGCCTCATCCAGGGGCGTCACCCCGCCCTCGGCCTCGACGGTGAGGTAGTTCCAGGTCGGGACCTGATCGGCCTGCGCGTACCAGTCGGGGCTCACATAGGCGTCAGGACCCTGGGAAACCGCCAGCGCCGCGGCGCCCCCGCCGAAAGCCGCCGTCAGAGCGTTGTGGCGCGACAGGTGGAAGTCCAGGACGACCCCCTCCCCGTCCTGGCGCACGATCACCGGGGCATGGGCCACCCGTAGCCCGGCTTCGCAGACGGCGAACAGGGCCATCAGGGGATGGGCCGCGAGATGGGCGAGAACCACATCGGCGTCCCCCGCCCGGAAGGGCGCGGCCGGATGCATCAGGCCTGGGCCCGCAGGAGCGCGATCAGCCGGGCGCGGGTTTCGCCATCGGCGATCCCGTCCACCTGATGGGGCCGCCAGTGGCGCTGGAAGGCGCTGACCACGGTGGTGGTGGCGCTGTCGAACTGTCCGGACGGCGGGCACTCATAACCCAGGCGTGTCAGCCCGGCCTGGAAGGCGAACACCCCGGCTCCTTCTGCGCCTTCGGCCAGCGGGGCGCCCGGCGCAGGGTCGGGCTCCACCCACAGGCCGTGGCCGGCCTCGGCCAGCGCCTTCCAGGGGAAGAGCTCGCCCGGATCGATCTTGCGGGCGGGCGCCACGTCGGAATGGGCGATGATGTCGCCGTCGGCGATCATCCAGCGGGTGCGGATGTCGGCGGTCAGCGCGATGACGGCGGCGATCTGGGCGTCCGGATACGGCCGGTAGCCGAACTCGTGGCCCGGATTGACGATCTCGATGCCGATAGAGCGGCCATTGATGTCGCGTTCGCCCTTCCAGAACGAGACCCCGGCATGCCAGGCCCGGCGCTCCTCGGCCACCAGGGTGAAGATGCGGCCGTCTTCCTCCACCACATAGTGGGAGCTCACCTTGGCCTCGGGGTCGCGCAGGCGGGCGATGGCGGCCTCGCCGCTTTCCATCCCCGTATAGTGCATGACGAGAATGTCCGGCGGGCCGGGCCGTTCGTTGAAGTTGGGCGACGGGGCGGGAATGATGTCCATGGCCCTATTCGGCGCGATTTCGCCAGGCGAGCAAGAGGGGGGCCACCTGATTGGGCCTCAGGGCGATGATCAGGACGCCCGCCAGGGCCACCGCCGTGCCGATGGCCATCTTCGGCCCGAACGGGTCGCTCATGATCAGGACGCCCAGCGCGATGGTGGCGAGCGGGGTCATCAGGGTCAGGGGGGAGATCAGATTGGCCTCATAGCGCTGGATCAGGCCGTAATAGGCGGTGTGGGCGACGACCGAGACGACCACAGCGGAGAACACCACCGCCGCCACGAACGGCCACCCGGCCGCAAAGCCGGCCGTAACCTGCCCCGGCTCCAGCCAAAGGGAGAGAAATGCCAGGGGCCAGAAGGAGGCGAAGCCCACCCAGGCCTGGAACTGCAGGGGCCGCACCCCGCCCATCTGCTTCATCATCACGGCGCCGAGCGAACCCAGGAAGGCGGCGGCGACGACGAACAGCAGGCCGGTGGAGACCACGAAGCCGCCCGGATCCCACATGACCACCAGGGCGCCAGCCAGGGTGAGCGAAATGCCGATGCCGCGGCGCCAGCGCACCCGCTCCCCCAGCATGACCATGGACAGCACGGTGGTGATCGGCACCCCCACCTGGATGACCACCGCGGCGGCCGAAGCCGTGGCCGTCTGCAGGCCGATGAACAGCAGGGCGAAGTTGCCACCCCCCATCAGCAGGGCCACCACCAGCAGCCGCCAGCGCGGACGCGGCATGGGCAGCAGCCAAGGCAGGGTGATCAGCGCCACGAGGGCGAAGCGCACGGCGGCGTAGAACAGGGGCGGTACGGCCAGATCGGCCACCACGAATTTCGAGATGATGTTGTTGGTCGCCCAGACCAGACAGACGAGGACGATCAGGGCGAAATCACGCAGGGCCATGGCTGGCCTTAAGCCTGCTTCCCAGGCGCAAGGCAAGGCGAATGCGCGCCGCCCGGCGGCGAACCGGGCGGCGCAGTCGTTTCAGCCTCAGGCCGCCTTGCCGAAGGACAGGGCCTCATAGCGGGCCAGGTGATGGTCGGTGGAGCCGAAGACCCCCTCGATCATCGTGGCGCGCTTGAAGTAGTGGCCGATGGCCATCTCGTCAGTGATCGCCATGCCGCCATGCAGCTGGACGGCGTTCTGGCCGACGAAGCGGCAGGCCTTGCCGATCTGGACCTTGGCCGCCGAGACCGCCTGGGCGCGGGCCTGGGCCTCTTCCGACAGCCGGATCGTGGCCATGTAGGTCATGGAGATCGACTGTTCGAGCTGGATGAACATTTCGACCATCCGGTGCTGCAGCACCTGGAAGGACGAGATCGGGACCCCGAACTGTTTGCGGGTGCGGGTGTATTCCACCGTGCCTTCCTGCAGCCGGCGCAGCACGCCACAGGCCTCGGCGCAGGTGGCGGCGATGGCCTCGTCCATGACCTTCTCGACCAGGGGAAGGCCATTGCCCTCCGCGCCGATCAGGGCGTCGACGCCGACGGAGACGTTTTCGAAGGTGACTTCAGAGGCCCGCTGGCCATCCACGGTGGGATAGTCCCGCGTGGTGACGCCCTTGGCGTTCTTGTCCACCAGGAAGACCGAGACCCCCTGCGCATCGCGCTGGCCGCCGCCGGTGCGGGCGGTGACGATCAGGTGGGTGGCCCACGGGGCGCCGATCACGACCGCCTTCTGGCCGTTGATCACATAGCCCGTGCCGTCCTTGGTCGCGGTGGTCTTCAGGTCCTGCCAGGTGTAGCGGGCCTGGGGCTCGGCATAGGCGAAGGCGAAGATGGCGTCGCCGGCGATGATCTTCTCGATCAGGTCCGGGGCCGCGCCATGACCGGAATGCTTCAGGAAACCACCGCCGATGACCACCGTGCCCATATAGGGCTCGACGACCAGGGCTTTGCCGAACTCCTCCATGACGACCATGTTGTCCACCGGGCCGCCGCCCAGGCCGCCCAGCTCCTCGGAGAAGGGCGCGCCGAGAATGCCGAGTTCCTCGGCGAAGGCCTTCCAGACCTCCGGCCGCCACCCGGCCTCGCTCTTGATCGCCGCCCGGCGGGCGTCGAAGGCGTAGTGGTCAGCCAGATAGCTCGCGACCGTGTCGCGCAGCATCGACTGTTCGTCTGTGAAGCTGAAGTCCATCCAATGATCTCCTGATCAGAGCCCCTCCCCCTTGCGGGGAGGGGTTGGGGCGCTGCGGCCGATGAGGGAACCGCCCTCGTCCTTCGAGGCCCCTGCGGGGCGCCTCAGGATGAGGGCGTACTGGCCCGCCTGCTCCACCTCAGCCTGAGGTGCGAGCGGAGCGAGCCTCGAAGGATCTGCGCCGGTTGCGGCTCAGAGACCCAGCACCATCTTGGCGATGATGTTGCGCTGGATCTCGTTGGAGCCGCCGTAGATCGACGTCTTGCGGCCGTTGAAGTACTCGCCGGCCACGCCCTGGGCGTAGTCGGGGCCGATATTGGCGTTGTGGCCGAGGTCGCGAAGGAAGGGCGCGCCGTAATGGCCGGCGGCCTCCAGGGCCAGTTCTTGCAGGCGTTGCTGGATCTCGGTGCCCTTGATCTTGAGGATCGAGGATTCCGGGCCAGGCCCCTTGCCGCTGGACTCGCCGGCCAGGGTGCGAAGTTCTGTAAACTCCAGCGCCGTCAGGTCGATCTCCAGCTCGGCCAGCTTGCGCTTGAAGAAGGTGTCCGACAGCAGCGGACCGCCCAGGTCGCTCTGCTCGGTCCCGGCCATCTCCCGCAGGCGTTCCAGGCCCCGCTTGGAGCGGGCGACGCCGGCGATGCCGGAACGTTCGTGGGCCAGCAGGGCCTTGGCGCAGGTCCAGCCCTGGTTCTCGTGGAAGATCCGGTTCTCCACCGGCACCTTCACATTGTCGAGGAAGACGTCGTTGACCTCGTGGCCGCCCTCCAGGGTGATGATCGGACGGACTTCGATGCCGGGGCTCTTCATGTCGATCAGCAGGAAGCTGATGCCGGCCTGCGGCTTCACGTCCGGATCGGTCTTCACCAGGAAGAAGCCCCAGTCGGCGAACTGGCCGAGCGTCGTCCAGGTCTTCTGGCCGTTGACGATGGAGTACTCCTTGCCGTCGTCGCCCTTCACCCGCTCGGCGCGGGTCTTGAGGGAGGCCAGGTCGGAGCCGGCGCCGGGCTCGGAATAGCCCTGACACCACCACACTTCGCCATTGTAGATGCCGGGCAGGAACTGCTTCTTCTGCTCCTCGGTGCCGAAGGTGTAGATCACCGGGGCCAGCATGCTGACGCCGAACGGCAACACCGCGATGGTGTCGGCCCGGGCCTGTTCTTCAGACCAGATATACTTCTGGGTCGGCGTCCAGTCGGTCCCGCCGAATTCCTTCGGCCACGACGGGGCGACCCAGCCCTTCTTGGCCAGCACCTTGTGCCAGGCCAGATAGTCGTCCTTGGCCAGCGGTTCGCCGCTGTCCTGCTTGGCGCGCAGGTCCTTGGGGTAATTCTCGGCGATGAAGGCGCGGACCTCTTCGCGGAAGGCGGCGTCTTCTGGGGAGAAATCGAGATTCATGGGGCGCTCCGTGGCTGCTCCTGGGCGTGCGGACGTCGGGCCCGCTCAGGCGCGGACCATAGGCTTCCCGCCCTCAAGAGAAAAGATGACGCTAACGTCAACGGAAGAGGAATTCCGGTGGACGGCATGACGCCTCGCCATCTTGCCTGGACCGCCAAGGGCGCGCAGAACACCGCCGAATGGCCCGCATCCTCACCTATAATGTCCACCGCTGCGTCGGGACCGATCGTCGTCTCGATGTCGGCCGGATCGCCGATGTCATCGCCGCCCTGGAGCCCGACATTGTCGCGCTGCAGGAGTTGGACGTCGGCCGCATGCGCACCAACGGCGTCGACCAGGCCCACGAGATCGCCCGGCGCCTGGAGATGGCCTTCCACTTCCATCCGGCGATGCGGGTGGAGGAGGAGCTCTACGGCGACGCCATCCTCACCCGGCACCCGGAGCGAAAGATCCGGTCGGCCGCCCTGCCCGGCCACGCGCGGGTCTCCCAGTTGGAGCCCCGGGGCGCGCTGTGGGTGGGGGTGGATCTGGGTGGGCGCGAGGTGCAGGTGTTCAACACCCATCTCGGCCTCGTGCCCCGGGAACAGCAGAATCAGGCCCAGGCGCTGGTGGGCCCCGCCTGGCTGGGGCATGCCGATCGGCAGGGGCCGACCATCCTGCTCGGCGATTTCAATGTGACGTCGGCCTCGGCGGTGTACCGGACCCTGAGCGGCGCCCTGCGCCCGGCCCGGAAGCATGCCGCCAAACGCTCGCCGTCGGCGACCTTCCCCTCGGTGATGCCGGTCCTGCGGATCGACCACCTGTTCGTCAGCGAGCAGGTCCGCGTGCTGGACGTCTTTGCGCCCTATGACCGCGTAACCAGGGTCGCCTCCGATCACCTCCCCCTGGTGATGGACTTCGAACTTATCTGAGCCCCCGCCCCCGGGCGCCCCTCGGCCACCAGGCGGCTGAGGCGTCTTGACGCCTCGTAAAGGCGATCTCGCCTCCGGAAGATGCGCCAGGAGTCCTCGACATCGGCGGGATCGCCGATATGGAAGGCGGCGATCATGTCCCCTAGCGCGCCCATCTCCTGGGACTTGAGCTTCCGGAGCCGGCCCTCGCGGTTCAAGGCGGTGATGGCGGCGCCCATGCTGCCGTGCTCCTGGCTGGCCTTGGCCACGGCGTCTCCCGTATAGCCCATGAAATGACCGATCAGCCGGTTGCGCAGCGCCGCAATGCTGCGCCGGTTCAGGTCGCCATCGGCTTCCACGGCCAGTTCGCACTCGGTGTCGAAGCCGCCCGAGCGGTTGTTCAGATTCGCCGACCCGACCCGGGCCAAGCGGTCGTCCACCACGGTCACCTTGGAGTGGACGATGATCTCCTGGCCCGAGGGGGTCATCGGCCAGTAGGCGTGGAAACGGCCGAAGATGTCGGCGGCGTTCAGTCGCCAAAGCATGTTGGACCTGGCCCGGTCCATGGTCAGCTGGTCGAACCAGCTGGGGCTGCGGGCCGTGGAGATCAGCACGACTTCCGGCCCATCCGGCTCCAGCAGACGCGCAGCCAGGGCCTCGGCATAGATGGGCGAAGTGAAGTACTGGTTCTCCAGATAGATCACGTCCTTGGCCTGGGCGATGGAGGCCAGGGTCAGGCGCCGGATCTCGTCGGTCATGGGCTCGCCCTTCCAGGCGGGCAGGGTGCGGGCGATCCCCACCTCGATGTCGAGCATGTGGGCCGGCACCCGCGCAGGCCAGGGATCGCCGATCGCGGGCGCCGCCTTGGGCACAACCTCGTCCGCCGAGCGGCGCCAGCGCATGCGGAACAGGTCCCCCAGCGCCTCGGCCGCCGCCCCGTCCACCATCATCATCACCTCATGGCGCGGGGCGTGACACTCCTGGTCGGGCATGATGCGGCGCTGGTCGCCGTCCAGGTGGCCGGCGGTGTCCCAGCGATCCACGCAGATGTCGCCGCCGCCGCAGAGCGCAATGGCGTCGTCCACCACCAGCACCTTCTGGTGATGGCAGGCGCCCATGGGCACCGATTCATCAAGGCGCAGTTGCACCGTTGTGTTGTGGAACCAGCGCTTGGCCCGGTGGGGGAAGAAATTCTGGCTGGCGCTGATCGGCAGGGCCGACTTCCAGATCAGCAGGCGGATATCGAGGTCCGGGCGCCGCCTGGCCAGCTCCACCAGGACCCGCCCCACCTCATCGGGATCATTGGGGCCGTCGAAGCCGTCGGGCGACAGGCGCGTGCGGGGATCAAAGCCCCAGCCCAGGAGGTAGATCGACCGCTGCGCCTTGGGCAGGATCTCGGCGAGCGCGTTGAAGTAGGCCTCGGTATCGATGAGGAAAGCGGCCCGCCCCGCGTGCTCGCGCCGCCAGCAGGTTTCTCCTGGGGTCAGAATACTCATCGCCTCCGGCTCATGCACGGCCAAGGCCATTGGCGCAAGAAGGCGTACGCTCAGGCCTTGGTTCCCGCACCTTGGCCAACAAAAAACGGGCGCGCCTCGTGGGGAGAGGCGCGCCCAAGGGACAGGCGACAGCTCGGAAGGTCTGAAAGATCAGCCGGCGGAGGGTGCGGCGGCCCGGGCGGCCTCCACGCTGTCCTCGCCGCCCAGCCACACCTGGCAGGGACCTGCGATTTCCTGGCGAAGGCCGAGTTGAACCCCTTCGTCCTTGGACCGCCCCTGGCGCGTGGCGCGGCTGCGCTCGTTCTTGGCCCGCTCCATCACGTAGGACGTCCGGCCATAGGCCTGGTCGCGAAGCATGGCCTCGATGGCCGCGGTGTCCACCGCGGCGACATCCGACTTGACCAGGGCGAGGCAACGGGTCGCCTTCAGGAACTCGATATCGTTGAGTTCGGTGGCGGCGGCCGAGCCCGCAGTGGCCAGCGCGGCGGCGGAAAGAACAATAGCGGCGAAGTTCATGGTGTTTCTCCCTCGAAATCAATGATCACAAACTGAGATGTTCGGAAGAAAAACTCAAATGAACTCTTGGAAAGGATCGATAATCCAATATTACAATATATTCATTCACATTCATTACTTGGAGTTCATGAAACGTCGGCTTTCTGACCCTGGCCGAGCCGGCCCTCTGGCCGGCCTGCGCGCAACCCGTTAAGCCTTGGCCATGACCGCCCCTCCTGCCCCCATCAAGACCCCCTGCATCAAGGTCTGCGTAATCGACGGCCAATCCTCCCTTTGCCTGGGCTGCTTCAGGACCCTGGCCGAGGTGGCCGGCTGGGCGCGGCTCTCGCCGGAAGACCGCGAGGCGATCATGGCCGAACTGCCGTCGCGCCGTGACCGCATCGCCCCAGAGAAGCTCGCCTTCTTCTAGGCCCGCCCAGTCCGGGCGCGTCGCTGGGGGTGATTCACCGGATGCAAACCAGCCGCCCCTTAGTCTCGCCAGACAACAAGGCCGTAAACGGCCGCTATGCCTTTGGTGAGGCGGGTCTCGAAATGCTCAAATTTGCCATGCTGACTCTTGTGGCGGCCGTCTCGGCCGTCGGCGCGGCCCAGACGGTGGTGGCCCTGGATCCCGGCCGGGGCGCCTCGGCCCTGGTGGCGACCCTGCGCGAGGGGCCGGCGCCCGCCATGCGGGCGGCCGAGACCGCCGCCATCGCCAAGGCCAGCGACGGTCACTATTGGGCGCAGGGCGATGTGAACGGCGCCAGCATCCGCTTCCTCGTGGACACCGGCGCCAGCGCCGTGGCCCTGACGCCGGCCGACGCCCAGCGCCTGGGCTTCGCCCCCGCCGACCTCGACTACCAGCAGAAGGTGATCACCGCCTCGGGCGAGACCCGTGCCGCCGTCATCCGCCTGGACGCCGTCTCTGTGGCCGGCGCCCGGGTGACCGATGTGGAGGCCCTGGTGATCGAGAAGGGTCTCGATACCTCCCTGCTGGGGATGAGCTATCTCGGCCGCCTGAACCGGTTCGAGGCCACCCAGACCTCCCTGATCCTGCGACCGTGACCGATCTTGTCCTGCGCCCCATGACGCCGCAGGACCTGGGCGACGTCCTGGCCCTGCAGGCCCTGGGCTATCCCCTCGCCCTGCAGGACTCCGCCTCCGCCTTCCTCAGCCGCATGGCCCTGGCGCCGACGCTCAACCTGGTCGCCCGTCAGGGCGGAGACCTCAGGGCCTATCTGGTCAGCCACCCCTGGGAGGCCGGATCACCGCCGCCGGTGGACGCCGTGCTGCCAAGGTCGGCGCCTCAGGACTGCTGGTATGTCCACGACCTGTCTGTCGCCGAGGCGGCCCGAGGCCAGGGCCTGGCCCGCAGGCTGCTGGTCGCCGGGCGCGACGCCGCCCTGGGGCTCGCCCTGGCCCGTTCGGAACTGATCGCGGTGGAAGGCGCCGCCCCCTTCTGGCGACGCCAGGGCTGGACCCTGCCGGCCATCATCCCCCCGGACCTGGCGGCCAAGGTGTCCGGCTATGGCCCCTCGGCCGTCTTCATGACCTGCGAGGACATCAGCGCCCTTTGAGCGAGCGGCGCCGGGAAAGCCCCCGGCGCCGGCGCCTCAGAACCGCTTGCGGAAGCCCAGCTTGTAGGTGCGACCGTAGGGACTGCCGATGAACGGGTCATAGCTCAGCTCGAGCCGCGCCGCCGACGGGTCGCGGTCGAAGACGTTGAAGGCCGAAGCCGTCATCACCACGCCCCATGGCAGTTCGGTCTGGTAGGTGAGATCCAGGGTGTAGAAATCGTCGACCTTCTGGCCGAAGGTCACCGGCCTGGGAACGCCCGTGGCGTCCTGGACGCTGATGGGCGCCCGATTATCCACGGCCCCATCGATGAAGGTGAGGTCCGCCCGCAGGTTGTGGGGCCCCCGGCCATATTCGGCGTAGGCGTTGGCGCGCCAGTCCGAGATGGTGCCCGGCAGGCGGTCATAGTTGGTGAAGCCCTTGGCGTCATAGGCTCCATTGACCAGCGTGCCATTGAACTCGAAGGCCTCGAACTTGTACTCCAGGTAATAGCTGGCCGAGACTCCGGCCCGCGCCCGACCGCCCCAGATGTCGTTGGCGGTGAAGTCCATCTGCACATCCACGCCCGAGACATTGATCTCCGGCCCATTTGTGGTCGGCGACAGCACCCGGGCGATATCGTTGCCCACGGTCACGCCCTGAACGCAGCTGTTGTTGTTGTTGAAGGTGATCAGTTCCCGCAGCGGATTGGCGCAGTTGACCGCCTGGGTCCCGTTGCCGACGCCAGCCACGGCCGTGGCGACCACATTGGCCGGCACCGTGGTGATCTGGTCTTCGATCTTGAAGCTCCAGTAGTCGACGATGGCGCGGAAACCGCCCTGCTCGTAGATCGCGCCCACATTGTAGGTCAGGGCCTTTTCCGGGCCGATGGCCGGGTTTCCGGGAAGGTCCACGGACTTGAAGTTGTTACCGGCCGCGATGATGCCCGAGAGGCCGGTCACCTGATTGGTCGAACGATTGACGGGAGTCGGACCGCGGAAGGTGGTCCCCACCGATCCCCGCAGGGCGAGGGCTTCGGTGAGCTGCCACTTCAGGGCCAGCTTGGGATTGGTGGTCGATCCGGTCTGGCCGCCATAGTCCTCGAAGCGGATCGCCAGCTGGGCGTTGAGGTCGTCCGTGATCGGCAGGCTGGCCTCGGCGAAGACGGCGTAGATGGTGTCGTCCAACTGCGAGGGCCGGCTCTGGCCGAGGAAGATGTAGGGGCCGGTGGCGAAGGCGCAGGTCGTCACCCCCACCACGGGACAGGGCGTGACCCGGGCGTCCTGGAAGGGACTGTTCAGGGTCGTCTGAAGCTCATTGCGGCGATATTGGGCGCCGACGGCCCACCCGATCGACCCGCCCGGCAGTTCGAAGCCGCCCAGCTGGCCGTTCAGGACCGCGTCGATCACCAGCAGGCTTTGGCGGTTCTCCGACTGCTGGGTGTCGAACAGCCAGGCCACCAGGTCCGGATCGTTAGCGTTGGCGGGCACGAAGCCCGGATTGGCGAGGCCCAGGGCCGGATTGCTGGCATAGCCGTTGGAGAAGGGGTTCAGATACTGGCAGCCATTCTGTCCCGGGGTCGCGCCCGAGCAGTTGACCCCGCCCAGGCCGTTCAGCGCCCGCTGAAGGCGATCGATCAGGATGTCGGTGGTGTTCTGATTGCTGGTCGCCTGGGAGAAGGTGATCGCCGTATCCCACCCGACGCCAAAGGCGAACTCGCCGGAGAAACCGCCCGACACGCGGTAGATCTCGTAGGCGCGGCTCCCCACTTGGCCGCCGAAGTCTTCCGCCGGATTGCCCCCCGCGCCCAGGGCCCGCCAGAGGGTCAGGGACACATTGTTGGTCGCCGCGATCTGGGCCGCGGAAAGGCCCGCCTGCTGCAACCCGGTCAGGACGCCGGGATTGCTGATCGGCGCGGTGAAGACGCCGACGCTGCCGGGTCCGTTGGGGCCGGAGGTCGGCGGATAGGAGGGCGAGAAGAGGACGTTGGGAATGTCGGTCTTGGCGTAGAGCGCCTCGCCGTGGAACTGCAGGTTGTCGGCCAGGTCGACATTGAACTCGCCATAGATCTGGTAGCGGTTCTCATCCTCGATCACGTTGTCGAACGGGACATAGGTGAAGAAGCAGGCCGGCGTGGTCCCGGAGAAGCCGGCGAAGCCGCCCAGCGCCGTGCAGTTGGCGTCCCGTTGCACCCCGGCGGTGGGCGTGGCGCCGTTGCGCGGCAGGAAGGATCCCGGCTGCCCGAGGACGGAATAGCCCGAGGGATTGACCAGATAGTCCTGGTTGGCCCAGTCCCGCTCCGTGCTGCGCAGTTCCGAGCGATGCTGATAGCCGGCGGTCAGCAGGATATTGGACCGCTCGCCCACCCAGCCGTAGACGAGGCTGGCCGTATAGTCGCCGTCGGAGCCGTCCACCAGGCGGTAGTCGGCGCTCACCTCAAGCCCCCTGAAGTTCTTGCGGGTGATGAAGTTGACCACGCCGCCGATGGCGTCCGAGCCATAGGTGGCCGCCGCCCCGTCCTTGAGCACCTCGACGCGGCCGATCGCCGCCACGGGCAGAAGGTTGGTGTCCACGCCGCCAGAGCCCGCCCCGGGGGAGGCCGTGGTCCGGCGGCCGTTCAGCAGCACCAGGGTGCGGAGCGAGCCTATGCCCCGGAGGTTCACCGTGCCGGCGCCCAACTGCCCCTGGGCCGTCGTGGAGAACTGATTGGAGTCGCCCAGAACCGGGCCGCTGACCGGGAGTGACTTGATGAGATCGACGGTGGTCGGCGAGCCGCGCCGCGCCAGTTCCTCGCTGTTGACCACATCGACCGGCAGGGCCGCATCCTCCGGAGTCCCGCGGATGAACGAGCCGGTGACGACCACCTCTTCCACCATGGTGGAGTCCTGGGCTTGCGCCGCGCCGCTCAAACCGAAAGCGAGAAGTCCGGCCAAGGCCGAGCTCCCGCGCAGAAATGCACGCTTCATCGTTTCCTCCTGTGCCGCCTGGTTTTTATGAGTGGCGGTCAAATATCGTCGGTCCAGGAACGATGATCTATGAGTCGCGCTTAGGCAAACGGAAGTCGACCCGAGGAGATTTGGCCGCAGGTTCGGGGCGCGCGGCGGCGCGCAGCCCGCCCGTCGGGATGACCGCCCTCAGGCGGCGTCCCGCGCCTCGCGGGCCTGGATCACGGCGGCCAGGGCGGCGTCCACCACCTCCAGCCCGGCGCCGGGCTTGACCCCTTCCACCGTCAGGATACGCCGCCAGGCCCGCGCGCCGGGGCGGCCATGGAACAGGCCCAGCATGTGCCGGCTCATGGCGGCCAGCGGCGTGCCGTCCTGGAGGCGGGCGGCGAGATAGGGCCGGTAGAGCTCCACCGCCATCGCGGAGTCGATCACCTCGCCGGCCCCGAACACCTCGGCGTCCACCGCCCCCAGGATCTCCGGCGTGTGATAGGCCGCACGGCCGAGCATCACCCCGTCGGCCTGCTGCAGATGCGATGCGGCCGCGGCGAGGTCCGGCACGCCGCCGTTCAGGACGATGGTCAGGTCGGGGCGCTGGCGCTTGAGCCGATAGACCAGCTCATAGTCCAGCGGCGGCACGTCCCGGTTCTCCTTGGGCGAGAGGCCCTTCAGCCAGGCCTTGCGGGCATGGACCACGAAGGTGCGCACCCCGGCCTGGGCGCAGAGATCCACCAGGGTGAACAGGCTCACTTCAGGGTCCTGGTCGTCGACCCCGATTCGGCACTTGACGGTGACGGGCACGTGGACGGCGGCGCCGATGGCGGCCATGCACTCGGCCACCAGGGCCGGCTCACGCATCAGACAGGCGCCGAACCGCCCGCTCTGCACCCGGTCGGACGGACAGCCGACATTGAGGTTGATCTCGTCATAGCCCAGGTCGGCGCCGATCTTGGCCGCCGCCGCCAGATCGGCGGGATCGGACCCGCCGAGCTGCAGGGCCACCGGATGCTCCGCGGCGTCATAGCCCAGCAACCGCTCCCGATCCCCATGCAGCACCGCCCCCGTGGTGACCATCTCGGTATAGAGCAGCGCATGCTTCGACAGCACCCGATGCAGGCTCCGGCAATGCCGGTCCGTCCAGTCCATCATGGGTGCGACGGACAGGCGGTGGGGTGGGAAGGCGGGCTGAGGCGGCAAGGGCTCGGCGGGTCAGGCGGGTTTCGGGGGCGATGTCGAGCGCCCTATACACCGGAAGCGCCCGTCTTTCGACCGCGTCACGTGGGGCGCCTCGTCGGCGCCCAGCCTACCGCCCAGCCACCGCCCGCAGCGCCTTCAGGCCTTCCGGCGCCAGCAGGCCAGCGCCGGCCAGGGCAAGCATCGGCGCGGCGTAGCAGGCGGCGCAGTGGGCCAGCGGCCCTTCGCCGCAGATGGCGCCATAGAGCACCTCCGTCGAGCGGGCGTGCAGCCAGGCATATTCGGCGCTGAGCGCCGCAGCGACCCAGGCCGTAAGGCCGGCGATGAGCCGGCTCTCCCGGCCGGCCAGGGATTGGGCGCGCATGATCAGACTCCTCTTTGGCCCTTGATCGCCCAGGCCCGGGGCCTCTGGCCTTGAGATGGATCAAGGCCGGCGAGCGGCCCCGGCGGCAGAGGTGGCGAACGTCATTCGCACCGAGTCGCTGGGGATCATGAATCAATCAATCGCTGGGCAGGATCGGGCGCCGCTCGATGCGCTCCTGCTCTACGCCTTCACTGGGCTCGCCGCCCTGGGGGCGATATTCGCGACGGCCTTCTCCGATGATCGCCTGTTCCGCTTCCATGGCTACCTGCTGATCGGCGCCTTCGTCCTGGCCTTCGGGGTCCTGACGGTGGCCCTGAATTCGGGGCGCCTGCGCAGCTCAGAGAGCCACTATTCCGACGGGGTGATCCGGGCCGGGGTCATCGCCACCATGTTCTGGGCCGTGGTCGGCCTGCTGGTGGGGGTGGTGATCGCCGCCCAGCTGACCTGGCCCAACCTGCTGTACTTCCCTGAGCATGGCTGGCTGAACTTCGGCCGGCTGCGGCCCCTGCACACCTCGGGCGTGATCTTCGCCTTCGGCGGCAACGCCCTGATCGCCACCTCCTTCTATGTGGTCCAGCGGACCTCCAAGGCGCGCCTGGCCGGCGGCGCCTGGCCCTGGTTCGTCTTCTGGGGCTACCAGCTGTTCATCGTGCTTGCCGCCACCGGCTATCTGGCCGGCATCACCCAGAGCCGGGAATATGCCGAGCCGGAATGGTATGTGGACCTGTGGCTGACCGTGGTCTGGGTCGCCTATCTGCTGGTCTTCCTGGGGACCCTGTGGAAGCGGAAAGAACCCCACATCTATGTGGCCAACTGGTTCTACCTGGCCTTCATCGTCACGGTCGCCCTGCTGCATGTGATCAACAACCTGGCCATGCCGGTCGGGGCCCTGCACCACCGCAGCTATTCCCTGTTCGCCGGCGTCCAGGACGCCCTGACCCAGTGGTGGTACGGCCACAACGCCGTCGGTTTCTTCCTGACCGCCGGCTTCCTGGGGATGATGTACTATTTCGTGCCCAAGCGGGCCGAGCGGCCGGTCTATTCGTACCGCCTGTCCATCGTCCACTTCTGGTCGCTGATCTTCATCTACATCTGGGCCGGTCCCCACCACCTGCACTACACGGCCCTGCCGCAGTGGGCCCAGACGCTGGGCATGACCTTCTCGATCATGCTGTGGATGCCGTCCTGGGGCGGGATGATCAACGGCCTGATGACGCTCTCGGGCGCCTGGGACAAGCTGCGCACCGACCCGGTCATCCGGATGATGGTGGTGGCCATCGCCTTCTACGGCATGTCGACCTTCGAAGGTCCGCTGATGTCGATCCGGGCGGTCAACTCGCTGTCCCACTACACCGACTGGACCATTGGCCACGTCCATTCGGGCGCGCTCGGCTGGGTCGGCTTCATCAGCTTCGGCGCCATGTACTGCATGGTTCCTTGGTTGTGGAAGAAGGATAGCCTGTATTCGAACAAGCTGGTGGAGTGGCACTTCTGGATCGCGACCACAGGCATTCTTCTCTACATCTGCGCCATGTGGGTGTCGGGCATCATGGAAGGCTTAATGTGGCGCGAATACACGTCGCAAGGCTTCCTCGCCAACGCCTTTGTTGAGACCGTGGCTGCCAAGCACGTCGAGAATATCATCCGCACCGTGGGGGGCCTCATGTACCTCTCCGGCGCCCTGATCATGTCCTACAACCTGTGGCGTACGATCCGTCTGCCGAGCCCCGCCTCGCAGACCGCGGTCACCGCCCCTGCGCTGATCCCGGCCGAATAGGGGGCTACGATGAAGTCTGTCTGGAACAAGCACGGCGTCCTCGAACGCCGCTCCATCCTCCTGACCGTGGCCATCCTGCTGGTGGTGTCGGTGGGCGGCCTGGTGGAGATCGCCCCGCTCTTCTACCTGGAGAGCACCATCGAGAAGGTGGAGGGGGTCCGTCCCTACACACCCCTCGAGTTGGCGGGGCGGGACATCTACATCCGCGAGGGCTGCTACACCTGCCACTCGCAGATGATCCGGCCCCTGCGCGACGAGGTCGAGCGTTACGGCCACTACAGCCTGGCGGCCGAGAGCATGTACGACCACCCGTTCCAGTGGGGGTCCAAGCGCACCGGGCCCGACCTCGCCCGGGTCGGCGGCAAGTATTCCGACGCCTGGCACAGCGACCACCTGATCGATCCGCGCTCGGTGGTCCCGGAGTCGGTCATGCCCCCCTACGCCTTCCTGGCGAAGAAGGAGCTGGAGCAGAAGGACGTCGAGGCCAAGCTCGCGGCCATGACCAAGGTCGGCGTGCCCTATACCCAGGGGATGATCGACGCCGCCCAGGCCGATCTGCGCACCCAGGCCGATCCGTTCGCCTCGTCCCGGGACTTCCGCGGTCGCTATGGCGAGGCCGTCCTGCAGCGGGACTTCGACGGCGACCCCGCCCGGCTGACCGAGATGGACGCCCTGATCGCCTATCTCCAGATGCTGGGCACGCTGGTCGACTTCTCCACCTACGAAGCCGAGGAGAACCTGCGATGAGCGCGCTGACCTACGAGACGGTGGCCCGCTTCGCCCAACAGGGCGGGACGCTCTACTTCGCCGCCATCTTCGCCGCGGGCGTCGTCTACGCCCTCTGGCCGCGCAACAGCGAGACCTTCCGCCGCGCCGCCCACCTGCCCCTCGAAAAGGATGAGGACAACAATGTCCAAGCGTGAGGCCGACGAGGTCACCGGCGTCGAGACCACCGGCCACGAATGGGACGGCATCAAGGAGCTCGACAATCCCCTGCCCCGCTGGTGGCTCTATGTGTTCTGGGCCAGCATCATCGTGGCGATCGTCTATTGGGTGCTGCTGCCGGCCTGGCCGGGGATCAACGGCTACACCAAGGGCGTGATGGGTCAGTCCGACCGCGCCAATGTGGCCCAGGAGCTTCAGGCCCTGCGCGATCTCCGCGGCGAGGGCGCGGCCCGCCTGACCAACGCCACCCTGGAGGAGATCGAGTCCGATCCCGCCCTGCAGGAATACGCCATGGCCGTGGGCCAGTCGGTGTTCGGCGACAACTGCGCCACCTGCCACGGGGCCGGCGGCGGCGGGGCCAAGGGCTATCCCAATCTGGTGGACGACATCTGGCTGTGGGGCGGCGGCCTGGCCGACATCCACCACACCCTGCAGGTCGGCGTCCGGTCCGGCGCCGAGGGGGCGCGCTTCTCACAGATGCCCGCCTTCGGCCGCGACCAGATGCTGACGGGCCCACAGGTCAACGACCTCACCGAACTGGTGGTCAGCCTGTCGGGCCGTGAGGCCGACAAGGCCGCCGTCGCGCGGGCCGCGCCGATCTATGCGGCCCAATGCGTCTCCTGCCATGGGGCGACGGGCACGGGGGACCAGGCCCAGGGCGCGCCGAACCTGACCGATGGCGAATGGCTCTATGGCCCCTCCCGCGAAGAGATCCGCACCCAGATCTGGTCGGGTCGCAATGGCGTGATGCCGTCCTGGGCCGGGCGGTTCGACGACGAGACCCTGAAGGCCCTGGCGGTCTACGTCCACGCCAACGCCGGCGGCCAGTGAGCACCCTATGACCGTCGTCATCGACCGCAACAAGCGTCCCGAAGGCCAGGAGTCCCAAGACAGGGCTTCCAGGCCGCCACGCTCGGCGGCGGCCCGGGCGCGGGAAAAGGGCGGCGCTGACGGCGGTCTCTACAAGCGCCGCACGCCCATCTATCCCAAGCTGGTGCATGGGGCGTGGCGGCGGCTGAAGTGGGCGCTGCTGATCGTGACGCTCACCATCTACTACGTCACCCCCTGGATCCGGTGGGATCGTCCCGGCGACCTGCCGGACCAGGCGGTGCTGGTGGATTTCGCTGGGCGCAGGTTTTACTTCTTCTTCATCCAGCTCTGGCCGCAGGAGGTCTATTTCATCACCGGCCTGCTGGTGATGGCGGCCCTTGGCCTGTTCCTGGCCAGCGCCCTGTTCGGGCGCCTGTGGTGCGGCTATGCCTGCCCGCAGACGGTCTGGACCGACCTCTATATCTACATCGAACGGCTGTTCGAGGGTGACCGCAACGCCCGCATGAAGCTGGACGCCGCCCCGTGGTCCTTCGACAAGGCCTGGCGCAAGGGCGGCAAGCACGCCGTCTGGCTGGGGATCGCCTTTGGCACCGGCGGCGCCTGGATCTTCTACTTCCACGATGCGCCGACCCTGATCCGCACCTTCTGGATCGGGCAGGCTCCGATGACCGCCTACGTCTCCTGCGCGATCATGACCTTCATGACCTATGTGCTGGCCGGCTCCATGCGCGAACAGGTCTGCACCTATATGTGCCCCTGGCCGCGCATCCAGGGCGCCATGCTCGATGAACACTCCCTGCAGGTCACCTATCGCTTTGACCGGGGCGAGCCGCGGGCGCCGCACAAGAAGGGCGCCACCTGGGACGGTCGCGGCGACTGCATCGACTGCAACGCCTGCGTCGTCGCCTGCCCCATGGGGATCGACATCCGCCATGGGCCCCAGCTGGAATGCATCAATTGCGGCCTGTGCATCGACGCCTGCGACGAGATCATGCTGAGGGTCGAGCGCCCCAAGGGCCTCATCGCCTATGACACCGACGCCGCCGTCGCCGCCCGCGCCAAGGGAGAGAAGGCCGTCTATCGCCTGATCCGGCCGCGCACCCTCTATTACGCCGCCGCCCTCGTCCTCGTTTCGGGCCTGATGATCTGGGGCCTGGTGGGGCGCAGTCCCATGGACGTTCACGTCCTGCGCGACCGCAACCCGACCTTTGTGCGGATGCAGGATGGCGACATCCGCAACGGCTACACCGTCAAGATCGCCAACCGCTCCTTCCAGCCCATGAGCGCCACTATCGCCTTCGAGGGCGTCGCCGGCGCCAGCCTGAAGACCCCCGGCGTGGACGCCACCCCTGGCGCCCTGACGGTCACCGTGGAACCCAACCAGATCCGCGCCGTGCGGGTCCTGGTCACGGCGCCGCCAACAGCCCTGCCCCACGCCAACATGCCGGCCGCCTTCGTCGTAAGGGCCGGTGATGCGGACCAGAGCGTCGAGACGACCTTCCTTTCCGGAGCGGCGAACACCCGATGAGCGACATCTCCTCCCCCGACGGCTTCCGCATCCGAGGCTGGCACGTGCTGGCCGCCATGTGCGCCTTCTTCGGCGTGATCATCGCGGTCAATGCGGTCTTCATCACCGCGGCCCTGCGCACCTTTCCCGGGGAGGTGTCCATCACCCCCTACGAGGACGGCCTGGCCTTTAACCGCCAGCTCGCCCAGCAGGCCAGGCAGGCCGAACTGGGCTGGCGCGCGGCGGCTCGGGCCGAGGCCGCCTCGGTGGTGGTCGAGATCGCCGACGCCCAAGGGCGCCCCGTCCAGGGACTGGCGGTCCAGGGGCGGCTGCAGCGTCCGGCCACCGAGGCCGGGGCGCAGGACCTGATCCTCGCCGAGGACGCGCCCGGCCGCTATCGGGCGACGCTGGAGGCCGTGGTCGGCGCCTGGGACCTGACCATCCAGGCCAAGGACCCTCAGGGACGCGACTTCCAGGCCGAACGGAGACTGACATGGCGTTAATCCTGAACCCCAGTGTCGCGCCTGACCTGTCGGCCTTCCTGAAGCGAACCGAAGGCGGTCCCGCCCGGCTTGACCTCCTGGTCAAGGGCGCCCGCTGCGCGGCCTGCATGTCGAAGATCGAAAAGACCGTCGGCGAGCTGCCCGATGTCGCCGCCGCCCGCCTCAACCTGACCGAAGGCCGCCTGACCGTCCGCTTCGCCTCCAGCCAGGGGGATGCGGGCCGGGTGATCGCCACGTTGGAAGGCCTGGGCTATCCCGCCACGCCCTATGATCCGGCCCAGGCGGTGGAGGCCCACGACAAGGAAAGCCGCCGGTTGATCCTGGCCCTGGCCGTGGCGGGCTTCGGCGCCGGCAACGCCATGATGTTCTCTGTGCCGGTCTGGGCGGGGCTGTTTGGCCAGGAGCTGGGTCCCGCGACCCGCACCATGATGCTGTGGCTGTCGGCCATCGTCGCCACGCCCTGCGCCATCTATGCCGGCCTGCCCTTCTTCGAGTCCGCCTGGCGGTCCCTGAAGGCCGGCCGGGCCAATATGGACGTGCCGATCTCCATCGGCGTGATCCTGACTCTATTCATCAGCTTCGTGGAAACCTTCCTGCATGGGCGCGACGCCTATTTCGACGCCGCGGTTTCGCTGCTCTTCCTGCTGCTGATCGGCCGCTGGCTGGATCACCGCCTGCGCGCCCGGGCCCGCAGCGCCGCAGCCGACCTGCTGGCCCTGCAGGCTCCGGCGGCCTCGGTGCTGGGGGCCGATGGGGTGGAGCGGATCAAGCCCCTGAGCGATGTGGCGGTGGGCGAGCGGGTGCTGGTGCGGCCTGGCGAGCGCATCCCCGTGGACGGCTTCGTCGAGGATGGCGTCTCCGAACTCGACAACGCCCTGTTGACCGGCGAGACGGCGCCTTTGCCCGTACGTCCAGGCGACACCTGCCGGGCCGGCGCGGTGAACCTGTCGGGTCCCTTGCGGCTGCTGGCCCTGGCGCGGTCCGAGGATTCCGCCGTCGCCGCCATCGCCCGCCTGGTGGAGGCCGGCGCCCAGACCAAGTCGCTCTATGTCCGCCTGGCCGACCGGGCTGCGGCCATCTACGTGCCGGTCATCCACAGCCTCGCCGCCCTGACGTTTCTCGGCGGCCTGGCCCTGGGGCTCGGCCCGCGGGAGGCCCTGCTGCGGGCTGCGGCCCTGCTGATCATCACCTGCCCCTGCGCCCTGGGTCTCGCAGTGCCGGCCGTGCAGATCACCGCCTCGTCGCGGCTCTTCCGCAAAGGCGTGCTGGTTAAGTCCGGCGCAGCTTTGGAACGGCTGGCGGAGGTCGATCACGTGGTGTTCGACAAGACCGGCGTGCTGACCGAAGGCCGACCCCGCCTGATCGACGCGCCCGCCGCCGCCATCGCCATGGCCGCGCCCCTGGCGCGGGCCTCGGCCCACCCGCTGGCCCGCGCCTTGGCCGCCGAGGCCGGTCCCGGCGCCCGAGCGGTCGATGTCGTCGAGACGGCCGGCCAGGGGGTCGAGGGCGTGATCCAAGGCCGACGCGCCCGCCTGGGCCGGGCTGCCTTTGTCGGTCTCGAGGGCCGCGCGGGGTCAGAGACCGAACTCTGGTTCGCCTTCGACGGCGACACCAAGATCCGCTTCACCTTCTCCGATCAGCTCCGCCCGGATGCGGCCGAGACCATCGCCGCCCTGCGTCGCCAGGGCCTGACCGTCGAGATCCTCTCTGGCGATCTCTCCGGCCCCGTGGCCCGGGCCGCGTCGACCCTGGGAATCGGCGACTGGCGGGCCGGTCTGACGCCCGAGCAGAAGGCCGCCGCCATCGACAACCTGGCCGCCCAGGGCCGCAAGGTGCTGATGGTCGGCGATGGCCTCAACGACACGGCCGCCCTGGCCCGCGCCCATGCGGCCATGGCGCCGGGTACGGCCCTGGACGCCAGCCAGAACGCCGCTGACCTCGTCTTCTCCGGCGCGGGCTTGAGCGCGGTTCCGGACGCCATCCATGTGGCGAGAGCCGCGCGGCGTCGGGCCCTGGAGAACTTCGGCTTCTCGGCGCTCTACAATGTCGCCGCCGCCCCCATGGCCATGTTGGGTCTGGTCAATCCCCTGGTGGCGGCCCTGGCCATGTCGGGCTCGTCGCTGATCGTCACCCTCAACGCCCTGCGCATGCACGGCGAGGGGCGTCGCTGATGGGCATCATCCTGATCCTCGCCCCGATCTCGGTCCTGATCGGCCTGTCCGGCCTCGCGGCCTTCTGGTGGACCCTGCGTAATGGCCAGTACGAGGACCCCGCCGGCGACGCCGCGCGCATCCTGATCGAGGACTCCGACGACCTGATCAGCTGAGCCCGAACCCGGCCGCCCCTGGACCTGGCCTCTGGACCTGGCCTCTGGACCGGGCGGCGTGGGGCGGCCATGGTCGCGCCTCTTGGATAACGAGGTTCGAACATGCGCCAAGCCCTGATCGTCGTCGCCAGCGTTCTCGCCCTCGCCGCATGTTCTGCGGGATCGGAGGAGCCCTTCGTCGGCTTCGGCGCGGAGCCGAACATCCCGTCGCCCGAAAAGAGCCTGCTGCCCAGGGTCAATCCGGCCAAGGCGGTGGGCTGGCCCGCAGGCGCCGCGCCGGTGGCGCCCGAAGGCTTCGGGGTGACCCGGTTCGCGGGCGACCTGTCCCATCCCCGCTGGCTGCTGGTCCTGCCCAATGGCGACGTGCTGGTCTCCGAAGCCAGTTCAGAACCCAAGCCGCCGCAAGGGCTGATGGATCGCATCGCCCAGCGGGTCCAGGCCTATGCCGGCGCCCTGAAGCCCAGCCCCAACCGGATCATGCTGCTGCGGGACGCCGATGGCGACGGCCTGGCCGAAATGCGCGAGGTCTTCGCCTCAGGTCTGAACCGGCCCCAGGGCATGGCCCTGGTGGGAGACACCCTCTACATCGCCAATACCGACGCCCTAGTCGCCACCCCCTATCGCGATGGCCAGCTGCGGATGGAGGGCATTCCCCAAAAGGTCGTCGATCTGCCCGCCGGCCCGATCAATCACCACTGGGTCAAGAATGTCGTCGCCGCCCCCGACCGCCAGCGGCTGTTCGTGACCTCGGGCTCCAACTCCAACATCGCCGAGAACGGCATGGCGGCCGAGGAGAACCGGGCGGCGATCCTGGTCGTCGATCCCGCGGCCGGTACGATCAAGCTCTATGCGTCGGGCCTGCGCAATCCCAATGGCATGGCCTATGAGCCCAGCACCGGCGCGCTCTGGACCGCCGTCAATGAGCGCGACATGCTGGGTGACGACCTCGTGCCCGACTACATGACCCGGGTGCGGGAGGGCGGCTTCTACGGCTGGCCCTATTCCTATTTCGGCGACCATGTCGACGAGCGGGTCGAGCCGCAGCGCCCGGACCTGGTGGACCGCGCCATCACCCCGGACTACGCCCTTGGCCCCCACACCGCGTCGCTCGGCCTGACCTTCTATACCGCAGAGGCCTTCCCTGCGGCCTATCGCGGCGGCGTGTTCGTCGGACAGCACGGATCATGGAACCGCAAGCCGCTCAGCGGTTATCGCGTGGTGTTCATTCCGTTCGTCGGCGGCCTGCCCCAGGGCGAGCCGCAGGCCTTCCTGACCGGCTTCCTCAACGAACGCGGCCAGGCCATGGGACGGCCCGTGGACGTGGCGGTCGATGGCCGCGGCGCCCTGCTGGTCACCGACGACGCCGGCGGCGCCGTCTGGCGGGTGGCGCCGGTCGCCGCAGCGCCTCAGGCCGCCGAACGGTAGGCGGCCGAGGCCGGCCCCTCTTCGAGGACAAAGCGCCCCACCAGGCCGTTGAGCTGGTCGGTCTCGCGGCGCAGGGAGTGGGCCGCCGCGGTGGCTTCCTCGACCATGGCCGCGTTCTGCTGGGTGACGTGGTCCATCTGGTTCACGGCGGAGTTCACCTCGGCCAGGGCCCGGGACTGTTCCTCGGCGGAAGCCGCGATCTCGGCGACGCTGCGGTCGATCTCGACGACCCGCTCGACGATGCGGCGCAGGGCCTCGCCGGTTTCGGCCACCAGCCCGACGCCGGACTCCACCTGAGCCGCGCTTTGCGTGATGAGGTTGCGGATCTGCTTGGCCGCTTCGGAGGAGCGCTGCGCCAGGGCTCGGACCTCGGAGGCGACGACGGCGAAGCCGCGCCCCGCCTCGCCCGCCCGGGCGGCCTCGACCCCGGCGTTCAGGGCCAGAAGGTTCGTCTGGAAGGCGATCTCGTCGATGACGCCGATGATCTGGCCAATCTGCTTGGAGGAGGAGTCGATCTCCCCCATGGCCGACACGGCGCGGTCCACGACCTCGCCGGAATGGACAGCCTCGGCCTTGGCCGAACTGACCATGCTGGAGGCCTCTCGGGCGCCGCTGGCGGCCTTGCCGACGCTCTCGGTCAGCTCGTGAAGGGCTGCGGCGGTCTCCTCGAGACTGGCCGCCTGCTGTTCGGTGCGGCGCGACAGGTCATCGGAAGCCGAGGTGATCTCGTCGGCGCCCACGCGGATGCCCCCCGATGACTCCGCCACCATGCGCATGGCTTCGGAGAGCTTGGTGACGGCCTGGTTGAAGTCGGCCTTCAGCTCATCGAACTGAGGCGAAAGCTCAGCATCCAGACGGCTGGCCAGGTCACCCTTGGCCAGATCGCGGAGCGCTTCGGTCAGGGCGGCCATGGCGGCGGCCTGCTGCTGTTCGGCAAGCTGGCGGGCGGCTTCGGCGGCTTGGCGCTTGGTCTCCAGCGCCTCCAGATAGATGGAGATGGCCAGGTCCATATCCACCAGGGTCGCCTTGACGAGGACCGACACGGTCTCGGCCACCTCCTGGGGACGGGTCCGCCTGGTGAGCGTGGGCCATTGGCGGGCGACGGCGGCGTGGATCAGCTGTTCCAGCACCAGGGCGTAGCCGCCGATATACCATTGCGGCTCCAGGCCCAGGCGGGCGTGCGTCTCGCCGATGGTCCGGACGCCCTTGGCGTAGTCGTCGCCGTACTGGCCTTCGGCGATGATCCCCCAGTGTGCGGCCTGACGGCTCTGAGCGCCCGACATGTGGGCGTCGTTGGTGAAGAACCGCTGGACTTCAGGGGTCTTGCGGATCTTGGCGTAGAAGACGTCGAGGGCCGGGCCGATGGCCTCGGTCAGAAAGCCGCGCAGGCCACGCAACCGCTCGACGGCCCGACTGTCGAGGCCGATGAAATCGAGCCGTTCCTGAATCTGCGAAGACTTGTTCATAGCGTTCCACCAGATGGCCTGGCCGGCGCATCCTGGTGAGGTGGTCGGCATGTTCACGACATGGCGCGACCATGACTAACGAGACCTTAAATGCCTGCCCGACTGCGGTTCATACGGAGGTGACGGATTGTCGCATACCGCCGGTCGACGAATGTTCGGCGACCGGCGGTACGACCTATTGGAAGCGGTAGGTGAGGCCCAGGCCCCACATCCGCGGGGCGCCGGCGATGAAGGTCGGCAGGCCCAGGGAGTCGCCGGTGTTGCCGGCGTCGATGATGTAGCTCTCGTCCGTGACGTTGTTGACGAAGGCCTCCAGGGTGAGCGGCATGGCGTCCGGCGTCCAGGAGGCCCGGATGTTCAGCGTGCCATAGGCGTCCTGACGCTCGTCCTGCAGATTGTCGGCCACGAACACCGACGGCGGCTGCTGGAAGGCCGGCAGGTCGTTGTTGTCGTCGAAGAAGATCTCCGACTGCCAGACATAGGTCGGCCGCAGGCTGAACCGGCCGCCCATCAGGTCGACCTCCCAATTAGCGCCGAGGCTGGCCATGTGGTCGGGCGACAGGCGGAAGCTGTTGCCGTCATAGGCCCCACCGTCGAACCGGGCGTGGCTGTAGGCATAGGTCCCATAGAGGGTGAGGCCCGGGGCCGCCGAGACCTCGGCCTGGCCTTCGAAGCCATAGGCCTTGGCCTTGCCGGCGTTGGTGGTGACGAACAGGGTGCCCTGCTGCTCCACCGTCTGGAAGTTGTCGTAGTCGTAGTAATAGACTGAGCCGTCCAGGCGGACCCGGCCGCCCAGCGCGGCCTTTGCCCCGACCTCGTAGGAATCGACGGTCTCGGCCTCGACCTGGGCGAAGCGGCTGGCGCCCTCAGGCGTAGCCGGACCGGCGGCCGAGAGCACTTCGGGACGGCGGCCCCGGGCATAGGAGGCGTACAGGTTGGCGTCGTCGCTCAGGGCGTAGCGGCCCACCAGGCGCCAGGTGAAGCCGTCGCTCTCCAGGTCCTGCTCGGTCAGCCCGCCATTGCCGGCGGTCGGCTGGAAGGTGAGGCCAAACAGCGGCAGCTGGCTGGCGGGGATCTGCTGGACGATCGGCAGGGCGAGCGCGCCGAGGATGGCCTGGGCCTGGCCTATGGCCTGGGGCGTGCCCGCCGCGGCGAGCTGGGCCGCGCCGATGGCGCCGCCGAGCACGCTGCGTCCGCCGACGACGCGGGAGGAGAAGCCGGTGGTCTTGTCGTCGCGGGTATAGCGCAGGCCCGCCGACAGCTCGAGCCGGTCGGTGACGTCAAAGGTCACGTCGCCGAACACGTCATAGGAGGTCAGTTCGCTGGTGTTGGTCGCCTCCTCCACATGGTTGGCGCGGAGGTTGGCGGCGATGGCGGCGGCCTGGGCCGAAGACAGCAGCACATTGCCTCGGCTCAACTGGCCCACCAGCCCCTGGATCAGGGCGCCGGTGAAGGGCGTGGCGCCAAACAGGGCCGCCGGGGCCGGCGTTGTGGACGGCAGGCCCGTGCCCGCCGCGCCGCCGTTGAGCTGACCGGTCAGGACAGCCAGACCCATGCGCTCGTCGAACTGCAGCGGCAGGCGCTGGCGGCCGTCATCGCGGAAAACGCCTGCGCCGACAAAGCCGCGGACCCGGCCGCCCTGGTCGAAATTCACGCGGATTTCCTGGCTGAACTGCTCGCCGATGGCGTCGTTCAGGCCCGTCAGGATCGGCAGGGAGACGCCGTCGGGATCATAGACCTCTTCGGACTCGAAGCGTCGGGCCGCCGTGGTCGAGGTCAGGGTCACCGCGTCGTTGAGTTCGATGGTCGCCAGACCCGTCACACCCCAGACGGTGCGGTCGACGCCCAGGGCCATGCCTCCCTGGAAATTGGCCGGCGCCGCCAGGGCTGCGGCGTCCCACGGATCGCGGGAGGCCAGGACCTGGCCCGTCGTCGGATCGGTGGGGGAATAGCCGCCGGACTTGAAGGCGGTGCCGCCGGCCTTGTCTTCCTGGTAGTTGACGATGAAGTCGAAGTTCACCCGGTCGGAAGGATTCAGGTTGAACGCCAGGCGCCCGGCGATGGTGTCCACCGACTGAAAGTCTTCGCCGCCCAGGGCGTTCTCCACATAGCCGTCCCGCTGACGGATACGGCCCGAGAAGCGGATCGCCGCGGCGTCGGTCATGGGGATGTTCACCGCGCCCTCGGCCATGCGGTAGCCATAGTCGCCCGCCTGGCCGGTGACATAGCCGTCGAACACGCCCGGCTGCGCCTTGCGCTGGATGATGTTGACGCCGCCGATCAGGGCGCCGCGGCCGAACAGGGTCGACTGCGGCCCCTTGGCCACCTCGACCCGCTCCAGGTCGAAGAGCTCGATATAGGAACCCTGGGCCTTGGAGATCGAGACCCCGTCCTGGAACACCGAAACCCGCGCCTCGGCCGAGGAGTCGGTGGAGTCCGAGGTGATGCCCCGCATCACGAAGCCGGGGTTGTTGGGCGACTGGTCCTGGACCTCGAAGCCCGGCGTATAGGCCGACAGGTCGGCGAAGTCCTGGACGCGCAGATCGTTCAGGCGCTCAGCCCCGAACGCCGTCAGGGCCAGCGGCACGTCCAGGGACTGCTGCTCGCGCTTCTGGGCGGTGACGACGATTTCTTCGAGGAGGGTGGCGCCCTGGGCCTGGGCGGCGCCGGCCGCGCCCAAGGCGAACAGGCTCGCAGCGGCCAGCAGCCGCGCGGTGGAAATGGTCATGTCGATCCCCTGTGATCTTGAAGAACACGAGAGTCGCGATGGGAGGATCGCGCTCACTCAAGCGCCCTGCCTCGGTTCGGCGACAAATCCATGAAGGTGGTCCGGCCAGCGTGCTCGCCACCGCACAAGACGGCGAATTGTGGCGGGGGCGCCGCAGTCTGAAGGCCGCAGCGTCGCTTCGTCCGGCGACGTCCCGAACGCTGTTAGCCGAAGGTCTTTCGCAGGCGCACAAAGACCGCACGGCCATATTCCAGATCTCGCACATCGGTATAGGCGAGGCGGTCGTCGGACCTCGGACCGATATAGACCTCGCGGATGCGCTGGGCGTTCCGCGCCCCGAGGTTCTGCGCCTCGACCCGCAGGATGAGGTCGCGACGGGGCTTGTACTCGGCGAACACCACCACCCAGATCCCGACCTTGCGGGTCTCGATCTCGCTCAGGCGATAGTAGCTCTCCCGATAGCCCCCGGTGGCGTCGATCCCCCAGTTGGCCTGCAGGCCGGGCAGGTCGTGGGTGAAGTGGGCCTCCCACTCCACGGGACGCAGGCCCGAGATCTCCCGGGTTCCGCCGAGGACCGGGTCATCCACCTCCGAGCTTCGCCAGGTCCCCTGGCCCTTCAGTTGCCCGCCGCGCAGGCCCAGCCGATCCAGCGGCAGGGTAAGGTTGAGGACCGCCTCGTCCTTGGTCCCGTCCCCCAGATTGCCCGGCGCGTCAGCCACGGCCACGCCGCCCACAAAGAGGGGCGCGCGGTCGATCACATCCCTTAGGGCGGCGCGGCGCACGGTCGCCACGAGGACGGCCCCGCCGTCGAAGCGCTGCTCGAAGGTCGCCTCGGCGACCCAGGCCTGCTGCGGGCTGAGGTCGGGATTGCCGGCCAGCACCGCGCCGGTGCTGACCGCCGAGGAGGCGGCGACGAAGTCGTCGAAGTTCAGCTGTCCCACCTCCCGCTCCAGGCGGACCCGCACCTGCCGGCCGCCGCCGGGCGACCAGGCCACGGCCAGCCGCGGCTTGGTGAAGTTCAGGGACTTCTCCAGCACCACATCGCCGGCCGAGGAGATGGACGAGGTCTCCTGGCGCAGGCCGGCCTCGACGCTCAGCCGCGGATTCGCGCGCCAGGTCAGGGTGGCGAAGGCCTCCCCGCGGGTCTCCTCCACCTCGACGTCGGCGGCCGGCAGGGGCACGACATTGCCATTGAGGGTGAAGGCCGTCTGGCTCTCCAGCCGGTTCAACGCGCCCTCCCCGCCGGCCTCGACAGTCAGGGCCGGGCTCAGGGTATGGCGCAGGGTCAGGCGGCCGACGGTCTCGGTGACCGCCTTGTCCAGGTCGAAATCCCGGCGCAGCCCCGGCGCCTCGAAATCGGCCAGGGTCTCCACGTCGTTCCACTGCTGGAAGGCGACCGCCTCCAGGGAGGTCTGCGGCCCGATCGGCCGGGCGTAGCGCGCGCCTAGCTCCTGCTGCAGACGCACGCTGGTATAGTACTCGTACTCCCGGCCCGCCGGGCTGATGCGGTCGGTGATCTCGCCGCTGGCCGGGGTGCGCATATAGGCGCCGTTGAGCCGCAGGCGCCCGCCGGCCAGGGGCGTCTCGAAGGCGCCGGTGGTCCAGGCGCGCAGGCCCCCGGCGTCGGCGTCCACCAGCGAGGCGATCAGCACCTCTCCATTTGGGCCAAACCGGGTGCGGGGCCCGTCGCCCAGCAGATCGTCGGGTCCCTTGCCATAGACGAGGGAGGCTTCGAACCTGCGCCCCCGCCACTCAGCCTGGCTCTCGGCCCGCAGGCTGGTCAGCACCCGGCCGTCGTTGATGAAGTGGGCCGAGGTCATCACCGCGCCGCGCACCCCGTCGGTGCGGTTGCGCACCACATTGGCGATCACCGAGCGCCCCTGCATATCGATCCCCGGCGCACCGCCGCGGATCAGCTCGATGCGCGCGACCGCGGCGGCCGGAATGCGCTTGAGCAGTTCGTCGAGGGCGTCGTTCTTGGAGACCGGCGGCTGGCCGTCGATCAGCACGTTGCCGCCTGATCCCGCCAGGCCGCGCACGGTGGCCCCCTTGTCGAAGGCGAAGCCCGGCAGGCGCAGGATCATGTCATAGGCGGTGTCGGGGGCGGCCTCGGCGAACGCGCTAGGCGGATAGGCGATCACCGCCCGTTCGGCCGCAGGCGTCACCGCCGGCGCAGGCTGCGCCACTGTGGCGACCGCGCTCGCGGCCATGATTGTCAGGATCACGTCCTGTCCCCTCCCCGGGCTGTCTTATTGTTTTTTGACAGCTTGGCCGGAATCTGGGAGCGGGGCCAGCGCGTTCAGGCGGCGGGGGCCGCCGGACATCTAGGTCTCGATTTCGAAATAGGCGCGCTCGCCGCCCTCGGTGTGGGCGACCATCAGGATGCGGATATCGGAGCCTTCGGCGAGCTTCAGGGTCAGCCGGCCATGGCGGAAAGCGTCGCGCATGACTTCAGGGGAACCGATCAGCTCACCCTTACCGATCTTCATCTTCTCGTCGCTGCGGATTTCGTAGCCCACCTTCTCGATCACGCCGGCATACATCACCAAACCATCGTCGACGGTCGTTCGGGAAAGCTTCATGGGCGCAGGAACTCCGGTTACCGGGCCCGGCGAAAAATCTGCCGGTACGGCCTAGGGAACGCGCGGGGCACGCCGACGTTCCGGTGGATTCGCCCAAGCGCCGCGCAAGGTCGGCGCGCGACCCCGTGCAGACGGGACCGCGCGCCAAGTCCTGAGGCCAGCTAGAGCCGCTCGACGATGGTCACATTGGCCATGCCGCCGCCTTCGCACATGGTCTGCAGGCCATAGCGCTTGTTGCGCGCCTTCAGGCCGTGGACCAGCGTGGTCATCAGCTTGGTGCCAGACGCGCCCAGGGGGTGGCCGAGCGCGATGGCGCCGCCGTTGACGTTCATGTTTTCCGGATTGGCGCCGGTCGCCTTAAGCCAGGCCACGGGCACCGAGGCGAAGGCCTCGTTGACCTCAAACAGGTCGATATCGTCGATCTTCATGCCGGCCCTTTCCAGGGCCCGCTGGGTGGCGGGCAGCGGCGCTTCCAGCATGATCACCGGGTCATGGCCCATCACCGACAGGTGGTGGATGCGGGCCAGGGGCGTCAGGCCGAACTCCTTCAACGCCTTTTCCGACACGATCATCACGCCCGAGGCGCCGTCGCAGATCTGGCTGGAGGTGGCCGCCGTGATCGCGCCGCCCTCGACCAGCAGCTTCACGCCGCGAATGCCGTCCAGGCTGGCGTCGAAGCGGATGCCCTCATCGACGGTGTGCTCGCTCTCGGCGCCGGCCTCGTCCTTCACCTTCAGGGCGACGATCTCGTCCTTGAAGGCGCCGGCCTGGGTGGCGGCGATGGCGCGCTGGTGGCTGTTATAGGCGTACTCGTCCAGCTGGTCCTTGGTCAGGCCGTACTTCTTGGCCATCATCTCGGCGCCCATGAACTGGGAGAACTGGATGTTGGGATAGCGCTCCTCCATCCGCGGGCTCTTGTACTGGCCCATGCCGGCCTTGGCGGCGAGCGCAGCCGAGGAGCCCATGGGCACGCGGGTCATGCTTTCGACGCCGGCGGCGATCACCACGTCCTGGGTGCCGCTCATCACCGCCTGGGCGGCGAACTGCAGGGCCTGTTGCGAGGAGCCGCACTGGCGGTCGATCGAGGTGCCCGGGACGCTTTCCGGCAGCTTGGAGGCCATGACGGCGTTGCGCGCCACATTAATGGCCTGCTCGCCCACCTGCATGACGCAGCCCATGATCACGTCCTCGACCCGGGCCGGATCCATGCCCGTGCGATCGACCAGTTCGTTGAGAACGACGGCGCCCAGATCGACCGGATGCCAGTCCTTCAGCTTGCCGTTCTTGCGACCACCGGCCGTCCGCGCGGCCGCGACGATATAGGCTTCGCCCATTGTTCCGCTCCCTTGTCTCAGCGCCCTCTGGCGCATCGTTCCGGAAGTCTAGGCAGGCGCCGCGAGGTAAGCCAACTGGCCTCTTTTCACCTCAGATCGGCCAGCTCAGATCGGCAGGACGGCGCCGGGCTGCCCCGCGTCGAGCCGGAAGGTGGCCGGCAGCACGCGCTCATGCGCGGTCTGCAGCTTCAGAGCCTTCGCGCCGCGGGCCAGGACCAGCTTGCCGAGATTGGCCGGCCCCGCGCCATCGGCCAGCCGCGGCGCCATGCCCGCCCGGCGGCGGAGCACGCCGTTGGCGTAGATCACATTGGCGCGCAGCAGGGCCTTGGGCGTCATGAACTCCATGGAGAGCGAGACATTGAGCATCGGCCCGTTCTCGATCCGGTGCGGCGCGTTCTGGGCCCAGGTCGCCATGCGTCCCGGCGTCAGCTCGATCTGCTCGGCGCCGGCGTCCCATTCCGGATCGAAGGCGAACTGCTCGGCGCTTTCACGCAGCACGATGCGCTCCAGGGCTTCCTCGCCGACGAACGGCGCCTTGGGCGGATAGACCCAGACCCGCTTGGTCCCCCGGACCTGCCAGAGCGACACCAGGGGCACGTCCAGATGGTAGAAGACCTGGGCGTTGGCCGATGAGATCAGGACGCCCAGATCGCGCTTGAACGTCCTCAGCCCCGGCGCCATCGCCTCCTTCTCGGCGAACACCTCGTCGGCCAGGTCGGCATAGGGTTGGAGATAGAGGTTTGCCTCCCGGAGGTTCAGCCAGATGCGGCCGGCCATGGCGGCCTCGAGCAGTTGAGCGCCCGACAGGTGGTCGGCCACGCCCTTCCGCCAGGTGGTCCAGTCCCGGGGGTCTTCGCCCATGGTGAAGACGCCCAGCCGGCTGCGCGGATAGGCCTCCAGAGCCGCCGCCAGCCCTTCGTCGCTGAACAGCGGGCGTTCATGCAGATTGTGCGCGAACGACAGGGTCTGCTTGCCGAAAGCCCTGGCCTTTTCCGGCGTCCAGTCCTGAATGATCATGGGGTTTCTCTTCCCGTTAGACGGCGCTTCGGCCGTAGAATTCGATTTTAAAGGGTCCCCACCACAGGGTCTTGCCCAGGCCGCGCGCCGCGCGGTCGAGGGTGGCGGCGAAGCTGGGGGCGCGGACGATCCACTTCAGCCCGGCCAGCAGGCCAAAGACGGTGGCCTGAACCAGGCCCTGGGTCATCCAGAAGGCGAGACCCGCCCGGTTTGGCGGATTTGCGGCGGCGCAGGCGGCCGAGGGCCCCTGGCCATAGGCGAAGGCGCGGCGGATCGTGTAGTCCAGTGTCAGCCGCGCCGGGACCGGATCCTCCCAGACGAAGGCCTCGGCGGCCCAGGCGAAGCGCGCGCCCTCGGCCTTCATCTGGCCAAACAGCAGGTCGTCCTCGCCGCCGATATGGTTGCGCACCGCCGAGAAGGGCTTTGTCGGATCGCTCAGGGCGGCCCGGCGCAGGAGGCTGTTGCCGCAGCCGTAATAGTCTTCGATCACCCCGCTCTCCGCCGGCCCCAAGCGGGAGAAGAAGGTCTCCAGATAGTCCCGATGCGCGCGGACATCGGCCGGCGCCCGGCCTCGCACGGGACCAAAGACCACGTCGGCGTCGAAGCGTTCCTGGACCGCAAGCAGGCCCGCCAGCCAGTCGGCGGGGGCCTCCTCGTCGTCATCGAGAAACGCGATGACGTCGCCGCCGGCCCGGGCCAGGGCGGCGTTGCGGGCGTTGGCGACCCCGGGCTCGGGCTCGTGCACATAGATCACGGGAAAGGGCGCCTCGGCCGCCAGGGCCTGGATGCTGGCCTGCGCTGAGGGCGACTGATCGTTGTCGGCCACCACCAGCTCCAGCCGCGCCGGATCGACGCCCTGCTGAGCCAGGGCCGATCGGGCCGCCGTCATCAGTCCGGCCGGACGTCTCTGGGTTGGAATGACGATACTGATCCGTTCGGACATGACAGACCTCACCCTTCGCTCGCCGCCCCGCTGCGCCGCGCCTTGCCGGCGACCGCGACGGCCATGCCGCGCACGCGGCCGCCGAGGGTCAGTTCTACGTCGGAGATGGTTTCGAAACGGCGCCGCACCCGGCCGACCAGCGGACCGCCGCTGGCGCCCGCCACGCGCCAGGCGCCCTCCCCCAGCCGCACCCGCCAGCCCGAGGGACCGGCGGCGGTGAGCGTGCCCTCGCCGATCCTGCGGCGCTGCAGGGCGTAGGGGGCCTTGTAGTGGTCATGCCCAGGCCCAAGGTCATAGGTGGTCAGGCCCAGGTTCGGCATGGCGGCGATGGCCTTGATCAGGAAGAGCTGACCAATCGAAAAGGCGCCCATCTCCGGATCGGTGGAGGCGATCCAGGGATGATAGACCGCCCCCTCTCGGACGCCGAAATGTCCCGCCACCATCCGGCCGTCGATCCGCAGGGTGATCATCAGCCCCTGGAAGTCGCCCTCGCGGGCGGCAAACAGGTTGCGCATCAACTGGCTGGTCCAGGCCGGGGCCAGGAAGTCGTGCATGCCCGTGCGGGTCAGCTGCTCGCGCTTCCAGGCGATGATCTGGTCGAAAGCGGCCTGGTCGTGGTCCGGCGCCACGACGCTCAGGGCGCCGACCTCGCGCTCGATCTTGTGCTCCAGCCGGCGGTAGTTCTTGAACCGCTTGGCGCTCTGGGCGCGAAGGGCTTCGAGATAGGCGTCGGCGCCATCCTCCAGCGCGATGACATAGGCCTCATGGGCGGTGCTCGCCGCCTCGGCGAACATGCCTAGGGGATCGACCAGGCCGCGGAACCGCAGGGCCCCCAGACCGGCCTCGGCCAGGGCGGCGCGAGCGTCGAAGGGCTCGGCGGCCACCAGGGCGTGATAGTCCGACAGCGGCGCTCCGATGGGACGGGCCAGGCCGCCGGGGCGCAGATGATGCGCCAGGAACCCCACCGCACGCCCGTCTCGCCGCCAGATCGCCACCCGGGCGTCCGGGCGCACCGCCCCGACGGCCTGGGCGAAATCGGGGCCCATGAGGGGCGAGCCGAAGGCCGGCTGCGCCGCGGTCATGTGCCGCCACGAGACAAGGTCTCGGGTCTCAAGCGCGGCCGGATGGAGGGTTTCGACGTCCACGTTCAGCTCTTTCGTCTCGCTGTCCCGGCGTGGGATCAGCTGACCGAGCTGTTGCAAGCCTCAGGCCGGTCGCCCGTCCGCAAACACCTGCGCCATAAGGGTTTTCAACCAGAGGTCATCATTTCCATCAAAGGCCGCCGGTTGCTCGGAATCGATATCCAGAACGGCGATCAGGGTTCCCTCGGCGTCGAAGACCGGGACGACGATCTCGCTGGCTGACCTTGCGTCACAGGCGATGTGGCCGGGGAAGGCGTGAACGTCATCGACCACCTGGGATCGGCCCGTCGCCGCCGCTGTCCCGCAGACCCCGCGACCAAAGGCGATGCGCATGCAGCCGAGGCTGCCCTGATAGGGGCCGACCACCAGCTCATCGTGCTTGTCAGGATCGACCACATAGAAGCCGGTCCAGAAGAAGTGGTCGAAGCTGGAGGCCAGCATCGACGCCACCGTCGCCATCTTCGCCGTCAGATTGGGTTCGCCCTCCAGGACGGCGGCGACCTCCTCCACCAGGGCGGCGTAGCGCGCGACCTTTTCGGTGGGCAGGACAAGGTCGTTGAATGCTTCAGCCATGGCCGGTTTCCTAGCTCATCTCGGCAGGCCGGACGAGACGTCAAACGACCGCGGCGGAGGGGCTCAGGCCGCCAGGGCCTGACGGGCGGCGCGCTTGCGGCGGATCAGGGCTTCGAGACCGCGGACGCGCTTGGCCGCCCCCACGGCGTCATGGTCATCGGCTTCGAGGATCTGGCCCAGCACGGTCAGATGGGCATCGACCACATCGGCCTCGCAATGCTCCATGCCGCCCACCTCGCTGGCGTAGGACAGCAGGGCGTCGGAAGCGCGCTCCAGCATCTTGTCGCGCACCTGGCGGGCGCGGAAACGGGTATGTTGCATGACGCGGTAGGTCATCTGGAGCGTGGCGCGGTCCACGCCGCCCCGGGCCGCGATCAGCCGGCGCATGGCCTCAAGCTCGACGCTGATCGTATCCCGGGCGGCCTGGCGCTCGACGATGTCGATCACCTCGTCAGGGTCGCTGGTCCGGCGCAGCGGGCCGGCATAGGTCAACTCGGTCTTGCGGCGGCGATCGGGACCCACATAGCCGTTGCTGACAATGAAATGGCGAGGCTGGCTAAGCACCAGCTGGATACGCGACAGGAGCGCCGCGGGGGTGAAGGGCTTGACCACGAATTCGTTCACACCGGCCTCACGGGCCAGTTCGACTTCGCGGGCGCTCCGATGGCCGGTGACCATGATCACCGGAACCTCCGGGTCGGGCACATAGGGATCTGGCCTGACCGCGGCCATCCGGATCGACCGGGTGAAGTCCAGGCCGTCCATCAGCGGCATGCGCCAGTCGGTGAAGACCAGGTCGGGATCACGACGGGCGAGGATATGGCGGGCGCTCAGACCATCGCCGGCCGAATAGACCTGACCCACGCCCGCGGCCCGCAGCACATCGACCATCAACCGAACGGTGTTCGCGTGGTCGTCGACCACGAGCGCCTTCAGACCGCTCAGGTCGTCCGCCGTCAGGCTTGCGCTGGGTAGCTTGCGCCGCATGGTTTTCCGATCCCCGTCCTGCCGAGACCATGCCGGGCAGGACTTGAGATGCGGTTTATGGTCAAGGTTAACGGCGCCCTAGGTGGGACGGACCTTGTCGCGGAACTCGTCTTCCGTCCGCTCATAGCGTTCGGGATGCTGGTACTCCTCCCGGGTCGCCGCCTCGGTGACCGCATCGTTCCGCCGGTCCCGGCGATAATAGCGCAGCAAGCCAAAGACGATGGCCAGGCCCAACAGGGCCGCGCCGACGGGGTAGAGCAGTTCCCAACTCAGATTGATCATGGCGTTCTCCTTGCCAGACCAACGGGCCGACGGATCAAGGGGTTCCGCTAGCGGGCGATGGGGAGGCGAAGCTCGGCGCGGAGGCCGCCGCCCGGACGATTGCTGAGCGTAAGCCAGCCGCCGCTGGCCTCGGCCAGGCCGCGCACGATGGCCAGGCCCAGCCCCGCGCCGCCGGTATCGCGGCTGCGAGAGACCTCCAGGCGCCTGAAGGGTTCGAGGATCTGCGCCAGATTTTCCGGCGCCACGCCAGGTCCCCGGTCGGCCACGATGATGATGGCCTGGCCCTCCGCCTGCGCGAGGCTCAACTCGGTCTCGCCGCCATAGCGGATGGCGTTGTCCACCAGGTTTCCCACCATGCGTCGCAGGGCCAGAGGCGACACCCTGGCGAAGGCCGCCGCCCCATCGGTCAGGCGCACGGCCTGGCCCATGTCCTGGCGCAGGGCGACCAGGGCCTCCAGCTCGGCGCGCAGGTCGCTCAGCGGCGGGGGCGCCTGGCCCGGACCAGCGGCGAACAGCAGGGTGTCATCCAGGAGCGCGCCCATCTCGTCCAGATCGCGGATCGCCCGGGCCTGCTGGTCGGGGTCGGCGATGAATTCGGCGCGGAGGCGCAGGCGCGTGAGATAGGTCCGCAGGTCGTGAGCGATGGCCGCCAGCACCCGGGTCCGGTCATCCACCAGGCCGCGGATGCGGGCCTGCATGGTGTTGAAGGCCTCGGCGAGATCGCGCAGCTCCCGCGGGCCGCGCAAGGGAAGGTCTTCGGTCTGCAGGTCATCCCCGAACCGCCGCACGGCCCGGGCGAGACCAGCGACCGGGCGGGCGGTCTGACGCACCGCCAGGGCCAACATCACCAGCATCAGGAGCGAGATCAGACTCAGGGCCAGGGCGGCCCGCACGATCCGGCCTCGCGCCCCGGCCGGCGCACGCCGCTGAATGACCAGAACCTCGCCGCTGTCCAGGCGCACCGACAGCCGCACAACCGCCCGCGGGCGACCGCCGGATGCAGGCCGGAGTCGACGTCGCTCTTCGATCTGGAAGGTCCGATCGCCCAGGGCCGCTGCATAGCTCCGGTACCGATCGTCCTCAGGCCCCACTAGGCGGGCGCCCGCCAGGGGCCTAGGGAACCCCGCCGACAGGCGAACGCCGACGCCCACGGCGTCCAGGCCGCCGATCACGGCGGGGCGGGCCTCGCCCTGGCTCGCCTCCACGGCGGCTACGATCGCGGCGGACTCCGCCGGCAGGGGCAATCGGAAGAAGCCGGCGCCGCCGTCTGGCGCAGGCCAGGCCAGGGCCAGGGCCACCACGGCCAGGACGGCGGCGGCCCCGGCCAGCAGGATGCCGGTGATGCGCGTAGAGAGGCTGTCGGCGAGGATCACCGGCCGCCCTCGGTGGTCACCGGCGCGCTCAGCATATAGCCCCCGCCCCGGATGGTGCGGATCAGGCCGCCGCCGCCGACCGGGTCGCCCAGCTTGCGCCGCAGGCGGCTCAGCTGAACATCGATGGTTCGGTCATAGGGGGCGGCGTTCCGACCCCGCGTCCAGTCCAGCAGCTGGTCCCGGCTGAGGACCCTTTGAGGACGGGTGACCAGGCACATGAGCAGATCGAACTCCCCGCCGCTCAACGCCACCTGGCGGTTGTCGGGGGCGGTCAGATCACGGCTGCCGGAGTCCAGCCGCCAGCCCTGAAAGAGATAGACCTCGGCGCCCCTGGCCTGCGGGCTTCGGGCCGGCTCGCCGCGGGTTCGCCGCAGGACGGCCTTGACCCGGGCCACCAGCTCCCGGGGGTTGAACGGCTTGCCCAGATAGTCGTCCGCCCCGATCTCCAGCCCCACCACCCGGTCGATGTCATCGGCCCGGGCGGTGACCATCAGAATGGCGGTCTCGCCCTGGGCGCGCAGACGGCGGCAGAGCGACAGGCCATCCTCCCCCGGCAGCATGAGATCGAGCAGGACGAGGTCGATCCGCCGCCTGGCCGCCAGGCGATCATAGGCCGGCACGTCGGGGCAGGCGCCCACCTCGTAACCCTCCCGCGCGAGCAGGCCGACGGTCAGGTCGCGGATTTCAGAGTCGTCCTCGACGACGGCGATGAAGGTGTTGTCAGGGGTCATGGCGGCGCTGGCCACGCTGCCCGAGGCGAGCGCCTTCGCCTAGGCCCAAGGCGCTCGCGTTACACTTCGTCACCGACGGCCACGGGTCGGTCACAGAGGGGTTTCGGAGCCGCCTTCTGATGGGGCCATCGACGGACGCCCGTCGCCCCACATCGAAGGAGCCCCCTCATGTTCACCCGCAACGCCATCCTCGCCGCCGGCGCCTGGTCCGGCCTGGCCGCCCTGCTCGTCGCCCTGCCGGCCGAGGCCGGGCAGCACGGCCGCACGCGCGCCGTTCAGGCGCCGTCCGGCGCCGGCTATGTCCAGTCTCGCCAGGTGAGCCGCCAGCCCGGCGCGGTCGGCGTGCAGCAGAGCGTCCAGACCCATGGCGGCTATGGGGCCGCCCACAGCCGTAACGCCAGCTGGGCCGACGGCGTCTATCAGGGCGGGGCCAGCCGCACCTTCAATAACGGCGCCTCCGCGAGCCGCTCCACCACCGTTCAGGACAATGGGCACGGCTCGATCAGCTACGCCCGCGCCCGCACCGGCCTCCAGGGCCAGACCTCAACGGTGACCGGGACCGTCCAGCGCCCCCCGCATTAGGCGCCGCCCCTCCCCGGATCATCCCAGCCCTCTCCAGACATCAAAGGATCTGCCCATGAAGCGTCTTTTCCTCCTGGCCGCCGGCTTCGCCGTGCTGGCGACCCCCGCCTTGGCTCAGATGGGGGCCCAGGACCCCTTCGCCGATGCGGACACCAACCGCGACGGGCTGATCACCATGGCGGAGCACCAGGCCAGCCGCGCGGCCAGGTTCGACCGCCTCGACCGCGACCGGGACGGGGTCATCCGCATGCAGGACTTCCCCCGGATCGCCCGCCGCGGGGACGGGGGCGCCGATCTGCAGCGCATGATCTCGGCCGCCGACCGCAATCGCGACGGCGCCCTCACGCGTGAGGAGATGCTGGCCTCGCCGCCGGTCGCCTTCGCCCTGGCCGACGCCAACAATGACGGGATACTGACCGCCGCCGAGCGCGACGCCGCCAAGGCGCGCCTGCAGCAGATGCGGTCGGCCAGACGCTGAGGGCCGGAGCCCTCGCCTACCAGTCGACGGCGGCGCGGACGGTCAGCAGGGTTTCATCGGTGACGCCGGTCTCAGCATCCTCGATGCTGGCCTGGATCAGGTTGGCCGAGAGGCGCAGGCGGGTGACCGGCAGCCAGTTGATCACCGCGCCATAGGTGGTCATCTCGCCGCCGGTGATCGACCCGTCGTCGAGGTCGAGGCGGCTGACCCTCAGGCCGGTCTCCAGGGCGCCGAAACCGCCCTGGCCCCAGGGCCGATCAGGACGCACCCGGCCGAACGTGCCCGAGGCGACATCATAGGGCCGCGCCTCGCCGGTCCAGCGCCAGGCGACCTGGCCGGACCAGCCGCCGAACCGGGGGCTGGCCGCCGGGCCGTCATAGTCGATGAGGCCGCCCTCCGCCTGGAAGGTCACGGGCCCCTGGCCGTAGCCCATCTCGACCCCGACGAACCGCGCCGCATCGGCGGTGAAGTCGCCGGTGCCCAAGGCGGTGGGCGCGCGCCCGCTTTCCGGCCGCTGGGACAGGCTGACGGTGGGATCCTGGGTGTCTTTCTCAAGGGCGTAGGCCGACGCGCCCATGTGCATCGCCGCCTCACCGGGCAGCAGGTCGCCATAGGCGCGCACGGCCAGCAGCCGGGTTTCGCCTTCGTCCCCGTCCAGGTCACGGTCCTTGGCCTCGCCGAAGACGCCCCCCTGCACGCCCCAACGCTCACGGACGTAGTTGGCGGCCAGGCCGACGCGACGTCCCGGGGCGATCGCCCCCACATAGGCGGAGCGCTCCAGGAACAGGGTCTGGGTGTCGGAGGTCAGGTCTTCATTGGTGACCGGCGGCTTGAAGTGGCCGACGACAATCTCGAGGGACGGCGTCGCCTGATAGGCCAGGGTGACATCCTGGAGGGTGACGTCGGGGCCGCTGAAGTCGGCCTCCGCCACATAGGCGACTTCGTCGGAGAGGTCGCCCTTGACGCCCAGATAGAGCCTGCGCACCTCTCCGCCCGTGATGGTGGAGCCCTCGTCATTGTTGGCGATCAGGGCGTCGAACTGCAGCCGCCCCCTCAGGTTGGGTCCTTCGGCGGCAAAGGCTGCGGCGGCGGCCATGGGCGATAGACCCAGGACCAGGCCCGTCCCAAGGGCTGAGGGAATCGTGCGGAGCATTCTTCCCTATACAGATGAGATGGCGCCGAAGCCACAGGGCGGCGATCGCTGATATCCGTGCGCCGGAAGGGCTTTGCCGCAGCGCCGCCAAGCTGTTATTGCGAACGACTTTCATAATCGCTCGCGACTTCCAAGGCTCCGCTCATGTCCGCCCTCAAGACCCTGCTTTCCGGCGCCAGCGCCCTGGCCTTCGTCCTCGCAGGCGCCCCGGCGGCCCTGGCCCAGGGCGTCGAGGTGGACGAGCTGGTGGTCACCGGCTCGCAGGTGGAGTTGGCGCCCGTCTATGCCGGCGGCCAGGTGGCCCGGGGCGGCCGGGTGGGCCTGTTCGGCGCCCTGGACGTAATGGACACCCCCTTCTCGGCCACCAACTACACCGAAGAACTGGTTCGCAATCAGCAGGCCACCGGCGTCGGCGACGTGCTGAAGAACGAGCCCACCGTCCGGGTCGCCAAGGGGTTCGGCAACTTCCAGGAACTCTATGTCGTCCGCGGCTTCCCGGTCTATTCCGACGACATGACCTATAACGGCGTCTATGGAGTCCTGCCCCGGCAGTTCGTGGCCGCCGAACTGATCGAGCGGTTGGAAGTCTTCCGCGGCGCCAACTCCTTCCTGAACGGCGCAGCCCCCGGCGGCAGCGGCATTGGCGGCGCCTTCAACCTGGTCCCCAAGCGCGCGCCTCAGGATCCGCTGACCCGGGCGACGGTCGGTTATGAGACCGAAGGCGCCCTCTATGGCGCACTGGATGTCGCCCGCCGCTTTGGCGCGGCCGACGACTTTGGCGTCCGGCTGAACCTGGTTAAGCGCGACGGCGAAACCTCGGTCGCCGATCAGGACCGCGATCTGTCGGTGGCGGCCCTGGGCATGGATTATGAGGGCGAGCGCCTGCGCTTCTCCGCCGACCTCGGATTCCAGGATCACCGGATCGACGCCCCGCGGCCCAGCGTGACCCCCAACGGCGCCGTGCCCGCCGCCCCCTCAGCCGACAGCAACTTCGCCCAGCCCTGGACCTTCACCGACGAGCGCCAGCTGTTTGGCGTGGTCCGCGGCGAGTTCGATCTGAACGCCAATGTCTCGCTGTGGGCCGCCGTGGGTGGTCGTGACGGCGAGGAGGAAAACGTGCTGGCCAACCCCAACGCCTCAGCGGACGGGACCACCAGCGCCTATCGCTTCGACAACCGCCGCGAGGACGAGATCATCTCGGCTGACGTCGGCGTCCGGGCCGACTTCAGCACCGGCGGCCTGGAGCATCGCGTCGTCGTCTCGGCCTCGGCGATCCAGTCGAAGTCGCGCAACGCCTACGCCTTTTCCAACTTCGCGGGCTTCGCCGGCGACCTCTACAATCCCGTGGCCGTGGCCCCGCCGGCCGCCAACTTCTTCGTCGGCGGCGTGCTGTCCGATCCCAAGGTCACCGAAAAGGTGGACAACCGCAGCCTGGCCATCGCCGACATGATCACCCTCATGGACGGCCGCCTGATCGCCACCCTGGGCGCCCGCTACCAGGAGATCGAAACCACCACGTTCAACTACAATTCCGGCGTGCAGGATACGCAGTACGCCGAGGACGCCATCACCCCGGCCGTCGGCATGGTGTTCAAGCCGAGCGACGCCGTGTCGGTCTACGCCAACTATGCCGAAGCCCTCACGCCCGGCCAGATCGCGCCCGGCGCGGTGGGCGGCGTCCCGATCCTCAACCCCGGCGACATCACCGCCCCCTTCCGCAGCAAGCAGTACGAAGCCGGCGTGAAGTATGACGGCGGGACCTTCGGCGGCACTGTGTCCCTGTTCAGCATCAGCCAGCCCAGCGCCATCGTCGACAATCTGCTCTTCGTGGTCGATGGCGAGCAGGTCAATCAGGGCATCGAGCTCAGCGCCTTCGGCGAGCCGATGTTCGGCCTGCGGGTGCTGGGCGGCGCCACCTTCGTCGACGCCGAGCGCAGGCGCACGGAGGGCGGCGCGTTCGACGGCAAGACCGTCATCGGCGTCCCGGAGTTCCAGGCCAACCTCAATGTCGAGTACGACCTGCCGACCCTCCCGGGCCTCACGGTGGACGGGCGTATCGTCCACACCGGCTCGCAATATGTGAACGCCGCCAACACGGTGAGCCTGGACGCCTGGACCCGCCTGGACCTGGGCGCCCGCTACAGCCTCGATGTCTCGGGCAAGCCGGTCACCCTGCGCGCGCGGGTGGAAAACGTCACCGACCAGGACGACTGGCAGTCGGCCGGCGGCTATCCCGGGGCCAACTATCTGGTGCTGGGCGCCCCACGCACCTTCATCGTGTCCGCCTCGGTTGATTTCTGATCATCGGCTCCTGACGACGGGACGCAGCGGCATGGTCCGTTGCGTCCCGGCGCAGAACCGCTTAGTTGAAAGCAATTCTCAACCGCAAGCCGCCCCTAAGCCGTTCCCGCATGACCCGCAACACCGTCCGCGTCTGGTCTGTCGTCCACAAGTGGACCAGCCTCATCAGCACGGCTTTCATGCTGATGCTGTGCATCACCGGACTGCCGCTGATCTTCCACGAGGAGATCGACGAGGCGCTGGGAACGCATGGTGTCTATGAGGCCCCGCCGCTCGGCACGCCGACGCTCAGCCTCGACACCATGCTGGCCAACGCCCTGGCGGCGCGGGAGGGCGAGATCCCGCTCTATCTGAGCTTCGACGAGGACCGCCCCGTGGTGAACTTCACCACCGGCCCGACGCCGGCTGCGACGGCCGACGAGATGCACTTCGCCGGCTTCGACTGGACAAGCGGCTCGGCCCTGCCCCCCTTCCCCGAGGGCGGGGTGATGCATTTCATCCTGCATCTGCATGTGGACATGTTCATGGGCCTGCCCGGCATGCTGTTCCTGGGCTTCATGGGCCTGGTGGCCTTCGCCGCCATCGTGTCCGGGGTCGTCCTCTATGCGCCCTTCATGCGCAAGCTGGACTTCGGCGTCGTGCGGGTCAGCCGGTCTTCGCGGGTCAAGTGGCTCGACTATCACAACCTGATGGGCGTGGTGACCGTGGCCTGGCTGAGCGTCGTGACCCTGACCGGCACGATCAACACCCTCTCCACACCCATCATCCAGCTGTGGCAGGCCGACCAGCTGTCGGAGATGACGGCGCCCTATAAGGGCCTGCCGCCGGCCCGCGCCGAGGCCTCCATCCAGGAGGCGGTGGACACCGCTCTGGCCGCTGCGCCCGGCATGCGCGTGCAGTTCGTCGCCTTCCCGGGCGTGGCCTATTCCACCGAGCATCACTACGCCGTCTTCATGCAGGGGGCGACGCCGCTCACCAAGCACCTGCTGACGCCGGCCCTGATCGACGCGCGCACCGGCGAGCTTTCCGCCATCCGGCCGATGCCCTGGTACGCCCAGGCCCTGCTGCTGTCTGGTCCCCTGCACTTTGGCGATTACGGCGGCCTGCCGCTGAAGATCCTCTGGGCCCTGCTCGACATCGCCACCATCATTGTCCTGGCCAGCGGCCTTTACCTGTGGCTCAGCCGCAGGCGCGCGCCGGCCACAGATCCGGTGGTGGCGCAGCTTCGCGATCGGCCCGTCCTGGCGCCGGCAGAATGACCATGAGCCGCGCCTCGAACCGCGCCAACCTGTGGCGCACCTTCGCCGCCCCGCTGTTGATCCTGGCCGCCAGCATCATTGGCCTGGTGGCGGCCCTGGTGGCCAATGGCCTGGGCGACTGGATTTCCTGGGCCGCCCTCAGCGTCCCCCTCGCGGCGATCGTCTGGGGCCGCCTGCGGCGCGGTCGCTAGAGAGTCGCTGGCGCCCGAGGAAAGGCGCGCGCCAGGTCCGGATCGATGCGCACCGTCACCGTGTCGCCCGGCCCGGGCGGATCAGCCGCCAGATGCATCTGCGCCCGCTGACCGCGCGCCTCAAGCTGCACCTCGTGATAGCCGCCGCCGAACCGCACCTGGGCGACCTGTGCCGAGGCGCCGCCGGGCCCAAGCCTGACCCCCTCGGGCCGCACCATGACCACGGCCGGTCCGTCGGCGAGGCCCTGCGCCGCGACGTCGCCGAAGGCCGTGCGGGCGACGCCGCCGGCGACCACAGCCTCGATCAGATTGACCTCGCCCAGCAGGCGGGCGGCGTCCGGCGACGCCGGATCGAGGTAGCAGGCCCTCGGGACGCCGGACTGGATGATCCGCCCCCCATGCATCAGGACCAGATGGTCGGCCATCAGCAGGGCTTCGCGGGCGTCGTGGGTGACCACCAGGACCGTGGCCCCAGCCGCACGAAGCGCCTCGGTTAGGGACAGGCGGACCTCTCCCTTCAGATGGGCGTCCAGGCCGGAAAAGGGCTCGTCCAGCAACAGGATATCGGGCCGGCGCGCCAGGGCGCGGGCCAGGGCCACCCGCTGTTGCTCGCCCCCCGACAGGGTATGGGGCCAGGCCCCGCCCCGGGCGCCCAACCGCACCTGATCCAGCATCGCCTGGGCGCGGGCCCGACGCTCAACCCGGGGCAGGTCGCGCAGGCCAAAGGCGACGTTCTGCAGGGCGGTCATGTGCGGAAACAGCGCATAGTCCTGGAAGACAAGGCCTATGCCTCGCACCTCTGGCGCCACGACCCCGCCCGGCCCCGAGAGCAACCTGCCGCCGGCCTCGATCTCGCCCGCGTCGGGGGTCTCCAGCCCGGCCACCAGCCGGAGCAGCGTGCTCTTGCCGCAGCCTGAAGGTCCCAGCAGGCAGGTGATCTGGCCTGGGCGCAGGTGGAGATCGGCGTCGATCACGGCTGGGCGTCCGCCATAGGCCTTGACCAGACCTCGCGCGATCAGGGCCGGGGCGATGGCGGCGGGGGCCTCGGTCATGTGGGGTCTCCAGGACGCGACGCGGCGATCTTGCGCGTCAGCCAGACCACCGCCGGCAGGGCGATCAGCACGATCAGCAGAGCCGGCCAGCCGGCGTTGGCCAGGCGTTCGTCACGGGCGTAATTGTCGGCGATCACCGCCAGGGTGTCGAAGTTGAAAGGCCGCAGGATCAGGGTGGCCGGCAGTTCCTTCAGGATGTCGATGAAGACCACCAGGCCTGCGGTCAGGAGCGCGCCGCGGGCGATGGGCAGTTGCACGCTCCACGCCGCCCCGGCTGGGCTTCGCCCCAGGCTGCGGGCGGCCTGCACCATTGAAGGTCCCACCCGCGACAGGCCCGCATCGATCGGCTCCAGGGCGGCCGCCATGAGGCGGGCCGCATAGGCATAGACCAGCATGATCAGTCCCGCGCCAAACCCCTGCGCGGCGCCCGGCGCCAGACGCCAAACCAGGGCGGCCGGCACGAGAAGGCCGATGGCCATCACGGCGCCCGGCGTGGCGTAGCCCAGGCTGGCCAGCCGCGCGAGGCCGGGCGTGCACGCCGAGCCGAGGGCCAGGGCGCCGGCCAGGATGACGGTCACGCCGGCCCCCAGCAGGGCCAGGGTCAGGGAGTTGGCGCCGGCCTGGAGAAGTCGCGGCCAGTCCGGCGTCACGTCGAGGAAGGCGATCGCCAGCCAGCCCACCGGGACCAGCAGGCCAAAGGCGATCAGCCCCAGACAAAAAAGGCTGGCCAATGCGGCCCGCGCGCCTGTGAGCCCGGCCACAGTCAGCGGACGCCAGCGGGCGTTGGCGCTCTCATAGCCGCGCCCGCCCCGCCCCCACCGCTCGATCCACAGCAACAGGGCCGCAGCCCCCAGCAGCGGCAGGGCGAACTGGGCGGCCGAGGTCAGCGAGCCGAACACGAACCAGGCCCGCACCACCCCGGTGGTCAGGGTCTGCACGCTGAGAAACTGCACGGCGCCGAAATCGGCCAGGGTCTCCATCACCGCCAGGGCCACGCCGGCCGCCAGCGCTGGCCGCGCCATCGGCAGGGCGACGCGCAGGAAGGCCTGGCGCGATGTGCAGCCCAGGGCGCGGGCGGCCTCCAGGGCCTGGGCGGACTGGTTCACAAAGGCCGCGCGCATGGCCAGATAGACATAGGGATAGAAGGCGCAGGTCAGCACGAAGGCCGCGCCGGGAAGGGTTCGCATCTCGAACGGCAGGTCGAAGCCGAGGACGGCCCGCATCCAGATGCGAAGATCACCGGCCACATCGAACAGGTCGGCATAGGCGTAGGCCACCGCAAAGGCCGGCGCCGCCAACGGCAGGGCCAGGGCCCAGCTAAAGAAGTCCCGGCCAGGAAACCGGTGCATCACCACGAGCCATGCCGCCAGGGTCCCGACCAAGCCCGTCGATACGGCGACCAGGCTCGCCAGCGCAGCCGAGGTCAGGGCGTATCGGGCGATGTCGCCGGCCGGAATGGTGGCGGTTTCCCCTGTCAGGGCGGCGGCGGCGACTCCGATCAGCGGAAGGATGGCGACGATCGCCGCCAATCCCGCCAGGACTCCCAGCAGGCCCGGCCCACCCGCTGGGCGTCGGCGGCGCTCGGGCCGACCGCGGCGTCCGCCCGCGACCGTTATCGCCAACCCGCCGCAGTCATCAGGGCCTGGGCCTCAGCCTGCCGCGGACCATAGGCGGCCACCGACATGGGATGGGCCGTGAACTCGGCATAGGTCGCCGTCGGCGCCGGCACGGTGACGCCGGGATTGGCCGGATACTCGCCATTCTCCTGCGAGACCAGGGTCTGGGCTTCCGGCGAAGCCAGGAACTCCAGGAACTGGATCGCCGCTTCGCGATTGGGGGCATTGGCGGTGACGCCGCCGCCGGAGATATTCACATGAGCGCCCTGGCCGTCGAGGGAGGGGAAGGCGAGCTTGACCGTCTCGGTCACGGCGCGGTCGCCCGCGTCGTCGCCGGCCGCCATGCGCACATAGTAGTAGCTGTTGGTCAGGGCGATCTGGCAGACGCCAGCGGCGACGGCGCGGATCTGGTCGCGGTCGCCCCCTTCCGGCTGGCGGGCCAGGTTGGCCACCACGCCGCGGGCCCATTCGGCCGTCTTTTCCGGCCCCCAGGCCTCGATCAGCGCGCCCACGAGCGACAGGTTATAGACATTGTCGGACGAGCGAACGCAGAGCTGGCCACGGAAGCGGGGGCTGGCGATATCCTCATAGGTGGCGATCTCATTGGGCTGGACCCGGGCCTGGTCAAAGGCCACCACCCGCGCCCGACGCTGGAAGCCATACCACCGCCCTTCGGGGTCGCGCAGGTTCGCCGGAACCGCAGCGGTCAAGGCGTCGGACGCCACCGGCGAGAGCAGGCCCGCCTCCTGGGCGCGCCACAGGGCGCCAGCGTCGGCGGCGACGAAGACGTCGGCTGGGCTGGCGGCGCCCTCGCTCTGCATCCGGGCGATCAGTTGCGGCGCCGAGCCCTCGATCCGGTTGACCGAGATGCCGCTGGCCTCGGTGAACATCTCGTAGAGCTTCTGGTCCACGTCATAGTGGCGGGCGGAATAGACGTTCACCACGCCGCCCGTCTCGGCGTCGGCCGGCGCGCCGGAGTCCTGGCCACAGGCGGCGAGGGCGAGGGCGGCGGCAAGGCCGGCGAAGGCGGTGAGGCGTGGGGTCAAGGCCTGTTCTCCTGTGATCTGCCCCTAGGCTTAACGAGGATGAGAACCTTTCGCAATGACCGCCGGCCTTCCTTGTCCTGTAGTACGACCCCTCCGCCAGGCCGTGTCCGGAGTGACTGATGCCCCCAGATCTTGAGCGTCAGTCGGCGGTTCGACGGATTCCGTTTTCGGAGGCTTTGCGCGTGTGGGCGCGCATCGCGGCCCTGTCGTTCGGCGGCCCGGCCGGCCAGATCGCGGTGATGCACCGCATCCTGGTCGAGGAGAAGCGCTGGCTTGGGGAGCAGCGTTTCCTGCACGCCCTGAACTATTGCATGCTGCTTCCCGGCCCTGAGGCGCAGCAGCTGGCCATCTATATCGGCTGGCTGATGCACCGGACCCTGGGCGGCCTGATGGCGGGGCTGCTGTTCATCCTGCCCGGCTTCGTCGCCATCATGGGTCTCAGCATCCTCTACATGATGCTGGGCGACACCGGCCCGGTGGCCGCCTTGTTCTTTGGCCTCAAGGCCGCCGTCCTGGTGGTGGTGGTTCAGGCCGTGGTCCGCCTCGGTGGGCGCATCCTGCGACGTGGGGCGCTTTTGGCCATAGCGGGCGCCGCCTTCGTGGGGATCTTCGCCCTCAGCCTCCCCTTCCCGCTCATCATCCTTCTCGCCGGCCTCACCGGCTTCATCGGCGGGCAGATGGGACTCCGCGCCTTCGCGCCCAAGGACCTCCACGGCGCGCCGGCCGGCGGGGTCGCAGACATCGACACCGTGCTCGGCGAGGGATCGCCGCCGCATACGCGGCCCGACCTCGCCTGGGCGCTGCGCGTGGTCGGGGTCATTCTCGTCCTTTGGCTTGGGCCGGTCCTGGCGCTCGGCCTCAGCCTGGGCTGGGACCATGTGTTCACCCAGATCGCGGTCTTCTTCAGCAAGATGGCCGTGGTGACCTTCGGCGGCGCCTATGCGGTCCTGGCCTATGTGGCGCAGGAGGCGGTGCAGACCTTCGGCTGGCTGGCGCCTGGCGAGATGCTCGATGGCCTGGGCATGGCCGAGACGACGCCTGGGCCCCTGATCATGGTCACCCAGTTCGTTGGCTTCATGGGCGCGGCCCGCGGTGCCTCTGGCCTTGATCCGCTTTGGGCCGGGGTCCTGGGGGGCGTCTTGACCACCTGGGTGACCTTCACCCCCTGCTTTCTCTGGATTTTTCTCGGCGCGCCCTTTGTGGAGCGGCTCCGCGGGGCTCGGGCCCTCAATGCGGCGCTGCAGGCGATCACCGCCGCCGTGGTCGGCGTGATCCTCAACCTGGCCCTCTGGTTCGGGATGCACGTGGTGTTCAGTGAGGTTCGTGCGGTAAGCCTCGCGGGCCTGACCCTGGACCTGCCTGTTCTCAGTTCCGTGGACCTTCCGAGCCTCTTGCTGACAATCGCCGCTGCCGTCGCCGCCTTCGGATTCAAGCTGGGCGTCATCCCCCTGATGCTGGGCTGCGCCGTGGCGGGTCTGGCCCTGCATGGGGCGGGTCTTTTGACCTAATGCGCCTCGGCCAGCAGGGACGCCACGCCAGACAGGGCCTCGGCCAGCACCTCCTGCCGGCCAGGGGCGCCCAGAGAGATGCGGACGCCGTTCGCCGCCATCGGTCCCACAGCGAAGGCCTCGGCGCTGACCAGGGCGAGACCGCGCGCCCTCGCCGCCGCCCGCAGGCGCGCCGCACTCCAGTCGGCCGGCAGGGGCAGCCAGACATGGATGGCTTCAGGCGAGCCCTGCGCCGGGGGCAGGCGCGCCGCAGCCAGGGCGCGGCGGGCGGCCGCCTCGGCCCGGACGCCGGCCAGCAGGGCCTCAGCCGTCCCGTCGCGGATCCAGCTGGCGACGACGGCCGACATCAGCGGCGCAGGCATGCCGGCGAGGCTGCGCACAGCCTCCACCGCGGGCGCCCCCTGATCGCCTTCGGGCGTCACCAGGAAGGCGAGGCGCAGGCCAGGCGCCAGGCACTTGGAGAGGGTGGCGATGTGGAAGGTCCGCTCCGGCGCCAGGGCCGCAAGGGCGGCGGGAGGCTCAGCCATCAGCCGGCTATAGGGGTCATCCTCAATGATCCAGAATTCGTGCGCCCTCGCGAGCCGGGCGATCGCCTGTCGTCTGGCGAGCGGCATGGTGATCCCCGTGGGGTTCTGCATGGTCGGGATGACATAGAGGGCGGCAGGGCGCTCTTCCCGGCAGATGGCCGCCAGGGAGTCTGGCGCAAGCCCCTCGGCGTCCGTCGGGCAGGCGATCAGCCGAACCCCCAGCTGGTCGGCGATGGCGAGCATGCCGGGATAGGTCAGGGGCTCCACCACCAGGGTCCCACCGCGGCCCACCAGGCGCCAGACCAGGGCCGACAGGGCGGCCTGGGCGCCGGGACAGACCTGGACCCGCTCGGGCGCCAAATCCCCCAGGACGGGCGCAAGCCAGGCGGCCCCGGCCGCGCGCTGACCCAGCGCGCCCAGGCCAGGGTGGTAGGCCATCAGCGTCGCCGCATCGGTTCTCTGCAGCACCTCCGCGGTTGTCTCTTTGAGGCTGGCGGCGATGGACAGGCCCCGGGGCTGGGGCGGCAGGTTCATGCTGAGATCGACGAGGCCGACCTCATCCTCGACCGTGAGACGTCGGACGAAGGTGCCGCGGCCGACAGCGCCTTCCACCAGGCCCCGGCTCCGCGCCAAGCCGTAGGCCCGCGTCACTGTCGTGAGATCGACGCCCATCAGGGCGGCCACGGTCCGTTGAGGCGGCAGCTGGTCCCCCGGCTGCAACTCTCCGGTCCGGATGGCCGTTTCCACTGCCTGGGCCAGGGCCAGATAGATTGGCTCGCCGCCCCTGGGAGCATGACGGAGCCAGGGGATGTGGCGGATTGTCATGGCGGGTTGATGTCCTGAGCCGACATCCATACATTACTATGTAATTGTATGGATGCAAGCGCGCTTTGTATGGAGTCCACCCATGGCGGAGTCTTTCAATCACCCCTCCAGCCTCAGCGCCGGCCTGCGCTGCCGCTGTCCCAACTGCGGCCAGGGGAAGCTGTTCAAAGGCTATCTGACCCTCGCCGACGGCTGCGACCACTGCGGCCTCGACTATGGGTTCGCCGACCCCGCCGACGGCCCAGCCTTTTTCGTCATGAGCGGCGTGGGTGTGATCGTCACCACGCTCTGGGCCATCTGGGCGGTGATGGCCCAGCCGCCGATCTGGGCGCAGATCGCGGTGGCCTTTCCCGCCATGATCGGCGGGTGTCTGGGCTCGTTGCGGCCGGTCAAGGCCTGGCTGGTGGCCGAGCAGTTCGTCCACAAGGCCGGCGATGCGGAGTTCGTCAGCGTCGGCAAGCATGGAGAGGGCGGGTTCACCCTGGACCGCCGCAAAGCCTCAGGGGGCTAAAATCCCCACCCCAAATTAACCTGCTGTTTGGCAAAGCGCACCACGGCTCTCTCCATGGGCAGAGATGACGTGACCTTGGAAGAGCGATTCAAATCGGCGGTGCGCCGCGCCTATGAAGCAGCCGGCGTGCGCCTGCAGGAGCACCACGCCGCCTCGCTGGCCAGCGTCTATGCGGCCTGGGCCCAAGGGGCGGACGAGGGCGTCGTGGTCCGAGTGGAGAGGGCCCTGGCGGCCTCTCTGGGCGTCAGGGCCTGACCTCCCCTATCGATCGCCCCGGTCACCCTGCCCTGGCTTGACCTTGGCCTCTGCCTTCTGGCGCTGGTCGGCGGCGAGGGACTTGCCCACATCCACCACCTCCTTGAACTGGCCGTCTTCATCGCGACGGACATAGCGCTTGTCGCCGGGGGTGGGCTCGATCAGTTCCCGTTTGCTGGTCATGGCAGATCTCCTTTCTGAGGGGCGAATCCGCAAGACGCCGTCCTGGTTCCTCCGGAGGCGTATCGCGCCGTGGGCCTCAAGCCGCTAAATGGGGACGCAATGCTACGGATCTCCGAACTTAAACTTCCCCTGGACCACGCTCCGGACGCTCTTCCGGCGGCCATCGCCCAGCGCCTGGGGGTCAGCGCAGGCGACCTTCTAGGCTGGTCGGTGTGGAAACGGGCCCATGACGCCCGGCGCAAGTCGGCGATCCTCAAGGTCTACATCGTCGATGTCGAAGTTCGGGACGAAGCGGTGGTCCGCCAGCGCCTGGCCGGCGATCCGCACCTGCGGCCGACGCCGGACACCGCCTATCGGTTGGTGGCGACATCACCGCCGCCCGGACGGCGTCGGCCGGTGGTCATCGGGGCAGGCCCCTGCGGCCTGTTCGCCGGCCTGATCCTCGCGGAGATGGGGTTTCGCCCGATCATCCTCGATCGCGGCAAGGTGGTGCGGGAGCGGACCAAGGACACCTGGGCCCTGTGGCGCCGGAGCGAGCTGAACCCGGAGTCCAACGTCCAGTATGGCGAAGGCGGGGCTGGCACCTTTTCCGACGGCAAGCTCTACAGCCAGATCAAGGACCCGCGTTTCCTGGGCCGAAAGGTGCTGACCGAGTTCGTCGCCGCCGGCGCTCCGCCCGAGATCCTGACCGAGGCCCATCCCCACATCGGCACCTTCCGCCTGGTGACCATGGTCGAGGCCATGCGGGCCAAGATCGAGGCCTTGGGCGGGGAATACCGGTTCCAGCAGCGGGTCACCGATCTGGAGCTGGACCGCGGCCCGGACGGCGGCCACCGGCTGCGCGGCGTCCACCTGCACACCGGCGAATTCCTGGAGGCCGACCAGGTGGTCCTGGCCATCGGCCACTCCTCCCGTGACACCTTCCAGGCGCTCTACGACCGGGGCGTCCATATCGAGGCCAAGCCCTTCTCCATCGGCTTCCGCATCGAGCACCCGCAGTCCTGGATCGACCAGGCCATGTTCGGCCCCTGCGCGGGCCATCCGGACCTGGGCGCGGCGGCCTATTCCCTGTCCCACCCCTGCGCCAATGGGCGGACGGCCTATTCCTTCTGCATGTGTCCAGGCGGCACGGTGGTGGCGGCGGCCTCCGAGCCGGGGCGGCTGGTGACCAACGGCATGAGCCAGTATTCGCGCAATGAGCGCAACGCCAACGCCGGCTTTGTGGTCGGCGTCTCGCCGGCCGACTATCCCAACGACCATCCCCTGGCCGGGATCGAACTGCAGCGGGAGCTGGAAGGCCGCGCCTTCACAGCCGGCGGCGGCGACTATTTCGCGCCGGGCCAGCGGGTCGGCGACTTCCTGGCGGGCCAGGCCTCGACCACGCTAGGGGTGGTTGAGCCCAGCTACAGGCCCGGGGTCCGGCCCACCGACCTTGCGGCCCTGATGCCGGACTATGTGGTCGAGGCCATGCGCGAGGCCCTGCCCGTCTTTGGCCGCAAGATCCCGCGCTACGACGATCCCGAGGCGCTGCTGACCGGCGTCGAGACCCGCACCTCCTCGCCCATCCGCATCACCCGCGACGCCACCTTCCAGAGCCTCAACGTGCGCGGCCTGTTCCCCGCTGGCGAAGGCGCCGGCTATGCCGGGGGCATCTTCTCGGCCGCTGTCGACGGCATCAAGGTCGCTGAAGCGGTCGCCCAGGCCATGGCCCAGACGGGCGCCGCCGCGGCCTGAGCCTGAGGGTCAGGCCGGGCTCAAGTGACGTTTCCAGAAAGGCAGCCAGGAATCCCGCTCATGGGCGGGAATCTCGACGTGGCGGCCGGGATTGACGTGCAGGGTCTTCTCCGTCGAGCCGAAGGCGTCGAACAGGGCGATCCCCTGGTCGCGCTTCATCAGTTCGTCCTCCCACTGGTAGACGAACATCAGGGGGATGCGGATCTGCTCGGCCGCGGTCTTGTGGTCTTCGAGCCCAGGAAAGACGCCGAACAGGCCGAAGATGGCGCAGGAAATCCGCGGCTCCTCGGCCACGAACGGCACGCCGAACCGCGTACCCATGGAGACCCCCCAATAGCCGACCTTGTGGTCTGAACCCACGAAGTCGAGCCCCTGGGCCGCATCCAGGGTCGCCTTCCACTCGGCGGTCACCTTGGCGACGGTGTCGGGATCGCGGGAGATTTTCGGCCGCTCGCCGCCTTCGGGGCGCTTGCCTTCCTGCGCGGCGCGGCCGGCCGCCAACGCCGCCGCACGGGCTTTTTCCGCCTGCTCGCGGGTGACGCGATCGCCATGGCCCGGCGCGTCGATGGCCACGGTCGCATAGCCCAGGGTCTGGGCGTGGGTGACGGCGGCGCCGGCGATATTGGCCGCCTTCTTGTGCTGAGAGCCCCCGTGGCCCAGCAGGATCAGGGGGCGGCCGCCCTTGGCGCCTTCCGGCGCCCAGACGCAGCCGGGCACGGTGTCGCCGCCCACCTGCAGGCGGAACTCCCGCCGCGTGACGCCGTCAGCCGTCTTCTCGCCGATGAAGTCCATCTTGTTCCCTAGGTTGGCATGGTTCTGGTGAGGTCAGGCCGCGCTGGCCGGATCGGGCAGACCCAGGATGCGCTTGGATATGATGTTGTTCTGGATCTCGTAGGAGCCGGCATAGATGGTCGAGGCCTTGCCCGAGAGCCATTCGCGGGTGTTGGCCAGGGCGTCGGGATCAAAGCCCTCGCCCTCCCAGCCCAGCCCGCCCTGGCCATAAATCTCCAGCAGCAGTTCGGCGCGGGTCTGGTTCACCACCGACGAGACATTCTTCAGGATCGAGGTCGCCGCGCTCGGCCCGGCGCCCTTCGCCTCTGCCGCGGCGCGATCCATGGTCAGCCGCAGCAGCCGGCGCTCCATCAAGTGGTCGGTCAGCCGGCGGCGAAGATCTGTGTCGGCCAGGCGTCCGGAGGCGTCGACACCGAGATTTTCGACCGCAACCTCGTTCAGGGGCCGGCCCTCGCCGGGCCGCGCCGGGGCGTCCTCGCTGCGCTGGCGCTCGTACTGCAGCAGGCGCTTGCCCACCGTCCAGCCGCCGTTCAGGGGACCCAGCAGGCTTTCCTTGGGGACCTTCACATCGGTGAAGAAGGTCTCGCAAAAGGGAGACGAGCCCGAGATCAGACGGATCGGCCGCACCTCGATGCCGGGTGAGGCCATGTCGATCATCAGAAAGCTGATGCCCTCGTGCTTGCGGGTCGTGTCGGTGCGCACCAGGCAGAAGCACCAGTCGGCGTACTGCGCCCCTGAGGTCCAGATCTTCTGGCCGTTGACCACGAAGTGGTCGCCCGCGTCCTCCGCCCGCGTCTGCAGGGACGCCAAGTCCGAACCGGCGCCCGGCTCCGAATAGCCCTGGCACCAGCGGGTCTCGCCCCGGGCGATCGGCGGAATGTGCCGCTCTTTCTGCGCCTCGGTTCCGTATTCCAGCAGGGTGGGGCCAAACATCCGCACCCCCATGGACCAGCCGATGGGGTTCCAGCCGCCGGCGGCGCGGATTTCCTCGCGGACCACGCGGGCCTCGGCAGGAGTCAGTCCGCCGCCGCCATATTCCACCGGCCAGGTGGGCGCGCCCCAGCCCTGGGCGCACAGGCGGGTCTTCCAGGTTTCCAGCGCCGCGGCGTCGTCAGCCTCCCGCTGGCCCATGACCGGCGCGCGGCCGGCCAATTCCCTGGGGAAGTTGTCGGCCACCCAGGCGCGGGCGACAGCGCGCAGATCGTCGAGCTCAGTCATGACATCTTGGGTAGGTTTGATTGGTGCGATCGTCAACAATGAGGACGAACATGGCGTGGACCGGCGCCGCTGCCGCCCAGGTTGCGAACCTCTTGATCTTATGTATTGGTGTCTTCGTCAAAAGGAATATGTCCAGAGGAAACCCCATGGCCCCCTATGCCAGCGGCCGCGTCTTTCATGACGCCGACAGCCATGTGATGGAGCCCGGCGACTGGCTGGTTCCCCACGCCGAGGGCGCCCTGCTCGACCACCTGAAGGCCCGAAAGTCCGCCGAGCGGGTCGAGACTCAGGTCGCCGCCGCCCGCGCTCGGGCCGATGATCCCGAGGCCGCACGGCGGGCCGCTGAGAAGCTGGTGGACGGGCCCAAGGGCTGGATCGCCTATGGCGCCTTCGACGCCCAGGAGCGCCAGCGCGCTCTGGATGAGCTGGGCTTTTCCCGCCAGCTAGTGTTCGCCACCTCGTCCCTGGCCCACTTCCGCGGCGCGGCGGACCCCGAGGTGCTGTTCGCCGGCGCCCGGGCTCACAACAAGGCCATGGCCGCCTTCTGCGCCGATCCGCGCCTGATCGGCGTCGGCTTCGTGCCGCTGGACGATCCGCAGAGGGCCGTGGAGATTGCGCAGGAGGCCATCGAGCTGGGTTGCGGCGCCTTCTGGGTCCCCTCCACCCCGGCAGGCGACCGCTCGCCGGGCCATCCTGACCTTGACCCCTTCTGGTCGCTGCTGGCGAAGCAGCGCATCCCCTTCATGCTGCATATCGGCCAGGGCTCGCGGGTGCTGCCCAAGGCCTACAACAACAACGGCAAGCCCCGGTCGCCGGACCTGCACGGCGGGGGCGAGAACCTGCGCTTCCAGGACTTCATCGTCCTGCCCTTCTCGGCCCAGATGTTCCTGGCGGCCATGGTCTATGATGGGCTGTTCGATCGCGTACCGGACCTGCGGGGCGGGGTGATCGAGTTCGGGGCGGCCTGGGTTCCGGGCTTCCTGCGCCAGATCGACCTGGGCTATCGCAGCTTTTCCAAGACCGATCCGCAGCTCAAGGCCCTGGCCATGAAGCCGTCGGAATACCTGCGCAAGCACATCAAGTTCACCCCCTTCCCCGGCGAGGATGTGGGCCACCTGATCGCCGACGCCGGCGCCGACCTCTTCCTGTTTTCCAGCGACTACCCGCACCCCGAGGGGACCACCGACCCCATCGGCCGGTTCGAGCGGACCTTCGAAGGCCTCAGCGAGGACGACCGCGAGCGGTTCTACAGCCGCAATTTCGAAGAGATGATGGGCGCGTTCTAAAGAGCGCCTGCGACAGGAGACACGCCATGGCCGACACCCTCCAGGGCAGGATCATCGAGGGCGCGTTCCGCAGCCCCCACAACGGCTTCCAGCAGGCCCCGGGCTCGATCCACAATGACGAGGTGGCCGCCAAGCTCGGCTTCAAGGGCGGCACGGTGCCAGGCTCGGTCCATATGGACCAGTTCGCCCCCCTGCTGGTGGAGACCTATGGCGTCGACTGGTTCGCCCGCGGAAACATGTCCCTGCACTTCACCCAGGCGACGGTGGACCGCGAAGAGGTCAAGGCGGTGATGGAGGCGGCCAGCCCGCGCTCACGCCTGACCATGTTCAACCGCGAGGGCGTCCAGGTCTGTATCGGCACAGCCAGCAACGCGACCCGCGACCCGGAGTCGGAGATGACCCGGCGCATGGCCGCCCAGGCGCCGGCGGGCGCCCTGCGCATTCTCGCCGGCTACGAGGTCGGCGACGTCAATACCGACATCCCCATGCGCATCGAAGGCGAGGCGCTGGAGAAGTCACTCAGCCGCATCACCGAGCGTCTTCCCCTTTACGACGAGGGGATCCTCCCCCCCTCGCATCTCGTGCGGCTGGCCCATATCAGCCGCCCCACGGTGCTGGCCAAGGTGAACCAGTCCGTGGGCCTCTTTGGCGCGCTGGAGATCCGCATCACCGACGGGCCGCTCAAGGCCGATCGCGACTATGTCGGGCGGACCACCATGCTGAAACTCACCGAAAGTCCGAAGACCGAAAACGCCTGGTATGATGTCGATATCGCCGATGCGGCGACGGGCGAGGACGTGGCCACGGTCACCTTCATGATCCGGTTCATGAAGGCCTCCTCACCCCTCTGGGCCAAGCCGGCCTGAGGGGGTAAGCCTTGGCCCATGGCCGCCCCGCGACTCCAAGCCGAGACATCCGCCCCGCCACGTCTGACGCGGGAGGCGCTGTATGATCAGGTCTGGACGACGCCGCTGTCGACCCTGGCGGTCCAGTGGGGCATCAGCCGCAATGGGCTCGCCAAGATCTGCGACCGTCTGATGGTGCCCTATCCTGGGCGTGGCTACTGGAACGCCCAGAGAGCCGAGCGCCCTGCCCTGCCGCCGGCGCCGGCTGGCGTGGACGATGGCGTGGACCTTTCGGCCCGGGGCGGCCGCACGCGCCGGGACCGGACCCGCCTGTCGCCCGAGGCCCGGCAGGACCAGTTGATGGCCGCGGCGGCCGCCATCATCACGGCTGAGGGCCTGCATGCGGCGACCATGAAGCGCGTCGCCCGCGAGACCGGCCTGAGCGAGGCCCAGGCCCACAATCTGTTTCCCCGGCGGGCGGATCTGCTGACCGCCCTGGCCCGGCGGGAGCTGGCGGCCATGAATGACGAGCGCCAGGCCGAGATCGAGCGCGGACAGGACAATCTGACCCGGGTCACCCTCTCGACGCTGGCCTATCTGCGTCAGGTGGAGGCGCGCGGCGCCCTGATCCAGCGGCTGCTTAACAGTCCCGAGGTGCGTGCAGGCCTTCGGGCCGAGCGGGAAGCCCAGAGCGGCTATTCCCGGCGGCGCATGACCGAGCGCCTGCAGACCCGCTATGGCGTCGAGGCCGATCTGGCCCGCGGCGCGACCGTCGTCCTGACGGCCGTCTGCCTGCGGGCTGGCCGGCTGCTGGCGGAGAAGAAGATCCCCCTGTCCATGGCCGAGCGACTGAGCCTGGCCATCGTCACCGGCGGCAATCGCGAGATCGTCCGTGAGGGCCGAAGCTAGAGGTCTGGCGTCAGCGCCCGCAGGGACGAGCCGATCAGTCGCGTGGTGAGTTCGCGCCCCCGCTCTCGGGTCAGGTCGCCGGCATGAACCAGACGCCCGGCCTCCTCCGGGATGGTGGTCATCAGGCTGAGCGCCGCCACCGCCTCCTTGGGCGACAGGTGCAGGGTCAGCCGGGCCAGCCGCGTCAGTCGCCGGGCGATGCGGTCACGGATGGCGGCCCACGCGGGATCGATCCGGCCCGCCATGAAGGGATCACGCAGGACGATGTGCGCCACCGGCCCCGCCTGGGCCACCTCATCGAAATAGAGCGCCGCACAGGCCTGGGCGGCGTCGAACAGGTCTGTCCGCGCCGCCGCCGTCTCCAGGCCTGCAGTCAGCAAGGCGGCGAACCGGCGGGCCAGAAGCGCATTGGCCAGGTCGTGCTGGTTGGGAAAGTAGGCATAGATCAGCGCCTTGCTGACATGGGCGGCCCGCGCCAGGTCCTCCAGGGGCAAGGGCAAGCCCCCATGGGCCGTCAGAAGGACCTCGGCGGCGTCGAGGATCTGACCCCGCCGCACCTCAGGGGAAAGCCGGGCGCGCCCACCCCTCTGCGCCGTTTCGGACCTCATGAGGGATTTGTGGGCCGCCTCCGCAAGCCACGCAAGTTCCGCTGTGCGGAAGCCCGACGCCGCGTAGTGACATTCGCACCATTAGCGATCCATATTGCCTGAGCCGGCCATGGACGAAGACGCCATCGAGAGCGTCGAAGCCGGTTTAGGGAGGCCCTATGGCTGGACGGCTCGACGACAATTCCGCAAACGACCTGAAGGCCGCCGCCGAGCTCGGCATGGCTCCGGCCTTCTGGGCCGCCCGTCAGCCCGACAAGGTGGCCATCTTCGAGATGTCGGGGCCGACCCGCACCTTCGGGGCCCTCAACGCCAATGCGAACCGCATCGCCCGGCTGCTGCGAGCCGAGGGCCTGAAGCCGGGGGACTCGGTCGCCCTGCTCAGCCCCAACCGCGCCGAATTCGTCGATGTGCTGTTCGCCACCCAGCGCTGTGGCCTGCGCATGACGCCGGTGAACTGGCACCTGACGCCCGAAGAGATCGCCTATGTCATCGACAACTGCGAGGCCCGCGCCCTGTTCGCCGAGGCCTCGGTGGCCGGCGCGGCCCAGGCCGCCGAGCAATGCCCGCACCTGACCTTGAAGGTGGCGATCGGCGGGCCGCTGCCGGGATTCCTGGACTATGACGAGGCCCTTGGCCCCTATTCGGGCGCCGATATCGACGATCCGGTGCGCGGCCACACCATGCTCTATTCGTCGGGCACCACCGGCCGGCCCAAGGGCGTCTACAAGCCGAACGCGCCCATCCCCACCTACGACCCGGCCTATCAGGACGACGACGTCCACTTCTGCACCGGCCCGGCCTATCATGCCTCGCCCATGGCCGGAGACGTGCGCAAGGCCTTGGTGAATGGCGTCCCGACAGTGCTGCTGGATCGCTGGGACAATGAGACGGTGCTGGCCACCATCGAGGCCCGCCGGGTCACCCGCAGCCACTTCGTGCCGATCATGTTCCAGCGGCTGCTGGGTCTGCCCGAGGATGTCCGCGCCCGCTACGATCTCAGCTCCCTGCGCCGCATCTCCCACGGCGCGGCCCCCTGCCCGCCGGAGGTCAAGCACGCCATGATCGAATGGCTGGGGCCGGTTCTGTTCGAATACTATGCCGGGTCAGAGGGCGGGGTCGGCTTCTGGATCACCTCGCAGGACTGGCTGAAGAAGCCCGGCACGGTGGGCCGCCGGCCCGATCCGGAGGCGGCGAAGATCCTGGATGAGGCGGGGAACGCGCTGCCCGCCGGCCAGGCCGGCACGATCTACATGCGATTGGCCGACCAGGGCGGCTTCGAGTACTTCAAGGACAGCGCCAAGACCGACTCCGGCCGCCGCGACGGCTATTTCACCATGGGCGACGTCGGCTATTTCGACGCGGACGGCTATCTCTTCCTGACCGGCCGCAGCGCCGAGACGATCATCGTCGGCGGGGTGAACATCTATCCGCAGGAGATCGACAACGAGCTGATCAAGCATCCCGCCGTGGCCGATTCCTGCACGGTCGGCGTGCCCCACGAGGAGTATGGCGAGGAGGTTCGGGCGGTGATCGAACTGGCCGCCGGCTATGCCCCGTCCGAGGCGCTGAAGGACGAGATCCTGGCCTATGCCCGCACCGCGGTGGCCAAGTACAAGATCCCCCGCGGCGTCGACTTCGTCCCCCGACTGCCCCGCAGCGAGGCCGGCAAGATCCAGCGCAACAAGGTCCGAGCCCCCTATTGGGAAGGCCGCGCCCGGGCGATCTGATGGAAGCGGGGCCGCTCAACGGGACGCTCGCCCGCGAGTTACTTCCACCGCTCCCGACGAAATGTGATAGGCGTTAAAGTAGAGGTTGCAGCCCGAGTCATCCACGACTCCGTGTTGCAGTCTACCCGGCTGCGGCCTCGAACCCGAGCCCCTGAGATCCATGAAAGGACGGCTATGGCGGTCCACCCCGATGCGACCCAGGGGCTGGCTCTTGCGGTCGTCGCTTCCGCAACCTCGCCCCTTGTCCTGCTGGATGGGGATCTTCGTGTCCTGGGCGCCAGCACGAGCTTCTACCGCGCGTTTCATATCAAACCGGCGAGCGAGCGCGGGCAGCCCGTCTTCGACCTGGGCGATGGTGAGTGGAATATCCCACAGCTTCGCTCCCTGCTCCGGGCCACGGCTGCAGGAGACGCCGAGATCGAAGCCTATGAGATGGATCTCAAAAGCCATCATGGCGAACCGCGCCGCCTGGTCCTCAACGCCCAGAAATTGGCCTATGGCGACAAGGACCACGAGTACATCCTGCTGTCGGTGGCCGACGTCACCGACGCGCGACTGGCGGCCAAGCTGAAGGACGACCTGCTGCGGGAAAAGGCCATCCTGTTGCAGGAGGTGCAGCATCGGGTCGCCAACAGCCTGCAGATCATCGCCAGCGTCATCCTGCAGAGCGCCCGCAAGGTCAGCTCCGACGAGACCCGGCTTCACCTGACCGACGCGCACAACCGGGTGATGTCCGTCGCCGCCCTGCAGCACGAGCTTTCCGCCGCCCGGCTGGGTCAGGTGGAGCTGCGCAGCTATTTCCGGAAGCTCTGCGACAGCATCGGCGTGTCGATGATCCACGACCATGATCAACTGGTCCTGGAGGTCCAGGTGGATGACAGCACGAGCGAGGCCGACGTGTCCGTCAGCCTTGGCCTGATCGTCACCGAGCTGGTGATCAACTGCCTCAAGCACGCCTTTCCCGGCGGCCGGCTGGGCAAGATCGAGGTGGGCTACAATTCCCGCGGCCCCAACTGGACCCTGTCTGTGGCCGACAACGGGGTCGGCATGCCGAAGGACAAGGCCAGCGCCACCCCGGGCCTCGGCACCAGCATTGTCGACGCCCTGGCCCACCAGCTCGACGCCCGTGTCCAGGTGGCCAACGCCCATCCGGGCACGATCGTCTCGGTGATCCACAACCCGATCGCCGCGGTCGAAGCCGATGACGAGGCGATCCCTCAGAAGGCCGTCTAGAACGGCAGGCTCGCAGCGAGCCTCGCTCAGATTGCGCAATCTGGCGACGCGCCGAGCGCGGCGTAGGACGCTGGCGATTGTGCAGCACGGCGGCCCTTCAGGGGTTCGCCGCTGTGCAACCGCTCTTGCGACCAGCGCCTTGCAGGAGGGCGGGAGGAAAGAAACGGCAGGCGCAGAGCTTAGCCATCGGAACGAACATTGTGGGGGTCGGTTGTGGTCGCACGCCATTTCCATGAGGGACGATGACCCCCGCACCATCTTCGCGCACTGCTGCGGCGCGCATCTACTATGTTCACCCCCTCGCGTTCGACGGTGACGGCCTGGCCACAAAGGTGGCCGAAAAGGCGGCAGACCTCGGATTTGATCATCTTCTGATCGCGCCCATCTTCCAGCAGGGTGGCGATGTATTTCGCCCCCGCGATCACGACGCCTCATGCCTGCAGGGCGCCTCCACCGTCACTGCGGTCGGGGCTCTGGCGGCAGCCTGTCGGTCCCACGGGCTGCGGCTGTTGATGGACCTCGATCTCGTCCGGTTCGACGCCGAGCACCCGCTGGTGGCGGCCCAGCCGGACGCCTTCACCCTGCGGCGGGAGGCCCCCGCCGACCAACCCATCGATCCGCGACGCGACTCGCCGCCAAAGGGCGTGGCCCTGGCGCGGCTGCGGGAGCCGGCCGCCTGTGACGCCGTGGTGGACTGGATCGCCAGCCGGGCTGAATCCTGGATCGAGGCTGGCCTCGACGGGTTTCGGCTGCTGGAGCTCAAGCAGGCGCCGCCGGAGATCTGGACCCGCCTGATCGCGCGGCTTCGGACCTTCAAGCCCGACCTCATCTTCATCGCCGATACGCCGGGGATGGACCGTGAATCAGCCCTCGCCCTGGGGCCTTGCGGCTTCGACGCCCTGATTTCGTCGGTCGCCTGGTGGGACGGCCGCGCCCCGTGGCTCGCCGAGGAGCACGAGGATCTGCGCCCCATCGCGCCGCTGATCGCCCAGCCGGAAGCGCCCTTCGGGCCGCGCCTGGCTACGCGCCTGCCGGCTGAGGCCGATACCCGGTCAGGCAATGTTCGGGCGCTGCGCCTGGCGGCCGCCACCGGCTCTGGCCTGCTTCTGCCCATGGGATTCGAGTCGGCCGAGCGCGCACCGCTGGGAAGCGGGACGTCTGTCCCGGCAGAGGATACGGACCTCACCGCCGAAATCCGCTCAGCCAACCGGCTGGTCGCCGAACTGGCGCCGTTCGAGGGCGAGATGCGGATGCTGACGGGACCTGGCGCATCGGCCACGGCGCTGCTGCGGGCCAGCGGTTCCGACATGCGCACGGCCGAAGCCGCCATTCTGGCGCTGATCAACAGGTCGCTTGCCGAGACGGTCGAACTGGACCGCGCCGCGATCCTGCCCGCGGCCGGGGCGTTCGGTCCCTTCGAGGCGATGGACGGCCGCGAAGACCCGTTCGACCCCCTCGCCCCAGGAGAAGTTCGTCTCCTGGGCGCCCGGCGCAGTCCCGTCATTCGCGTCCAGAGCCGCACTGGCCGTCAGGGCGCTAAGGCTGCGGCCAAGGCGCCGCGCCTGGTGATCGAAGAGGTGTCCCCGCGGGTCAGCGGCGGCCCCTTCGCCGCCAAGCGCATTGTCGGCGAGACCGTCGAGGTCGGCGCCGCCATCTATGCAGATGGGCACGAGGAGCTCGCCGCCGAGCTCCGCTGGCGGGCCACAGATGGCGAGGACTGGTCCTCGACCCGCATGACGGAGCTGGGCAACGACCTGTGGAGCGGGCGCTTTCCGCTGGAGCGCATGGGTCGATACCAGTTCGTCATCGAGGCCTGGATCGACCGCTACGGCTCCTACCGTCACGGCCTGGAGAAGAAGGTCGAGGCGGGCGTGGTCCAGACGGTCGATCTGGACGAAGGCCGCCAGCTGATCGCCGAAGCCGCCAAGGCTGACCGCTCGGGGCAACTGGCCAGGATCGCCGCCGAACTGTCGAGCCTCGACCCCGTCGCGGCCGGCGAGCTTCTGCTCGACCCTCAAACATCGCGCCTGATGGATGAGGCCCAGGACCGGGCCTTCGCCTGCAGGAGCGAGGCGCACTGCGTCGACGCCGAGCGACGTGAAGCCCTGTTCGCCAGCTGGTACGAGCTCTTTCCCCGCTCGCAGACCGACGACCCGGCCCGCCACGGCACGTTCGACGACGTCATCGCCCGCCTGCCGGCCATCCGGGGCATGGGCTTTGACGTGCTCTACTTCCCACCGATCCATCCCATCGGACAGCGCCATCGCAAGGGCAAGAACAACAGCCTGACCGCGGGCCCCGATGATCCGGGCAGCCCCTACGCCATCGGCGCGGCCGAGGGCGGACACGACGCCATCCACCCCGAACTCGGGACCTTCGACGACTTCCGCCGACTGATCGCCGCCGCCCATGATCATGGGCTGGAGATCGCGCTGGACTTCGCCATCCAGTGCTCCCCCGACCACCCCTGGATCAAGGAACACCCCGGCTGGTTCGACTGGCGTTCGGACGGCACCATCAAGTACGCCGAGAACCCGCCCAAGAAGTACCAGGACATCGTCAATGTGGACTTCTACAGGTCCGAGGCGATCCCCGACCTGTGGCTCGCCCTGCGCGATGTGGTGCTGCTGTGGGTGCGCGAGGGCGTCCGCACCTTCCGCGTCGACAACCCCCACACCAAGCCGTTCGCCTTCTGGGAATGGATGATCCGTGAGGTGCGCACCGCCCACCCCGATGTGATCTTCCTGTCGGAGGCCTTCACCCGGCCGCGGGTCATGTACCGGCTGGCCAAGATCGGCTTCTCGCAGTCCTACACCTACTTCACCTGGCGCCACACCAAGGCGGAGTTCACCGACTATCTGACCGAGCTGACGACGACGGAGCCGAAGGAGTTCTTCCGGCCGAACTTCTTCGTCAACACGCCCGACATCAATCCCTACTTCCTGCAGACCTCGGGCCGGGCCGGCTTCCTGATCCGCGCGGCCCTGGCGGCGACCCTGTCGGGCCTGTGGGGGGTCTATTCCGGGTTTGAACTGCTGGAGGGCGAGCCCGTCCCCGGCAAGGAGGAATACAAGGACTCCGAGAAGTACGAGATCCGGCCCCGGGACTGGACCGCGCCGGGCATCATTCCGCAGATCAGTCAGCTGAACCGCCTGCGCAAGAGCCACCCGGCCCTGCAGACCCACCTGAACGTCACCTTCCTGCCGGCGACCAACGACAACATCCTGGTCTACGCCAAGACCAGCCCGGATGGCGGCGACCTGATCCTGGTGGCGGTCAACCTCGATCCCCATGGCGCCCACGAGGCCGATGTGGAGGCGCCGTTCTGGATGCTCGGTCTGGCCGATGACGCCACCGCGCAGGTGGAAAACCTGCTCACCGGCCAGAGCTTCTCCTGGCAGGGCAAGTGGCGACGCATCGCCCTTGATCCCGGCCAGCCCTATCTCATTTTTCGTATGGAGGCCCCGCGATGAGCGTCGCCTATCTCGCTGACGACCACGCGGCCGACCCCGCTCAGACCGCCAACCCCCAGTGGTACAAGGACGCGGTCATCTATCAGCTGCACGTGAAATCGTTCTTCGACGCCAACGATGACGGCGTAGGCGATTTCGCAGGGTTGTCGGCCAAGCTGGACTATATCGCCAGCCTCGGCGTCACCGCCATCTGGCTGCTGCCCTTCTACCCGTCACCGCGGCGGGACGACGGCTATGACATCGCCGACTACCGCGGGGTCCATCCGGAATACGGCGACTTCGACGATGTGAAGCGGTTCATCGACGAGGCCCACGGGCGGGGGATGCGGGTCATCACCGAGCTGGTGATCAACCACACCTCGGACCAGCACCCCTGGTTCCAGGCCGCCCGCAAGGCCCCACCGGGGTCGCCGGAGCGGGACTTCTATGTCTGGTCCGACAACGACGCCGATTACAGCGGCACGCGGATCATCTTCCTGGACACCGAGACCTCCAACTGGACCTGGGATCCGGTGGCCGGCGCCTATTACTGGCACCGCTTCTATTCCCATCAGCCGGACCTGAACTTCGACAATCCCAAGGTGCTCGAAGAGATCCTGTCGGTCATGCGCTACTGGCTGGAGGCCGGGGTCGATGGCCTGCGGCTCGACGCCATCCCCTATCTGATCGAGCGGGAGGGCACCAATAACGAGAACCTGCCCGAGACCCACGACGTCCTGAAGGCCATCCGCGCCCATCTGGACGAGCATTTCGAAGACCGCATGCTGCTGGCCGAGGCCAACCAGTGGCCGGAGGACACCCAGCAGTATTTCGGCGACGGCGACGAATGCCACATGGCGTTCCACTTCCCCCTGATGCCGCGCATGTACATGGCGATCGCCCAGGAGGACCGGTTCCCGATCACCGACATCATGCGCCAGACCCCGGACATTCCGGAGGCCTGCCAGTGGGCGATCTTCCTGCGCAACCATGACGAGCTGACCCTCGAAATGGTCACCAACAAGGAGCGCGACTACCTCTGGAGCGTCTACGCCTCGGAGAGCCGCGCGCGGATCAATCTCGGCATCCGCCGGCGCCTGGCGCCGCTGATGGAGCGGGACCGCCGCCGGGTCGAGCTGATGAACTGCATGCTGCTGACCATGCCCGGCACGCCGGTGATCTATTACGGCGACGAGCTGGGAATGGGCGACAACATCTATCTGGGCGACCGTGACGGCGTCCGCACCCCTATGCAGTGGTCGCCGGATCGCAATGGCGGCTTTTCCCGCGCCGACCCGGCCAGCCTGGTCCTGCCGGCGATCATGGATCCGCTCTATGGCTTCCAGGCGATCAATGTGGAGGCCCAGAGCCGCGACAGCCACTCGCTGCTGAACTGGCTGCGTCGGATGCTGGCGGTGCGTCAGCGCCACAGCGCCTTCGGGCGTGGCACGCTGCGCTTCCTGCGGCCGCATAACCGCAAGGTCATGGCCTATCTGCGCGAGCATGACGGCGACACCATCCTATGCGTCGCCAACCTGTCCCGCACGGCCCAGGCCGTCGAGCTCGACCTGTCGGAATTCGCTGGCTGGACGCCCATGGAGATGTCGGGCAGCACGCCCTTCCCGCCCATCGGCCATCTCACCTATCTGCTGACCCTTCCCCCCTACGGCTTCCACTGGTTCCAGCTCTGCGAAAAGACCGATGGGCCCAGCTGGAGCACGGCGCCGAGCGGCGTCCAGGCCGAGCAGCACACCTTTGTCCTCCGGGGCGACGTGGCCACCCTGGTCGAGCCGCTCCATCGGGCGGTGCTGGAGGCCGAGGTGCTGCCGAACTGGATGAGCGGCCGACGCTGGTTCCAGGGCAAGGACGCCGAGCTGATCGCCACCCGCATGAAGGGCTATTCCCCCCTGCCCGGGGCGCCGAACCAGATCCTCGCCGAGCTCGAGGTCGAGACCTCCGCCGGAACCGCCGCCTATCTCGTCCCCCTGGGGGTGGCGTGGGAAGACGATGTCGGCGACCCCTACGCCCACAGCTTCGCCATGGCGCGCGTCCGCCGTGGCGCGCGGGTCGGCGACCTGACCGACGGATTCCTCACGACGGAGTTCGTCCGCTCGGTGATGGCCGGTTTGCGGACCAACGCCAGGCTCGCTTCGCCGTTTGGCGACATCGAGTTCACCTCGGCGACCTTCGAGGCGAGCGACGACGCCGAGATCGAATGGTCATCGGCCGAGCAGAGCAACAGCTCGGTCATCATCGGCCGCGAGATCGTCTTGAAATTGCTGCGCAAGGTGACGCCCGGCATCCATCCGGAAGCCGAGATGACCCGCGTGCTCAGCGAGCGGGGCTATCCCCACGTGCCGGCCTTTGTGGGCGAGGTCCGTCGGATCGGGCCCGACGGCGAACCCCACACCCTGATGGTGGCCCAGGCCTTCATCTACAGCCAGGGCGACGGCTGGGACTGGACCCAGGACTATCTCCATCGGGTGATAGACGACCTGGTCCTGGCCAGCGATCAGAACACGGCCCCGGACTTCGCCTCCTATGCGGAGTTCGCCCGGGTCCTGGGCCGCAGCCTGGCCGAGATGCATGGCGTCCTGGCCCAGCCCTGCGACGACCCGGACTTCGCGCCTGAGATCATGGACGCCGACGCCGTCGAAGGGGTGCGCGCCAGCGTCATGGGGCAGGTCGACGGCGCCCTGGCCGTCCTGGAAAAGGGCGGTGACTGGAGCGACAGCCTCGGCCCGCTTGCCGAAATCCTTCTTCAGCGCCGCGGCGAACTGGGCGAAGCGGTAAGCCGCCTTTCCCGCGCCGCGGAAGGCCAGATGCGCACCCGCATCCATGGGGATCTTCATCTGGGTCAGGTGCTGGTCACCGGCGGCGGCGTCACCTTCATCGACTTCGAGGGTGAGCCCGCCAAGCCGCTGGACGCCCGCCGCGCCAAGGCCAGCCCCTTGCGCGACGTGGCCGGCATGCTGCGGTCCTTCGACTATGCCGCAGCGCTCGGCGCCGTCGCGGCGGCCAATGTGGCCCAGGGCGTTCAGGATCGCTCGGTCGATGTGGTGAGCCAGTTCGAGTCCGTCGCCCGCCAGGCCTTCCTGGACGGCTACGGCGAGGTGGCCGGTCCGCATTCGGGCGAGTTGCTCGACCTCTTCCTGCTGGAAAAGGCGGCCTACGAGGTCAGCTACGAGGCGGCCAATCGTCCGGCCTGGCTGGGCACGCCGCTCCGTGGTCTGGCGGCGACGGTCGATCGCCTGCTGGGTGGCGCCCAATGAGCCGCGAAGACCTGACCCTGACCCACGCCCTGACCTCCGCGCTGATGGAGGGCCGCCTGACCGATCCCTTCGTCTTCCTCGGTCCGCATGAGGCCGATGGACAGACCGTCGTCCGCACCTTCCAGCCCGGCGCGGTCGCGGTGTCGGCCCTGCAGGACGGCGCGCCCCCCTCACCCCTGCAAGAGGTCGCGCCGGGCCTGTTCGCCGGACGTCTGGCGGGCCAGGGGGGCTATCGCCTGAGCATCGACTGGGGCTCGGCGACCCAGGAAACCGAAGACCCCTATGCCTTCGGGCTTCTCCTCGGGGATCTGGACCTGCACCTCTTCATGGAGGGCGCCCACTGGGAACTCGGCCAGAAGATGGGCGCTCAGCCGCAGACCTTCGAAGGGGTCGAAGGCGTCGGCTTTTCCGTCTGGGCGCCCAACGCCCGGCGCGTCTCGGTGGTCGGCGACTTCAACAGCTGGGACGGCCGTCGTCACCCCATGCGCCTGCGTCATCCCGCCGGGGTGTGGGAGCTGTTCGTGCCCCGCCTGGGACCGGGCGAGCGCTACAAGTACGAGCTGGTCGGGGCCCATGGCGAGCTTCTGCCGCTGAAGGCCGACCCGCTGGCGCGGATGACCGAGCTTCCGCCGGGCCAGGCCTCCATCGTCGCGCCCCCTGCGGCGTTCAACTGGACGGACTCCGACTGGATGGCCGACCGGAGCCGCCGCCAGAAACCCGACGCGCCGATGTCCGTCTATGAGGTGCATGCCGCCTCCTGGCTGCGACCCGACGGCGAGGAAAGTCCCAACCTCGACTGGGACGGCCTGGCCGATCGCCTGGCCCCCTATGTGGCCGATATGGGCTTCACCCATGTGGAACTGCTGCCGATCATGGAGCATCCGTTCGGCGGCTCCTGGGGCTACCAGCCCCTGTCACAGTTCGCCCCCAGCGCGCGGTTCGGCTCGCCCGAGGGTCTGGCGCGGTTCGTCGACGCCTGCCATCGCCTTGGGGTGGGCGTGATCCTCGACTGGGTGCCGGCCCACTTCCCCACCGACACCCACGGCCTGGCCAGCTTCGATGGCACGCAGCTCTACGAGCACGCCGATCCGCGGGAGGGTTTCCATCAGGACTGGAACACCCTGATCTTCAATCTCGGGCGGCAGGAGGTGCAGGGCTTCCTGATCGCCAGCGCCCTCTACTGGCTGGAAACCTTCCACATCGACGGCCTGCGCGTCGATGCGGTGGCCTCCATGCTCTACCGCGATTACAGCCGCCAGCCCGGCGAATGGGTGCCCAATGTCCATGGCGGCCGCGAGAACTTGGAATCCATCGCCTTCCTGCGCCGCCTGAACGAGACGGTGGCCAGCCGCTGCCCCGGCGCCGTGACCATCGCCGAGGAATCCACGGCCTGGCCGGGGGTCTCCAGCCCGGTGGCCGAGGGCGGCCTCGGATTCAACTACAAGTGGAACATGGGGTGGATGCACGACACCCTGAGCTACATGCAACGCGATCCGGTCTATCGGAACTGGCACCAGAACGAGCTGACCTTCGGCCTGCTCTACGCCTTCACCGAACGGTTCGTGCTGCCCATCTCCCACGACGAGGTGGTGCACGGCAAAGGCTCACTGCTGGGTAAGATGCCCGGCGACCGGTGGCGGCAGTTTGCGAACCTGCGCGCCTATCTCGCCTTCATGTGGGCCCACCCGGGCAAGAAGCTGCTGTTCATGGGCTGTGAGCTCGCCCAGCCCACCGAATGGAACCATGACAGCGCCATCCCGTGGGAGCTGCTGCAGCAACCCGACCACGCCGGGATGCAGATGCTGGTGCGGGATCTCAACGCCATCTATGGCCGCGAAGCCGCCCTGCACCAGAGCGACGCCGATCCCGAGGGCTTCGCCTGGATCTGCACCGACGCCGAGGCCGGCGTCTTCGCCTTCCGCCGGCAGGCCGGGCGCGACGCCGCGCCGGTAATCTTCGCCGTCAACATGACCCCGGAGCCCCGGCGGGACTATCGCCTGGGCGCGCCGGCCGCCGGTGTCTGGGCCGAAGTCCTGAACACCGACGCCGGGCGCTATGGCGGCGGCAATATCGGCAACGGGGGTGAGGTTCGCACCGAGCCCGCCCGAGCCCATGGGCTCGCCCACAGCCTGAACCTGACCCTCCCCCCGCTCGGCGCCGTCATGCTGCGCCATCAAGGAACTGTAGCTTGATCCTTCTCCCGGACCGTCTCGAGGGCGGCCTGCCCTATCCCCTTGGCGCGACCTTTGATGGTCTGGGGGTGAACTTCGCCGTCTATTCGGCCCATGCGGAGAAGATCGAACTCTGCGTCTTCGAGGAGACCGGCCGACGCGAGATCGCCCGCCTGCCCCTGCCCGAATGGACGGACGAGGTCTGGCACGGCTATCTGCCGGACGCCAAACCGGGGCTGCTCTACGGGTATCGGGCCCACGGCCCTTACGCGCCCCAGGAGGGGCATCGGTTCAACCCGAACAAGCTGCTGATCGACCCCTATGCCCGCAGCCTGTCGGGGGATCTCCGCTGGACCGACGCCCTGTTCGGCTACCGGGTCAATTCCGCCAGGGCCGACCTCACCTTTGACCGCCGCGACAGCGCGCCCGCCATGCCCAAGTCCGTGGTCACCGCTGACGCCTTCGACTGGAGCGGCGACCGGCGGCCCAATACCCCCTGGGCCGACACCGTCATCTATGAGGCTCACGTCCGCGGCCTGACCATGCTGATGGAGGAGGTCCGCCCGCCGGCCCGCGGCACCTTCGCCGCCCTCACCCACCCAAAGGTGCTCGATCACCTGAAGCGTCTGGGCGTGACGGCGGTGGAGCTGCTGCCCATCCACGCCTTCGTGCAGGACCGCTTCCTGCAGGAGAAGGGGTTGGCCAACTACTGGGGCTACAGCACCCTGAACTATTTCACGCCCGAGCGGAGCTATCTGTCGGGAATCGACCAGAACGAGCTGCGGATGGCGGTGCGCCGGCTGCATGCGGCCGGTCTCGAAGTGATCATGGACGTGGTGTTCAACCACACCGCCGAGGGCAGCGAGCGCGGCCCCACCCTGTCGTTCCGGGGCCTGGACAACGCCAGCTATTACAGCCTCGTCGAGGGCGATCCGCGGTTCTGCGTCAACGACACCGGCACCGGCAATACGGTGAACATGTCCAAGGCCCGGGTGGTCCAGATGGTGGCCGACTCCCTGCGCTACTGGACGCAGTCCTACGGCATTGACGGCTTCCGCTTCGACCTGGGGGTCACCCTGGGCCGGGAAAAGCACGGCTTCGATCCCGGCGCCGGCTTCTTCGACGTGCTGCGGCAGGATCCCACGCTGCAGGGGATCAAGCTGATCTCCGAACCCTGGGACATCGGCCCCGGCGGTTATCAGCTTGGCCAGCACCCGCCCGGCTTCGCCGAGTGGAACGACAGGTTCCGCGATGACGTCCGTGGCTATTGGCGGGGCGATGAAGGCGGGCGCCCGGACCTGGCCGCCAGGCTTTCCGGATCCGGCGACATCTTCGACCGGCGGGCCCGGCGGCCCTGGGCCTCGATCAACTTCCTGGCCTCCCATGACGGCTTCACCCTGGGCGATCTGGTGAGCTACGAGGAGCGGCACAACGAGGCCAATGGCGAGGACGGTCGCGACGGCCACAGCGAGAACCTGTCGCGCAACTGGGGCGCCGAGGGCCCCACCACCGACGTCGATATCCAGCGCACCCGGGGTCGGGTGATGCGCGCCATGTTGATGACCCTGTTCGCCTCGTCTGGCACGCCGATGCTGCTGGGGGGCGACGAATTTGGCCGCACCCAGCGGGGCAACAACAACGCCTATTGCCAGGACAACGAGATCTCCTGGTTCGACTGGCGCCAGCTGGAGTCGCCCGAGGGCCAGGCCCAGATCGATTTCGTGTCCCGGCTGATCGCCCTGCGCAAGACCTATGGGACGCTGCGACCCAACCAGTTCCTGCACGGCCAGAACGGGTATGCGCCGGGCGTGCTCGACGTGGACTGGTTCGACGAGCACGGGCGGGGCCTATCCTCGGAGGATTGGCAGAACCCCCACGCCTCCGCCCTGGCCATGCGCCGCGCCGCGCCCATGGAGGACGGCCGGGTCGAACTCATCACCCTGCTGACCAACGCCAGCGACGGGGCCATGACCTTCCATCTTCCCGAACCGATGGGGGCGCCGGTCATCCTGCTCGACAGCGCCCATCCAGGCCTGGGCGAGCGGCCGTTGGCGGGCACGCAGGTCGAGGTGGGGGCGCACAGCGCCGTGCTGCTGCATTCGGTGGTGGACGGCGCCGACGGCTCTGGCCGTTGCGTCCACGAACTGCCCTTCGGCGCTACGGTCCTGGCCGAGGATCTGACGCGGTTCCGTCTGTGGGCCCCGGCCTGCGAGGCCGTGACCCTGGAGGTCGAGGGCCTGCCGGCCCAGCCCATGACCGCCGTCGACCAGGGCTGGTTCGAGGTCGAGGCGCCCTGTGGCCCTGGATCACTCTACAAGTACCGGGTGGGCGAGGATGTCTGCGTGCCAGATCCGGCGTCGCGCCGTCAGAACGGCGACGTCCACGACGCCAGCCTGGTGATCGACCCGGCCGCCTATCAGTGGCGCACCGCCGACTGGAAGGGCCGGCCCTGGGAAGAGGCGGTGATCTATGAACTTCACCCCGGCCTCATGGGCGGCTTCAGCGGGATCGCCGGCCAGCTGGCCGACCTCAAGGCCCAGGGTTTCACGGCCATCGAACTGATGCCGATCGCCGATTTCCCCGGCCAGCGAAACTGGGGCTATGACGGCGTCCTGCCCTTCGCCCCCGATGCGGCCTATGGCTCGCCCGAAGAGTTGAAGGCGATGATCGACCAGGCCCATGAGCTCGGCCTGATGGTGTTCCTGGATGTGGTCTATAATCACTTCGGACCCGACGGGAACGCGCTGGGCGCCTACGCCCCGCAGTTCTTCCGCGACGACATCCAGACTCCCTGGGGGGCGGCGATCGATTTCCGGCGGCCCGAGGTCCGGCGCTTCTTCATCGAGAACGCCGTCTACTGGATCAACGAGTACCGGTTCGATGGCCTGCGCTTCGATGCGGTGCACGCCATCAGCGAGCGCGACTGGATCGACGAGATGGGCGAGGCGGTCCGCGCCGCCGCCGGCCGCGATCGTCAAATCCATCTCATCCTGGAGAATGACGACAACGTCCCCGACCACATGAGCGGGCCGTTCGACGCCCAGTGGAACGACGACGCCCACCACGTCCTGCATGTGCTGCTGACCGGCGAGACCGAGGGCTATTACCGGGCCTATGCGGAGGCGCCCGCCGAGGCTCTGGCGCGCAGCCTGGCCGAGGGCTTCGTCTATCAGGGCCAGCCCTTCCCCTTGCGGGATGGCGCCCCGCGGGGCGGTCCCAGCGGCGGCCTGCCCCCCACCGCCTTCGTGAACTTCATCCAGAACCACGACCAGATCGGCAATCGTGCGCTTGGCGAGCGGCTGACGGCCCTGGCTGAGCCCAAGGCCCTGCGCGCGGCTACCGGCCTGATCCTGCTGGCGCCCCAGACCCCCATGGTCTTCATGGGCGAAGAGGCGGGCAGCCGTTCGCCCTTCCTCTACTTCACCGATCACAACGAGGAATTGGCGCAGGCGGTTCGCGAGGGCCGGCGGTCGGAGTTCGCCCACTTCGCGGCCTTCGCCGATCCTGATGCGCGGGCGGCCATTCCCGATCCCAACGCCCCCTCGACCTTCGAGACCTCGCGTCCGGACCCCGGCCCCGACGCCGCCGACTGGCGCCGGCTCTACCGCGACCTGCTGCAGATCCGCGCCCGCGATCTGGCTCCGCGCCTGCGCGGCGCCCGCAGCAGCGGCGCCCGCGCCCTGGGCCCCGCCGCCGTCAAGGCGAGCTGGACCCTGGGGGACGGCGCCCGCTGGACGCTGGCGCTCAACCTCGGCGCCGAGACGGTGGAAATCCGCGACGCCCCCAACAGGACGGCGACGGCCACGGTCGGCGAGGGCATGGACGAGGCCCGGCGCCTTTGCCCCTACAGCCTGGTCGCCTGGCTGGAGCCCAAGCGGTGATCGACGCCGAGCTTGAGGCCTTCGCCGCTGAGGCCGGCGTTCTGGTGGAATGGGAGGATGTGCACGGCCAGCTGCGCCGCACGCCGCCCGTGACCCTGCGCGCGGTGCTGGCCGCCCTTAGCCTGCCCGCCGCCACCCCGGCCGAACTTCAGGCCAGCCGTCAGCGCCTGTCGGCCGCGCCGCCGCCGGACTTCGTCACCGCGGAGGTGGGCCAGCCCTTCCAACCCCTCGGCCGCCCGTGTGGCGCGCACGCCCGGCTGCGGCTGGAGGGCGGCGAGGTCCTGGACATCGCTCTGGACCCTCAGACCGGCTTCACGCGCCAGGGCGTGGACCTGCCGGGCTATCACCGGCTGGAGGTCGCCGACCAGGAGGTCACCGTGGCCGTGGCCCCGGCCCAGGCCTTCGGCCTGGACGATCTGGCGCCCCATCGGCGGCTCTGGGGTCAGGCGGTGCAGCTCTATTCCCTGCGCGGGCGAGATCCGCGGCCGTTCGGCGATTTCGGCGACCTCGCCGGCTTTGCTGAGGCGGCCGGGCGTCGCGGCGCTGCGGCCCTGGCCATCAGCCCGGTCCACGCCCTGTTCGCCGCCGACGCCGAGCGGTTCAGTCCCTATGCCCCGTCCAGCCGCCTGTTCCTGAATGGCCTCTATGCCGATCCGGCCGCCGTGCTGGGCGATGAGCTCGGCGACCTGGCTCCTCAGCCGGTCGGCGGAGATCTGGTGGCCTGGTCGACCGCCATCCCACAGCGACTGGCCGCCCTGCGTCGGGTCCATGCGCGGTTCAAGGCCTCGGCCCCGGCCGATCTTAAGGCCGACCTCCAGAGCTTCGAAGACGAGGGCGGCGAGGACCTGCGCGGTCACGCCCGGTTCGAGGCGATCCATGGGACCTTCTTCGCCCGCGAGGGCGCCCGGGGCTGGCCGGACTGGCCGCAGACCTTCCATGACCCCGCCAGTCCTACGGTGGCGGCCTTCGCCACTGAGCACGGCGACGACGTCGCCTTCCACATCTTCGTCCAGTGGCTCGCCGACCGCAGCCTGGCCCGCGCCCAGGCGGCCGCCCGCGCCGCCGGCATGCCGGTGGGCCTGATCACCGATGTGGCCGTGGGCATGGATCCGGGGGGCAGCCACGCCTGGTCGCGGCCCCAGGACCTGCTGGCCGGCCTCAATATCGGCGCGCCGCCGGACGCCTTCCAGGCCAATGGCCAGGACTGGGGGGTCACCACCTTCTCGCCCCGCGCCCTGGCGGCCAGCGGCTATGAGGGGTTCCTGGCCACCCTGCGCTCAGCCATGCGCCATGCCGGCGGGGTGAGGATCGACCACATCCTGGGTCTGCGCCGGCTGTGGGTCGTGCCCCATGGGGCGGGACCCACCGAGGGCGCCTATCTCACCTATCCCATGCAGGACCTGATGCGGCTGATCGCCATCGAGTCCCACCGCCATGGCGTCCTGGTGGTCGGCGAAGACCTCGGCACCGTCCCAGCCGGCCTGCGGGAAACCCTGAACGCGGGCGGGGTACGCGGCATGCAGGTGCTGCTGTTCGAGCAGGACGAGGCGGGCGCGTTCAAGGCGCCCGAGCAGTGGTCGCCCCGGGCCTGCGCCATGACCACCACCCACGACCTGCCGCCCATCGCCGGCTGGTGGCGCGGCGCGGACATCGACTGGCGCCTCCGGCTGCAGCCTGACGCCGACGAGGATCAGGCGCTGGCCTTGCGATCCGAGCGCGAAACGCAGCGGACCGCCCTGTGGGCCGCCTTCTGCGAGGCGGGCTGCGCTGAAGGGGACCGGCCCTCGACCGAGCAGACCGGCCCGGTCGTGGACGCCGCGATCGGCTTCCTGGCCAAGACCCCCTCCGAGCTCGCCATCCTGCCTATCGAGGACCTGCTGGGCCTGGATAGGCAGCCCAACCTGCCCGGCACCACCACCGAACACCCCAATTGGCGCAGACGCCTGCCGGGTCCAGCCGAGGCGCTGTTCGACGCGTCCGGCCCGGCCGGCCGGATCGCCAGCCTGAACAAAGCGCGGCCGCGATGACCCCCACGGCGACCTACCGGCTGCAGTTCCATGCCGGCTTCACCTTCGCCGACGGCGCGGGACTGGCGGGCTATCTCCGCGACCTGGGGGTCAGCCACCTCTACGCCTCGCCCATCGCCGTGGCCCGCGCCGGCTCGACACACGGCTATGACGTGGTCGATCCCACGGCCATCAACCCGGCGCTGGGCGGCGAGGACGGCTTCCGCCAGATGGCGGCGGCGTTCCGGGCCGCGGGCCTGGGGATCATCCTCGACATCGTGCCCAACCATCTGGCGGTCGGCGGAGCGGACAACGCCTGGTGGCTGGATGTCCTGGAGAAAGGCGAGGCCAGCGCCTTTGCGCGCCTGTTCGACATCGACTGGCGGCCCCGCGATCCCGTCCTGCAGGGCAAGGTCCTGGCCCCCTTCCTGGGCGCCCCCTATGGCCAGGCCCTGGCGGGCGGCGACATTCGGCTGGAGGCCGGCCCTGACGGATCGCTGTGGGCCATGGCCTATGGCCATCACCGATTTCCCATCCGGGCGGCCGATCGGGCCGAGGTCTTCGCGCTCGGCCTCGAGGCCTACGACCCAGCCAACGAGACGGGGCTCGGGCGCCTTCACGATCTGCTGGAGCACCAGGCCTATCGCCTCGCCTGGTGGCAAACGGCCGGCGACGAGATCAACTGGCGGCGCTTCTTCGACATCACCGAACTGGCCGGCGTCCGGGTGGAAGACACAGAGGTGTTCGACCGCATCCACGCCCTGCCGCTTCGCCTCTATGCCGAGGGGCTGATCGATGGCCTGCGCATCGACCATGTTGACGGCCTGGCCGACCCGGCCGGATACCTTGTCCGCCTGCGAGGCGAACTGGCGAAGCTGGAGGCCGCCAGGCCCGCAGGCTCGCCCGCTGGTCCGGCCTATCTGGTGGTGGAGAAGATCCTCGCCGAGGGGGAAGCCCTGAGCCGCGACTGGCCCTGTGACGGGACCACCGGCTATGAATTCATGGACGGCGTCTCGGCCCTGCTCCACGCGCCGGATGGCGCCGCGCCCCTCGCCGCCCTCTGGCAGGAGGTCAGCCGGCGCGAGGGCGACTACGGGGCTGAAGAGCACGCCGCCCGGCTTGAAATTCTCACCCACGGCTTCGCCGGCCAGGTCGACGCCGTCGCCGGCGCCTTCCACGAACTGGCGCGCGACGATCTCAAGACCCGCGACCTGACGCGGGGCGCCCTGCGCCGCGCGATCATCCAGCTGCTCACGGGGTTTGCCGCCTACAGGCTCTATGGCGAGGGCGAGGCCCTTTCCCAGGGTGAGGCCGGCATCCTGGCGCAGGCCATGGCCAGGGCGCAGGCGGCCATTGCGCCCGCCGACCGTCCGGCCCTCGACCAGATCGAGGCTTGGCTGACCGGCGGTGGACCAGGCGCCCCGGACGCCCGGCGCCGGGCCCTGCAGCGGTTCCACCAGCTCAGCGCGCCGGTGGCGGCCAAATCGGCGGAAGACACCGCCTTCTACCGCTATCTGCGGCTGATCTCCCGCAACGAGGTGGGCTCCTATCCGGGCCGCCTGGCCAGCGACACGGGTGAGTTCCACGCCGCCAATCTTGCGCGGGCCGAGGCCTGGCCCGGCAGCCTGCTCACCACCGCCACCCACGACCATAAGCGGGGCGAAGACGTGCGCGCCCGCCTGGCTGTGCTCAGCGAGCGCCCGGAGGCCTGGGCGGCCCAGGTGCGCCCCTGGCTCGCCGGCGCGCCGACCGAGATCGATCCGGCCGACGCCTATCAGATGCACCAGACCCTGGCGGGCGCCCTGCCGCTTGACCTGGACATGGGCGATGCGGCGGGGGTGAAGGCCTTTGGCGAGCGAGTGGCCGGCTGGTTCACCAAGGCCCTGCGGGAGGGCAAGCTGCGGTCCTCCTGGGCGGTCCCGGACGAAGCCTACGAATCCGCCTGCCTGGCCTATCTCGACCATTGCCTGGTCGATCCCGCCTATCGCGCAGCCCTTTCGGATCTGGTGGAAAAGGTTGCGCCCGCCGGCGCCATCAAGAGCCTCGCCCAGGCCCTCCTGCGCTGTACCAGCCCCGGCCTCCCCGACACCTATCAGGGGACCGAGCTCTGGGACTTCAGCCTGGTGGATCCCGATAATCGCCGGCCGGTGGACTTCGCCCTGCGCCAGGCGATGCTGGACCAGACCTCGCCGGAAAACGCCCTGGCCGACTGGCGCACCGGGGCGGTGAAGCAGTTGGTCATCGGCCGCGCGCTCAACCTTCGCAGGGCCAGGGCAGATGTGTTCGCGCAAGGGACCTATGAGCCGCTGCTGGTGGAGGGCCGTCAGAAAGACGCGGTCATCGCCTTCGCCCGGCGGACGGCCACGGACACGGTGATCGCCGCAGCTGTGATCGCCTCGCCCGCCGACCTCCCCCGGGGGCTCCCCCTGCCCGATCCGGCCTGGTGGGAGGACACGGTCGTGCAGCTTGAGGCGGGCCAGGGATCAGCGCTGTACGACCATCTCGGCGACCAGGCCCATGGCGCGGGCGCCGTCCCCGCCGCCAGGCTGTTCGAGCGCCTGCCGGTCGCCCTGCTTGGGGCGCACGGCTAGAGGACTTCGCCGTCCTCATCGGCGCCGGCCATGGCTTCGCCCGGGCGAGGGGTCAGGATCATGGTCCGCCCCTCCACGCGCCAGCTGGCCAGCCGCGTCAGGAAGTTCATGCCCAGGACGTCCACCGGCCCCAGGGCGCCCGAGATGGCCACCTGCAGGTCGGCCGCGGCGATGCCCCCGAGCTGGAAGTCGTCCACCGAGGCCGGCCGCGCCTGGACGACGCCATTGGCGGTCCGCGCCAGGATCGGGGTGAGGCCGGGCTCCGGGCGGACGCCGGCGCGGGCCGCGGTTTCAGTGGATATGGCGGTCAGGGTCGCGCCGCTGTCGACCAGCATGCGGACCTCCTGCCCGTTCAGCGTCGCCTTGGCCCAGAAGTGGCCGTCGGCCGACATGGGGATGCGGACCTCCTCACCCACCACCTCCTGTCGGTCCAGCCCGGTCCGCTCTACGATCTGGGCCAGCCAGGGCTGATAGGGCGCGTGCTGCAGGAGGATGAAGAGACAAAGCGCCAGGGCGCCGAACGACACGGCCGCCCGCAGCACCGGGCCCACATAGGGAATCCGGAACAGCAGCGACATGACGAGGGCAGCCCCCAGCGCATAGAGCGCCAGTTGCTGCCAGTAGGGGAGCGTGCTGAGCATATCCCTCCTCAACCCCACAACCGGGCTTTCGATCCCACCGAGCGCTACAATAGGGTTCGAAGACCCGATGTCCTAAGCTTCGGCCTGCCCTTATTCCGGCGGCGCGATCAGCTCGAACCTTCGGACCAGAGCGCGGACATCCTGACGATCCTTCTCGCGCGGCCGATAGCCCCGATGGCTCTCCAACTGGTACGCCGGCGACAGGCAAAAAACCGCCAAGTCGCCCACGCGACCTCGCCCCGCCAATGCCGAGGCCGGATAGAACTGGCCATTCTCGGCAGGGCCATAGATCCCGTCGCCGCGCCGGTCGATGTTGATGACGTGAACATCGATCAGCTCCTGGCGGGGGTTCGCCAGCACATAGTTCCAGGCCCGGGTGTCGTCCCGCGGATAGGGCGCAAAGCCCTGATCGGCCAGGAAGGCGCTCATCGCCGGAAGGTCCTTCTCCTCCACCACGATATCGAGGTCAGAATGCTCCCGCGTCTGCTCGCCCAGCAGAGCATCGACGCCCCAGCCGCCATCCAGCCAGATCTGAACGCCCACCGTCAGCAGGCCGGAATAGAGGGCGATCACGGTTTCGATGCGCAAGGCCAAGCCCTCATTCGCTTAGTCGGGACTACTCAGGAGCCGCTTAAGCGCTTCGGCATCCCTCGCCACGTCAGCTCGCGGGAATACCGATTTCTCAGATGCAGGAATGGGTTCGCCCGCGGCCACATCGTCTTCGAAGCGGACGGCGATAATAGCGTGGAGGTGGGGCGTACGGTTTCCGAGGATCGAGTAGTTCATCTTGAACGCTTGGAAGTGAGTTTGCATGGCTCGGCCCACCGTGAGCACCTCTCGCCAGAATTCGACGGAGTCATCTTCACTCAGATCAGTAGGCTCCGTGACGTGCCCACCGCGCCAGATGACGGTGGCCCAACCCGGCTGAGTTCCAGACCGCGCCAGATAGGCGTCACAACGCGCACCAGCGTAGATGCGCGGCCCGCGCGCCGGGTTTTCGGGGCGGCCCTCAGCGCACAGGCTGCATTCGCTTCCGTCCAGTCGCGCGATCCAGTTGTCTGGCCAAGACATGCACGTCTCCTCTCAGTATCCCCCTCAGACAACCTCAGCTGTCTGGCCGGTCGTCCTGGATAAGCCTGAGGAGCGATCCGTTCGGGTCGATGAGCGCGCCGACGAGCGGACTTGCGCCAGCTTCGGCGCGGGGGACGAGCCTGGGAATGCCGACGCGGGCCTCGGGGACCCCGGCCGCCAGGCAAGCTTCATAGAACCGGGCGGGGTCTGAAAGCCGCAGGCAGCTGCCAATCCAGCTTGCGCTCGGGTCGAGGTCTGGATGGGGAAGAATTCCAGCTGGAGAGACCCCCGGACCAGGATCATCCAGGCCGGATCGCGCCAGGTCTGCGAGAAGCCGAGGGCCGCGTAGAACTGGGCCGTCTCGTCAAAGTCACGGGCCGGGAGATTGGGCGTCGCGCGATCAGCCATAGGTCCTGGCTAACCGGCCGATGTGACAACCATGCATGAGCTGACGCCTCACCAGATCCAGCGGACGCCGACCGACGCCTGGCGGCCGACCGATCCGAGTTGGAGCAGGCGGTCCTTGGAGCCTTCATAGGCGAGTTCGCGGGTGTCGGTGAGGTTGGTGGCGGAGAGGACCAGCTCGGCCTGGGCGGGCAGCGCATAGACCGCCTGGGCGTCGAGATAGCCCGCCGCGCCAACAGTGAAGTCCGAGACCCCGCCGCCCTGCATGTCGGCCTCGGAGCGGAAGGGGGATCGCCAGGACCAGGACAGGTTCACGCTCAGGGGGCCGCGCTCCAGATAGGGACTGACGGACCAGGACCAGTCGGAGACTCCCGTCAGCCGGCCGCCACCGTCCAGCCGCGATTGGGTCCAGGTGGCGCTGGCCCAGAGGCCCAGGCCATAGGCCAGGCGCTGATGCAGACCGAGCTCCACCCCATCGATGGTGGCCCGCCCCACATTGTGCGGCCGGCTCATCAGGACCTCGGCCTCCACCAGGGGCCCGGCCTGCGTCTCGAAGACCAGCACCTCCGGGGCCGCCGCCGTCTCGATGAAGTCGTCGATGGTCTTGTGGAAATAGGCGACGGAGACGCTGGTGCGCCGGCCGGTGACCTCATAGGAGAGGTCGAAATTGGTCGAGACATAAGGCGTCAGGGCGGGGTTGCCGCCGACCCCGCTGAAGATGTGGCCGTCCTCGGGGTCGGTGACCGCAGCCTCGCCGTCCTCGTAGATCGCCGACACCAGGACGCTCGCCGGGACGGTGGAGGCGCGCAGATCGGCCAGGGACGGCCGCGTGATCGAGCGCGACGCCGCCACCCGCAGGATCGAGACCTCATCCAGATCGAGCGCCAGATTCAGACTCGGCAGGACCGCCCGGTGTTCGCCGTCGAAGGTGACGGGGCGAACCTGAGCAAGGTCCCCGACCCGCTCCAGGCGCGCGCCTTCCACATGGGTGCGGGTCTCGATGACGCGGACCCCGAGATTGCCGAACAGGCGACGCGCCATCACCCGACCTTCGATATCCAGGCGCAGATAGGCCGCCGCCACCTGTTCGCCGACCTCGTAAGAGTTCTGCTGGTCCGCCCCGGTCGCGACCACGTCGCCGGGCTGGAAGACGATGTCGGCGGCCGGATCTGAAATGCGGAAGGCCGGGCGAAGGCGCCCGAAGTCGGCTGTGGCCCAGGGGGTCGCGCGCAACGCGACCAGGTCGCTGAATACGTCGGACGGGGTGGCGCCTGTGTAAAATCCGACCACGACGCCATCGTCCGCCAGGGGAATGGCGCGCCGATCGCGGCGATCATAGTCGCGGCTCCGGTCGCTGACCTGGACGCCGAGGCTGAGCGCCGTGAAGCCGAGGCGTCCCCCGCCGTGATCGAAACGGCGCTCGGCGTCGAAGACCGCCGTCATATCGGCGTCGCGGGACTCTACGGCGCGAATACCCAGCTGGTTCAGGGTCAGGTTGGCGGGATTGAGCAGGTCGAAGGTGGTCGTCAGGCCGGCGGCCCGCCGGGACTGGGCCGCATCGCCCAGCTCGAAGGCGTAGGCGACCCCCTGCGGCGACTCCGTCGAGAACCGCTCGAGCGGCGTATCCAGCACAGAATGGGCGTGGGAGGCGCTGAGGCGCGGGGTCAGCCGCCAGTCGCCCAGGGCGATGTCGGCCCCGACCGAGACCAGCACGTTCAGGTGCGACTGGTCGGAGAACTCGGTATTGTTGTCGATCTGGCCTTCGGGGATGCTGGCGGCGGTGACCACGCCGTTCTTCGCACGCGCCACGGCGCCCGGCTCGGCCAGCGCCGCGCCCAGGCCAAACACCAGGCGGTCCTCGCGAATGGCGTTGTCGAAGGTGGAGACCAGCCCGTCGAAATCGAGCCGCACGTCCGGCGACAGGCGCCAGTCGGCGCCGACAAACAGGCTGCGCCGCCGACGTTCTTCCTGCTCCACCGTGGTGCGCACATCGTTGGGGGTGGCGAGCAACTCGCCATCGATCACCGTCTGGCCATAGCGCATGATCTGGAAGCGGTCATAGCGGACGCTCCGCGTCTCCTGGGACACCCCGGCGATCAGGCCCATCTCGCCATCCGCCGACACGATCCGTCCGGCCATGGAGAGGTCGGCCCCGACCCGGTCGGAACGCGCGCTGGCCTCGCCGCCCAGCCGCAGGGACAGGAAGGGCTCGCCATCCAGGCCGCCCGCGGTCTCGATATCGATATTGGAGCCGATGCCGCCGTCGATCAGGTCCGGGGTCGAGGACTTGGTCAGGCGGGCCCCGGCCAGCAGATCGACCGACAGGGCGCGGAAGCGGAACTGGCGGCCGCTCTGGGTCGAGTTGCGGATGTTCTCGTTGAAGGCCACCGGCGCGCCGTTCAACGTCACCGACTGGAACAGCGGTCCCAGACCCCTGACGCTGACGAACTGCCCCTCCCCCACCTCGCGTTCGATGGCCACCCCGGGCACGCGCTGCAGCGCCTCGGCCAGGTTGGCGGCGGGCAGGTCTCCGATGCGGTCCGAAGCGACCACGTCGGATATGACGTCGGCGGCGCGCTTGCGGCTCAGTCCCGTATCGATCTGGTCGGAGAGCCGGCCGACGACCTCGACGGCCCGCACCTCGGTCGGCCCGATCGCCTCGGACGGCCGCGGCGGCGGCGCTGGCGCGGCGACCCAGACGCGCACGCCCCTTGACCCCACGAAGCGGTAGCGCAGATCGGTTCCGTCCAGCATCTGGGCCAGGGCCACCCGCCAGCCCATCGACCCCCGCACCGCCTTGGTGCGAACGCTGTGGCCGGGGCCGGGGATGAAGGCCAGTTCGCAGTCGGCCGCCAGACAGAGCTGGAGGAGCGCAGATGAGGCGTCCTGGGCGGGGATGTCGAAGGCCATCGACCGACCTGCCTGGGCCTTGGCCGGCTGGGCCATGGCCAGCATCAGGACGGCGGCGACCAGACCCCATCGCCAGCTTGCGCTGGTCGGCGCGGCGAACAGGTTCAAGGAGCTGAGCCGTGGATGGACCATGCCCAGCCGCCCTAACCCACGGGCGTGACAGCTCTGCGATGGCCGCCTATTCGGCGCGGATCAGGATGCGGCCATCGGCGGCAGGCTCGGCCCTTATGGGCAGCAGCGCGGCCATGCGGTCGACCAGGGCGCCGTCCCCCTCCAGGGGGAGCACCGTGGTGATGAACATGCGATCCAGGGCCGGATCGGCGGCGACCAGGGGCGCGTCGGAATAGCGGGCCGCAGCCACGATCACCTCGGACAGAGGCGCATTGCGGAAAACCAGGCGGCGCTGGCGCCAGCCGGTCGCCGCCTCCACGTCGCCGTGGGCCTTCGCAATCTGGGGCGCACCCGATCGGAAGACGGCCCGTTCGCCGGCCGTGACGCCCAGCGCGCCCTCCAGCGCATCGGCCCGGGCCGCATCGCGGCGCCCGATCGCCACCCGACCCTGAAGGACCGAGATCTGCGCGCTGTCGCCGGTGATCGCCGTGACGAAGCGGGTGCCCGTGACGATCACCTGCCGGTCGGCCACCGCCACCTGGAAGGGATGGACCGCGTCGTGCTTCACCTCGAAATAGGCCGAGCCCCGCTCCAGGGTCAGGCGGCGCACGTCCTTGGCGAAGGCCACGCGGATGGCGGAGTCGGCGTCCAGGGTCACCTGCGAGCCGTCGTCCAGGGTCAGGTCGACGATCTGGCCCGGCGCGCTTTCGAAAAGCTGGCTCTCCGGGGCGGCGCGCAGCATTGGGAGCAAGGCGAGCGCAGCCGCCACAGCGGCCACGGCGGCGAATCCGCCCCCGAAGACGAGGCTTTTCGACGCGCGAGAGCGCCGGATCGGGCCGCGACGGAGGCGGGCAAGATCGCCTTCGAAGGCCTGCCGCAGGTCCGCCAGCTCGGCGTTCGCCGCCTTGAGCGCTTCGTACTGGCGTAGATGATCGGGGTCGGCCTCGAGCCAGGCGCCAAAGGCCGCCTGGTCACGCGCGCTCACCCCCGGCCGGTCCATGCGGGCCAGCCAGGCCTCAGCCGTGGTGGGCCGGGCGGCGAACAGGGCGGCGAGGCGATCCAGCATCAGCGCGGCGATTTCCTTAGGGAAGCCTGGCCAGGGTGGCGGCCAGCCTCATCCAACACAACGATCCAGGGCGCCGACACCTCAATCTCCCCGCGACATCTTCAACTGCCGCAGCGCCTCGGCGATGTGTTTCTCGACCATGCTGACCGATATGCCCAGGCGGCTGGCGATCTGTCGGTAGGTCAGGCTTTCGAACCGGTGCAGCAGGAAGGCGTCGCGCGTCTTGGGCGGCAGGGCGCGGATCGCCGCGGCGGCCGTGGCCAGGTTCTGGCGATCGATCAGCTGCTGATCGGCCCGCGGCGCGGCGCTGACCAGGGCGTAGGGCCCGGAGTCCAGGTCATAGACGTCGTCCGGCGCGCTTCGGCGCGCCTCCCGACCGGAGGCCTTCCAGCGGTCGAGCTGGATGTTCCTGGCGATGACGAACAGGAGCGGCCGGGCGTCGGCCCCAGCCAGGTCGTGGCCGGCGCGGTGAAAGCGGGCGAAGGCCTCCTGCGCCACGTCCTCGGCCTCCTCCCCGCCCCGGTCCTTGCGACGGAGATAGGCGACCAGATCGGCGCGCAGGCCGTTGATGTCGGTCTCAGCCCCCATGCGCCGCCTGCCGTCCGCCTGCGCAGGCGCAAAGACGCCCCCTCCGTCGGAGGGGGCGCTGCGCATAGTGGAACGCAAGGGGATGGTGCGCTCCACCGACGGTCTCGTCAGCGGTCGCGATCAACGCGTCACTCACCACTCCATGCGGACGCCCAGGCTGAAGCGGCGCCCGGAAAGCTCGTACATGGTCGGGAAGGAGGGATGCATGGTGTAGCCCTTGGTCTCCTCATCGGTGATGTTGATCCCCTCCAGGCTGAGCTGGACGCGATCGTTCACATCGTAGCTGACCGAGATGTCGGTCTGGCCGTAGGCGTCGCGCCAGATCGGATACATCTCGTAGCCGATGCCTTCGACGTACTTGTCCTTGTAGTTGTAGGACGCCCGGGCCTGGAAGCGGTCGTTCTCGTAATAGAGGGTCACGTTGTAGGTCTTGTCGGCCAGGCCCACCGGCGGCGTCGGGATGCCCAGGTCGGACTCGCCGGTCAGCGAGCTGTCCAGCAGGGTGTAGTTGGCGTTGACGCCGAAGCCTTCCAGCGGCGCATAGAAGAGGCTCAGCGGCGCCACGACCACCAACTCGACACCGCTGACCTCATAGGAGCCCTCGGCGTTGACCGGCTGATAGACGTCGAAGTCGTAGACCCCGTCGATCGTGCCGTTGGCGTTGTACTTGGTGACGTTCGGGACGGTTCCGGTCAGCTCGCTGCGGACCACGCCCTCGATCTCCTTCCAGAAGTAGGAGACCGACAGCAGGCCGCCTTCGGCCAGGTACTTTTCGAGGCCCACCTCCCACTGCTTGGCGTAGGTCGGCTGGAGGTTGGGGTTCCCGTCGGTGAAGCGGAAGGAATTCCAGCTGGCGGTGCGCTTATAGGCCAGATCGGTGAGCGCCGGCCGGATCAGGGTTTTCGAGGCTGCGCCACGCAGGATGATGCTGTCGGTCAGCTCGGCGTTGATGTTGAGGCTGGGCAGGACCTTGTCGTAGCCGCCCTCGCTCGACACCGGATCGGGCGTATAGCCCGTGGCGCCGTTCGGGTTCTGGATCTGGTGGAAGCCCGAGGACTGCACCGTGGTGTCCACATAGCGGGCGCCGCCGTTCACGAAGACCGGCACGCGGGCGATCTCGAAGTCGAAATCGGCCATGGCGTAGAGGCTGAGGGTCTCTTCGGTGACCTCATAGTACTGGCCATCGTCGAAGGGGGTGACGAAGCCGGCATAGCGGAAGGTCTCCCGGGCATAGGCGTTGGACACCTGGCTCCAGGTCAGGTCGCGGACGCTGTAGTCGCCGCCGGGCACGAGATCGCCGATGGGCGTCAGAACGCTATCGGCCAGGGTGCGGGTGTTGACCCAGACCGAAGAGCCGGGACCCGGCCCCTGGATGTTCAGGGCGCCATACTGGCGCTCCTTGGACTTGTCGGTATAGCGGGCGCCGACCTGGACACTGCTGAGCGCCGGGAAGGCTGCGAAGTCGAAGTGGCGCGTGAAGTCGGCCTGGGCGGCGTACTTGTCGTCGGTGATCGCCTCAAGGTTGGTTTCATAGGCCTCGAACAGGTAGCGCGTCGGCGAATTGTACATGTCGATCGAGGCCGGGTTGGCGCTCTCGATCGTCTCGCCGCCATTGGCCGTCCAGCGGGTGCGCGAGGGCGCATAGGCCACATGCTTCAGATTGGCGAAGTCGATGGTCTTTTCCGCGCCGGAATAGCCGGCCAGCGCATTGAATTCCCAGTTGTCGCCGTTCCAGTTCAGCTCAGCCCCGAACTGCGAATAGTCGGTCTTGGAAATCCGTTCCTTGCTCAGGAACTCATGCTGGGTGGCGGTGTAGGAGACGTCGCGCAGGACCACCATGCCGTAGTCCGACAGGGTGGTGTCGTCATATTCGTGAATGGTCTCGAAGGTGCTGCGGCTGGAGGCGGAATAGGCCGCGGCGTCGTACTCGTCTTCGGTGGCGTCATAGGCGCCGATCATGCCGTCGAAGGCCAGGCTGAAGGTCGAGGACGGCTGGTACTGCAGCGACAGGGTCGCGCCCCACTGGTCCTGCTCGTTCAGATAGACCCGGTCGCCGACCTTGTCCTGGAAGATGATGCGGCTCGTCTGGTCGCGATCGGTGCGATTGGTGACGATGACGCCTGCGTCCCGGGCCAGCACGCTCTGGGCCTGGGTCCCCCGCGCGCCCGAGGCTTCCAGGAAGCGGAAGGCCGGTCGGAAGTTGATGCCGGAATTGGAATCCGTGCGGTTGGTCCGCTTGGCCGTGGAGACCGAGACCAGCGCGCCGAAGTCGCCCCAGGTGTTGCTGGCCAGGAAGGACAGCTTGGGATCGATCTCTTCCGAAATCGAATTGTAGGCGCCCTCGGCGGAGGCGACCAGGCGGGGGCCGTCATAGTCGAACGGGCGGGCGGTCCTGATGTTGATCGAGCCGGCGATGCCGCCTTCCTCATCGGCCGCCGTCGGCGACTTCTGGACGGTGACCTGCTGGATGATCTCCGAGGCGAAGATGTCGAACTCGACGTCGCGCCCGCCGCTGCCCGAGGCGGTGGCCAGATCGTTGATCGTGACGAAGGTGAACTCGCTGGGCAGGCCACGGACCATGACGCGGGTGCCCAGGCCCTTGTTCCGCTCGATGGTGACGCCGGGCATGCGCTGCAGCGCTTCGGCCAGGTTCTGTTCGGGGAAGTTGGCGACATCGGTGGCGACGATGGAGTCGGAGAAGCCGACATTCTCGCGCTTCAGCTCGACCGCCTGTTGCAGGCTGCGCTGGTAGCTGCCGGTGACGATGAGTTCGCCGACCTCGGTAGCCTCATCCTGGGCCTGGGCCCTCGCGCCCGTGGCGCTGAGCAGGCCGATGGCGGCGCAACTGGTCATCAGCCAGGCGGCGCGGCGCGCGCGGCCCTGGCCGAGCTTGTGAATCATTCCGTTCACTGAATTTCTCCGCGTGTCGATGTTGCGACGGCGGGGAACCGGACATGCGTGTCCGGCCCTTGCCCCCCGCCCCCTCAACGACAGGGCCGAGCAACCCCTCAGTGTGTGACAGCGGTTTTCATTCAAACTTCACGGAGCCGTCACGTTCGCGGCCGATTTCGACGCCTAAGGGACCCTCTGCTGTAAAGGTCGACGTATTCCACAGTCTGATTGTCGACACTTCTCGAGATTTATAATATTTGCGCCTCCACCATAGGAACGTCCGCCGATCGAACGCCTTTCGTCATCAGTTCGCCCGTTTGACACATGATGAAGGATGATCCATGTTCATGCACAACAAGAGACTTCAGTACACCGTTCGTGTATCTGAACCGAACCCGGTGCTAGCGAGCCTGTTGCTCGAACAGTTTGGCGGACCGGATGGCGAACTCGCTGCCGCGATGAGGTACTTTACTCAAGGACTCGCCGAGGAAGACCCGGGCCGAAAGGACCTTCTGCTTGATATCGCCACGGAAGAGTTGAGCCACCTGGAAGTTATCGGCAGCATCGTCGCCATGCTCAACAAGGGCGCCAAAGGTCAGCTGGCCGAGGCCGCCCTGTCTGAGGCCGATCTCTACATGTCGCTGACCCGGGGCGGCGACAGTCATACCCAGGCCCTTCTCTATGGCGGCGGTCCGGCCCTGACCAACTCCTCAGGCGTGCCGTGGACGGCGGCCTATGTGGACAGCCGCGGCGAACCCACAGCCGATCTGCGATCCAACATCGCCGCCGAGAGCCGGGCCAAGGTCATCTATGAGCGGCTGATCAACATCACGGACGATCCGGGCATCAAGGACGCCCTGGGCTTCCTGATGACCCGCGAGGTCGCCCACCAGAAGTCGTTCGAAAAGGCGCTCTACGCCATCGAGCCCAACTTCCCGACGGGTAAGCTGCCGGCCGACCCCAAGTTCGCCGACGTCTATTACAACATGTCCCAGGGGGACGGCGACGCCACGGGTCCGTGGAACACCGGCGACAACTGGCAGGTGGTCAGCGAGCGGGAAGACCAGGCCGCGGTCGATGGCGGCGATGGTCTGGCCTCGGTCAAACTGCCGGCCAAGGACACCAAGGTGTTGGCCAACCTGGCCAAGCGGACCGAGTCCGCGCCCGAGGGCGACCCCATCACCGGCGCTGACCTGGGCGCTGGCCCCGGCGCCGGCTCCACCACGCCGGTCGCCAAGTGACCAGGGGGCGAAGGTCATGAACCGCGTGCTGCTGAAGACGATCACCTACGGTCTGATGCACCTCACCGTCGCCGTGGCCGTGGCCTTCGCCCTCACCCGGGACTGGCGGGTGGCGCTCGCCGTGGGAATCGTCGAGCCCATCGTCCAGACCTTCGCCTTCGCCATCCACGAGCGCTTGTGGTCGCGGGGCGACGCCGGGGCGGTGGTGCCGATCTGTGGGCACGCCCATGGCTCGTGCGCCACGGCGGAGCGCGCCAGTTCGTCCCGCCCCCAGGTGGACCCGGCGCCGCGCCTCGCCTAGCGCTTAGTCGTCGCCGCCCGCCTTGCGGTAGGCTGCGAGGGCCTTGGCGACGCCGGCCGCAGCCGCCTTGTGGGTCCTGACGAACTCGGCCTCGGCCTGGGACATTTCCGTCTTCAACCTCGCCAGTCGCCGCGCGAGCGCGGCTTCCTCGTCCTGGCGTTCGGCTTCGACCCCGCGGAGCCTGGCTTCAGCCGCCGCAAGCTCGCGGCGGTCGGGCTTTGGCCTGGGTTTGGGCGTAGCAGCCTTCGGCGCAGGCCCCGCCTTGGCCGTCGTCTCTGCCTTGCCGCGCGCCTTGGTCTTGCCCGAGGGCGGGGTCTTGCGACGCGCCGGCGCGTCGGGGACATCGGGCAGATGGGCCGCTTCCAGCTGGAACGCATCGGTGGATCCCACGGCCCGCTTCAGGGGAGTCTCCGGATGGGCGCGGGCCGCCTCGATGGCCTGGGGGTCCTCGGCGACCTTCGCATGGCCTGAGGCGAAGAGGTTCTGGCGCAGGCCCCAGGCGCGCAGGGCCGCGGGCCGGCTCGAGGCCGCCACCACCGTATCGTAGAAGCCGATCTGGGCCTGGAAGACCTTGAGCTTGCGTGGCGCGGCCATGGACGTCTCGGCGCCAGGATCAGGCTTTGCGGAGGCGATTGTGCATCGCCGTGGCGGCGATCGCCGCCTCGCCCGTGGCGACCGCGATCTGGTTCAGCCCCAGGACCACATCGCCGGCCACATAGAGCCCGTCCACCGTCGTCATCTGATGGGCGTCGGCCAGCAGCTTGCCGCTGTCGTCCTGCCGGGCGCCCAGGGCGGTGGCGAGGTCGGCTTGAACTGCACAGCCCAGGGCGAGGTAGAGATAATCGAAGCGCTGCTCGGCCCGGCCCTGTGGCGCGAAGACAACCTCGCGATCCTCAAACCGGATATCATCCAGGGCGGCGGGCAGGACATCGGCCAAGCCCGCCCCTTCGTCACCCAGCATCAGGACAGTGACATCCTGGCTGTAGGTGCGCAGAAACTCCGCCTCGCGCAGGGCCAGGGGGCCGTCGCCGACCACGGCCAGACTGGCGTCGATGGCTTCATAGGCGTCGCAGATCGGGCACACCCGCGCCAGGCTCGTGGCCAGGGCGGCGTCGACGCCCGGGATCGCCGGCAAATGATCGACGAGCCCGGTGGCCAGGAGCACGGTGGGGGCCTCCAGACAGTCGCCGCCGATATAGAGCCTGAAGCCGTCGGCAGTTTGCTCAAGCCTGTCGGCCCTGGCGGTCGAAATGACGGCGCCATACTCCTCGGCCTGGTCGCGAAGGCGCTGCAACAGGGCGGTCCCTGAGATGCCCGCGGGGAAGCCCGGGGTGTTGTGGCTTTCGGGAATCCACGCCGCGCGCGAAGTCCCCCCATCCAGCACCAGCACCCGGCGCCGAAACCTCGCGAGATATGTGGCCGCGGTCAGGCCGGCAGGGCCTGCGCCGATGACGATCGCCTCATAGGCCTGGGGAGACTCGGTCAAGGGCGCCTTTCCTGTGCGGTGCGGAACCGCTCGACGCTCTGCAGAGCCTCGAGGAACCGCGTAGGTTTGCTGTCACCAAGCCCAACGCGCGACATGCCCTGTCGGGGGCGCGAGTCCCTGGACGTCCCCATCAGGCCGCCCCGGCCAGCGCCTCGAGGCCCTCAGCGCCGGTCCAGGCCGCCGAAGCCGCCAGGGCGTCGCCGACCAGGATGAGGGCCGGGGCCGCGCCGTCGCGCCCCGCCGCGGCGGCGGCCTGCCGGGCCAGGGTGGTGAGTTTCAGGCTCGCACTGGGCGCGGAGGCGTTTTCCACGATGGCCACGGGGGTCTCGGGCGAGCGCCCGGCGGCGATCAGACGTCGCGCGATCTCAGGCGCTGCGCGAGCCCCCATATAGATGGCCAGCGTCGCCTCGGGATCAGCGGCCGCCGCCCAGTCGATAGTGAGTTCGCCGTCCTGGGTGGTGGCGGTGGCCATCACCACCCGGCGGGCCACGCCCCGATGGGTCAACGGCAGGCCAAACTGAGCCGCCGCCGCACAGGCCGCGGTGACGCCGGGCACGATCTCCGCCGCCAGGCCGTGCTGACGCAGCGCCTGGGCCTCCTCCCCCACCCGGCCGAAAATCGAGGGGTCGCCGCCCTTGAGCCGCACGACCCGCAAGCCCCGCCGGGCCAGGCGGATCATCAGGCGGTTGATGGTCTCCTGCCGCATGGACGGGCGCCCCGCCCGCTTGCCGGTCTGGATCTTGAGGCAGGCCCGCGGCGCCATGGCCAGGATGTCTTCGCCGACCAGGGCGTCATAGAGCAGGGCCTCGGCGCCCTCGATGGCGCGCGCCGCCCGCAGGGTCAGCAGGTCGGCGGCGCCGGGTCCCGCGCCCACAAGCTGGACGGGGAAAAGGGTCTTGGGCTCAGGCGGCATGGCGGGTCTCCGAGGCCGGCAGCATTCGGGTGATTTCGGGACGGCAGGAGCCGCACTGGGTTCCAGCCCCGGTGGCGGCGCCGACGGCGTCCAGGGTGGCAGCCCCCTGGGCGATCGCCGCCTCGATCCGCGGACGGCGCACGCCGCGACAGGCGCAGACCAGGGGTCCGGTCTCGACAGCCGCGCCGGGGGCGAAGCCGATCAGCAGGGCGGCGCGATCGGCCTCGCTCAGTCGGTCCTTGGCGAACAGCGCCGCCAGCCAGTCCCGGGGCGGCAGACGGCCGGTCTCCAGGGTCATGAACAGCACGCTGGACAGCCGGTCGTCCTGGACAAAGGCTTCCCGCAGGCGGCCCCCCTGGGCGTCCTCCAGCAGCAGCGCCTGCCCCTTCGCGCCCCGGTTCAGCGCCCGGCGCAGGGTTTCGCGCTGGTCTTCGTCCCCGCGGCCGGCGAACTCATGAAGTTGGCAGCCGTCCTGGGTGGCCCGCCGCCAGACCAGGTCGAGCCCCGCGGGCGGGGCGACGGCGGCCCGGGACAGAAAGAAGCCCCTCCAGGTTTCCCGATAGGCCTGGATGCGGGCTGGCGTGTGCTTGAATTCCGGCTGGCCGGAGACGGGATCGACCGGGCCTGAGACCAGCGGGTTGGCCATGCCTTGGGGGGCGTAGGCGCTGGTCCAATGCATGGGCATGAAGATGCATCCGGGCCGTTGGGCGTCTGTGATCCTGGCCACCGCGACGGCTTCGCCATGGGCTGTGCGCACCCGGGTCAGCATGCCTTCCGCGATCCCCTGTTCCAGGGCGTCGGTGGGATGGACGTCCAGATAGGGCTCCGGCGCATGGCGACTGAGCGCTGCGGAGAGGCCGGTGCGGGTCAGGGTGTGCCAGTGATCGCGGACCCGACCGGTATTCAGGGCCAGGGGAAAGGCGCCGTCGGTCGCCTCGGCCGGTCCCAGGGCCGGCGTCGGGACCATCCGGGCGCGGCCATCGGCTGTGGGGAACCGGCCATCGGTGAACAGCCGCGCCGTCCCCCCGGCCGGCGTCACGGGCCACTGGACCGGGGCCAGGGCGTCGTAGGCTTCTGGCGTCAGGCCGACGAGTGGGCCGAGATCCAGGACCCGGTCGGTGTTTTCATAGGCGGTCATCCGCGCCCATTCCCGGAACACCTGGGCGCCTGTGCGCCAGCTGAAGGCCTCGTCGTGTCCCATGGCTGTGGCCACATCGGCGATGATCTTCCAGTCGGGGCGCGCCTGGCCCGGCGGCGCCATCACCGCCCGCTGGCGGGAGATGCGGCGCTCCGAATTGGTCACCGTGCCGTCCTTCTCGCCCCAGGCCAGGGCGGGCAGTTTCACATGGGCGAAGGCGGCCGTGTCAGTCTGCGCCATACAGTCGGAGACCACCACGAAGGGGCACCTGGCCAGGGCCGCGCGGACGGTTTCAGCCCGCGGCATGCTGACGGCCGGATTGGTGGCCATGACCCACAGGGCCTTGATCCTCCCATCGCCGACGGCCTCGAACATCTCGACGGCCTTGAGGCCGGGCTTGCGGGCCAGGTTGGGGGCGCTCCAAAACCGCTCGACCCGGGCGCAGTCGGCCTCGGTGAAGTCCATGTGGGCGGCCAGCATATTGGCCAGGCCGCCGGTCTCCCGGCCGCCCATGGCGTTGGGCTGGCCGGTGACGGAGAAGGGGCAGGCGCCAGGCTTGCCGATCCGCCCCGTCGCCAGGTGCGCATTGACGATGGCCAGCCCCTTGGCCACGCCCTGGGCCGACTGGTTGGCCCCCATGGAAAACAGGCTCACCGTCCGCGGCGTGACGGCGAAGAGATCGTAGAAGGCGACCAGGTCCGCCAGGTCCAGGCCACAGTCGGCGGCCACCGCAGCCGGCGACTGGTCATCGCGGGCGAGGCTTTCGACCACCGCGCCATAGCCGCTCACATGGGCGGCCACATAGGCGCGGTCGACGGCCCCGCGCTCCATCAAATTGGCGAGCAGCCCGTTCCAGAGCCGCACATCGGTCTGAGGCGCCAGGGCCAGATGCAGGTCGGCCATCTCGGCGGTGTCGGTGCGGCGGGGGTCGATCACCACATGACGCTGGCCGCGATCTCGGGCCGCCTCCATCCGCCGGAACAGCACCGGATGGGTCCAGGCGGCGTTGTGGCCCGAGAAGACCACGAGGTCGGCGAGGTCCAGATCCTCATAGCAGCCGGGCACGAGGTCGGCGCCGAAGGCGGCCTTGTGCGCGGCCACAGCCGAGGCCATGCAAAGCCTTGAATTGGTGTCGATATTGGCCGAACCGATAAACCCCTTCATGAGCTTGTTGGCGACGTAATAGTCCTCGGTCAGGAGCTGGCCCGACACATAGAAGGCCACCGAGTCCGGGCCGTGCCGGGCGATGATCTCGGAGAACCGCCGCGCCACCAGCCGGGTCGCCTCGGCCCAGGAGGCCTCCCGCCCGCCGATCTCCGGCGACAGCAGCCGTCCCTCCAGCCCGACCGTGTCGGCCAAGGCCGCGCCCTTGGAGCACAGGCGGCCGAGATTGGCCGGATGATCGGCGTCGCCTTGGGCGGCCAGGACGCGGCCCTCGGCGCGGGCCGTGATCCCGCAGCCGACGCCGCAATAGGGACAGGTGGTGCGGGTCTCGACCACGGGCGCTCAGCTCCCGGCCAGGCCGATGAACAGCCGACCGTCACGCACCTGGAGCGGTACGACCGGCGCGCAGCCCTTGCCCGCATCGGCGCCCAGGGACTCGCCGGTGGCCAGGTCGATCACCCGCCCGTGCAGCGGACAGGTCACCGAGGCGCCATGGACGATGCCCTGGCTGAGCGGCCCGCCCTTGTGCGGACAGGCGTCCATCAGGGCGAAGACCTGGCCGTCGCCGGTGCGGAAGATGGCGATCTCCCCCTGCGGCCCCTTCAGGCGCCGGGCGCCGCGGCGAGGGATATCGGTGGCGGCGCCGACATCGATCCAGGTGATCTGGGGATCCTTGACCAGGGCGTTCATGCGCGTTCGAACTCCAGCCGGCGGCTGAGGGGGTTGAACTCATCGGCGTGACGACCGGCGACCCGCTCGGCCCAGGGGTCGGTGCGGGAAAAGCGCTGCGAATAGGCGAAGCGGTCGTAGAGGGCCTTGCGCGCGTGCGGGTCCTCGACCTGGGCGCGGATCGTCTCCAGGCCGACCCGGGCCATCCATTTGTAGATGCGCTCCAGGTACCAGCCCTCCTCGCGATAGAGCTGGGTGATGGCGCAGATGGTCCAGACGGCCTCATCCTCGCTGGCGACCTTGGTCAGCAGTTGGGTTCCCTGGATGTGGAGCCCGGCCGCGCCGCCGATGTGGATCTCGAAGCCGGAGTCGACACAGACCACGCCGATGTCCTTGCAGGTGGCTTCGGCGCAGTTGCGCGGGCAACCCGACACCGCCAGCTTGACCTTGGCCGGGGCCCAGGACCCCCACATGAACTTTTCCAGGCGCACGCCAAGGCCCGTGGAATCCTGGGTCCCGAAGCGGCACCAGTCCGTGCCGACGCAGGTCTTCACCGTCCGAAGACCCTTGGCGTAGGCGTGGCCAGAGACCATGCCGGCCGCGTTCAGATCCGCCCAGACCGCCGGCAGGTCGTCCTTCTTGACACCCAGCAGGTCGATGCGCTGACCGCCGGTGACCTTGACCGCCGGGATGGCGAACTTGTCGGCCACATCGGCGATGACCCGCAGTTCCTGGGGTGAGGTCATGCCGCCCCACATCCGCGGCACCACCGAATAGGTGCCATCCTTCTGGATGTTGGCGTGGACCCGCTCATTGACGAAGCGCGACTGCTTGTCGTCCTGATAGTCGCCCGGCCAGGCGCAGATCAGGTAGTAGTTGAGCGCCGGACGGCAGCTGGCGCAGCCCTCGGGCGTCGTCCATTCCAGGGCCTGCATGACCGCCGGGATCGACTTCAGACCCTCGGAGACGATGCGCCTGCGCACCACTTCATGGCCGTGATGGGTGCAGCCGCAGACGGGCTTGGGTCCGGTCTGGGCCTGGAAGGCGTCGCCCAGGGTCACCGCCAGCAGCTTCTCCACCAACGGCGTGCACGACCCGCAGGAGGCCGAGGCCTTGGTGTGGGCGCGGACGTCCTCGAGCGTGGTCAGGCCGAGATCAGCAATGGCGGTGGTGATGGCGCCCTTGCACACGCCGTTGCAGCCGCAGATCTCCTGGGAGTCCGCCATGGCCGCAACGGCGCTCTTAGGGTCCACGCCGCGGAGCGCCTCCGTCACCGCCTGACCGAAGATGAGGGTTTCGCGCAGCTCACTGACATCGGCCTGCGACTTCATCAGGTCGAAGTACCAGCCCCCGTCTGCGACGTCGCCGAACAGGACCGCCCCGGCCACCCGCCCCTGCTCCAGGACCACGCGCTTGTAGACCCCGCGTCCGGCGTCGCGGAACACCACGTCCTCGCAGCCCTCGCCGCCCGAAAAACGCCCGGCGGAGAAGACGTCGACCCCGGACACCTTGAGCCGCGTCTGCAGGACCGAGCCGCCATAGGCGCAATCATCCACCCCGGTCAGCACGTCGGCGAGCGTGCGGCACATCTCCCAGATGGGCGCCACCAGGCCATAGGCGATCCCGCGATGCTCGGCGCATTCGCCGATGGCGAAGACGGCCGGGTCGGAGGTGCGCATCTGGTCGTCCACCACCACGCCGCGCCCGACCTTGAGGCCGCAATTGGCCGCCAGCGCCGTGTTGGGGCGGATGCCCACCGCCATGACCAGCAGGCTGCAGGGGATGATCCGCCCGTCCTTGAGCTGCAGGCCGCTGACCTTGCCGTTCTCGCCCAGGATCGCCTCGGACTGGGCGCCCAGCACGGTCTCCACGCCCCGGTCGGTGAGGGCGCTGCGCAGCAGGAAACCCGCCGACTCATCGAGCTGGCGCTCCATCAGCACGTCCATCAGGTGGATGACCGTGGCCCGCATCCCGCGCCGGGCCAGGCCATAGGCGGCCTCCAGGCCCAGCAGCCCGCCGCCGATCACCACGGCCTCACCGCCGGCATCGGCGGCGGCCACCATGGCCTCAACGTCGTCCAGATCCCGGAAGGTGACGACGCCGGCCAAGTCCGCGCCGGGCAGCGGCAGCCGCACGGGATCAGAGCCCGTGGCGAGGATCAGCCGGTCATAGGCCGCCTGCGTCCCGTCGCTCGCCCGAACCAGCCTGGCCTGCCGGTCGATCTCGGTGACGGCGCAGCCTGCGTGCAGGGTGATGGCGTGGTCCCCGTACCAGGCCTCGTCATTGAGGACGATGTCGGCGAAGGCCTTTTCGCCAGCCAGGACGGGCGAGAGCATGATGCGGTCATAGTTCACCCGGGGCTCGGTCCCGAAGATGGTGATCTCGTAGAGGTCGGGGTCGCGCTTGAGCACTTCCTCCACCGCGCGGCAGCCGGCCATGCCGTTGCCGATGACGACAAGACGTTGCTTGGTCATGGGGATCTCCTGCCGACCTAAAGACGGATGGGGACGGATGAGGGGCCGGCCAGGTCGCGCCAGGTCCGGCGCCATTGGCCCTTGACCAGGTTGAGGGCCAGGCAGGCCATCAGCGCCATGATGGCGAAGCCGAACAGCCCGGCCTGATAGGAGCCCGTGGTCTGCTTGGCCCAGCCGAGGCTGGCGGCCAGATAGAAGCCGCCCACCCCGCCGGTCATGCCGACCAGACCGGTGACCACGCCGATCTCGTTGCGGAACCGCTGCGGGGCCAGTTGGAAGACCGCGCCATTGCCAGCGCCCAGGGCCATCATGGCGAACATGATCACGCCCAGGGCCAGATAGGGGTTGGCCATGTGGAAGCTGGCGACGGCCAGGCCGACGGCGGCCATGAGATAGACCACCGTCAGGGTCCGCACCCCGCCGTAGCGGTCGGCGAGGCCCCCGCCCACGGGGCGGGCGAAGGAGCCGGCGAAGACGCAGGCGGCGGTAAAGAAGCCGGCGATCACCGGGCTCAGGCCGTATTCGCTGTTGAAATAGATGGTGAGCGAGGAGGACAGGCCGACGAAGCCGCCGAAGGTGACGCTGTAGAGCAGCATCAACCACCAGGCGTCGGGCGTCTTCAGCACCGCCATGTATTCGGTCAGGGACTTGGGCGGCGGCTGCTCAGGAGCGTCCTTGGCGAAGACCACATAGACGACGAAGGCGATGGCCAGGGGAATGGTGGCCAGGCCCAGCACATTCATCCAGCCGAAGTGCTGGGCCAGCAGGGGCGCAAACAGGGCGGCCAGGGCGGTGCCGGAATTGCCCGCGCCGGCGATGCCTAGGGCCAGGCCCTGATGCTCCGGGGGATACCAGCGGGAGGCCAGCGGCAGGGCCACGGCGAACGAGGCGCCGGCCACCCCCAGCAGGACGCCGACCATCAGCACCTGGCTGTAATTGTGCAGGCCCACGAACCAGGCGACGCCAAGCCCCGCCATGACGATGAGCTGACCGATCATGCCGGTCTTCTTCGGGCCGATGTGGTCCACCAGGACCCCGGCCACTACCCGCAGCAGCGCCCCGGCCAGAACCGGAACCGCGACCATGAAGCCCTTTTGCGCCGCATCGAGGTCGAAGCTCTCGGCGATGGCGACGCCCAGGGGACCCAGCAGCACCCAGACCATGAAGCTGAGGTCGAAATACAGAAAGGCCGAGAACAGAGTCGGGGCGTGCCCCGCCTTAAGGAAGGATCGGCTGATCATGGGAAGACCCGTTCAAGAGGACATGAGTGGCGGCGTCGCCGTGCGGAGGCGGCTCGTCATCGAGCCTGTTCCGAAGAAGCCGCGAACGCCGTTGTCCTGGGCCTGAGACCATGAGGCGCGAGCCGGCCGGTCCCGTCACGCCTGGGATGCAGGCGTCAGCTCAGATGGCCTGCATCGCGCGAAAATATGGCGCCTGCGAACAGGGCCTGTCGAAGTCTTGGGCGATCAGCCGCGCTGAGCGGCCAGATAGAGGTCTGGACGCCAGACGCGCTCGGCGACCTTGTCAACGTCCACCGCGCCGACCTGCCCCCATCGGACCATCTGCTCCAGCAGCCAGCCCGCCTGCTCGCGGCGGGGCGGATTGAGGGCGGCCCCGGCGAAGGCGATCTCGGCCAGGCCCGACGCGATCGCGTCTGGCGCCGCGTCGAGGAATTGCGGCCGGGCCAGGAGTTCCGCCAGCTCAGCCTGATTGTGCGGGTCGGCGGCCCAGGCGCCCGCCGCCGCCAGGGCGCGGATCAGGGACAGCAGGATGGCCGGGTTGGCGGCGGCCCAGAACTCAGTCACCCCCAGCACCTTGTCCGGCGCCTCGGGCCAGACATCGGTCACCCGCGCGACGGTGTGGCCGACGCCGGCGGCCTCGGCCACCGCATTCCATGGGGCGCCGGCGCAGAAGCCCTCGATCACACCCTCGCCCAACAGGGCGGCGGTGCGCGGCGGTGGGACCACCGTCAGGCGGACATCGACGTCCGGGTTCAGGCCCAGGCCCGCCAGCCAATGGCGCAGCAGGTAGTTGTGGATCGAAAACGGATAGACCGCCGCCAGGGTCAGTGGACTGGCCCCCTCCTCCTGGCGCCGGCGAACGAGATGAGTCAGGCGGGCCCCAGCGTCCCCGTCCCCGGTCAGACGGGTGGACAGGGTCACCGCCGCGCCGCCGCGGTTCAGAGCGATGGGGGCGATCATCGCCTTGGGCTCGCTGCCGATTCCCAGGCTGGCGGCCAGGACCATGGGCGCCAGCATGTGGGCGCCGTCCAGAGCGCCGGCGGCCACCTTGTCGCGGATGGTGGCCCAGGAGCCCTCGCGACTGAGGCTGACCGACAGGCCCTCGGCGGCGAAATAGCCCTTCTCCTGCGCCACGATCAGGGGGGCTGAGTCCACCAGGGGAATGAACCCCAACTGCAACGGACCAGATGTGCTCACGTGGGATCTCCGCCCTTCAGCACGCCGGCGAAGGCCAGCAGGTCGGCCGCCACGGCCCCCAGCGGTCGGCCTGTGTCCATGGAGAGTTTGCGCAGCAGCCGGTAGGCGGCCTCCTCGTCCAGGCTCCGCTCCTTCATCAGCAGGGCCTTGGCCCGCTCGACGGTCTTGCGGGAGGCGAGATCGGCCTTGGCCTTGGCCAGGTCCGCGCGCAGCTGATGCATCAGGTGAAAGCGGCTCATGGCTACCTCCAGCACCGGGCGCACCCGGGCGGCGGAAAGGCCGTCGACCACATAGGCGGCCACGCCGGCGCGCACCGCCTCCTCCGCCAGCCCGGGCTCGGACCGATCGACGAACATCACCACCGGGCGGGGGTTGGTCGCGCTGGCCTCGCGCAGGCTTTCCAGGGTGTCCCGGTCCGGACTTTCGGAGGCGACCACGACAACGTCCGGCCGGAAGGCCGTGGCGTCGGCCTCATCGAACACGGCTGTGACCCGGACTTCGAGGGGATCTATCCCGATGAGGCCTTCGGCCACCAGGGCGGCGCGGGCCGGGTCCGGATCGATGATGAGGACGCGCATGTCGCCTGACTAGGCGACCTCGCAGGCCGACGAAAGAAGCTTCGCCAGTCCCTGCGCCCGCTGCCCCCGCAGAAAGCTCATGAATTAGGCATCTCCCAGAGGCGAACCGGGGGAATTCACGCCGCCTGAGACAGCTTCGGGACTGGGCGAGCCTGCCACCGTCGAGGAAAATTTTCGCATATGTCGGATCGCGCGACACAAGCGCGTCCTATGCTCGCCCGGCGCCGCATCGGCCGGCATGCAAAGCCCAGGAGCTAGACCATGACCTATATCGACGGCTTCGTGATCGCGGTCCCCACCGCCAATCGCCAGAGGTTCATCGACCACGCCAACACCGGCAACAGCGTCTTCATGGAGCTGGGCGCCCTGCGCATCCTGGAATGCTGGGGCGACGAGGTGCCCGAGGGCAAGCAGACCGACTTCCGCCGGGCGGTCCAGGCCACCGCGGACGAGACCGTGGTGTTTTCCTGGATCGAATGGCCCGACAAGGCCACCCGCGACACCGCCATGGCGCGCATGGAAGAACTGATGAAGACCGATCCGCGGATGAGCCCGGAGCACAATCCCATGCCCTTCGACGGGGCGCGGATGATCTATGGCGGCTTCACCCCGGTGGTGACCCTCGAGGCGCCGCAGGCGGACAGCCAGGGCGACTTCATCTGGTACGAGCTGCTCACCACAGACGCCGACGCGGCCCAGGCCTTTTACGGCAAGATCCTGCCCTGGGCCTTCAACGATTCCGGGCAGGCCGACATGGACTACCGCATCGTTCGCGCGCCGGAGCACGACGTCGCTGGTCTGATGGCCATCACCCCGGAGATGGCCGAGCACGGCGCTCGCCCCGTCTGGCTCTCCTATCTGGCGGTGGACGATGTGGACCAGTCCGTCGCGGCGATTGAGCAGAAGGGCGGCGCCGTGCAGATGCCCGCCATGGATGTCCCGATGGTCGGCCGCATGGCCATGGTCGCCGACCCGCAGGGCGCGCCGCTCTACATCATGAAGCCGTCCGGCGGCGGCAAGAGCATGGCCTTCGCCTACGACCGGCCCCGGCTCGGCCACGCCGCCTGGAACGAACTCCACACATCCGACCAGGCGGGCGCGTGGGCCTTCTATGGCGACCTGTTCAGCTGGAGCCACGATGGCGACATGGATATGGGGCCCATGGGCCAGTACCAGTTCATCCGCCGCGGCGGGATGGTCGGGGCCATGATGAAGGCCGATCCCGCCATGGGTCCGCCCCACTGGAACACCTATTTCCGGGTCGCCGACATCGCCGCCGCCAAGCGCGCGGTGGAAGCCGCCGGCGGCCAGGTGGTGCAAGGCCCCGATGAAATCCCTGGCGGCGACTTCTCCATGAACTGCATCGATCCCCAGGGCGCGGCCTTCGGCCTGGTGGGCGGCCGGCCAAGCTAGGCTCGAGCGGGAGCGCGGCGCGGTCTTCCGCCTGCGCTGCGCCCCGTCGATCAGGCGTCGTAGCCCGGCGATTCGCGGTCGAGCCGGCGCAGGCAGCCTGGCCAGGCGAGCTTGCCGCCGATGCCGCGGGCGACCTGCGATCGGACCTCGGCCTGCGAGGCCTCGGGG
>NZ_JAUSLG010000066.1 GCF_030646615.1 Phenylobacterium sp. | reverse complement strand
GATCGAGGCGCGGATCCACCACATGGCGTAGGTGGCCAGGCGGAAACCGCGGTCGGGATCGAACTTCTTGACCGCCTGCATCAGGCCGACATTGCCCTCGGAGATCACTTCGCCGATGGGCAGGCCATAGCCGCGATAGCCCATGGCGATCTTGGCCACGAGACGCAGATGGCTGGTGACGAGCTTGTGGGCGGCGTCGGAATCCTCGTGCTCCTGCCAGCGCTTGGCGAGCATGAACTCGTCGTCCTTGGCCAGCATCGGAAACTTGCGGATCTCGCTGAGATACCGGCTCAGGCCGCCATCTGGCGACATGACGGAAAGCGTGTTCGCTGCGGCCATGATTATCCCCTTTCCCTGCGGACCTTCAGGACCGTCGCGCAAACGCGCGCGGGTCAGTCCGCCCCTCCAACCCTGCCAGATAGGTATTGGTTTCTCGGAGCGGAAGACCGCCGGGGAGGGCGATCCGTCAGATCCACCGTGCGGACTGAATGTCCCACTTGTGTACTGGGGAATTATTACCCCCCGATCGGGGCGCAAGCAAGGCGATCATGCCCGAGGGCCGCAGGGAAAAACTCAGAGCGCCGACAGCAAATCTTCAAGCTTGTCCATGTCTGACGGCAGGGCGCTCTCGAAGCGCAGGGGCTCGCCGGTGATCGGGTGGATGAAGCCCAGCACGGCGGCGTGCAGGGCCTGGCGGACAAGGCCGGCCTCGGCCATGGCCGCGCGCACCGGGCCGGCCGGACTACCCGAGCCATAGATGAGGTCCCCCAGGCAGGGTGCGCCCTTGGAGGCCATGTGCACCCGGATCTGGTGGGTGCGGCCGGTCTCCAGCCGGCAGCGCACCCGGGCCGCGGTGGGGCGGTCGGAGGGACCGAACAGGGCGGTGACCTCGTAGTGGGTGATGGCCTCGCGTCCGCCGGTGCGCAGGACGGCCATCTTCTTGCGGTCGTGGGCCGAGCGGCCCAGGCGGGATTCCACCGTGCCCTTGCGCGGCTTGGGGGCGCCCCGGGTCAGGGCCACATAGGCCCGGTCGATGTCATGGGCGGCGAACAGCGCCGACAGGCCCTGGTGGGCGGCGTCGGTCTTGGCGCAGACCATGACGCCGGAGGTGTCCTTGTCGAGCCGATGGACGATGCCCGGCCGCGCCACGCCGCCAATGCCCGAAAGACTGGCGCCACAGTGATGCAGCAGGGCGTTGACCACCGTCCCGTCCGGGGTTCCCGGCGCTGGGTGGACCGCCATGCCGGCGGCCTTGTCGATGACGATCAGGTGGCTGTCTTCGAACAGCACGGTCAGCGGGAGGTCCTGGGGGGCCGGCTCGGCGGAGACCACCGCCGGGACCAGAATCTCATAGGCGCCGGCCAGGGCCTTGGCCGACCCATCGCTGACCGGCGCGCCCGCGCGGGTGACGGCGCCCTCGGCCAGCAGGGCCTGGATTCGGGCCCGGGAGAGCTCCGGGACCAGGGCCGCCAGGGTCTTGTCCAGCCGCCCGCCGGCCGCCTCGGGGGCGAGCTGAACGATCAGCAGGTCGCCCTCCTCGTCCTCGCCGACCGCAGGCGGATCTCCCGCGGGGTCAGAGCCCATGCTTTTCGGCCGCGCCCTCTTCCTGCCCGGTGATGGAGCCGTCCTTGAACAGGTATTCCCGCAGTTGACCGTCGAACTGCTCATCATTGCGGCGGATCCATTCCAGGACCATGGCTGCGTGCTCCATTTCCTCCTTGGCGTTGTGCAGGAGGATCTTCTTGAGCTCCGGGTCGTCGCAGTCGTCGGCCCGCTGGCGGTACCAGTCCACCGCCTCGAGCTCTTCCATCAGGGATGAGATCGCGTAGTGGAGCTGGAGGGTCTTGGGGCTAAGCTTTTCCCGGGGGACGTGAAGGGTTTCACTGGCCATAGGCATCATGCTCCTGTCGCAAAGGCCTTCTATTGCACGCGTGCGATCATGGCGCGAGTTGGGGACATTCAGAATGAAGATCGATCGGCGTCGGGCCTTGGCCCTCCTCGGATTTGGCGCTGCTGCGCCGCTCACCGCCCGCGCCCAGACGCCCTTTGGCGGCCAGGTCGCCTTCGAGCACGGCGTGGCGTCGGGCGACCCCCTTGCTGATGCAGTGGTCCTGTGGACCCGGATCACGCCGAAGGCCGAAGGCGCCGGCCAGATCGCCTATGCCTGGCGGCTGAATCCCATCGACCGCCGGGCCGGCGGCGCCAAGTCGGGCCAGGGCTTCACCGGCCCGGACCGGGACTTCACCGTGAAGGTCGATGTCACCGGCCTGGACGCCGGCCGGGGCTATACCTTCGAGTTCGAGGCCAATGGCGTGACCTCGCCCATGGGCCGCACCCGCACCCTGCCGGTGGGCGAGACCCGCGAGCTGGTCTTCGCGGTGGCCTCCTGCTCGCTCTATCCCAACGGCTATTTCAACGCCTACCAGGCCATCGCCGACCTGCCCAAGGTGGATGCAGTGATCCATCTGGGCGACTACATCTATGAATATGGCGGGCCGGGTTCCTACGGCATGACCTCGGCCGTGGCCGAGGAGCGCCCCCACGTCCCGCCCCACGAAATCGTCAGCCTGGCCGACTACCGTCAGCGCCACGCCCAGTACAAGTCCGACCCCCAGCTGCAGGCCGCCCACGCCCGGGCTCCCTGGATCGTGTCCTGGGACGACCATGAGACGGCCAACAACAGCTGGATGGGCGGCGCCGAGAACCACAGCCCCGAGACCGAGGGCGACTGGAACGTGCGCAAGGCCAATGCGCTGAAGGCCTATTTCGAATGGATGCCGATCCGCGACCCGGCGCCGGGCGGCAGCTTCGAGGCCATGAACCGCAGCTTCCAGTTCGGCGATCTGGCCAGCCTGATCATGCTGGAGACCCGGCTCACGGCCCGGGACGACCAGCTCGACTATGGGCGCGATCTCGAGGTGGTGGACGGCCAGCCCGACGTGGCCGGCTTCCGCGCCAAGATCAACGATCCGGCCCGCCGGATGATGAGCGAGGCCCAGGAGGCCTGGCTCGCCAAGGAACTGGCCGACTCCGTTCAGGCCGGCCGCCCCTGGCAGGTGCTGGGCAATCAGGTGGTCATGGCGCGGATGGATGTCCCCAGCCCCCGGGCCACCCTGGGGGAGCAGGCGGTCGCCGAGGCCATCGCCACCCAGCCCGAGGACATCACCAAGCGGATCGACCAGATGGAGCGCCTGGCGGCCATGGGCCTGCCCTATGGCCTGGACATGTGGGACGGCTACGCCGCGGCCCGCGAACGCCTCTATGACGCCGTCGAGGCGGCCAAGGCTCGGGCCATCGTCGTCTCCGGCGACAGCCACGCCTTCTGGGCCAACGAGCTCTATGACGACGGCGGCGCGCTGCGGGCGGTCGAGTTCGGCACGACCGGGATCACCAGTCCTGGGGCCGGCGACTATGTGAAGGGCCTGCCGGTCGGCGAGCTCTATATGAAGGGCGCGAAGGAGGTGGTCTTCAGCGACCACGACGCCAAGGGCTTCGTCCTGCTCACCCTGACGCCCGAAGCGGTGAAGGGCGAGCTGATGACCGTCTCCTCCATAGTCTCCAAGGACTATGAGACGGCGGTGCGCAAGGCCTTCACGGTGACGCCGCAAGAGGCCGGCGTCTCGCCGCTCAAGGACGCCTGAGGCCGACGGCCGGCTTAGTCGGGACGCTCGACCAGCCGGCCGTCCTCCACCACCCGGTAGAAGCAGGACCGGAAGCCCACATGGCAGGCGCCGCCATCGCCCTGGGGTAGGACCTTGATCCAGACGCAGTCCTGGTCACAGTCGATACGGGTCTCGACCACCTGCTGGACCTGGCCGCTGGTCTCGCCCTTGAGCCAGAGCTCATTGCGCGAGCGGCTGAAATAGTGGGCCTGGCCCGTGGACAGGGTCAGCGCCAGGGCCTGGGCGTTCATCCAGGCGAACATCAGCACCTCGCCGGTCTCCGCATGGGTGGCGACGGCGGCGATCAGGCCATTGGTGTCGAAGCGCGGGGCGATCATCTCGCCGCGCTCCAGGGCGTGTTTGTCGGAAGCTGTGGGAAATTGGGCGGTCATGGGCAAACTATAGCCCTCCTCCTGAGCCAAGGGGAGGTGTCCGGCGCAGCTTGCGTCCATTGTTGAGGGAGTTGACCCGCCCATGAGCCTCAGCCGCCGCACCCTGTTGTCGGCCGCCGCGCTGGCCCTGCCTGCGCCCGCCCTCGCCGCCTGGCCCTTCGGTCTTGGCCGCCGCGCCTCCCAGACGCCGGCGGACGGCCGCGCTAACTATGCCGGACCGCCCCTTCGCCAGCAGTTCGGCGACTGGCAGTTCGACCAGATCCGCACCGCAGTCTCGACCCGCCTGCAGCCGGTGATCCGCGACGGGCTGGAGGATCGCTTCTTCAAGGACCTCGCCGCGAGCCCGGGGGTGGAGACGGCGACCGCCGCCTTGGCCGAGCCCGGCGGGGCAGTCTGGACCCAGACCTGGACGCGGATCCCTGGCGCGCCGCCGGCGCGGTTCGCCTGGGGCGGCCTGGCCTCGACCTATGTGGCCACCGCCATTCTGCAGATGGTCGAGGCCGGCGACCTGGCCCTGGACGCGACCATCGACCGCTGGGCGCCCGACCTGCCCAATGCGCGCTGGATCACGCTGGAGGACGTGCTGGCGCAGACCAGCGGGCTGCCGGACGCCGATCTGGGCGCCGCCACCGCCCTGCCGCCGGCGTTTGCGCCCGGGGCCGCCATGACGCCATCGGCCGCCAACCCCGCCCTGCTGCGGCTGATCATCGCCGCGACGGACCAGACCCCCTGGGCCGACTCGCTGGATCGACGCATCGCTGAGCGGCGCGAGCTTGCCGAGACCGACTTCGCCCCTGAGGCGCCCGGCGGCGTGTCGGCCTCCGCCCTGGACGTGGTCCGATACTGGCGCGACCTCATGGGGGACCGGCTGCATGGGCCCGAGACCACCCGACGGCGATTCTACCGCCTCTATCCGATGGGCGAGGCCGGGGCGCATCGGGGCCTGGGCGTCATGGCGAGCGACCTGGCGCCCACCGAGACGTCGGCGGCCGACACCTGGCTTGGCTATTCCAGCCCCGGCGCCGGAGCCAGCGCCATGGTCGCCTATTCGATGACCACCCGCGCCACCGTGGCGGTCGCGCTGACCGGGGAGGGTTCGCCTGACAGCCTCGCCCTGGGCCTGCTGAGCCAGTTACGGCCGCTCTGAGCGCGCCCCCGTGAACCTGAAGGACCAGATCAAGGCCAGGGTGCTGGCCTTCGACGCCTGGGCGCGGCCCTGGGCGGCGCAGTCCCGGGGGCGGGCCTATGCCTATGAGTTCCTGCTGTTCGGGTTGAAGCAGGCCTGGGCCTGTCTCTATGGCGGGGCCATGCTGGCGTTGCTGGTGGGCACCCACCTGTTCTGGCCCGACGAGGCGCCCCTGGCGCGCTACGACTTCCTGGTGGTCGCCGCCATCGCCCTGCAGGTCTTCCTGCTGGCCACGGGGCTTGAGCGTCCCCGCGAAGCCCTGGTCATCGCCATCTTCCATGGGGTCGGCACCGGCATGGAACTGTTCAAGACGGCCCACGGCTCCTGGACCTATCCGGAAGCCAGCGTCCTGCGGCTCGGCGACGTGCCCCTGTTCTCAGGCTTCATGTACGCCTGCGTCGGCAGCTACATGGCCCGGATCATCCGCCTGTTCGACATCCGGTTCGAAGCCTATCCGCCGGCCTGGGCGCCCTGGCTGCTGGCGGGGCTGGCCTATGCCAACTTCTTCACCCACCACTATGTGGTCGATATCCGCTGGGGGCTGTTCGTCTTTTCAGCGGTGATCTTCGGCCGCACCTGGTTCCAGTTCACGCCCGATCTCGCCGTGCGGCGGATGCCCATGCTGCTGGGGGCGGTGCTGGTGGCCTTCTTCATCTGGATCGCCGAGAACCTGGGGACCTACGCCTCGGCCTGGGTCTATCCGGACCAGCAGGCCGGCTGGACCCCGGTCTCCCTGGCCAAGATGGGGTCCTGGTACCTGCTGATGATGCTGAGCTTCGTGCTGGTGACCCTGGTCCATCCGCCGCGGCCGGCGGCGAAGACGGCGCCTCTTCAAGACGCCGTCCTGGCCTGAAGCGGCTCAGCTCTTGTTGACGAAGTCCAGGAAGCGCTGGCGCAGGCTGGCGTCGCTCTTGAACACCCCGGTGAACTGGGTGGTGATGGTGCCCACATGCCGATGGTGCACGCCGCGGGTGGTCATGCACTGGTGCTGGGCGTCGATCAGCACGGCCACGCCGGCCGGCCGCAGGCTGTCGGTGATGGCGTCGGCGATCTGCTGGGTCATGGTCTCCTGGGTCTGGAGACGCTTGGCGAAGATCTCCACCACCCGGGCCAGCTTGGAGATGCCGACCACCCGGTTGGTGGGCATGTAGGCCACATAGGCCTTGCCCAGGAAGGGGGCCATGTGGTGCTCGCAGTGGCTCTCCACCTCGATCCCGCGCAGCATGACGATGTCGTCATAGCCCTGGACGTCCTCGAAGGTCCGCGACAGCTCCTTGGCCGGATCGGCGCCATAGCCCTCGAACCATTCGGCATAGGCGTCCACCACCCGCTTGGGGGTGTCGATCACGCCTTCCCGGCGCGGGTCGTCGCCGGCCCAGGCGATCAGGGTGCGAACAGCCGCCATGGCCTCTTCGCGGGTCGGGCGGGCGACGGGATCCAGGTCAGAACCGACGATGGTCCGTTCAGGCGTAATGGCGTCCATGGGCTGATGCGGGTCTTTCTGGTGCTGAGTTGCGCCGGAGCGAGGGCTCCGGAAATGACGCGTGCCACCGAGGTACGGCCGGGAAGCTTGAGCGGATGCGCCCCCTGTCTTCCCGCCCGGGCGATCTGTATATGGTTCCCTCAACCGAGCGGGCAACCGTTCCGCAGCGTCAGTATGGTCGATGTCCCTGAATCTCTATGACACCATGGCCCGCGAAAAGCGGCCCTTCGTCCCCGTCGATCCCAAGCGGGTGACGATGTATGTGTGCGGGCCCACGGTCTACAACTACGCCCATATCGGCAACGCCCGGCCGGTGGTGGTGTTTGACGTGCTGTTCCGCCTGCTGCGTCACACCTATGGCGCCGACGCCGTGCTCTACGCGGCCAACGTCACCGACGTGGATGACAAGATCAACGCCAAGGCCCAGGCCGAGGGCGTCGAGATCGACGTCATCACCCAGCGCTATCTCGACATCTACAATCGCGACATGGCGACCCTGGGGGCCCTGGCTCCCACCTTCCAGCCCCGGGCCACCCAGACCATGGACGCGATCATCGAGATGATCGGCCGCCTGGTGGACAAGGGCGCAGCCTATGCCGCCGAGGGCCATGTGCTGTTCAGCACGGAGTCCTATCCCGACTATGGCCAGCTCTCGGGGCGCAGCCTGGACGACATGATCGCCGGCGCCCGGGTCGATGTGGCGCCCTATAAGCGCAACGCCGCCGACTTCGTCCTGTGGAAGCCCTCCAAGCCCGGTGAGCCCGTATGGGACAGTCCCTGGGGGGCGGGGCGTCCGGGCTGGCATATCGAATGCTCGGCCATGATCGAGCAGACGCTCGGCCTGCCCATCGACATCCACGGTGGCGGCAACGACCTCATCTTCCCCCACCATGAGAACGAGCTGGCTCAGGGGGTCTGCGCCGCCCACGGCTGCGAGGCCGGCCACGGGGGCGACTATGCCCGCTACTGGATGCACAACGGCTTCCTGAACTTCGGTTCGGAAAAGATGTCCAAGAGCCTGGGCAATGTGGTCCTGGTCCACGACCTGGTGGCTCAGACGCCGGGCGAGGCGGTCCGCTGGGCCCTGCTCGTGGGCCACTATCGCGCGCCCCAGGAATGGTCGGGCGACCTGCTGGAGCAGGCCCGGAAGTCCCTGGACCGGCTCTATGGCGCCCTGCGCCGCTGCGCCGACGTGGCCGCCAGCACCGACGCGCCGTCGCCCAAATTCCTGGCGGCGCTGGAGGATGACCTCAACACCGCCCAGGCCATGGCCGAACTGTTCGCCCTGGCCTCGACCATCGAGACGGGGACCGATGAGGCTCGCGCCCATGCCAAGGGCGAACTGCTGGCGTCCGGCGCCCTGATGGGCTTCCTGCAGGCCGATCCCGAAGCCTGGTTCCAGGGCGGGGCCGATCCGGAGCTCAAGGCCCGGGTCGAGGCCCTGATCGCCGACCGGATCGCCGCGCGCACCGCCAAGGATTGGCCACGGGCCGATGCGATCCGTGATGAACTGAACGCCCTCAATGTGGTTGTCATGGACTCCGCAGACGGCGCCACCTGGCGGCTCAGGGAGCCGAACGCCTCGGAGGATTGAGCCATGATGGGCATGAACCGCAACACCAACCCCTTGGGCGCCACCCAACTGTCCCCCTCCTTCATGCCGGGCTTCGGGTTCGGCAAGCGCAAGGGCGGCGGGGGCGACGGCGTGAAAGGCCTCAAGCTCGAACACCGGATCGGGGTCCAGGCGCCGCCGCAGGTGATCTGGGACCTGATCGCCGATATCCGCGCCTGGCCGCAATGGAACCCGCTCTACACTCGGGCCGAGGGGGTTCTCGCCATCGGCGCGCCGCTGGAGCTGACCCTGGCCCTGCCGGAGCAGGCGCCGCGGCATATCGAACCGGTGGTTGTCGACTGGGTGCCCCTGGAGCAGCTCCACTGGCGCACCAGCGTGGCCAGCGGCTTCGGTGTGGCGATCCGCTATATCGAGATCGACCAGGTGGCCGAGCATGCCTGTATCGTGTCCAACGGCGAACTGTTCAGGGGCCTGTTCGGCCCGGCCTCGGCCAAGCGCGTGCAGCGGCCGCTCAAGAAGGGCTTCGCCGCCATGGGCGAGGCGTTGAAGGTCAAGGCCGAGGCCGCATGGCGCCCGGGCTCCTGACGCCCTAGATCAAGGCGATGATCGACGACCTCTATTCTTCCAAGCTTCTGAAGCTGGCGGCCAACATGCCCCGGGCCGGCCGGCTGGCCGAGCCGGACGGCACCTCGGAAAAGGTGGCCAAGCTCTGTGGCAGTCGGATCGTGGTCGATGTCACCCTCGACGGCGACCGCGTCGCCGACTTCGCCCAGGACGTAAAGGCCTGTGCCCTCGGCCAGGCCGCCGCCGCCGTGCTCGGAACCCATGTGGTCGGCGCCAGCCTGGCGGAGATCGAGATGGCCCGGGACGCCTTCCGTGCTATGTTGAAGGACGGCGCAGATGCGCCGGTCGGACGTTTTTCGGATCTCTCCATGCTTGCGCCGGTGAAGGACTATCCCGCCCGCCACGCCTCCACGCTGCTCGCGTTTGAGGCGACGGTCGACGCTGTCCGCCAGGCCATGGCGCGAACTAGCCCCGCCGGCGCGGCTTGATTTGACCGCCCCCGCAACGTAATCGCTGCGAGTATTCGCAAGCCTGCGGCCGGCATGACCCCCTACGAATCCTGCGTCAGAGGCGCCCATCGCGCCTACAAGCTGACGCTGTCCCCTCTGATCGGACGCCAGTGTCGCTTCCTTCCGACCTGTTCGGACTATGCGGCTCAGGCCCTGATCGATCACGGCCCCTGGCGCGGCTCCTGGCTTGCGGCGCGGCGGCTGTGCCGATGCAACCCCTGGGGCGGTTCGGGCTATGATCCGCCGCCACCGCCGCCGGGCCGCTCCGATGAGTCGCCGGCGCGCAAATGGACGTGTGACACATGATCGAGCTCGTTTTTCCCGACGGTTCCAAACGGCCCTTCGAGGCCGGCGTGACCGGCCGCCAGATCGCCGCGGGCATCGCCAAGTCCCTGGAGAAGAAGGCCGTGCTGGTAAAGCTGGACGGCCAGCTGCTGGACCTTGACCGGCCGCTGAACCACGGCGGCGCCTTCCAGATCCTCACGCGGGAGGACCCCGAGGTCCTGGAGACCATCCGCCATGACGCCGCCCACGTACTGGCCGAGGCGGTGCAGGAGCTGTTTCCCGGCACCCAGGTGACCATCGGCCCGTCCATCGAGGATGGCTTCTATTACGACTTCGCCCGCGACGAGCCCTTCAGCCTCGACGACTTCGAGAAGATCGAGGCCAAGATGCGCGAGATCGTCGAGCGCGACGAGCCGATCCGCCGGGAGGTCTGGGACCGCAACCAGGCCTTGGAGCATTTCCGCGGCATCGGCGAGGCCTACAAGGCCGAGATCATCGAGGACCTGCCGGAGTCCGAGGAGATCAGCGTCTATTGGCAGGGCGCCTGGAAGGACCTGTGCCTGGGTCCGCACCTGCCGTCCACGCGCCATGTGGGCAAGGCCTTCAAGCTGACCAAGCTGGCCGGCGCCTACTGGCGGGGCGATCACCGCAACGCCCAGCTGCAGCGGATCTATGGCACGGCCTGGGCCACCGAGGCCGACCTGGAGGCCTATATCCAGCGGATCGAGGAGGCCGAGAAGCGCGACCACCGCAAGATCGGCAAGGCCATGGACCTCTTCCACCTGCAGGAAGAGGGCAAGGGGATGGTCTTCTGGCACGCCAAGGGCTGGACCCTCTATCGGGCGGTGGAGGAATATATCCGCCGGCGCCTGACCAAGGACGGCTATCAGGAGGTCAGGACGCCCCAGGTGCTGGACCGTTCGCTCTGGGAGGCGTCGGGCCACTGGGAGAAGTTCGGCGCCAACATGTTCGTCTGTGAGACGGAGGAGGGCGAGAGCCTGGCCGTCAAGCCGATGAACTGCCCCGGCCACGTCCAGATCTTCAATGTCGGCCAGAAGTCCTATCGCGACCTGCCCCTGCGCATGGCCGAGTTCGGCGCCTGCCATCGCTATGAGCCGTCGGGCGCCCTGCACGGCATCATGCGGGTGCGCGGCTTCACCCAGGACGACGCCCACATCTTCTGCCGCGAGGATCAGGTCGAGGAGGAGACGAAGCGCTTCGTCCGCCTGCTCAACTCGGCCTATGCCGACTTCGGGGTGGAGCTGCACAGCGTCAAGCTCGCCCTGCGTCCGGACCTGCGGGCCGGCACTGATGAAATCTGGGACCTCGCCGAGACCAAGCTCGAACGGGCCGCCCGCCAGGCGGTCAATATGGGGGTCGAGCACCTGCCCGGCGAGGGGGCCTTCTATGGCCCCAAGCTCGAATTCCACCTGCGCGACGCCATCGGCCGGACCTGGCAGTGCGGCACCCTGCAGCTGGACTTCGTGCTGCCTGAGCGGCTGGAGGCCGAATATGTGGCCGAGGACGGCTCCAAGCAGCGGCCGGTGATGCTGCACCGGGCGATCGCCGGCTCGATGGAGCGCTTCATCGGCATGCTCATCGAGAACTATGCCGGCGCATTCCCGCTCTGGCTGGCGCCCACCCAGGTGGTGGTGGCGACGATCACCTCGGACGCCGACGACTTCGCCAGGGCTGCGGCGGCCAGGCTGAAGGCCGCAGGCCTGCGGGTGGAGACCGACCTGCGCAACGAGAAGATCAACTACAAGATCCGCGAACACAGCCTGGCCAAGGCGCCGGTGATCGCGGTGGTCGGGCGGCGAGAGGCCGAAGAGGGCAAGGTCGCTCTGCGGCGCCTCGGCTCCCAGGGCCAGGAAATCCTCACCCTGGAGGAGGCCGTCTTGCGGCTTGCCTCCGAGGCGCTTCCGCCCGATGTTGCCCGGGAGGCTCGGGGCGAGGCGGATACCTGGGGGTCCGCCGAGGCCATGGAGGCTGGATGAACGATATCGGCGCATCGTTTGTGGCGGTCGAGACCGCCCCGACGCCGCATGGGATCACCGAAGGTGCGCGCGTCTCGGTGATCATGGTCGTGTACATGACGGGCGAGGCTCTGGAGCAGAGCCTCGCCTGCGTGCTCGGCGATCGCCAGGTGGACGACTTCATCGTCGTGGACAACGGCTCGGACGCCCGCGAGGCGGCGATCCTGGACGCCTATGCCGAACGCCATCCGCAGATGCGGCTGGTGCGTGGCCAGGGCAATGTGGGCTTCGCCCGCGGAGCCAATCTGGGCGCGGGGCGAGCGGTCGGCGAAGTGCTGATCTTCCTCAATCCGGACGCCTTCCTGCAACCGGGTGGAAGTCGTGCGCTGGCCAAGGCGGTGCTGGACGGCCAGGCCATGCGCCTGGTGGGCGGCCGGGTGCTCAACGCCGATCGCACCGAACAGCGGGGCGCCCGCCGCGGCGAAATCACCCCGGTGGCGGCCCTGCTGTCGCTCAGCGGCCTGACCCGCCGGGCCAAGGCCCTGCGCCGCTACGAGGTCCATTGGGAGAATGAGGCGGCGCCCGCGGAGCTCTGCCCGGTGCCGACCATTTCCGGCGCCTTCTTCGCCATGCGCCGGGCCGACTACGCCCGCCTGGGCGGGTTCGATGAAGGCTATTTCCTTCACGTGGAGGATATCGACCTCTGCTGGCGGGTGCGGGAGGCCGGCGGCGAGGTCATGTTCCACCCCAAGGCCGAGGTCATCCATCTGGGCCATACCAGCCGGGCCAGCCCCTTGCGGGTCGAGCTCTATAAGGGCCTGGGCCTGGCCCGCTATTTCCGCAAACGCGCCCATGGGCTGGGCGAGGCTCTGGCCGCCTGGCTGCTCTGGCCCCTGGTGGTGGGGGCCGCCGTGGCCCGGCCGCTGCTCTGGCGGCTGACCGGCCGGGCGATCTAGCCAGAGCGCGTTCCGATAAGTGGGAACCGGTTATCGGAGCGAAACGCGCTCTAAGCCTTTGGAAATCCGCCCGCCCGGCTGACCGAGGCCGCCGGCGGTTTGCCCAGCAGGCCTGACATCCACTGGGCCGTCGCGATCAGGCCGTCCAGGTCATAGCCGGTCTCGAAGCCGGCCCGCTCCAGCATGTAGACCAGGTCCTCGGTCCCGATATTGCCGGTGGCGTCCGGGGCGAACGGACAGCCGCCGAGCCCGCCGCAACTGGCGTCCAATACGTCCACGCCGCCCTCGACCGCGGCGAAGGCGTTGGCCAGCCCCGTATTGCGCGTGTCGTGGAAGTGCATGCGCAGGGTCGTCTCCGGCGCGACCTGGCGCACCGCGGCGATCCGCTCACGCACCGTCCAGGGATCGGCGACGCCGATGGTGTCGGCCAGGGCGATCTCTGCCACCCCCAGCCTGGCGGCTTCCCCGGCCAGGGCCGTCACCTGATCGAGGCTGACTTCGCCGTCGAACGGACAGCCGAAGGCCACCGAAAGCGTCATGGACAGGGCCGGCCCGCCCTCGGCCCGGCGGCGCTCGACGATGGCGGCTAGGGCGGCCATCTGCTCGGCGGTGGTGGCGCCCTGGTTGCGCACGCCAAAGCCGTCTGTGGCGCAGACCACCACATTGGCCTCGGCGCAGCCTGTGGCGACCGCCCGGTCCCAGCCGCGGGCGTTGAGCACCAGCCCGATCGGCGAGAAGTGGCCCTCCGGCGGCCGGGCGGCCATGATCTCCTCGGCGCCGGCCATCTGGGGCACGCGTCGCGGATTGACGAAGGACACGGTCTCGATGCGCCGGGCGCCGGCGCTGCGCAGCCGGTCGATGAACTCGATCTTCTGTTCGACCTCCAGAAGGACCTTCTCGTTCTGCAGGCCGTCGCGAGGGCCGACCTCGACGATCTGGATTTTCCGGCTCATGGGCGGCCTCCGATCACCCGGCCCTCAGCCGGCGCGGGCCGGGGCGCAGCGTTCATATAGATGCGCAGATGGGTGCGATCGCCATTGGAATAGTTGAGGCCCCGGACCTCGCGAACCTGACGGACCTGCAGCCCCCGGGCGTTGAGTTCGGCGCGGAAGGCCGCCTCTTCAGAGGCGTCCACCACAGCCGGACGGAACGCGCCGATGGCCTGGGCGGCCTCGGCGCCGTCCTTGAGACTGGTGGGCGTGCCCAGGGCGAAGACCAGGCTGGGTTCGGCGTAGCCCGCCACAGCCACGGGGGCGGCGGCCATGCCCTGCCGGGGCAGGAGGCGTTCAGACTCCATGATTCGCGCCACCCGGGCCGAGCTCCACAGGGGGGCGAGGCCGGGGACGAGGCCGGCGGCCAGGGCGGCGTGCCCCAGGATGGCCAGGCCCATGGCCGCGACCATGGCGCCCTTCGGCGCCTGGCTGACCAGCATGAACCCGCCGACGAGCCCCGCCGCGGCGAGCAGGCCGCCCGCCGCGGCGGCGGCGGTGACATCGGCGTTCCCGCCAAACTCGGAGACCAGATAGAAGCAGAGCCCGGCCAGGATTAGGCCCGACAGGGCTGCGAGCACGGCCCCGGTCCATCGGGCGGCGGGCCCGATCCCGTCGCGCAGGGCCGCCGCCGCCAGCCAGGCCAGGGCGCCATAGGTGGGCAGGGTGTAGTGGACCAGCTTGGTCGGGGTGAGTTCGAAGGCGATCCAGGCGGGGATCAGCCAGCACAGGGCGAACCGCACCCCAGGCTCGCGCCGTTTCACCCAGCCCAGGACGAGAGCCCCGGGAATCAGCAGGGTCATGGGGAAGGCGAGGAAGCTCAGGCCCAGCAGGTGGTAGCCCGGCGGCGCGCCGTGGCTTTCATGGCCCCCGGCCAGCTTGGGCGCCAGGTCGCTCATCAGGGCGGTGGTCCAGAAGCCGCCGTCGGTGGCCACGGTGACCGCCCAGGCCCAGGGGCCCACCAGGCCCACCAGCAGGATGGGACCCCAGCTGAGGCCCAGGCCCTTCAGCCAGTCGATCTTCCGATCCCAGGCGATCAGGGCCAGGCTGGTCAGGGCCACGACCATCAGGCCAACGGGCCCCTTGACCAGCAGGGCCGCCGACAGGCCCAGCCAGAACAGCAGCCGCGTGCGCCAACTCACCGGCGAACCGCCGCGGGCCGCGCCATAGATCCGGGCCAGGGCCGCCATCATCAGGACGACAGACCCGCAGAGCACGGCGTCGGTCTTGGCGATGAAGGCCTCGGTGGAGAGCAGCAGGGTCGAGCCCAGCATGGCGCCGGCCATCAACCCCGCCGGCGCCCCGAAAAAGGCCGCAGCCCCCCAGGCGCAGGCGGCGGCGGCCAGCATGGCGCCCAGCAGCGAGGGCAGGCGATAGGCCCAGATCTCCCGGTCTTCGACTGCCGAAAACATGGAGACGCTGGCGGCCTGCAGCCAGTGGATGCCCACGGGCTTCTTGAACCGCGGCTCGTCCTGGAAGCGGATCACCACCAGGTCGCCGGTCTCCAGCATCTGGGCGGTGGCCTGGGCGAATCGCGCCTCGTCCCGGTCCAGGGGCGGCATGGCGAACACGCCGGGCAATCCGGCCAGGAGCGCCAGCAGGGCCGCAAACAGGGGGCCTCGCCAACCTTGGCTCGCCCATTGAAGACTGGACTGGAATGTCATGGCGCCGGTGATAGCACGATCCTTTCGCTCGCCAGCTTTTCGGCTATGGAGAAGCATGACCCCTAGTCCTGACATTTCCGTGGTCGTGCCGGTCTTTGACGAAGAAGGCGCCGCGCCCGCCCTGGCCCGCGAAATCGCCGCCGCCTTCCAAGGCCGCGAAGTCGAGATCATTTTCGTCGATGACGCCAGCCGCGACGGCACGCGGGCGGGCCTGCAGGCGCTGAAGGCCGAGCTGCCGCAACTGCGCGTGCTCAGCCATCGGCGCAATTCCGGCCAGAGCCGGGCGATCCGCACCGGGGTCCTGGCGGCCCGCGCCCCCGTGATCGTCACCCTGGATGGGGACGGCCAGAACGATCCCGCCGACGGCCCGGCCCTGGTGGACGCCCTGAACGCCGGGGGGCCGGATCTCGCCCTGGTGGGGGGAGAGCGGGTCAAGCGCCAGGACAGCCGCGCCAAGAAGCTCGCCTCCCGGCTCGGCAATGGGGTGCGCAAGCGGCTGCTGGGGGATGCGGCCAATGACACCGGTTGCGGCCTGAAGGCCTTCCGGCGCGAGGCCTTCCTGCGGCTTCCCTATTTCGATCACATCCATCGCTACATCCCGGCCCTGATGCTGCGGGAGGGCTATGAGGTGAGCTTCCGTCCGGTGGGCCATCGCCATCGCCAGACCGGCGCGTCGAAATACACCAATCTCGGGCGCCTCTGGGCCTCGGCCTGGGACCTTCTGGGGGTCATGTGGCTGCAGGCGCGGTCCCGCCGGCCGCAAGGGGTGGACGAGGCCTAGGCTCCGGCTTCCCGCAGGAGGGGCCAGAGCTTCCCGCGCCTCGGCGGCTAGGGTTAAGGTTGCTTCGGCCCTGGGCGACCTTGGCCTGAGGGGGAGATCCAATGCGCATGTTCGCCGCGTTTCCGCTGCTGGCCCTGCCGGTGCTGGTGTACAACCTCGTGGCCCTGACCCTGACCGGCGGCTTTTCAGCCGTCGACGCCCCCGCGCGTATGGCCGAGGCCCTGTTCACCATCCGCATGGCGTCCAATATCGACTGGTCGGTCAGCCTGGGGGACCTGCTGCTGGCCGCCGCCCTGGTGGTGCTGTTCATCGAGCTTTTGAAATCCACCACCAGCCGCGGGGTGGCGATCATCAATCACGCCCTGTCGATGATCCTGTTCATCATCTGCCTGGTCCAGTTTCTCCTGGCGCCGGCCTTCGCCACCTCGACCTATTTCCTGATCACGGTGATGGTGCTGCTGGACGTGCTGGCGGGCTTCATCGTGACCATTGTCGCCGCGCGCCGGGACATCGACTTCTCCGGCGGCGACGCCTGACGCCGCAGGCTGCGCTCAGGTGAGGGCCGTGAAGATCAGGGCCACAAGGGTGATGTCGAAGACGCGGGTGGCCAGGGCCAGCATGGGACAAACCGTGGAAGACGCACAAAGGGTCATCTTCGGTTAAGCAAGACCGGCGCCAGTTCGCAGGCTCGCTTGGAGGTACGCCTTGGCTTTGTTCTTCGACGCCCAGTGGTTCGACGCCCGCCTGGCCGAGCGGGGCCTGAGCCGGCGGGTGCTGGCGGCGGCCGCCGGCATGAGCGAGGCCGACCTGGCGCTGGCCTATAAGGATCAGCGCGAGCTTTCCCCCGACGAGGTGGGCGTCTTCGCCGAGGTTCTGGGGGTGAGCGCCGCCGAAATCGCCCGGCAGGCCGGGGTCTCCACGCCGGTCCCCGGCGCAGGCCCTGAGGCGCGGATCGCCGCCCTGGAGCGGAAGGTGGCCGCCCTGGAGGCCGATCTTGCCCGCCTGCTCGGCAGGAACGGGCAGGGCTAGGCGCCGCGGCCTGGGACGGCGGAGCTAGATGTCGGTGCGGGTCAGGCCGCCCTTGCGGGCCCGCCGATCGGCCTGGCCGGAAAACTCGGTCTGATTATAGGCGTTGCGGGCGGCGTTCAGGGTCGGGGGGCCGCCGCGCAGGCCGCGCTTCTGTTCGCCCGCGCCCATGACATGGGCGGTGAAGGTGGCCGGTCCGCCGCGGGTGATCGGCGCAGGCGGCGCTGCGGGTTCGAGGCCGCCCACCGGAACCGGCAGGTTCGGATGCTCTTCATCAGCCCCGCCCTGCGCCTCATGGGTCCGCGGCCGCACACGACGCAGACGCGCGATCTGCCGGAGAGGATCGATGGGCAAGGTCAAGGGCGGGCTCCTTCGGCCTGAACCGGACCAGCCTGGACGAGCTTTCTTAAGGAAGGCGGAAGGCGGCTTCTCGCATCCGTGCTCAATCCTTCGAGGCCAGCTTGTTGATCTGGGCCTGCATGGCCGACATCTGTTCCTGGAGGGTCTTGAGCAGGTCGGTCTGGGCGCCGCCTTCGCTGGGCGCCGGGGTCTCGCTGCGCGCCGCGGCGTCCTCGGCCTTGGGGGCGTAGGCGAAGGGGGTGAACATCTTCATCGCCCGGTCGAACATGGCCAGGTTCTGGCGGATCTGGTCGTCATAGGCGCCCAGCGGCGTGGCCTGACCCATCTGGGTGAACTGGGTGCGCATCCGCTCCTGCTGCTGGGCGAAGGTGGCCAGGGACAGCTCCAGATAGCTGGGCAGGAAGGCCTCCATGGAGTTGCCATAGAAGCCGATCAGCTGGCGCAGGAACTGGATGGGCAGCAGGCTCTGACCTTGGCTCTCTTCCTCGAAGATGATCTGGGTCAGGACCGTGCGGGTGATGTCGTCATTGGTCTTGGCGTCATAGACGACAAAATCCACCCCCTGTTTCACCATCTCGGCCAGATGCTCAAGGGTGACATAGGAAGACGAGGCGGTGTTGTAGAGCCGCCGGTTCGCATACTTCTTGATGACCACGCGGTCGCCGGCCTGCTTGCCGCCGCTCGTTTTTCCGCCGCCGTCCTGGGTCTCAGCCATCCCGTTTCCCTATTTCTTCGGGCCGCGCCTTTGGCGGCGGGTCCGGCTTTGCAGCGCAGTATCGCGGATGCGAGGAAAAGCGCAAATCACGCCGCCGCGCGCGCCGCCCTTGCCCAAGGCCCTGGTCGTCCTGATAGATAGCGACGAAGACTGAGGGAGAAGCTTCCTATGACCGATGTGGTGATCGTCTCGGCCGCGCGCACCCCTGTGGGGTCGTTCAACGGCGCCCTGGCCAGCCTGCCGGCCCACACGCTGGGCCAGGTGGCCATCACCGCGGCCATCAGCCGTGCGGGGCTGAGCCCCGCCGACATCGACGAGGTCATTCTGGGCCAGGTGCTGCAGGCCGGCGCTGGCCAAGGGCCCGCCCGCCAGGCCTCGATCGCCGCCGGCATTCCGGTGGAGGCCCCGGCCTGGAGTCTGAACCAGCTCTGCGGTTCGGGCCTGCGCGCCGTGGCCCTGGCGGCCCAGCAGGTGGCCGAAGGGGCCTCGAAGATCGTCATCGCCGGCGGCCAGGAAAGCATGAGCCAGGCGCCCCATGCGGCCCATCTGCGCTCGGGCCAGAAGATGGGTGACCTGAATTTCGTCGACACCATGATCAAGGACGGGCTGTGGGACGCCTTCCACGGCTATCACATGGGCCAGACGGCCGAGAACATCGCCGCCCGCTGGCAGATCACCCGGAGCGACCAGGACAATTTCGCCGTCGCCTCGCAGAACCGCGCCGAGGCCGCGCAGAAGGCCGGCAAGTTCACAGACGAGATCGCACCCGTCACCCTCAAGGGCCGCAAGGGCGACACGGTGGTCGATCAGGACGAATATATCCGCCATGGGGCCACACTGGAGAGCGTGTCGGGCCTGCGTCCGGCCTTCAATAAGGAAGGCTCGGTGACCGCCGCCAACGCGTCCGGCCTGAACGACGGCGCCGCGGCCCTGGTGGTCATGAGCGCCGAGGAGGCCAAGGCCCGCGGCCTGAAGCCCCTGGCCCGCATCGCGTCCTGGGCCCATGCCGGCGTCGATCCCGAGGTGATGGGCACCGGCCCGATCCCGGCCAGCCGCAAGGCCCTGGAAAAGGCCGGCTGGACCGTGGACGATCTCGACCTGGTGGAGTCCAACGAGGCCTTCGCCGCCCAGTCGATCTGCGTCGTGCGCGAGCTCGGGCTCGACGGCGACAAGGTGAACGTCAATGGCGGGGCCATCGCCATCGGCCACCCCATCGGCGCCTCGGGCGCGCGAATCCTGACCACCCTGCTCTACGAGATGAAGCGCTCAGGGGCCCGCAGGGGCCTGGCGACCCTCTGTGTCGGCGGCGGCATGGGCGTGGCCATGTGCGTCGAGCAGGTCTAGCCGGCAAGGACATCCCGCCAGGGGGCGTTCAAGCTCCCGGCTCCGAAAACAAGTAGGGGGAGACAGCACATGGCCAAGGTGGCGTTCGTCACAGGGGGCACCCGCGGGATCGGTCGGGCGATCTGCCAGAGGCTCAAGGCCGACGGCTTCGAGGTCGCGGCCGGCTATTCCGGCAATGAGGCCGCCGCCGAGGCCTGCGCGCGCGAGCTCGGCGTCATGGTGGTCAAGGGCAATGTCGGGGTGTTCGCCGACTGCAAGGCCGCGGTGGACCAGGTGGCCGCGACGCTCGGCCCGGTGGACGTGCTGGTCAACAACGCCGGCATCACCCGCGACGGCTTCTTCCACAAGATGGACTCCGAGCAGTGGTCGGAGGTGATCCGGGTGAACATGGACTCCCTGTTCAACATGACCCGGCAGGTGATCGAGGGCATGCGCGAGCGCGGCTGGGGCCGGATCATCAATATCTCGTCGATCAACGGCCAGAAGGGCCAGATCGGCCAGACTAACTATTCGGCCGCCAAGGCCGGCATGATCGGCTTCACCAAGGCGCTGGCCCTGGAGAACGCCCGCAAGGGCGTGACCGTGAACTGCATCGCCCCGGGCTATATCGACACCGAGATGGTCACCGCCGTGCCTGAAGAGGTGCTGAAGGGCATCATCGGCCAGATTCCCGTGGGCCGGCTCGGGCGTGGCGACGAGATCGCCGACATGGTCGCCTTCCTGTCCGGAGAGCACGCCGGCTATGTGACCGGATCGACACTGTCCCTGAACGGCGGTCAGTATATGGCCGGCTGAGCCAGCCTCCGTCTCAAAAGCGCCCCAGTCCAAAGCCATGTGTGATCGCCCATGATGAGCGCTCGCCCCGTGCTGCCCCTGAGGATTCTCGTCGCAGCGACCTTCGCCGCGGCTGGCGTCGCCATGGCGTTTCCGGCCATAGCCGCGCCCCTGTCCCTGCGCGAAGGCCTGTTCGGTGAGGGCCGCCAGGACGGCCGGCGTTTCTCCGCCCCGCCGGTCGCCCGCTATGTGGTCGAGGACGGCGGCGGATTCATCCTCGACCGCTCCACCCCGCGGCCGATGATGAAGTTCGAAGACAGCGCCGAGGTCTGGGTGCTGCAGCCCCAGCCGGCCCCCCGCGGCGACATCATCTACAAGAACGATCTGGGCCAGCCGGTCCTGCGGGCCACCCGTCTGGGCGGCCTGACCGTCTTTACGCCGGATCGGCCCTCAGGCGCCCCGGCGGCCCTGGCCGGCGGCTCCAACCCCCTGCGCCTGCCGGTGCTGGGGCCGGAGGCCCTGTTGCAGCGCCTGGCCCAGGCCAGCGCCCGGGCGAGCCGGGCGGCGCGGCGGCTGATCCCCTTCGAGGCCGACGCCTCGCCGGAGACCGCGCCCCTGGTGGCCGATGCGGCCATGGTGGCGGCTGAGGCGGTGGTGCGGATGTCGGCCCAGCCCAGTGGCCGGGCCGTGCTGAGCGGCGTCAACAAGGTGACCCTGGTGGAGGGCCGCCGGCCCGGCGCCAGCCTGCGGGCCGGGGTGATCCTGATCACCATCACCCCGGAGGACGGCCTGGCGGGCCGACCCTCGTCGGAGCGGATCGTCGCCGCAGCCGGCTCCCGCTGATCTCGCCTACCCCTTGAAGCTGTCCTTGGCCGCCCGCACCGCGGCGAAGGCCTCATGATCGGCCGCCCCGCTGACCCCCAGGGCCGGCGCCAGCAGGGGCGCGCGCAGGAACGGGTTGGTCTGCTTCTCCAGGCCGATGCTGGTGGGCACCGTGGGCTCGCCGCGTTCGCGGGCGGCGAAGATGTCCTTGGCCCGGGCCGCCAGGGCCGGGTCAGGGTCCACCGACAGGGCGAACCGGGCGTTGGCGGCGGTGTATTCGTGGGCGCAATAGATGGTTGTCTGGTCGGGCAGGGCGGCCAGCCGCTGCAGGCTCGCCCACATCTGGTCGGGCTGGCCCTCGAACATCCGCCCGCAGCCCAGGGCGAACAGGGTGTCGCCGACAAAGGCGATGGCGTCGGCGGCGTCGTAATAGGCCACATGGCCCAGGGTGTGGCCGCCCACCTCCATCACCGAAAACCGCGTCTCACCCAGCTCCACCGTGTCGCCGTCGCTCACCTCCCGGTCCAGGGGGGCGATCTTGCGCACCTCGGCCGGGCCGACGATCTTGGCCCCCGTGGCCGCCTGGATCTCGGCGTTGCCGCCGGCATGGTCGGGGTGCCAGTGGGTGTTGAGGATCAGGGCCAGGCGCCAGCCGGTCTTGTCCAGCTCGGCCAGGATCGCCTTGGCGTCCGGTGTGTCGATGGCCGCGGCCAGGCCGCTGGCCTCGTCGCGGATCAGGAAGCCGTAATTGTCGGAGAGGCAGGGAAATTGGTGGACGGTCAGGGCCATGGCGCGCCTCGTCGGGTTCTGGCGGGGCGACAAGGGCGCGGCCCGCAAACTAGGATAGGGTTCGAACCCCGATCCTAGTGCCCCAGGTCCATGCGTCGAGACATCCTTGAGCTGCGCGCCTTCTACGCCTCCGAGCTGGGGCGGGCCGCCCGCGCCATGATCAGTCGCAAGGTCACAGAGGCCTGGGGCTCGGCGTCTGGCCAGGATGTGCTGGGGCTCGGCTATGCGACCCCCTTCCTGGGCGGTCTGCGCGATCGCGCCCGCCGCACGGTGGCGGCCATGCCGGCGCAGCAGGGGGTCGAGATCTGGCCGAGCGCCACCGGCAATCTGGCCACCCTCGTCGATGAAGAGGCGCTGCCGTTCCAGAACGCCCTGTTCGACCGAATCCTGGTGATCCACGCCATCGAGGAGAGCCCTGATCCCGCCAGTCTCCTGCAGGAGGTCTGGCGCGTCCTGGCGCCGTCGGGGCGGGTGATTGTCGCCGTGGTCGCCCGCGATGGCCTGTGGGCCAATGCCGAAAGCACCCCCTTCGGCCACGGCCGACCTTACAGCCGCCGCCAGCTGGCCGCCCTGCTGCGCGAGGCCGAGCTCGAGCCCGCCGGCTATACCCGCGCCCTCTATGCGCCGCCGGTCTCCTGGATGGCCGGCTCTGCCGAGACCCTCGAGCAGGCCGGTTCACGGCTCTGGCCGCGCTTCTCCGGAGTGCTGCTGATGGAGGCGGTCAAGCAGACCTACGCCCTCAAGGCCAGGCCCCAGAGGGCCCGCGTCCGGCAGGCGCGACCGGCGTTTTCGCCGGCGCCGGCCATGCGCCAGGGCGACTCCGGGCAACCTTAACCGCAGGCCGACCGTTTGGAGCAGGCGCCTAAGGCGCAGGCGCCCGTCCTCACAAGGCCCTGATGGTCTTGGAGACACGGGCGGAACGCCCTAGCTTGAGATTGTCAGTTCGGCATTTCGCCGGCCCCAGCGGAGACCCGTCGCCATGAAGATGATCGTCGCGGTCATCAAGCCCAGCCGCCTCGACGCGGTGCTCGAAGCCGTCACCGAGGCTGGCGCGTCTGGCCTCACCGTCACCGAGGTCCGCGGCTATGGCCGCCAGCGCGGCAAGACCGAGGTCTATCGCGGGGCTGAGTACGAGGTGAAGCTCCTGCCCAAGGTCAAGCTGGAGATCGCCGTCCCGTCGGACATCGCTGATGCGGTGATCGAGGCGGTGGCCCGCACCGCCAACACCGGCAAGATCGGCGACGGCAAGGTCTTCGTCCTCGACCTCGAACAGGCCCTGCGCATTCGCACCGGAGATCGGGACGCCGCGGCCATCGCCGGCTGAATCCACAGCCCTGGATAGAGGTCGCCCCCGGGCTCGCCGGGAGATCGCCGTTCGCCGACGCCGCTTCCTTGCCCCAATTCGCCTTGGCATGGCCCCATTGGGTCCCGACTTCCTCCGCATTTGGGGCGCAATTGCCTCTCTAGAGCGCGGTTTTCGCGAATCGGGAGGGGATATTATGGACAGGCGTTGGTTGAGCGCGGCTGCGGCTGCGCCGCTTTTGCTTGTGGCGGGCGCAAGTCAGGCTGAGACGACGATCAGCACGGCGGTGACCACGCCGGTGTCCACGGCCACGGCGGCGTCCGGATCGCCCGATGACCTGACGATCTCCAGCACAGGCTCGGTCAAGCCCACGGGTGGGACCGCCGTGACCCTGAACAGCAACAACAGTCTGGCTGTCGCCGGCGAGGTGACCATCACCGACGCCAATGACGCCACCGCCATCCTCATCGAGGGCGGCCGCACCGGCGAGGTGACCCTGTCGGGCACGGTGCAGGTCAATGAAAGCTACGAGGCCGAGGACGCCGACGACGACGGCGATCTCGATGGGCCGTTTGCGTCCGGCTCCAACCGCTTCGGCGTGCGCGTCAGCGGCGCCGAGCCCTTCCATGGCTCCATCGTCCAGACCGCCGGCGCCATCATCGTCGAGGGCAATGACTCGGCGGGCATCTATGCCCAGAGCGCCGTGGACGGCTCGATCCGCTCGGCCGGCAGCATCAGCGTCACCGGCGATCGAAGCTATGGGCTGCACGCCGCCTCGACCGTGGGCGGCGATGTGGTCACCACCGGAGGGCTCACCGCCCAGGGCCAGGGGGCCGTCGGAGTCGCGGTGGACGAGAATGTGGGCGGCCGGCTCATCCTGGGCTCCAGCGTCACGGCGACCGGTTACCGCTATACGACCCGGCCCAGCGACACGAGCATCCTGGACGCCGACGACCTGCTGCAGGGCGGCCCGGCCGTCCGCGTGCGGGGCAGCGTCCAGGGGGGCGTGCTGGTGGATGCGCCGCCGGCCGACAACGATCCCGACGACGCTGACGAAGACGACGACGGCGTCGCCGATGCGTCGGAGTCCACCGGCGTCATCACCGCCTATGGCTCAGCCGCGGCCATCCAGATCGGCGGGCCTGGCGACATCTTGCTGGGCGCCGTCGGAACCGGCGCCGACGCCTATGGCCTGGTGGTCAAGGGCTCGGCTGCCGGGGTCGGCCTCTATGATGGCGTCAGCGGCCTGGGCGTCGAGATCGGCGGTCAGGGCGGCCAGGTGAACATCGCCAACGGGGTCAAGGTCGCAGGCGTGATTTCGGGCAGCGCCGTGCAGGCCGGCGCCGTCGGCCTTCACCTGAAATCAGGCGCCACCGCCTCCGTCATCGCCAACAGCGGCGTCATTCAGGGGCTCTCCACCGCTGAGAACGCCGTGGACGTGCGCGCCATCCAGATCGACGCCGGCGCCTCCTCAGCCCAGCTGACCAACACCGGCACCATTTCGGCCGCCATCAGCGGCGCCAAGGGCTCGGCCACCGCCGTGCTGGACTCCGCCGGGACCCTGGCCCTGGTGGAAAATACCGGCCTGATCAGCGCCGCCATCACGCCCAGCGACGAGGCGACCGTCGAGGGGCAGACCATCGCGCTGGACCTGCGCGCCAACACCTCGGGCGTCACGGTCCGCCAGACCGCCAACAGCGTCGAGACCGTCGTCCCGACCATCACCGGCGACGTCCTGTTCGGCTCAGGCCCGGCGCGCATGGAACTGCTGGCCGGGCAGATGACCGGCGCCCTGGCGTTTGGCGCCGGCGCCGACGCCCTGGTGGTCGATGGCGGCGCCACCTTCACCGGCGCCCTCACAGACGCCGGGGGCGGGCTCTCTGTGGCGATCGGCGAGGGCCGGGTGACGGCCACCAATGTCACCACCCTGGGCCTCACCACCCTGACGCTCGGCGGTGAGTCGGCGCTCGTCCTCACCGCCGATCCCCTGACAGGCGCCAGCACCCGGCTCAATGTCGCGGGGGCGGCGGTCCTCGAGGACGGCGCCCGGGTGGGCCTGCGGTTCAACAGCAAGCTGACCGATCCCACCAGCTTCACCCTGATCCAGGCCGGCGATCTGGACGTCCAGGGCGCGCTGGACGACAGCCTGCTCGCCGACGGCCCCTGGCTCTACAAGACCACCCTGCGGGCCGACCAGGCGCAGAATCAGCTGATCGCCGATGTCCGCCGGCGCACCGCCAGCGAGGCGGGCCTCGATTCGGCCCAGTCCAGCGCCTATGACGCGGTGTTCGACGCCTTCGACCGGGAGGACGACGTCCGCGACGCCCTGTTGTCCAAGACCGATCGGGCGAGCTTCATCGCCCTCTACGACCAGTTCCTGCCGGACTATTCGGGCGCCCTTTTCCGGGTCTTCGCCTCGGCCAATGAAGCGACGGCCAGGGGCATCGACGAGACCGAGGGCCGCCTTCCCGACGGCCAGCGCCGGGCCTGGGTGCAGGAGATCGGCGTCATCCAGCGCCAGGACCTCAGCGGCTCGGCCGGCTTCGACGCCGGCGGCTTCGGCCTGGCGGCGGGTGTCGAAAGCGCCGCGGGGTCGATGGGGTCGTTCGGCGTCCACACCAGCTTCCTGAACGTGTCGGTGGAGGAAAACGGCGCCGCGGCGGCGGAGGACCTGACGGGCACGGCCCTGTCGGGGGGCGTCTACTGGCGCGCCTCGGCCGGCGCCCTGCAGGCCTCGGCCAGCGCCACCGGCGGCTATGCCTGGCTGCAGGCCGACCGCGCCGTGGTCGACACCGACTCAGGCCTGGTCCGCAACGCCAATTCCGAATGGAATGCGGTGATGGGGGCGGCCCATGCGGGCCTGTCCTGGACCGCGCAGGCCGGACGCTTCCACGCCCGGCCCATGATGCAGGTGGACTATTTCTACTTCGGCGAGGACGGCCGCACCGAGAGCGGCGGCGGCGAGGCCATCGACCTGGTGATCGACGAACGCACGAGCCAGCAATTTTCGGCCTTCGCCGGCGTCGCGCTGGGCGCTACCTTCGGCGGTGAAGACTCCATGCTGTGGCGTCCCGAGGTCACGGTGGGCTACCGCGCGCTCACCGGCGATGGTCCGGACGTCACCACCGCGCGGTTCGTCAGCGGCGGCTCCAGCTTCACCCTGGCCGCGCCGGAACTGGACGATGGCGCCGCCGTGGTGCGGTTGGGCGTCCGCGGCATGACCCGCTATTTCGACCTCGCCCTGGAAGGCGGCGGCGAACTGCGCGGCGACCACCAGGCCTATGACGCCCGCCTGACGGCGCGCCTGGCCTTCTAGAGAGGTCTAGCTAAACAGATCGCCCGTGGCCGCGCGCTCCGGCGCCGGCGGCCGCGGGCGTTCGCGGGTCAGGAGGAAGAGCGCGGTCTCGGCCCGCCAGTTTTCGATGGGGCGGGCGGGATCGATGCTGCGGGCCGGCTGGTCGGGACTGACCGCGGCGCAGGCCTCGATCCGCAGGCCAAGCTCGGCGCAAAGCGTGGTGAAGTCCCGCAGGGTGCAGAAATGGATGTTCGGCGTCGACCACCAGGGGTCGGGCAGGGCCTTGGTCTCGGGCATGCGGCCCTGGGTCAGCAGGGCCCAGCGCATCCGCCAGTGACCGAAGTTCGGCACCGAGACCAGCGCCCGGTCGGCGATCCGCATCAGTTCGATCAGCACATGCCGCGGCTCACGCATCTGCTGCAGGGTCTTGGACAGGATGGCGTAGTCGAAGGCCTGGGTCGGGAAGTGGTCCAGGTCGCGGTCGCCGTCCCCCTGGACCGCGGCGATGCCCTTGGCGAGGCAGGCGGCCACGCCGCTGGGGCTGATCTCCAGCCCCTGGCCATCGACGCCCTTTTCCCGGGTCAGCAGATCCAGCAGGTCGCCCTCGCCGCAGCCGACATCCAGAACCCGGGTGTTGGGCCGCACCAGGCGCAGGATCTCCTTGAAGTCCTCCCGAAGCGCGCTCACGCCAGACCCCCCCGCGAGGCCTGAGACTCGAAGAAGCCTCGCAGGGCGGAGTGGAGCACCGGCTCGTCGAGGAAGATGGCGTCGTGGCCCTTGTCGGTCTCGATCTCGACGAAGCTGGCCCGGCAGCCCGCGGCGTTCAGGGCGCGGACGATGTCGCGGCTCTCACCGGTGGAGTAGAGCCAGTCCGACGAGAAGGAGAGCACGCAGAAGCGCACGTCCCGGGCCCGGCGGAAGGCGTTGGCCAGCACGCCTCCATGGCTGGCGGCCAGGTCGAAATAGTCGAGCGCCCGGGTGATGTAGAGATAGGAGTTGGCGTCGAAGCGGTCGACGAAGGAGGCGCCCTGGTAGCGGAGATAGCTTTCCACCTGAAAGTCGGGGGCATCAAAGCCCCAGGACAGGCCGTCCCGCTGCAGCTCGCGGCCGAATTTCCGCTGCAAGGCCGCTTCGGACAGATAGGTGATGTGGGCGGCCATGCGGGCCACGGCGAGCCCCTTTTCCGGGCGGACCCCATGGGCCTCATAGGCGCCGCCGCGCCAGTCGGGATCGGCCATGATCGCCTGGCGGCCGACCTCGTGGAAGGCGATGTTCTGGGCTGAATGGCGGGCGGCCGCCGCAATGCAGACCACCGAGCGCAGCCGATGCGGATAGTCTGTGGCCCACTGCAGGACCTGCATGCCGCCCATGGACACCCCGACCACGGCGAACAGGGTCTCGATCTCCAGGGCGTCCAGCAGCATGGCCTGGGCGCGGACCATGTCGGCGATGGTGATCACCGGGAAGGTGAGGCCATAGGGCTTGCCGGTGGCCGGATCGAGGGACGAGGGGCCGGTCGATCCCATGCAGCCGCCGACCACATTGGTGCAGATGATGAAATAGCGGTCCGGATCCAGGGGCAGGCCCGGCCCGATGACCCGGCTCCACCAGCCGGGCTTGCCGGTGATGGGGTGGATCGAGGCGGCATGCTGGTCGCCGGTCAGGGCGTGACAGACGAGCACGGCGTTGGATCGCTCGGCGTTCAGCCGCCCATAGGTCTTGTAGGCGATCTCCAGGGGCGCCAGCACGGCGCCGGAGTCGAGGCGCAGCAGGGCGTCGGCCGGCAGGCGCAGGGTCCCGCCGTTGGTTTCGATGGCCGGGCTCGCGATGACCGTCTGGCTCATGCCGCCTTGGACCGCCAAGCTCTGCGACTGTCAACCGCTTCGCGTCCGGGCAAGGTCGCGCTATGGAACAGGCTTGGGCTTATGGAGTGGGAATGCAGCGGCTGATCCTCTTGCGGCACGGCAAGGCCGAGCGCGAGTCATTGAGCGGGGACGATCACGCGCGGCGGCTGACCCCCCGGGGCCGCAAGGACGCCCGGGAGGCGGGCCAGCGCCTGACGGAGATGGGCTTCGCGCCCGATCTCGCCCTGGTGTCCGATGCGGCCCGGACGCGGGAGACCTGGGAGGCGCTGAAGCCGGTCTGCGAGGCCTGCGACGTCCGGGTCGACGAGGGGCTCTACCACGCCGAGGCCCAGACCGTGCTCGACCGGGTCCGCGAGGTCGCCCCCAAGGCCGGGACCGTGCTCGTGATCGGCCACAATCCAGGTCTGCACGAACTGGTCCTGCGGCTGCTGATCGAGGGCGGGGCGTCTAGCGATCTGCTGAACGCCGCCCGTTCGCGATTTCCCACCTCGGCGGCGGCGGTCTTCCTGTTCGACGGTCAAGGTCGTCCGGTCTATGACGGCCTGATGATGCCGCCGCGCGGAGGATATGATTGACCCGGATCTATAAGATCCTCCGCCGCGAGGAATGGGATCGGGCCAAGGCGCTCGGGCGGTTCGACGGCTCGGCCGTGGATCTGGCCGATGGCTATATCCACTTCTCCACCGCCGCCCAGGCCCAGGAGACCGCGCGCCGGCACTTCGCCGGCCAGGATGACCTGGTGGTGCTGGAGCTCGACGCCGACGACCTGGGGCCGGACGTGAAGTGGGAGCCCTCCCGCGGCGGCGACCTGTTCGCGCACCTCTATGGAAGCTTCGACACCGCCCGGGTCCTGGGCGTCCATGCGGCGCCGCTGGGCGATGACGGCGCGCCGGTGCTGGGAGACCTGTCTTGAGCGTCCTGCACACCCTGGCGGCCGGCGCCCTGCGCCAGATGGACCCCGAGGACGCCCACCGCCTGACGATCCGGGCCCTCCAGATGGGGCTTGGTCCCCGCCCGAGCGGCCCGGAGGACCCGATCCTGGCCATCACCTTCTGTGGCCTGTCCCTGCCCAACTGCCTGGGCCTGGCCGCCGGCTTCGACAAGAACGCCCAGGTCTTCGCCCCCATGCTGGCTGCGGGATTCGGTTTCGTGGAATGCGGCACGGTCACGCCCCTGGCGCAGGCGGGCAATCCCCGGCCGCGGCTCTTCCGGCTGAGCGAGGACAAGGCGGTGATCAACCGCATGGGCTTCAACAATGAAGGCCTCGACCCGTTCGCCGAGCGACTGGCCCGCCGCCGCCGCGGGGTGGTGGGGGCCAATATCGGAGCCAACAAGGAGTCCGAAGACCGGATCGGCGACTATGTGACGGGCCTGCGCCGCCTGTGGGGCCTGGCCTCCTATTTCACCATCAACATCTCTTCGCCCAATACGCCGGGACTGCGCGCCCTGCAGACCCGCGAGGCCCTTCAGGAGCTGTTGGGACGCTTGGGCGAGGCCCGCGACAGCCTGCCGGCCGAGGGCGCGGCGCCGATGTTCCTGAAGGTGGCGCCCGACCTGGAGGAGGCCGAGATCGCGGCCATTTGCGATGTGGTGGCCGAGGCGGGTCTCGAGGCCGTGATTGTCTCCAACACCACGATCGCAAGGCCGGCCGACCTGCGCTCGCCCCACGCCGGCGAAGCGGGCGGCCTGTCCGGCGCGCCGCTGCTCACCGCCTCCACCCGGGTGCTTCGCCAGTTCCACGAGGCCGCCCAGGGTCGCTTCCCCCTGGCCGGGGCCGGGGGCGTGGCCTCGGGCGCGGACGCCTACGCCAAGATTCGGGCCGGCGCCTGCGTGGTTCAGCTCTATTCGGCCATGGTCTTCCAGGGGCCGGGCCTGGTGGCGCGTATCAAGCGCGACCTGGCCGCCCGCCTGCGGGCCGATGGTTTCACCTCGACGGCCGAGGCGGTCGCCGCAAGCTGAGGCTTTGGCGGCCCTGGCGCCCAGCGGGGCCATGAGGCGCGTTGCTCAATCGGGCGGCGTGCATTAACGGACAGGCATGGCGGAGCCTCCCTCGCCACCGGAGCCCTCGGGGCCTGACAGGCGCGGCTTCTTCTGGCCGGGCGGCCTTTCTGCTCGCCTGCTCATCCTGACCAGTCTGTTCGTGCTTTTCGGGGGCGCCCTGATCGTGCCGCCGACCCTGGCGGCCTTCGAGGAGCAGTGGCTGCTGGACCGGGTCCGGGCCGCCGAACTGGCCTCTCTGGCCACCGAAGTGGCGCCCGATGTGGTGGTCAGCGAACAGCTCTCCTCCGAACTGCTGGAAGTGGCCGGCGTTGAGTGGGTGGCCATCCAGAGCGATGGGGTCCGCCGCCTCGTCCTGCGCGGCAACAATATGAGCCGCACCCCCTATCTGGTGGACCTGCGCGACCAGGCGGTCGCCTCCTGGCTGGCGGCCCCCTTCCAGACCATGTTCGGCGGCGAGGGGCGTATGGTCCGCGTGGTCGCCGAGCCCCGGTTCCGCGACGCCGAGTTCATCGAGATCGTCGCCCCCGACGCCGAGCTGCGTCAGGAACTGACGGCCTATCTCTGGCGGCTGATCGCGGTGACCGCCTTCGTCTCGGCCATGGCCGGCGGGCTGGTCTATCTGTCGCTGAACCTCTTCCTGGTCCGGCCCATGCAGCGGATCACCCGCGGGATGGAACTGTTCCGCACCGATCCGGACGATCCCCGGGCGACGGTCAAGCTGTCGGGCCGCCGGGACGAGATCGGCCGCGCCGAGGTGGAGCTGGCCCTGATGCAGGGCGACCTGCGCGCCGCCCTCAACGCCCGCGCCCGGCTGGCGGCCCTGGGCGAAGCCGTGGCCAAGATCAATCACGACCTGCGCAACATGCTGACCAGCGCCCAGATCGCTTCGGAACGGCTGGCCGCGTCGGCCGATCCGGATGTGAGCCGAGCCCTGCCGCGGCTGGAGCGGGCGCTGGACCGGGCGGTGAAGCTGGCCTCCCACGTGCTCACCTATGGCAAGACCCAGGAGGCGCCGCCGGAGGCGCGCACGGTGAGCCTGGCCGAGGCCGCCGAGATGGCCGCCGAGGAGGCGCGCCTGGCCCCCGACGGGGTGCGGCTGGACCTGCAGGTCGCCGCCGCCGATCAGGTGTTGGCCGATCCCGACCAGTTGCACCGGATCCTGGTCAATCTGATGCGCAACGCGCGGGAGGCCATCGAGCAGCAGGACAAGGACGGGCGCGGCGTCATCACCCTGAGCCTGCGCCAGGACGACGGACTGAGCCTTGTCCGGCTGAGCGACGATGGCCCCGGCGTGCCGGCCAAGGTTCGCGAGCGCCTGTTCCTGCCCTTCACCGGCTCAGGCCGGGCTGAGGGCGCGGGTCTGGGCCTGGCCATCGCCCGGGAGCTGGCCCAGGGCCATGGGGGCGATCTGAGCCTGGTGGAGAGCGGCGCGGCGGGCACGACCTTTGAGCTCCGCCTGCCCGGCGCGCCCGCGGCGCTGGCCCCGGCGCCACAGGCCAAGGCCGGCCGGACCCGACGCAAGGCCGCGCCCGCCGCGCCCAAGGCCTGACGGGGGCTTTAGAAGCCCCGGGCGACCCCTTCGCGGCGGGGATCGGCGGCGCCGTCGAGCCCTTGCGGCGTCACCCGCACCCCGTGCAGGCCCGAGCCCTCGCCCCCGACGGCGGTGAAGGTCACGCCGCGCTCGGCGAGGCCTGCCACCACCTCTGGGGCGAACTTGTCGCCCTCTGCGGCGTAGGACGCGCCTCGGGCGATCAGGTTGGGCAGGGCGATGGCCTCGGCCACCGGCATGTTCCAGTCCAGCATCCCCACCAGAGCCTTCAGATTATAGGCCAGGATCGCCGTGCCGCCGGGGGAGCCCACGGCGGCGGCCAGCTCGCCGTCCTCCAGCACGATGGCCGGGGCCATGGACGAGCGGGGCCGCTTGCCCCCGGCGATGGCGTTGGCCGCCGGCGCCCCATCGGTGTTGACCGGGGCGAAGGCGAAGTCGGTCAGCTGATTGTTGAGGAAGAAGCCCCCCACCATGCGGCCCGAGCCGAAGATGCTCTCCACCGTGGTGGTCATGGAGACCGCATCGCCCGCGGCGTCGACGACGACGAAATGCGAGGTGCCGGAGACCTCCCGGGTGGCGTCCGGCGCGCGGACCCCGGCGCCGGCCGGCGTCCCGGGGGAGGGGGCCGGGCCGGCGGTCGGCGCGATCAGCTTGGCCCGTTCAGCGAGATAGGTCTTGTCCAGCAGCCCCTCGGTGGGCACGGCGACGAAGTCGGGATCGCCCATATAGCGGTCGCGGTCGGCGTACATCAGGCGGCTCGCCTGGGTGAACAGGTACCAGCCCTGGGCGTCGTTGGGGTGATCGGCGATGGCGGTATGCTCGAGGATGCCCAGGCCCTCCAGCACGGCGGGACCGCCCGACGGGGCAGGCGGCGTGCACACTACATAGACGCGATAGGGCCGGCACAGCGCCTCGGTCTTCTTCGGCTCATAGGCCGCCAGATCCGCAAGCGTCATGACGCCCGGCAGGTCCCCCTGGCCGACGCGGGCCACGATGGCCTGGGCGATCTCGCCCTCCAGCAGGGCGTCGGGACCCTCGGCGGCGATCTTGCGCACCGTGGCGGCGTAGGCCGGGTTGCGCAGCCGGTCGCCGGCGGCGTAGCGGGTCCCGTCGGGCTTGGTGAAATAGGCCACCGCATCGGCCGCCTTGGCCTGGGGGGCCTGGCTGGTGATCATGCCGGCCAGGCGGGGGCTGACGATGAAGCCCTCGTCGGCCAGGCGCTCGGCCGATCCGAACAGCTGATTCCATTCCAGATTGCCGTGCTCGGCCTGGGCCATGTGCAGCATGGCCACCGCGCCGGGGACGCCGGTGGAGCGGCCGCTGAGCAGCACGTCGACAAAGGGCAGGGGCTTACCCTGGGCGTTCAGGAACATGTTCGGCGTGGCCGCGGCCGGCGCGGTCTCGCGGCCATTATAGGCGCTGACCACCCCGGTTTCGGCGTCGTAATGCACCAGGAAGGCGCCGCCCCCCAGGCCCGAGCTCTGCGGCTCCACCAGGCCCAGCACGGCCTGGACGGCGACCGCGGCGTCCACCGCCGAGCCGCCGGCCCGCAGGACCTCCAGACCGGCCTCCACGGCCAGGGGATTGGCCGCGGTGACCATCACCTGGCCCTGGGTCGGCGACGCCGTCGGCGGGGTGGCCGGACGCTGGGCCGTCTGGCTCATCGGCGCGCAGGCGGCGGCCAGCAGAAGCAGGGCCGGAACCAGGGGGCGGACAAGGGGATGGGCGAGGCGGGCGATGGGACGCGGAAGGGAGGAGGACACGGCGCTCCGGGGACTGGCTTGGATCATGGCGGCACCTTAGCGGCGCCGGCGTGGACAACAACCGTCTGGCTGTGTCACCCAGCCGGAAGGGAGACCCACGCCATGACGTCATCCATCGCCCGCCCCGGCATCGCCCGCCCGGGACCGCGCAACCTGATCACCGACGTGCCGGGGCTGAAGGTCGGCCAGGCCCATGACGCCCAGGCGCGCACCGGCGTCACCGTCATCCTGCCCGACGCCCGGGCCGTGGCAGCCTGCGACGTCCGCGGCGGCGGCCCCGGCACCCGGGAGACCGATGCGCTGGATCCGCACAATCTGGTGGACGCCATCGACGCCGTGGTCCTGTCGGGCGGTTCGGTCTATGGCCTGGCGGCTCCGGACGGGGTCACGGCCTGGCTGGGCGCCCAGGGCCGGGGCTATGGCCTTGTCGCCCAGTCCGCCGTTCCGCCCTCTCCGGTCGTGCCGGCCGCCATCCTGTTCGACCTGGCCAACGGCGGCGACAAGGCCTGGGGGGAGGATCCGCCCTATCGCGCGCTCGGCCGCCAGGCGGCGCTGGCCGCAAGCGAGGCGTTTGACCTCGGCACGGCCGGGGCCGGCTACGGCGCCATGGCCGGCCGGCTCAAGGGCGGCGTCGGCTCGGCCTCGGCGATCACTGCCGACGGCTTCGCCGTGGGCGCCGTGGTGGCGGTCAACAGCTTCGGCTCGGTGGTGGCGCCCGGCGGTCGCACCTTCTGGGCAGCCCCCTACGAGATGGACGGCGAGTTCGGCGGCCTGGGCTCAGCCGGCCTGGCGGGCGCCGGCGACGACTGGGGCCTGGCCAAGGCCGATCCCCAGGCCCGCACCAACACCACCATCGCCTGCGTGGCCACCGACGCCGTCCTGACGCCCGCCCAGGCCCGCCGCGTGGCGGTGATGGCCCAGGATGGCCTGGCCCGCGCCATCCGCCCCGTCCACGCCCCCTTCGACGGGGATGTGGTCTTCGCCCTGTCCACCGCCCAGCGGCCCCTGGGCCCGCGCCCGGACTTCCAGATCGCCCGCCTGGGCGCCCTGGCCGCCGACGTCCTGGCCCGCGCCGTGGCCCGCGGCGTCCACGCCGCTGCGCCCTGGCCCGACGCCGACATACCCTGCTGGCGCGACCTCGCCTGAGGGAGGCCAAGAAGAATCGCCATTCCCCCAATTCCCCGGCTTGAACTTTCCCAAAAGGCCGACTAGGTTCCGCGCCCTTGCCGCAAGGCACTGCGCGCCCGTAGCTCAGCTGGATAGAGCATCAGACTACGAATCTGAGGGTCGGACGTTCGAATCGTTCCGGGCGCGCCACTTCTTCCCATTGAAATCATTCGTGTTTCAGCCTTTCTGCTGGGCCTCGGCAGGGCATTTCAGGCCCTGGTTTGCAGCCGGTTTGCAAATTCTGTTGCTGCTGCGTTCTCAAATTGAGCGATCGCCTGGGTCGCCAGATGCCGAGTCGGCGCCAGGTAGGTCTCCAGAATCCGAGTCGCCGTCGCCAATGAGTGCTGCGTGATAGAGGCGATCTGCGGAACCGAGCAGCCGGCTTCCGCCAGCATGGTAACGGCTGTCCCCCGTAGGTCGTGGAAGTGGAGCGACGCGTTCGTCAGCCCCGCCGCCCTCATAGCGTCTTCCCACTGACGGCCGAAATAGCGGGCCGTGAACGGGCGTCCCTCCTTCGTGGTGAGGATGACAGCTGAGCCTCTGCTCATCCCTTCCAACATGGCTCTGAGGGACTTTGTGCAGGGTATCGAGACCATCGGACCTTGCCGGCCAGCTCTCTGGTTTTTCCCGATGCGAAGGTTCAGGTGGGCACCGTCGTAGTTGCTCCAGCAAAGCTTGCGTATGTCGCCCTGGCGGAGGCCGGTGTGCAGCGCCAGGATGAGCGCTCGTTGCATCTCCACAGGCGCCGCGGCCATGAACGCTTCAACGTGTTCGGGCAGCCAGAGGATCTCGGAGCGGTCGGAGTGATAGAGGCGCTTGAAGCCTTTCACGTGGTTTGACTCCACGTGGCCGTTCTCCACAGCCCAGCTCAACATCGCCGATACGACGGCGAGCCTGTAGTCAGCTTCCCGCAATCCAGAGGTTCGGGCGACGACTGATCGCCAGCTCATGAAATGAGAACGGACCCTAGGGTTATTGAGGGCCGCAATAGGCATGTCGCCGAACTCGATCTCAGCAGCAGCCAGCTTGCGCCCGTACTCCTTGCGCGTGCTTGCCGCCAGGCGGGTCTGGAACTCCGGGGATTTTGTGTAGGCCCGGGTCAGGCCTGCGAACGTGCCAGCCGAGTGACGCTCCCGAAGCGTCTGCTCGGCTCGCGCATATGACTCCAAGAACTCCGGTGATCCAGGCTCGCCTATAAGACGGGTGCCGCTTGCGCGATGGTAATAGTAACGGGCTCGCCGTCCATCGCTGAGGCGCTTGGTGACGGTATTCACCCCTCTAAGCGCGACGCGCACTGCGTGCATACTCCCATGCAGCAAGTGGGTCGGCTAATTCGCCGTCGGCCGCCAACCCACTTAGTCGATCCATGGCTCGCTCGAGCAGCACGCGGTCAATGCGCCCACCAGGGAGTGTTGGATTTGGATAAACGCCTCGGGCTCGCGCGACAGCGAAGGCCCCTCTGCTGAGTCCGGCTACGGCCGCTGCTTGGCAGATCGTCAAGCCTCGAGGAACGACAGTGACCGAGGGGGAGGATGCTACGCGGGGGGGCATCTATGCACCCCCCGAGGAGGCTGTCGCAGTGGTTTCTTTGTCGGAAACGCATTCCGCTAACGCGTCGAAACACGCTGGCAAGAGCCAGACCCTTGTGTGAATCTGCCTTGCCGCGACCCTAGGGCGGTCATCATCCAGCTTGTTGTATCTGAATTGCATGCCCAGGCGGCGTTCGTCCGACAGGCTTACAAAAAGCGTTGCTGACCAATCGTTGTCGGATCTGTCTACGAAGATTGCGGCCCCTGTAGCCGTCGTTTCGCTGTCATGCGGAGCCGATATTGGCGCGACTGAGGGAGCCGACCTTGGTGGGAGAAGCCATGGTTCTGCTGAGTAGAACCGAGGCGGCGCTCCATCCTCTAGAGGCCGTGGGCGCTTCTCCTGATGAGATGTCGACGAGCCGGCCCCTTCTCTATTTTCTCGATTCCGAAGCGCCTCAATGAGGCAGATCATCGTGTCCGCGAGCGTGTCCCGCGCCAGACTGGGGAACATCGCACTGAACGACTCCCGGCTAAGCTCGATCACGTCGGGGTCGTAGATCCCCGCCATGACGGTACGTGTGGATCCCAGAGATTCGACGGCGGCCGCAGCCTTGGTCATGTCGCCAGCCACGGCCAACCCAAGCAATAGGCTCGCGACGTCCCTGCTCGACATTTCCGCCCCATGGCGACCTCGCCCGAATGTCGTGATCAGCCCACCCTCGCGGAGGCTCCGAGCTAGCACCTTGATCGACGCTTCGGTTTCACCCGTCGCGTGGGCGGCGGCGCGAACGAGGTCTGGGAGTTTTGCCATGGCTCAAATGTGAAGCAACGCACACGAGATCGCAAGCTCTAATGCGAAGGTCCACGTTTGAGCGTCGATGCAACTTAAGACAGGCCCCCTTGGCCCATACGGGGCGGGCCCAGCCCAGCCACTCCTGCCAAGTGCGCCCGCAGGATGGGTGGATGAACGGCATGCGGCCCGGCCTCACGAGCGCGATCCCAACTGCCGCTCGTAGCGCCAACCGGAGCGCCTCGATATCGGGCGATGCATCTCCTCGGCATCCTGGAAGCGGGCGCGCATTCAAGATGACGTCCCGGCCTGAGCCCGTTGGGAGGCGTGATCCGACCGGCGCGCGGGGAGAAATTCTGACCGAAAGTACTTCAGGTCGCCGCGAAGGATGTGTTTCGTGGAGGTCTGCTCAAGGTTCGCGCAACGCGGTGATGAGAGGGGGGCGGCACGTTGTACATCCAGTGGTGCGTGAAAGGCATTGCGAGTGGCCCGGGATTTGATTGGGCTCACGCCCAACTGATGCTAAGCGCCGAAGAAGGCATCATCAGCAATTGGTGGCATCATCACGGGACAATCGCCCCGACTGGCGTCGCGAGTGTTTTGAACCTGGCTAACCTCTACCGCCATCTGAATGACTACGGGGCCTATGGTCCTGTCTCCCCGTTCATCTCCCTTGCCGCCGGAAGCGTCGAGCGAGACGCCTACCTTCATACGAACACCATCCACAGCGCCATCGACACAGCGCTTTGGTTCGCGACCGGCTTTGGGACCCGACCCGGCGCTCTGTTCTACTGCTGGGTCCCGGTAGGATTGAACCCGGCCGTCGAGGTGAGTTCCGTCGGGGAGTCGGTGAGAGACCTCCACGTTTACAGGGACTATCTCCCGTTCCAGCCCGAAGGCGAGGTGACGGCGAAGATCAACATCCCGGCCAATCAAATCCAGCGTGTCGAGTGGTGGGGTTCCTTCACCGACACAGCGCCGGCCGACATCTATGTAAACCCGCTTTTCGTTGAACCGACACCACTGACGACGCTGCGGGATTTGTTCTAATGGCGTTTCACGAAGCGATTAGCGACGACTTGCTCAAGCGCCGTCGGCTGTTCTGCGAGGCCCGCGTGAAGGCGCGCGCGGAGGCTGAAAGGGAAGGCTCTACCCAACTGATCGTGGCGGGACTTCACAAGGAACTCGCAGCCATCGCCCTGCTTCAGGGGGATTTAGAGGACGGGCGAAAGCACCTCGCTGAGGCGGGCGAACTGTTGGTACGGCAGAACGTCGCACACGGTTTGGTGCTGCTGGGGTTGGCTGGAACGCACCGGGTTCTCGATGATGCCCTGGCTAGGAAGATCGCTGATGTAGCCGCCCACCTCGACGAGGCGCACGAAACTGTTGAGGCCCGCGTCCGGGGGGCCGCGTTCTACTCTCCGATCCAATGGCTCGCCGTCATTCAAGCTTCGGTGCTTGCGCATACGGAGGGCGTAGACGTGTCGGTGCTCGTCGAACGGCTGCGTTCTCAGGGCAGCGTGACCATGGCCAATGGTCTGCCGCTAGGCCTGTACCTTGATCTGCTTTCGCCGCGCGACGAAACTCCTGCTATGCCGAGCCGTCGGATGGAGGACTTCTTCACCCTGCTGAGCTGGCGGCGGCGGGCCCTTCGGATCGCGAGAGAGGACGTCTATCACTGGGAATCAACACTCGATCCGGCGGCCTTGATCGACTTCGATCTTGTCGCTCTTTTCGTGAGCTGCCCGATCCCCGAACTTGTCCAACCATGGAGGTCCGCAGATTCGGACAGCCACCAACTCGAGTTGCTGCCGATGATCATCGCCGATCGCCTTCGTGGGGTCGCCGAGGGCCGGAGGCCTGTCTAACTTCCAGCATGGCCTCAACGAACTCTGGCGCTCAGAACAGCGGACGAAGTCCATGGCCGAAGAGAAATCCAGGAGGCAGCTGCGCAGCGCAGCATGAGGGGTGGAACTGAATGTCTGGATCCGCGCGGTGGCAAGGCCGTTCTTGGCGCGTATCTGTCATCGGTTAGCGAGCGGCGAAATTCACCTTTCGGAAACGGCTGGTACGTATTACCTTTGAAGCACATCGTGCCCTACGGCACACCGTGGTGACCCTAGCGTTGCAAGCTAGGGGCAGCCACCGGGGCTACGGCCTCGAGATCCGACGGTTCCTGGTGAACCTCCCGTGTTGGCTCCGGTCAAGCGGGACGAGCGGCGCTTCCGGGCGCTTTATCGACCGGCTGGTGGGAAATAGGTCGTCACGGGTATGCGCCGCGCCTAGCTCTAGGTCGCGGCGTTTTATTTTTTACCCTTCCGCGTAGTGCGGGCCTTGCCCAGCCGGACGACATCGTCGGGGTAGATGTTCACGTACTGGGCAGTGAATGCACGCTCGCCGCGGCGTGAACAGTCGAACAGCTCGTTCTTGAAGGGCGAGCCGTCTCGAGATTGGACGTCGTGATGGAAGCCGTCGGGCAACGCGGCACCAAAACGATAAAGGCTGCGGAGGATCTCGCTCAGTTTGGTTCGTTCTGCCTCGGCTTCGTCTACTTCCCAAGTCCCGCCGTCGTATGCCGTCGGGTGCGCATTGAGGAAGGCGTTCCCGCGCGTGTCCACATGCGCATGCCTGACATCGCCGCCCAGCCACTTGATATCGTCTTTCGTCAATTGAACCGTTTTCAGCTCAGGAAAGCGATCGGTTGGCGCGCGGTCGCCACGTCTATATGCGTCGAAGAGCGCCCGTAGCCGGCGATCGCCAAGGTGAAAATTGTCCGGCGGCAGGAGGAGGACCTCGCCGTCATTCAGCAGGCGATTGACCCTCTGTTTCACTTCGTCGAGCGCCTGCTTAGACGCGCTAGCCGCGCTCATCGCCTCGGCCGCGGCAGCGATGACAGCCTTTGGATCGTGGCGGTGTTGAATGCCCGCCTCGTTGTAAGCCTCAAGCGCAGCCATGGGCGCGGGCATCACGCTAAAATCGAACGCGGATAGGAGATGTTCTTGGTCGGCGCTCGGCACATAGAGCAGCGTGATGGTTGCGGGCCAAGCCTGGTTGGGTGGAGCGCTTCGGCGTCGCCGAATCGCAAAGCCAGCGACTTCCTCAAGCAGCTTGCCAACAACCTCTGGCGAGTAGAGCGCTCCATCTGCATGCCGCGACGGACTGCCGAAGAAGGCGACAAGCGGAAACCGATGCTCAAGGGCGGCTTGAGCTTCCTCAAGCGCCGCCTTGGGCAGGCCAGCGATTACGAAAGTCGCCTTTCGCCCCTTGGCTGCCGCCGGGGCCGCGCGACGTGGACGTCGATTCGCCAACTAGGGTAGCCGGCTCAGAGCGAGCGCGATGTCGAGCGGCACGACCAGACGGCCACGAACGTCTTCGGGCTGGGCATCGTGGAGGCGCTCAAGCGCGTTGTCGCCGATGGGCTTATTATCCTGCGGCTTCGTTGTCGGTGGCGGGCTCGGGTTCGTAAGCGCTGTCAGATCAAGCTTATGTGCCTCCGCCCATGCCTTGATCTTCCCGAGTAACTCCGGTGGGAGGTTGCGGCCATCGTCGATATAGGTCCCGGGCAGCCGGAACTCAGGTTCCACCAAGACAGCTCCGTTCTCGTCGTGATGACCAACCAGATACCTGTAGGGCGGCGAGGTACGCACACTGACTGGCTTCTCGGTGTCGGCGCAGAACGCAAGCAGGATCGGGCGCGGCAGGCGCTTGACGAGCTGATCGTCGCGTCGCTTGGCAAACGCGGCCTCCACGATGTCTTCTCGGCCCTCGGGCGCGATGACCACGAAGGCTTTTACCTGTGGGTCGGCCCGAATGATTAACTCCGGCGCGACTTCCTCGACCACCTTAGCGAGGGGACGGCGCTCGCCTTCTATGGGCCAAAGTCCCGCAGAGACCAGCTCCTTGCCGAGCGCCGAAAGCAGCATGGCGTCGCTCGGCTCCTTGTAGTGTCGCGCAACCCGCTTGCGAATTTCGTCGGCGATCATGGAGCCCCCATTCTACGACTTCGCGCGACCTTAGGCTTGAGCGAACACGGCGTCACCAGCTGTGATTTGCTGTTCTTCCCCTCATCCATCGATGGACGATCCAAGGTCCGCTTCCTGCCCCAATGCCACCTTCCGCTCGTGGTGCTGACCTGACGTCAGCTGACTTCTCGATGCATCGGGCTGCGCGCCAGGCCCACCTTAAATTGTAACGACATGAGGGGGCGGCTGTGGCCTTCGCAAATTATGGATAGGCGGCACGGTTGTGCGGTGGATTGGATCTTCGGCGGCGGCTCTATTCGAGCCGCTGAAACGAAAGAGCCCAGCTGGGCGGCCGGGCTTTATCAAATCCTCTGGTGGGACAACATCGCTCTCGTGGTCGATGGCCACTGCGTCATGAGGGCGATGAGGTGTCAGCTAAACTTGGTCAACACTGCGTTAACAACCCTCGTGGGGTACCGCGCGTTCCGTCGAGCCTGAGGCGAGTAAGACCGTAATGTAAGCCTACATTACACATCTTGCCTCCTCACACCAAGAGAACTAAGGCGACTTAAGGAGAAGGAATGATCTTTGCGAGATTTCTATCTGCCGGGAATCCTTAAGTCGCCTTAAGTCGCCTTAGTTCTCCTTAAGTCGCCTTAGTTCTCCTTAACTCCTCACATGGCCGCCATGAGGTCCATCTGGGCAGCGGTAGATCCGGATGCACGGCTCACCTCCGACTTCGTCATAGCTCTTGGCGCTTCGAGCGTCATGGCCGTGCCGTCAGTCCACTGGTGAAGATGAACCGGAAATCAGGCGTTGCTTGCCGCTCAGCCCTCTGCCGGTGAGAGCGCGAAAGGGTGTGGTGTTCACTCGCCCGCAATCCGGATAAAGGTCCCAGGTTCTGGCACTAAGTAACACCCAGATGGCTACACCGCCGCCATCTCAGTCGTCATATCCATCATCATCATAGCCGTCCGGGTATTCCTCGGGGGTCCAGGCAATCGTGTTCGCGGCTAGATGTTTCGACGGTGGCGCGCGATTCACTCGTGCGGCCATTGTGAGGCGAATTTTCTCTAAGTCGGCTGCATGAATGTAAGCGCCGAAAAACTCGCGAGCTATGTCGCTAACCGCCTGTTGAAGTAGGTGCGCCCTATAGTCGTCGTCTGCTTCCATATATCTTCTGGCGTAAATGTTGATGCGGAGAATCTCAAGGAATTCACGATCAAACTCCATGGCGCAACTTCGTTGTGCAATCTCTGAGGACCTTGCCGCCTCCCAAGATGGAGCTTTCTCGTCCGCATAGAGCGACAGAAGTCCCTCGAGGGACTGTAAAGTAGACGCTAATTCAGCACAGGCGCGCCGCGTAGCACCAAGCGCCCATCCCCCTTCCTCGGAGAATAGGTCTGGGCGCGTCGCTTTTAATTCAGCCAAGCGCGCGGCGCCTTCGCGGATAAAATCTGAGAGTATCTGAGCGTGTGCTACGGCAGACCCAAGCGCGAACGCTTTCGACGTACCGTCGATCGCGGACCCAATAGCACGCGCCCGCGCATCACCGAACTCTACCGATCGGCCGACGCTTGTGTGATCGTCCATCCTCATCGTAACCCCCGCGACTCGGCAGCAGTGCTTGCGAGGTTATTGGTGGTTTGCCTGATCGCCAAATCACCCCGAGAATCTTGTACCCTGGGTGGCACCAGCTTGATGAACTCGCGCATCTCCTCGGATTGTAGATAGCGCCACCTCGGAAGGCGTAGAGCTGTCTTGGGGCATGTGGCGTTCTCAGCGTCGCAGGTATGCTACCGCTCAGCCGCGGAGTGCCTCATGGCGACTATTGAAGAATGGCTGAGCGTTTGCGACCGGCTCTACGCCGAGGGCATGGGGAACGTGTCAGCCCAGCTCAGCGCGTCCAAAAAGGTTGACCGCGGACGAGAGGAATAGAGCGGTGGCCGAGAGCAAGGTAAACCGAGACAAACGACCGGCGCCGGCAGGCGAGGGCGCTGCGGGGCTCGCCGTGGTCGAAGTAGCCAATTGGCGTGCCGGATATGGACTGTCTTCAACAGCCCGACTGCGCCAAAACCCACGTTGTTCACGAGAACCGGCGGTCGCGGCAGACTACAACATAGCCCAACTGGTCATCAAATACGGCTGCGCCAGATAGCCATGCCCTCGAGGTCTCACCGGGCCACCAGGCCGGGTTGCCGTCTATTCCTAGAGATGCCGGTGTGCTTCAACCATCGCTATGGTTGTCGGACTTACTCGGGATAGACCGTCACAAGGGATATTGGAGCGACCATGGCGGCTTGTTCCATCCATGGTGGCTGTATCGCCAGGCCAGAGATGCAGCGCTCGGCCGTAGACCTCGGCGGTGCGGCAGATAGGCGGCCTTGGATTCAAGGCGTGTCGTCAGGTTGCGATCACCGTCCGAAAAAGTGCTGTCGGCCTTGGCCGTTTCGCAGACTACTTGGCCCGACGGGCCTAGTGTCATCAGGCCAGCGTCAAACATCCGGTGATGATTGACGCACAGGCACAGGCCGTTTGTGGGGCTGATGCGCTGCTCTCGGGTCGCGAGCCCCCAGGGGATGATGTGGGCGGCCTCTAGACACGCTTTGAAGGAAATCCCGCAAAATGCGCAGCGTCCGCTGTAGGCGTCGATCACCGCCTTACGGAAGATCATTTGCGAGACGCCGCGAGATCGGACCAGATTGTAGACCTCTTCGGCAGCTTGCGGCTCGCGCCGAAGGCGGTTCGCCAGTTCGTCGATCTCGGCGCCGCTCTCTGCATAGTCGAAGGGATTGGAGGTTGGCCACGGATAGGCCCAGACGGCGCCCCGGCCGGCTGCGCGCTCGTCGTCCTCGAGCGCCACGAAGCCGTGGCCGGGCTCGCCGCTGGCTTTTGATACGACGAGGATGGTCAAGGGCGGGAGGTCGAGATTGAGGCAGTAATCCTGGATTAGTCCCAGCGCCCAGCCGTGGCGGTGATCGATAGAGCCGATTACATCCGCCAGGGCCGAATAGGTGATTGTGCGACGCTGCTTCGCGAGGCTGGTCAGCACGGGCCAAATGCGCCACGCGGCCTCATCGCGCTTCATGCTCCGCTTAGTGGCGGGGGGAGACGAGATGGGCGTCACGTCTGTGGGACCTCGGGCCAATCCAGGGCCTCCAATTCAAAGTGCGGGACAATCCCGTGGGTGTCGAAACAAGTTTGCAGTCGCTCGGCCAGCCAGAGCTGGCCTTCTTCCGACAGGTGCACCGCGGCCTGTTGCCGATACGCGCGGCGCGGGTCCAGATTGCCCTCACCCTTAGTTAGGTTTCGCAGCGTCGAGGCGAACGATCGGGGCCCCAGGGCGTCCATAAGGGCGCTAAGCGATATGCCGTTGGCGAGTGTTCCGGCCACGAAGGTAGCGCCGTGAACGCGGATGTATCTGGGCCAGGTCTCTTTCCAAGGGCGCAGCGCTATGTCGGCTTCGGTCGCGTCATCGCGACCCGGTTGATGGGCACAGGCGATGGCCCTGCCGAAGACGACGATGTCTGATGGGTCACGGGTCAGGCGAGCGATGAAGATAACATCTCCGTCCTGGACGCCTCCCGGGCGTTTGGCGGCCGGATAGGCCACAGCCCAATGCGCGCCGGAGCGTCCGATCTCATCGATCACGGACTGGCCCAGCGATATCCTGTTCTTGCCCTCACCCAGGAACTTGACGAAGGCCTGGTTTGCGCCAGCAATGGCTACGGGGGTGTGGGAAGCGGGCTTGAGCCCCGCGTCCGCCCCATAGTCGGGCCAAGGCTCATCCTTTATGTCTGCACCGGCTGCCAGCACCCGACCCCCGAGCTTGCTACGCCAATAGCTCAACTGGGGGGCGGTGAGGTCCGGCCCGGCGAGTTGCCACAGGCGATCGAAATAATCTTGGCACGACTGGATCACAGCGAGATCGTCGGAAGCGACGCCAAACTCGTGATTTCGGTCCAGCGCGGCCCCGGTAAGATTGGCTGAGGTGATGATCGCCTGGCTCTGGCCGAACAAATAGAGCTTGGCGTGCAGGTGGCGCACGCCCCGGACCCTGGCCCCCGCCGCGAGCAGGCGCTGTAGGGCGTCAATGTCGCTGACGCCGCGCGAGAAGTCCTCGAGGCTGAACCGTGTGAGAACTTGCAGCGCGCGGGGCGCGGCGTCCAACAGTCGGTTCAGCGCCTTCAGCTTGATGAAGGGAGAGACGATCCGCAATCTGGAGGGATCAGCCGCGGCTGCCGCCATGATTTCCCGGCTCCAGTCGGTGTCGACGAGGCGAAGGCTCGTGGCAATCCTTTCGAAGTTCGGCACGCGATTGAGATATCGGAGGGGGCGCAACGGCCAAGTGGCGTACGCACATGGTTCAAGAACGTGTCGGCTTGCCAGGAGACTCTCTTTTGCTCCTATCGGCTCAACGGGCCCCATCAACCTTCACGCGACCAGCAACATCTCCGACAGCCCGTCTAGCTCATCCTTCGCAGTCCTCCACTCCGGCATGTGGCGATCGAGGAGCGCATAGAAGCGCGGACTGTGGTTGTGCTCTGCCAGGTGGCACAGCTCGTGGAGGAGGACGTATTCCACGCAGTGAACCGGCGCCTTGATCAGCGCCGGATTGAGCGTGATGGCGCCGTGCGGAGAGCAGCTCCCCCAAAACCGCTTCATCTTCAGCAGTTTGACTGGAGGCGCGATCTCGACCCACGGCAATTCGGCCGCCAACCGCGCTGTCCTCAGATTGAAGTAAGAGAGCGCACGTTGGCGATACCATCGCTGCAGGGCCAGCTTGACGTCGTCGGCGTCGCCCACCGGGGCCAACACTTCAAGCCGGCCGGCAATGAGCCTGACCGAGCGGGTAGCGCCGGGCTCGGTGATAACCTTCAGCTTATGCCGACGGCCGAGATAGAAGTGCGTCTCGCCGCTGCAATAGTCACGCGGCAGGGCGTATCGGCGGTAATCTTCGAACCGATTGATGTGATCCATGATCCAGCGGGCGCGCTTCTGAACGCCTGCGCGGATCTTGTTCTCCGAGGTGCCGACCGGCGCCTCGACCACGAGGGCGCCGCTCGGCTCCACATGGATACGTAGCTTGGCCGTCAGCCGCGGGCTTTCGCGCACGTCGTAGTCGGCGGACTTGGAGCCATAGCGCAGTGTCAGGCGCATTACGCCGCCTCCCGAGAGAGCCCTACCCTTGTGACCTCGACGACCTGATCGGTGATCGCCCGTGCCAGGTCGAGGCCGGTCAAGGCGAACAACCTCGGTAGGACTGCCTTGCGAATAGCGGCTTCGACGTTTGCAGGATTGAGCGAGTTCTCCGCGACCGCTGTCTGGACCATGCCGTCGATGTCGATGGCCGCGGCGGCAAAGCTATCGACGTCCGCGCCAAGCGCGCGCCCGTCGCCTACGGCGAGGCGGATGATTCCGAAATAGGCGGTGGCGTGCCGCTTGCCGTTGAGGGCGCCGGGCGTGCCATCGACCTTTCGGTTGGCGACCCGGTCCTCCACGTCCTTGAAGATCGCGTATTGCTTGAAGGGATGATCGAACAGCGCCGACGCCTCGGCGATGGCCGCCTTCAGCAGTTCGGAGAAATGGCGCTGGGCGTAGGGGTCTTCCACCAGATCCTGCTCGATGGTGCGTGTAAGCCGGGTGCGGATGATGTCGGTCTCGTTCCGGGTCTTCTCCTCGCTCCACTCCTCCGGCGGGGCCTGTTTTGCCACGTCGTTGACGACCAGCAGGTTGCCGTCGGAGACGACGTCTTCGCCGATGACGTACCGATCGACAATCTTGCGGATCTGGTCCTCATAGGCGCTGAAATCGACCGTCTCGTGCGCGTCCTGCTTTGCCATGCGGCGAAGGTTGGAGAAGAACTTCAGGTCGCGCTTGTAGGTGGCGATCTGGGCCTCCGAGAAAGCTCCGTCCTCGAAGAAGGAGCGCGTGGCCAGAGCCGTGCGCAGGCACATGCCTAAGGCGGTCAACGCCTCGTAGAAATCCTCGCGGACCTTCTGGTGAACGTCGGTGGATTCTCCGGCTTCATCGTCCGTGTAGCGTGGCACCAACACCTGCCGGTACTGCTCGATGTCGCTGCGGTTTCGCACACCTGCGAAGATCGTCCAGAGCGCCTCGTGGAGCGCGGGAAGCTTTTTATATTCAGTGCTGACGTTGGCGTAGAGGCTGTCGATGTCGTCAATATCGAAGCCTCCCTGGGTCTGGTCCGCCAGGTTCTGGTACTCGGTAAGGGCTGAATCCAGCTCCGCCAGGATGCCGCGATAGTCGATCAGCAGCCCGAACTTCTTCTGCTCGTGCAGGCGGTTCACGCGCGCGATCGCCTGGATCAGATTGTGCTGCTTCAACGGCTTGTCGATGTAGAGGACGGCGTTCCGCGGCTCGTCAAAGCCGGTCAGGAGCTTGTCGACAACGATGAGCAGGTCGGGCCGACCCTCCGTCGAGAAGTCTTCAATCACCTGGCGCTCGTAGGCCTCCGGGTCGCCGTGGACGTTTTCCTTCCACCATTGCAGCACCTCGGGCAGCTCGGCCTCGTCCACCTCCTCGTGCCCCTCGCGAGTGTCGGGAGACGAGATGACGATGGCGCTGCTGACGAGGCCGGTGGCGTCCAAGGCCTTCTTGTAGCGGATAGCCGAGAGCTTGCTGTCGGTCGCAATCTGACCCTTCAGGCCAAGGTCGAGGTCTTTGAAGTTGGTCTTGAAGTGGACGGCGATGTCCCAGGCGATCAGGTCGATCCGGTTGCCTGAGCCGTAGACCGGTCCCTTCTTGCCGTACTTGGCCTTCAGATCGCTCTGCTGCTTTTCCGACAGGCCCAGCGTGATCTTCTCAAACCAGTTGTCGATCGCCGCGTCGTTGATATCCAGCAGCGGCCTGCGCTCCTCGTAGAGTAAGGGCGTCACTGTGCCGTCGCTGACGGCGTCGCGCATAGTGTAGGCGTGGATGATCCGCCCGAACTTGCTGGCGGTCTTGTCCTCCTTCAACAGCGGGGTGCCGGTGAAGGCGACGTAGCTCGCCTTCGGCAAGGCCTGGCGCATGCGCTCGTGGTTTTCGCCGCCCTGGCTACGGTGGCCTTCATCCACCAACACGATCATGTCCGCGCTGTCGTTGTGGCACTCTGGCAGCTTCGAGGCGCTGGCGAACTTGTTGATGATGGTGAAGATGATCCGCTCGGCGCCCTTGCCGATGCGGCGGGCGAGATCGCGACCCGATGAGGCCTTGGCCTTAGCGCCATCCTTGTCCGCCACCCCCGAGCCAAAAGCGCCTCCGGTGAGGAAGTTGCCGGCGAGCTGCTTCTCCAGGTCACGCCGGTCCGTCACCACCACGACGCGGCAATTCTTCAACGCGTCGTCGAGCAGCAGCGCCTTGCAAAGCAACACCATGGTGAAGCTCTTGCCCGAGCCGGTCGTGTGCCAGATCACACCACCCTCGCGCCCACCGTCCGACCGGAGGGTGCGCACGCGCTCGAGCAGCGCCTTGATCCCGAAATACTGCTGGTGGCGGGCGGCGATCTTGCCGGCCTTCCGGTCGAACAGCATGAAGGTGCGTGTGAAATCGAGCAGGCGCTCGGGCGAGCACAGGCTAATCAGCAGTCGGTCCTGGCCGGTGACCTCCTGTTCCTCGCTCCAGAGGCTGACGAAGTGCGCTTTCACGTCGGACAGGCGGTCGCGCAGCAAGGCCTCGCGGGGATCAGTTTCCAGCGCCTGGTTCTTGATCTGCTTGAAGTGGGCCTCGTCCAGCACCTCTTCGCGCCAGCGCGCCCAGAACTTCTTCGGCGTCCGCGTTGTGGCGTAGCGCCCGTCCGTCATGCCGATTGAAAGCAGGAGCTGGGCATAGGCGAACAGCTGCGGGATCTCGTCCTGCCCCTGGTTGCGGATCATCTGGCTGATGCCTTCATCAACCATCGCCTTGTTCGGGTTGCCGCTGTCCGGGCGCTTGGCTTCGATCACCAGCAGGGGAATGCCGTTGACGTAGCCGACCACGTCCGGCCGCCGGGTATGCACGCCCCCGGTGGCCAGCAGTTCCACCTCCTCCGTGACCGTGAAACGGTTGGCCCGCGGCCGGGCCCAGTCGATGACCGGGACGGTCACGCTGTGGCGCTTGCCGTCCACGAACTCGGTGACCGTCACGCCCAGGGTGAGGGCGTTGTAGATGCGCTCATTGGCGGTCAGCAGGCCTTCGTTGAGCGGAGGCGAGGACAGCTCGCGCACGATCTGGTCAATGGCATTGGTCGAAAGCGGATAGGTCTTGCCCTTGTATTCGAAGGTCCGGAGCCGCAGCTCCTCCACCAGCACCGGTGCCAGCAGAACGCCTTGCGGCCCGCCAAGCGCGGCCATGGCCTCGGCCGGCGGCATGTAGTTCCAGCCCAGGGCCACGAGCGTCGCCAGGGCCGGGACGTGGGAGGAGTAGATTTCAGCAGTATCTGGAGAGTGGGTCACGGCGCTGCCGCCTTCTTGGTGCGTTCCTTAGGCTTGGCCGGCTTGGGCGGCGACTTGTCCGGGATGAAGCAGAGTTCGGCTTTGATCCCCATGACCTGGAGATCCTTGAAGGCCCGCCGCAGGCTGATGCGCGAGAAGAGCGGCAGGTTCCTCGACTTGTTACCCGGCGCCTTGGTCGTGACCACGCCGAAGACGACCTTCAACTTGTCGTCGTCCAGGGGCTTGTGAAACGCCACGTCAGCGCCCGCGGGCACCTTTTTGGTGATCAGCGCCTTCAGTCGGGCCTTCGCCTGGGGCTCGTCGCGGATCAGCCAGACCGAATTGACGCCCTGATTGAACAGGTGGCTCAAAGAACCAGACAGCGTCTTGAGCTTGATGTGATGGAGCACCGCGGCGCCGTTGATCACTTCGAACAGGTCACACGGTTCGACGGCCTTCTGTCCCGCCGGGGCGATGCTCGTGGTGTCGAGGCACAAGCGCTCGGCGGTGGCCGCCGCCTTGTTGTAGGCACCCTCGCTGGTGTGGTTGTAGTCGGGCAAGGTCGTGGCCACGATCTTGGGATCGAGAAAGTCCTTCAGGTCGTCGATGAACGACTGCTTGACCTCGTACCACTGGCCTTCGCGCAGGTGGTAGGCAACGCCGTTGTGGGCCGTATCAAACAGCAGACAGCGCAGGATCTTATATTCCGCGTGGGTGATTGATCCGTCTTCGTTGGTGACGAGCAGGCGATGCTTTTTCAGGTCTTCCAGCGTCAGCGCCGCCGGGTCTTGATCATGGTCGTCCAGGTACTGGAAGTAGTCATCGATATCGGCGTCATCCGAGACCTTGCCGCTTCCGGCGCCGGCGTAGCTCACGCCGAAGTTCGAGTTGAAATCCTGGATTTCCGGGACGGTCAGCACGACACCGTCGTCCTTGGCGTGAACCGCGCTAATCAGCTCGCCATTCAGCCCCTTTGCGATCGCCGGATCGCGCACCGGCGACACGTTCAACAGGGCCGGGAAACTCGTGGCGTAGGTATTCTTTCCGTAGAGATCGAGCAGTGTGGCGCACACCGTTGAGAGATCGCCCGACGCCTTGTCCGTGCTGATCCGCACGTTGGCGGCGCCGGTGATGTTGCGGCACAGGTCCTTCAGCGCCGGGTCCTTCACCTTGCCGGTCAGGCTCTTCAGGATCGTGCTGTCCTGATCGAAGTCGAACAGGGTCAGGTCACCGGGCGCCGGAAGCTGGATGCGCTGTCGCTTAGCGCCGCTGGGCTGCAGGATGTCGGTGCTGCGGATCAGGTCAGGATCGACGGCGTTCAGCGTCACCCGAAGGCCGAAGTCGTGCTCGTACTGTTCGTCGTCGAGGTAGTGGCTCACGTGGCCGAAGGAGAGCGCGAACCAGCGATCCTTGACGGGAAGGAACACCAGCGCGCCCTTGGACATCTGCTCCAGCTTGGCGGCCAGGCCGAAATAGCCCGCCCACCAGATCGGCCGAGGGTCCGTGTCGAGGACGTACAGGACCGCTCCCTTCGGTAGGCCCTCGCCCTTGATGGTGTCTTTAAGAGCGTGCCCGGCTTTCAACGCATCCGCCGGCGCCTTTACGTCCGACTTCAGCAGGAAGATCGAGAACGACCGGCTCTTGTTGCCCCCCTTGCTCATGCCGCCTCGCTTTCGGCTGGGCTGACGCGGCGCTTGCCGCTCAGCAGTTGTTGCATCAGCGCGGCCTTCTCCTGCTTCAAGGCGAGGAGCTTCGCTAATTGGCTCCGGACAAGCACGTCTGCCGTGCGCAAATGTTCCGCAATCGCGTCCTGCTCGTCCCGCGGCGGGATGGCGAACTTCAGCCGGGCGAGATTCGATGCACTGATATGGACCACGGCGTTGCCTTGCCCCATCTGCGCCTTCTGGATCGCCAGCTTGGGCGAGTTGAGGAGGTAAGCCAGGAAGACAGAGTTCTCCCCTTGCGGGGTGAAGACAACGATGTCTCCTCCAGCGTAGGCCCGTTCGGGACCGTCAAAGGCCACACATTTTCCGATTTCCTCGGCCGTCTCTCCAGAGCACGCGAATAGGATATCCCCGCGCCCGATCGGCTCGCTCAGGGACGCTGACGCTCGATCGATGTAGGATCCGAATTCCTGAATGAGGTCGTGGTGCAGGGTGTAGATTTCTCCGTACCGTACGCAGGGCAGCCCTGACGGCCTGACTTCCGCGCGGCTGATGCCCTTGCCTTTCCTGAACGTGCCGAGTTCGCTGAGCGTGACTTGGCGCCACGGCTGGTCAAACCCGGGCAGGCGGCGCTCCCCTGTCAGCAGCGCCTGCATCATCGCTGCCTTCTGCTCGCGGGCGTTGGCGATCAGACCCCCGACGGTCTCGATGGCCCGGTCCCAGGTGGCGAGGATTTCCGCGATCCGGCGTTGTTCGCGCGCGGGCGGCAGATCGAAATCCCACTTCAGCCACTCTTGCAGCTTGAAGATCATCTTCTCGACGTGAACGCCGATGCTGGAGTGGAAGCAGGTCTGCTGAAAGTAGATCGAGTGGGCGAGGCAGTTCAGGAATTCCAGGTGCAGCGACGGGCGCGCCCGGAGCACGGCGTACTCATTCGACACGATGGCGCCGTCGAGTTCGGGCGGCACAATCCCACACGCCCCATGCACGATCTGGCGCTTTGAGATCAGAAAGTCCCCGGCCTTGAGCCGGAACTGGCTCTTGACCGCGATTTGCGAGCCCCTGAGGCGCTCGCGCAGGACGACGCCGCCTCGCGAGCGCCTTACTGTCACGAGGGCGTAGACCTCGTCGTCCGCCATGTTCAGCGGGCGCAATTCCTCGATCAGATGGGCGGACAAGGGCCCCCGCGTCCAACCTGGCGGACAGGTGCCGAGCCTCGGCAAGCCCGATTGCACCGACTTCGGGTAGGCGGACGCTTTAGAAACAATGGTCACGCCAAGCCCCCTTCCGACACCTTCAATCGAGCCGCGGTGATGTCCTGCGCGCGGGCCATCAGTAGCCAAGCTCCGTGAGGTACGCGTCCATCTTGAGCTCAAGCATGGCCAACTCGTCCTTGAGCTTGAGGCGTTCGGCGCGGACGGCGACGAGGTCGATCTCGACCTCTTCCTCGAAGGTGTCGACGTAGCGCGGGATGTTGAGGTTCCAGTCGTTGCCGGCGATCTCCTCCGGTGAAGCCAGGTGAGCGTACTTCGGGACGGACGCGCGCGCCTTATAGGTTTCCACGATCTTGCGGACATTGCTGTCCGGCCCACCGACCGTGAGCTGGTTCTGGTTTTTGCCCGACCGGAATTCGCGCGAGGCGTCGATGAAGAGCACGCTGCGGTCCGGCTTGGATTTGCGCATGATCAAGATCGCGGCAGGAATGCCCGTGCCGTAAAACAGCTTCTCGGGAAGCCCGATCACGGCGTCGAGGAGGTTCTCCTCGATCAGTTTTCGACGGATGACGCCTTCCGCGCCACCCCGGAACAGAACGCCATGCGGAACCACGACGGCCATACGCCCGGTGCGGGGCTTCATCGTCTCCACCATGTGGAGAATAAAGGCGTAGTCGGCCTTCGTGCGCGGCGGCAGGCCTCGCCGAAAGCGGCCAAACCGGTCGTGCTCGGCGGTGTCGTGGCCCCACTTGTCCAGACTGAACGGCGGATTGGCGACAACCACGTCGAAGTGCTTCAGCGCGTCCGCGCTGTCGAGCAGCTTGGGATTGCGGATGGTGTCACCCCACTCGATGCGGTGATTGTCCTCGCCGTGCAGGAACATGTTCATCTTGGCGAGCGCCCAGGTGCTGCCGATCGATTCCTGGCCGTAGAGGGCGTACTTCTTTGAGCCGTGCTTGGCTTGGACGCGCTGGCCGCACTTCATGAGCAGCGAGCCCGAGCCGCAGGCTGGATCGCAGGCTTCCTCCCCCTCGGCCATGTCCATGATCTCGGCCATCAGTTCCGACACCTCGGGGGGCGTGTAAAATTCGCCCGCCTTGCGGCCGGCGTCCGATGCGAAGTTCTTGATCAGAAATTCGTAGGCGTTGCCGATGACGTCGAGATTGCCGATGCGCGACGGGCGCATGTTCAGCTCGGGCTTGGCGAAGTCCTCCAGCAGATGGCGGAGCAGGTCGTTCTTCTGCTTTTCCTCGCCGAGCTTGTTCGAGTTGAAGCTGATGTCCTGGAACACATCACGCAGCTTGCCGATGTTGGCGTCCTCGATGGCGTGCAGAGCCTTGTCGATACGCTCCCCGTTGCCTGGCTCATGCCGCCGCTCGTGGAGAGCGTAGAAACTGGCGCCGGTTGGCAGGACGAAGCGCTCGCTGCGCATCAGTTCGGTGATGAGATCCGGCGCGTCGCCATACTGCTTCTGGTAGGCGTCGTAGTGGTCCTGCCAGACGTCGCTGATGTATTTCAGGAATAACAGCGTGAGGACGTAATCCTTGTAGATGTCGGGCGAGACCGTGCCGCGAAAGGTGTCGCACGCCGCCCAAACGGCCCTGTTGACTTCATCCTGGGTGATGGCGTTGGCCATGGCTATTCCTTGTTACTGGCGCGAAGCCCGACGGCGAGCGCGTCCATTTCCTGCTGGCGGTTTTCGATGAGGGCGGAAAGCAGACGCCTTTCACGCGCGGCTTCCTCGGCAAAGGCTACGATCGCGGCCTGACGCGCCAGCGACGGGATCGCGATCTCCAGTCGCTCGATGACCTCTCGCCGGATGTTGAGAATGTGCGAGCCGGTCGCCTCGCGCTGGAGATATTCCTGCGCCGGGGCCTGGTTGATCTGCCAGGCCAGGAACCGAGGCTCGACGGCTCCCCCGCGGATGCGCAGGACGAAAAAATGCGGGGAGCAAACCGCGGGGAACGGCACCGCGCCCAAAGCGACAGCGTAGGTGCGGGTGCCCCGGGTCGAGAAGATCACGTCGCCTTGGTTTAGGAATTGAATCCGGCGCGCCGGCGGCAATTCGACCCTGGAGACACTCCTCCAGTCGACGCCAGTATCAGGATCGGCATTCCGCATCTGGATGACGCCGGTGTTGCCAGCTGGGAACTCATCCATCCCCAACCTCAAGGGATGGCCTGCCGCGATTTCGGCCACCTCAGCCAAGGTCGTAATTTTTGCACGATGCGGGATCATGCAGTAAATATGCAGCCATTCCGGGCGAAAGTCAAGGCAATCGAAGTGCGTGAAGGACGTTATTGCATATAGAATTGAGGCGCAGTTCACCTCAAGGCGCACCTCAGGAGCCATACCAATGTCCGTACACTCAGCCGGCGGCTGTGGCCGGCTTTGGTGAAAGCTGGGGGCCTAATGAGCCGTCGGTCGCCCGTGCAATGGGCTGCTGCCGCCGACGAACAGTGCAAGTGTAACCCCGCCGATGGCCGACAGCCCCCCACTCAGCAAAGGGCGGGCTTATGTGCCTCTCGCAATCGGCGGCGCTCGAGAGTCGCGGCGATCACGTAACCGTACGCTCGTAGGGAAAACTATTGAGGAGTAGCTGGCTCTGCTCGACTTTGGTTGCCCGCCCGTCGAAACCGGTTACCTCCGCGCCGCAACTCCGAGCTAAGCCTTCGAACATATAATTAAAACGCTTTACGGTATCGCCCGGGAGCGCATACTCCACGCCAACAACTACACTTAAGAAAACGCCATCTTCCTTACACCTGGTGAGCTGATCATTGAATATAGATCTGTCAAGCTCACAGCATACATTGGATTCATCTTCCTCTCCAGGAAACAAGACGCGCCCAAGCTGTATGACATTCATGAGGTGGGTGTCAGAGGAATTGGCTCTAGCGTACTGTGCTGCCTCTCCAGGGTTTGCAAACATCTTGTATGTCCAAAGGACTCGGATGGCGGGAGATCGTCCGACGTTCTTCACTTTGCATACAATCGGAAGGCGAATGTCGCGTTCGCTAAAGGTCAGGTCGCCCGATAGATCGAACTCTACAGAAAGCCAGGCTCGGTCGGCGACAACCACAGAGTCGCGCATCGCTCTGAGGCTTGCCTCTGCCAGCTTATGCTGCATTGAAAAATGCTGAGCTTGGGACGCCGCTTGCTGACGGGCGTCTTCTACTGATGCGGCTGCGGCGTCGGCGCTTCGTTTCGCCTCCGCCCAAGTTTGCCGAGCGTAGTAGACTGTGAAGCCAATGCCGAGCAGGCCTGTGGCACTTATCGCAGCCTGGGCCACTGCGATCTGCGCGATGGCAATGGTGGCGGCGTCCATCCCCATAGTTGGCGGCCCCAATTTTGCCACCATCATGAGGCCTGCCAGCATCGTTACCACCCCGCCGGTGATCGCCACGCAGACAGCAAGAGCGCCTGCGCCGCGTCTCAGCTGTTCCCCAAACTTAGACATACAGAAGCAGTTCCCCGCAGCTATCCAGGAAGATGAGTAAAGCACGGACGGGCATCATCAACCCATGACGTGGGCGAGCATCTCGACGTTCCTGACCTTCAATGTGGTGGGGCTTCTGGCTGAATCTTGCTGACGGCCGAGCGCGTCCCCGCCCTGATTGGTCAGGCACATGAACCCCGCCACCGGGGCCACCAAAGCCGGCCTTTGCAAGATCGGGGAAGAGTCGGGCCCGGGCCATCGTTGCGGCATCATGGCTGCTGCCAGAAAGCGGACCTTCCCAAGGTCAGAGAAGAGCCCAACACGATCACTGCCGTGGTCGGGGGCAAGCTGGATGGTCCTCCGCGCCGGGGCTCTCGTCATCTCTGGATTAGGAGTGGGGCTCTGTCACCGAATGTCACCCGCAACCGCCTCTTGCGCGGCTAGCACCTCGCTCCTGGACCGGCTGGTGACTCCGGCCTCGCTCGCAAAGCGCCCCCACTCGGCGACCGCCGCACGGACCTCCTCAACCACCGAGTCGATGACCCGATCAGATAGGCCGTGGCGGCGGCCAAGGGTCTGAACGTGCTCTTGGGTGGGGTTTCGGCCTTCGCCCTCGATGTCCAGATAGTGCTCGCCGCCCGGACCGGCGGAGTAGGTGAGGTCATAGGCCGGCGCCAGTCGCCATTGGCCGTGCTCGTCCATCAGGTAGCTGTGTTGTCGGGTGTGGTCGTCGCGGTTGCAGGCCAGCACGTTGAAGACCATGCGCCGGAAGGCGGCTTGCACGTCGTCGGCGCGGCGGGTGATGGCCAGGGTCACGCGGAGAAAGAGGTCGTAGCTGGCTGGCTTGCGCCAGGGCGCTTCCACCGCGCCGCTCAGCGACACCATGTGCAGACGCCGACCAGGTTCTGGCCGGTCAAAGCGCCGGGTGGCGAAGTAGCCCGGGCCTGATCGCGAGGGCAGCAGGCGATAGGGCGCCATCTCCAGGCCGGCGGCCACGGCCATGGCGGCGTAGGCCGCCTCGATGGGGCCGATGTCGGCCGGGTCGTTGGGCGTGGCGAACTTGACGATCCAGGCTTCGTGGCCGGGCGCTGTCTCCCCTTCGGAGACCGAGATCCGCCCTTGTGCGTCAAACCCGACATGGATCTTCGGCCGCGCCCCGCCTGAGCCTCCGCCCAGGGTCGCGAGCGTTGCGGCGAGCTCGCCTTCGTCACCGGCCAGGATGGTTTGGGACTCTTTGGCCAGGGCATCGAGGTCGAGACTCTGCACCTCTGGGGGCGGCGCGGTGGCTGGCCTGTAGGTCAGCGCGCCCCGGCCGCCGTCGCCCACCAAGGCCAGGCGATCGAGGGGCGTCAGGGCGTCTATGCTGACGCCTAGGCGGCTCAAACGCCGCCGCATAACCAGATGGCCCCAGCCCTCGGGCAGGCTGTCGGACAGGAAGCCATGCAGCCCGTCGAACTCCCGAGTGCGGGCGGGATGGAGGCCTGGCTGCGGTGGATAGAGGAGGGCCGACACAGACAGGTCGGCGGCGATCATCTCTGGCGACCACTCGAGCTGCGCCAGGCCATTGGCCATCGCCAGCCGTCCGACCAAGGAGGCGGGGGCGGCCTCATCGAACCGCAGGCTGGCGCCCAGCGGAGTCCCAGGGGCGAGCCTCACGATTTGCTGGCCCTGCTCCGTGGCGCGCGCGTGCGGGAAGGGCGCTTCGCGGTAGCGGCCTGCTGCGCCAGAAGCTCATCCAAACTGGCAGCGGCAGGCAGGGGAAAGAGCGCCTCCAGGCCTTCATCGCATCGCAGCGCGACAGCAGCCTTCACCATGTCCTCCAGGGAGGCCTGACCCTCGTTCTCCAGCCGGCGCCAGGTCCGATAGGCGACACCGGCCCGCCTAGCGGCCTCCACTTGCGTCCAGCCCAAGGCCAGACGGCGAGCCTTGAGGCGTGCCGCGAGAGATTTCAGAAGTTCAGTTGGTGTCTGAAGCATTGTCCACATTTGGCCGATATAGCAAGGAACGCCAGGTTAATTGGCCAGAACCCGCAACTGATGCGAACTTTCGGCGTGGCGGGTGGGCGGGCCACAGACGGGCGTCCGGGCCGTTGCGGCGCTCTCCGGGCGTCCCAGCAATAGGTGCGGCGCAAGGCAGTGGGAGGCCCGGCCGGCGTTCGCAGCAGGTAAGTATGTTGCGGAACAATTCCTCGGCGGCTTTGAGGCGCCTTCGGCTACGGTGCAAGGTTTGAGGTGCCAAGCTTGGCCGCCTGCAGGGCGGGTCGGATTTCGGCCCATCGCGCCCGCACTTCGCGAAGGAACGGGGTCGCCATTGCTTCAGCTATTCCGATGTCGACTATGGACGTTGGTATCGACCACGCCATCAGTGCGGCCTCGCGCTCTGCCACCATTCGGCTGCAGACGTCGGAGACGTCTATATCCGGCCAGTTAGAACCCCGCCCTCGCTCCCGTTCGTAAAGTCTCGGGTAGAGCGAACAGAACATTTTCAATCGAACCAGCGCGGGCGGATGCGTTCGCGGGCGATAGTCCTCTTCTATCCCAGGATCAAATAACTCAAAGAATAGTTGCGCCAAGCTGCCTCCAGCGACCACGAGGCGCAATGACGATTCAATCTCGCTACTGCTATTGATGTTGAGATTGCTAGCCCCCCCTCCGGAAACTGAGAGGTTGTGCAATGCCGCGAAAGCGTCGGCGTCAAACTCTAGCGTGCGCCGAGTTAACCTAACATCTGCATCGATTTCTCGCGCCGTCTCATCGATTGCTCCGTGGCCGTAAACACCAGATGCAAGGTGACCATTGATGATGTGACCGAGCTCGTGCAGAACGATAAAATTGATGGCCGTCGCAGCTAGCATATCCCGGAGGACCCGCTGCCTGTGCAAGAGCGGCGTCATTTCGCAATGCAGGATGTGAGCTAACCCGAAATAGCGGTTGGGCCAGCTCTGCGGAGGAAGCGGAGGTAACTGGTCCTGAACTAGAAACCGACCGGTAACTGAAAGATATGAGGCCGCGGCGTAAAAGCCCGATATCAGCCCCCGCGTGAGCAGAACGAACGGCACTTTGCCAGGCGGGCAAAATGCGTAAGCCGCAGGCCGCGGGTGCGCCGCAATTCCAAACTTGATTTGTTCGGATGTCCCCGTGCGCCCGCAGGCGTGGTTGATTGTCCCGGCGATGCCGTGAGCAACATTCGACGCCTCGACCTGGTCTAGCCTCAGAAGCGGGCAAGCCAAGCCTACCGCAAGCAGTCGATTTTCAACTGTGGCGTTTGTCGCCAGATAACGCTCAATCAACATCGGTAACCCAATCCGCGCGGTCCATGCGTCGTTGCTTGATTCAGGCAGCCACAAAACGGTGTCGACAGCGCTTGCGTTTTCGCACTGCCAAATGTCCTTCTGCGATCCATCATGTGCAACCTCTACTCCATGCCAAAGGCCAGACGGCGATCCTGAATGTCGTCCGCGCCACGTTGGACAAGACGGGGATCCAACCCTCGGGCTGGGAGGGGGTACGAAAGATCAAGACCGGGCGCGAGACGGCCGACCTCTTCGCCGCCCTCCCCACCGAGCCAAACGCCAAAGTCCGCGCGGTTCATCCGAAGGCTATGCCGGTGATCCTGACGCAACCGGAGGAGTGGCTTGACCCGCCCGTCGGCTGCGAAGGGGGGACTCGACCCGATAGATGAACAACGCGCGATTGACCCCGCCGGTCCTACCGGAGGCAGGGCGAAAGGGCGTGCACCCCCCCTACAGAGGTTGCGACGCTCAAGGCTTGGTGGCTCTCGGGGTCGTGGATGATGCGAATGCCAATGCGGTCCAGGTCGCGGCCGATCCGGTCGTGTAGCGCTTTCGCGGCGACGCCCAGACGGCAGATGATCGTCCGATCGTCGGGCCTCCAGACGGCTGGGTCCAGGTAGCTGATGGTTGCGGGTTCACCCAAGGCTCTGGCCGCGACCTGTCGAACGGCTTCCTCGGCGAAGCGCTTGGCCGTCGCCCCTCGGGGTTGGCCTGCCTGCACTCGGCCCGATGGGGGTAAGGGGGTAGATTCGGGTACTGAAAGGGTAGGGGGGACACCACTGTCCGCCTTTCGCGCCCACCATGTCCGCCTTTTGCCGGCAATGGAGGACACGGGTGTCCGCTTTTCTGCGGCGGGCTCTGGCTCTACCTGCCCTGACGAGTGGGGCGGCTCAGACGGAACGCCGTTGGGAGCGGACGAGAGGACCGGGGCGTAGATGTTCGCCTTGCCTCGCCCGCGAGAGATGCGAACCGTGAGGTAGCCGGCCTTGACCAGCTCCTCGGTCGCCCGCCGTATGCTGCGCACGGTGACTGACAGGGCTCGCGCAAGAGTCTCCTGTGCCGGCCACGTGGACTGGCTCTTGCCGAACATGTGGGTGAGGTGGCAGGCCAGCAGCCGGGCGAGCTGTCCCAGGTCTGGATCCACAATGACGCGCGCCTGCCAGGCGAGCTTGGCGGCGGTGAAGTGGCGAGGATCTGAGAGGGCCGTCACGAGGAAAGACCTCGGCGATTCGGGGCGTTTTTAGGCCCCAATCGGTTTGCAGCGGCTGAAAAACTCTCAACAAAAACAAACCCCCTAGAAGGGGGCGGTTTGCAACTTTCCTCAATGAAATCAACGCAAAACGTCAGACTACGAATCTGAGGGTCGGACGTTCGAATCGTTCCGGGCGCGCCAAATTTTCCTTGTTTATTAGAGGCTTAAAGCCTCTCTAGGGCAGGTTATCGCTGTTACGTGACCCCCTGAAACTCAGCCAGAAATAGCTAGAGTCCGCCCCATGGCGTCCTTCCCCTGCCACCGGGGATCTTGCCGGCATTGCGAGATGCCATCGTGCCTCCGCTATCGGGATCTGGCGGTGGCAATCCGAAACAGTGCGTCGTCCAGGTACGAGAATGACGCGGAGATTTGCCGGAGACTTCCAGGCGTCGGTAGCCGGCGACCCTGCTGGGAAAGCGCAGCTGAACGGGAAGCCTATTGTATCAAGTCCAAGGGGGAGGTTGGGTACCCGCCGCTCGGGACCTAGCTTGGAGAGCGTGGGATGATGCAGATTGCGGAGATTGCGCTGGATCTCTCCTATACGGACACAAAGGTCTGGGCGCGGGTCTATGCGCCTGTGCGCACGGCCTCTGACGAAGAGTGGTCCTGCTCATTTGAGATTAGCGAACCCCTCGCTATCGAGCGGACAATTTATGGCGGTTCCAGTCTGCAGGCGCTCATGCTCGCCCTAAAGACCATGTCGTCGTACCTCTACGGATCAGAGGCCTACGAGAACAAGCAACTCGGCATCGGTGGCGAATTCGGCGGAAATCTGTCCATCCCGGCTCCAAGTATCATCCTCGAGACCGCCCCTTTTCCATTCTGAGTGAGTTTGCGCAGCCTCGGGACTCTCTTCATTTCTCTGGACCAGGAGTGGGGCGATATCACAGGAAGAGCCCCACGACCGCCTCTTGCGCCGCCAGGATCTCGCCTCGGGACCGGCTGGCGACCCCAGCCTCGGTCGCGAAGCGCCCCCAGTCGGCGATGGCGGCGCGGACCTCCTGGACCACTAAATCGATGACCCGGTTGGACAGGCCGTGGCGGCGGCCGAGTGCTTGGACGTGCTCTCGGGTGGGGTTTCGGCCTTCGCCCTCGATGTCGAGATAGTGCTCGCCGCCGGGACCGGCGGAGTAGGTGAGGTCATAGGCCGGCGCCAGTCGCCAGTGGCCCTGCGCGTCCATCAGGTAGCTGTGTTGGCGGGTGTGGTCGTCTCGGTTGCAGGCCAGAACATTGAAGACCATCCGCCGGAAGGCGGCTTGTACATCGTCGGCGTGGCGGGTGATGGCCAGGGTGGCGCGGAGGAAGAGGTCGTAGCTCGCGGGCTTGCGCCAGGGCGCCTCCACCGCGCCGCTCAGGGACACCATGTGCAGACGCCGACCAGGTTCTGGCCGGTCAAAGCGCCGGGCGGCGAAATAGCCTGGGCCCGATCGCGAGGGCAGCAGGCGGTAGGGCGCCATCTCCAGGCCGGCGGCCACGGCCATGGCGGCGTAGGCCGCCTCGATGGGGCCGATGTCGGCCGGGTCGTTTGGGGTGGCGAACTTGACGATCCAGGCCTCGTGGCCGGGCGCTGTCTCCCCTTCGGAGACCGAGATGCGTCCTTGTCCGTCGAACCCCACATGGATCTTGGGCCGCGCCCCGCCCGAGCCCCCGCCCAGGGTCGCGAGCGTTGCGGCGAGCTCGCCCTCGTCACCGGCCAGGATGGCTTGGGATTCTTTGGCCAGGGCGTCCAGGTCGAGGCTTTGGACCTCTGGAGGCGGCGCGGTGGCAGGCCTGTAGGTCAGTGCGCCCCGGCCGCCGTCGCCCACCAACGCCAGGCGGTCGAGTGGCGTCAGGGCGTCTATGTTGACGCCTAGCCGGCTTAGACGCCGCCGCATGACCAGATGGCCCCAGCCTTCGGGCAGGCTGTCGGACAGGAAGCCATGCAGCCCGTCGAACTCACGAGTGCGGGCGGGATGAAGGCCTGGCTGCGGTGGATAGAGGAGGCCCGAGACAGGCAGGTCCGCCGCGATCATCTCTGGCGACCACTCGAGCTGCGCCAGGCCATCGGCCATCGCCAGCCGTCCGACGGGGGAGGCGGGGGCGGTCTCATCGAAGCAGAGGCTGGCGGCCAACGGAGTCCCTGGGGCGAGCCTCATGATTTGCCGGTCCTGCTCCGCGGCGCGCGCGTGCGGGATGGGCGCTTCGCGGCGGCGGCCTGCCGCGCCAGAAGCTCATCCAAACTGGCGGCGGCCGGCAGGGGAAAGAGCGCCTCCAGGCCTTCGTCGCATCGCAGCGCGACAGCTGCCTTCACCATGTCCTCCAGGGAGGCCTGCCCCTCATTCTCCAGCCGCCGCCAAGTCCGGTAGGCGACACCGGCCCGCCGCGCGGCCTCTACCTGCGTCCAGCCCAAGGCCAGACGGCGGGCCTTGAGGCGCGCCGCGAGAGATTTCAGAAGTTCGGCTGGAGTTTGACGCATTGTCCATATATGGCCGATAAAGCCGAAAAATTCAAGTTAAATGGCCAAAAGGAGAAGGCCATAAGGATGCGCGGCGGGCCGAGTGCGGCTATCGTATGCCTCTGTCGAAAAGCTCTGAGCCCTCCAGGCAGGCTGCGACTTAGGTCGACCGATCAGCTTGAGTCCGAACTTGCCGCCAAATCCATCCTCGCGTCGGTCTGGTCCGCCAGGGGCTGCGACGCTCAAGGCTTCGTGGCTCTCGGGGTCGTGGACGATGGGAATGCCAATGCGGTCCAGATCGTGGCCAATCCGGTCGTGTAGCGCCTTCGCGGCGACCCCCAGACGGCAGACGATCGTCCGATCGTCGGGCCTCCACACGGCGGGATCCAGGTAGCTGATGGTCGCAGATTCGCCCAAGCTTGCGACGCGCCCCCCGGATTGGTCATCGACAGTCGCAAGGCCCACTTCGCCGGACGGCTTCGAGGCGCCCTTCACTGTGCAATATGAACAATTTGAAACCTCGCGCCCCATGGCCGGGGCCGCGCTAACAGGCTTACTTGCTGGCTATGCAAGACGCGGACCGTCGATCGGTCCCGGCTGGGCGTCGGTTCACGGGATGTTTCTCCGCGGCCGATCACCAAGGCTAGCCTGGTCCGCAGTCGATTGAGAAAGCGGGGTGCAGAGTGAGACCGTCAAGCATCGTGGCGCGGATCGTCGCGCTGGCCATCGGGGGGGCGCCGCCTTTTGCGATGACCGCCTGCGCGTCGCCGCTCCTCCCCGCCACCATCGCTCAAGCGCCTTTCGCCGGTCGAACAGACCTGCCGGACGAAGCCGCCATCGCTGAGATCGTTCGGCGGCATGACATTGTCACCGCAGGCTTCGGCGTCATTCAAGACGGGGAGCTGGTCTGGGAACGCTATCTGGGCGAGCAGTCCCCCGGCGTCGCGGCAGGGCCTGGCACGCAGTTCAACGTGGCCTCGGTCACCAAGACGGTGACGGCCGAGACGATTCTGCGCCTGGCGGACCAAGGCCGGTTGTTGCTCGATGAGCCGATGGTCGCCCATTGGCTCGATCCGGACATCGCCAGCGATCCTCGTCGGCTCGCCCTGACGCCGCGAACGGCGCTCTCCCATTCCACGGGCTTTCCCAACTGGCGATTCTTCCTCCCCGGTGGACGGCTGGCCTTTCAGTCAGCGCCGGGGGAGCGCTACAGCTATTCCGGCGAAGGCATGGAGTATCTGGCGCGGTTCACCGAGCGCAAGCTCGGCCGGCCATTCCCGGACCTCGTCCAGGAGGTCGTTCTCGGACCTGTCGGAATGACCCACACCAGCCTCGTCGCCCGCCGCGGGGAGGCCGCGACGTCCATCGCCCGGCCAGTCGATGAGGCCGGTGAGTTTCCCGGGTACTATTGCCGGCCTGCAGAGCAGGACGGGGGCTGTCGCGCCGATGGGAGCTATTCCGCCGCCGACGACATGGTCACCACGGTTCGCGACTACGCCCTTTTCTTGAAGGCTGTGGCGACTGCGGAGGGGTACAGCGCCGAAATGGCCGCAGATCGCGACCGCATCCACACCGACAAGGGAGATCAGGCGGTCGTCGACTGCGCCTCGCCGTCATCAACCCCCTGTCCCGATCATCAGGGTTACGGCCTGGGCTTCAATGTCTTGAGGTTGGGCGACGCCGTCGTCCTCCAACACGGCGGTGCGGACTGGTCCGAAGTCAGCCTTGCCTACATCGGGACGCCTTCGCAGTCGGGCGTCATCATCTTCCTGAACGCCCCCAATGCGAGGGCGCTGGCCGCCATGCCGGAACTGATCGAGCAGATCGACCCGGGATCGCCGTTCACCGGGGAGTACCGACGGTGGCTGGCCAACGCACGGCAGCCGTGACGGCGAGTTTCGATCTAGCTCAAGCTCTTTGAGCCACGCCCTAGCGGCGGGCGATGGCGATTTCGTGGATCAGGACGGCGCCGCCGGCCTCGTTGTCGAGATCGAGGCGGATCTGGTCGATGGCCGATCGGCGCCAGGGGCGGCCTACCGACGGCTGCCTCATGTCATAGATCAGCAGGGTCTGGACGCCGATCGGCGGGGACGACGGGGGTTGCGGGGCGGCACGCCTGTCGGCGGATTCCCCCTGGCGGTCGGTCGCGTAGTAGAGCGATCCGTCCCAGCTCGCGGCGCCGGCCAGCCGGGTTAGCCGCACCAGCACGAGATCGGCGTCCTCGCCCCTGAGATTCAGGCCGGCCGCCGTACGGAGGCCCGGATCGTCGCCGGTGGCCACCACCCGGAGTCCCTCGGGCGTCGGCGTGGCGTCGGCGTTGATCGCCTGGAGGCCGTGGCTTGCGCCCGCGAAGGTCCACTGTGCGACCAGCTCGAGGGGATGATCGCCGGAAAGGTACCGCTGCGTCTGGGCGTCCCACCGGACTTGGGGGCGTTCGATCTCGGCGACGCGCTCGACATTGGGTTTGTCACACCCGGCGACCAGCGCCAGGACCAGGGCTGCGGCGAGAAGGAGTTTCATGGACCTTGGTCCGCCTCGTGCTGGAAGAGGTCGACTTCACGGCCGTCGAAGCGCGTCTCCCAGGGGGCGTCCAGGACATCGCCGCTCATGACGATCACCCAGTCATAGCCCTGAATCTCGGCCAGCGGGGCCTGGCCTGGGGGGGTGAGCAGAATGCGGGCGCCGCCGTTCAGTCGCATATAGGCGAGGTGGGCGCTGTTCAGGTTGGGGACCAGGGCGACGGAAGGGCCCGGCGCCGCCGTCATCAGGCCCTGCGCCACATGCAGCTCATGTTCGATGTCGCTGCGCTGCTGGGCGATCTCCCCCACCCACAGGTCGTCGAACAGGGTCGAGAGCACTCCGAGGACGACGAAATAGGCCGCCCAGGATCTGTAAAGATCCCGTCGGGTCGCCGTGGCTGCGACCAGGCCTGCGGTGGCGATGAAGGCGAGCAACCGGAACGGGGCCTGCGGGGCGAAGCCCCACCGCTCGGGATCGGGGGCGAAAAAGGCCGTGACCGCCGTGCCATCCCAGGGAAACAGCATGATCCCCGACAGGAAGGCGGCGGCAAGTCCCAGGGCGCCCAGCAGGGCCAGGCCCGCGGCGGCGCGGGCGGCATGCCGATAGCCCTGCCGCCAGGGCTGCAGATGCGGCGCGGCGGCGAGCCAGAGGATGGGCACGAAGAACTCGAAATAGCGGCCCCAAAGGCGATACCGCTCCCCCTCGACGGCGGCGATCTTGTAGGTGAAGACCGCCACCATCGCCACCGTGCCGAGCGCTAGGGCCAGGGCGAAGAGGAAGACGAGGTCCTCCCGCCGGAAGGCGCCGCCCTCCCGGATGAGCCGGCGCGCGCTGGCGGCCAGGGACCACAGGCCGGCCAGTAGGGGCGGGCCGGCGAAAAGGGCGAGCACGGACGCCATCGACGCCACGCCCAGCCCGGCCAGCCACAGGCCGTCGGCCGGAGGCTCCAGGCCGAGGTGCTCGGAATAGGCCCCGCCGAGGAAGAACAGCAGGGGGCGGGCCTCTGGCCCTTGGGCTGCGAGGTCTATCGCCGCGCCGGTCGCCAGGAAGGCGACGGCGAAAAGGATCAGGCGCTGGGCCGCGGCGCGCCGCGCGGGCTTCGAAAGCAGGGCCTCGACGCCCACCAGCAGGCCAAAGGCCAGGGGAACGATGAGGCCATGGGGCTTGACGAGGACCAGGATGGCGGCGAGGGCGCCGACCGCCAGGGCGTGCGCATAGGGCCGCCGCTGGTAGAGCCATGCCGTGATGGCGATGATGGCGCAGAGCAGGCCGACATACAGGCCCTCCGGCATGGCCGAGAAGACGAAGCGGTAATAGGGGAACAGGAGCGCCACCGCCGCCAGCCCCCAGATCTGGGGCCGGGGCAGTCTTGGGCTGACCGCCCGCAGAAGCAGCAGCAGCCCCCCGAAATAGGCCGCAGCGCCGATCAGGCGCAGCCACGGCAGGACATTGAGGGTCAGGGCGTCGAGCCCGCGAATGACCAGCAGATAGGCCGAATTTCCGACCGGCTGCAGGTTGCGGTGCAGCTCGGGATAGAGCGCGATCTGGTCGGCGAACAGCGCCCGGATCAGATAGGCGCCCTCGTCGCTGGCATAGAGGGGGAATTCCGGAAACAGCCGGTTGACGTAGAAGAGCGCCACCATCGCGCCGAGGGCGAGGCTGCCCCACCAGACGAGATTCGCGGCAAGCCGTTGCGTCTTACCCCACCCGGCCACGAAACACCTCACATCCCACTATGGACCGCGCCTGGCGGATCTCGCCAAGCCTCCGCCCCAGCGTTCGTCCATGCCCGTCGCATGCCACCCGGGCCTGGGGCAAGGGGCCGAAGATGCGCCCGGTCGTCCTACGGGGCGTCGGCGGCCTTCTCACCGGGAACCTCAGCCGCGTCGCCCAGGGTGTTCCGGATGTAGAGGATCTTCACCATCACGAAGAGCACCACCAGCAGGGGGGCGGCGAAGATGACGCCCAGGGGCCCGAACAGCACCCCGAAGCCTAGGACGGCGAACAGGGTCAGGGCCGGGGGTAGGGCGACGGCCTTCTTCTGGATCAGGGGATAGGTGAGATTGCTCTCCACCTGCTGGACGATGATATAAACCAGGATCGTCCAGACCACCATCATCGGCCCGTCCTGCAGGGCCAGCATGATGGCGGGAATCACCGAAACCACCGGCCCGACGATGGGCACGAAGGCGGCGATGGCGGCGAACAGGCCCAGCGCCACCGGCGAGGGCAGGCCGATGATCGAGACGCCGATCCACGTCAGCACGCCGACAATGGTCATGGAGGCGAACTGGCCCAGCAGCCAGCGGCGCAGGGCCACGCCGGTGACGTTCATGGCGTGACACATGGGCTCCCGCGGGCCAGCGGGCACCAGGCTGAGCAGGCCATCGCGGGACGATCGCGGGCTGATGGCCAGATAGATGCCGGCGAAGATCACCACCACCAGGTTCGTCACGGCGCCGGCGACGGTCATCGCATAGCCGCCCACCCGGCCGAGGATGTTCTGGATCGGGCCCGCCGCCTGGCGGGCCGAGGCGAGATCGAAGGTCTGGACCTGAGCCATGAAGTCGGCGGGCAGGGGCAGCTCCACCAGGCGCGCCTGCAGCTCCTCAGCCGATTGGGGCAGGCTTTCCAGCAGATCCTGCACCTGCTCGGCCACCGTGGCGCCGAACAGCCAGCCGGCGGCCGACAAAAGGCTGATGATCAGCAGGCCGGCCGCTAACAGGGACAGGCCCTCGTTCAGGGGCGTCAGCTTGTGGATCGGATCGCCCAGGGCGCGGAGCAGCACCGCCACCAGGATCGCGCCGAACACCAGCAGCATCACGTCGATGAGCTGCCAGGCCACCACGAGGACGATGCCGACTCCGACCAGGAACAGCACCCGGCGAACGAAGGCCGGGGACAGCGACGTCCCCCGGGACGTCTTGGCCGAAGGGCTCAGATCAGATTCGGCCAAGGCGCGTCTTCCCGTTCGTATTCAGGGTCAATAGCCGCCGATGACCGGCAGGATCTCGCCTGTGATGTAGCTCGACATCTGGGGGGACGCCAGGAAGACAAAGGCCGGCGCGATCTCTTCCGGCTGGGCCGGGCGGCCCATGGGGACGCCGGAGCCGAACTTGCTGACGTCTGGACGGTCTGCCGGGTTCAGAGGCGTCCAGACCGGACCTGGCGCCACCACATTGACGCGGATCCCCTTGGGGATGAGCTGGGCCGAGAGGGACCGGGCGAAGGCGTGGATGCCGCCCTTGGTCATGCCGTAGTCCAGCAGCTCGCCTGATCCCTGCAGGCCGACCACCGAGCCGGTCATCAGGATGGCGCCGCCCGGCTTCATGTGGGGGACCGCCGCCCGAGCCATGTAGAAATAGCCATAGAGGTTGGTCTTGAGGGTCCGGTCGAAGTGGGCGTCGGTGATCTGTTCCAGGTCTCCCGCATGCTCCTGGAAGGCGGCGTTGTTCACCAGGACGTCAAGCCGCCCGAAGGCCTCCAGGGTCTTGGCCACCGCGTGGCGGGCATAGTCCGGATCGGCCACATCGCCGGGCAACAGGATCGCCCGGCGGCCTTCCTTCTCCACCGCCGCCTTTGTGGCTTGTGCGTCCTCATCCTCATTGAGATAGGCGATGGCCACGTCGCAGCCTTCCCGCGCATAGAGCACCGCCACGGCCCGGCCGATGCCGGAGTCGGCGCCCGTGATCAGGGCCGCGCAGCCCTCCAGCTTGCCCGAGCCCCGGTAGAAGGGGGCGTCATACATGGGCTCAAGCTTCAGGTCGGCCTCGAGGCCCGGCTTCTTCAGATGCTGCTGCGGCAGGTCTGGAACGGGATATTCCCGGGCTCCGGCCTGCATGGCCTTGGGGCCGTCGTCATCGTTCGAGACCGCTGCGTCCTGGCGGTCGATGCCGGCCTGAATGGCCCGCTCGTCCTCGGCCGTACGCTCGGCGGCCTTGCGGAAGGTGTCTGGCTTGTCGTCGGTCATGGCGCGTCCCTTTCTGACCGATCCCCAATCCGCCGGGGCGCATGACGGTTCCAGGCGGACGCTTCAGGCGGCGCCCCCTAGCGGTCGAATTTGGTCGACAGCACGATGGACGAATTGGTGCGCTCCACGCCGGCCAAGGCGCCGATCTCGTCGATCAGCCCATCCATGGCCGCCACATCGGCCGCCGACACCATGGCGATCAGGTCGAAGACCCCGCTGACCGACTGCAGGCGCCGCACCCCAGGCATCTTGCGCATGGCCGTGGCCACCAGGCCGGCGGCCTTGGGCTGGACGGTCAGCATGACGAAGGCGTGGATCTGCCCCAGCTCATGGGCCTGCGAGGTCCGCACCGCGTAGCCGGCGATCACGCCCCGGCGCTCCAGCCGGGCGATCCGGCTCTGTACCGTGGTGCGCGACAGGCCCAGGCTCCGCGCCAGCTCGGCGACAGGGGCGCGGGCGTTCTCCTGCAGGCGCGCCAGCAGGTGCTGATCCAGGTCGTCCATCGTTATTCGCCGAAACTGAATGGTAGATCGCCGAAAATATGGCGCGATTTCGCCGATACCGCAATTGATACCGCCGGACCCGGCGGCGACCCTGGCCCATCACGTCTCGGGCCACAGGATCAGACAGAATGCGAAAGATCGCCGTCGTCGGCGCAGGCAAGATCGGCTCGGCCATTGTCGACATGCTGCGAACCTCGGGCGCCTATCAGGTGGCTGTGATCGACCAGGATGAGGCGCGCCTGGCCGGCCTGAAGGTGGGCGCGGGCGTGGAGCGCATCCGCGTCGATGTCCGGGACCCCGTCGCCCTGGCGGCGCGGCTGGAGGGCGTCTTTGCGGTGATCAGCGCCGCCCCCTATCAGCTCACCGTGCCTATCGCCCAGGCGGTGAAGGCGGCCGGCGCCCACTATCTCGACCTGACCGAGGACGTGGCGGCCACCCGGCAGGTGCGCGCCCTGGCCCAGGGCGCCACGAGCGCCTTCATTCCCCAGTGCGGCCTGGCGCCCGGCTTCATCAGCATCGTGGCCATGGATCTGGTCCGCCGGTTCGACGAGGTCCATGAGGCGCGCCTGCGGGTCGGCGCCCTGCCGCGCTATCCCACGGGGGGCCTGAACTACAATCTCACCTGGAGCACCGAGGGGGTCATCAACGAATACTGCGAGCCTTGCGAGGCCATTGTCGAGGGCGAGCGCCGCGAGGTCGCCGCCCTGGAGGGGCTGGAGGCCTTCGCCCTGGATGGCGTCGCCTATGAGGCGTTCAACACCTCCGGCGGCCTGGGCGGCCTGTGCGACACCCTGGCGGGGCGGGTGCGGAATCTCAGCTATCGGACCATCCGCTATCCCGGCCACGCGGCCATCATGCGCACCCTGCTGAACGACCTCGCCCTGCGCGACCGCCGCGATCTGCTGAAGGACATTCTTGAGCATGCGGTGCCGACCACCCTGCAGGACGTGGTGGTGGTTTTCGCCACGGTCAGCGGGCTGAAGGCCGGCGCCCTGACCCAGGAGACCTATGTGAACCGCATCTACGCCCAGCCGGTCGAGGGGCGGCCCATGAGCGCCATCCAGATCACCACAGCGGCCTCGGTCTGCGCCGTGGCCGACATGCTGGCCCAGGGAGATCTGCCCCAGAGCGGCTTCGTGCGGCAGGAGGACATCCCCCTCGACCGCTTCCTCGCCAACCGTTTTGGCCGCTGGTACGCCGACGACGATCACGCCCGCCGCACGGCCTGAAGGATACCCATGACCCTGTCTCTCCAGCCTGCTCCTACCCTGGGCGCCGCCGCCGATGTCGCCGCCACCCTTAACCGCCTGGGGGTGGCGCGCGCCCTGTGGACCGCCGGCCAACGCGAGGTGGTCTCCCCGGTCACCGGCGAGGCGGTGGCCCAGGTGCGCGGCGCCGAGGCTCCCGCAGTCCATGAGGCGATCGCTCAGGCGCACGCGGCCTTCCTGGTCTGGCGCAAGGTTCCCGCCCCCCGGCGGGGCGAACTGGTGCGGTTGCTGGGCGAAGAGCTGCGGGCGGCCAAGACCGACCTGGCCCGCCTCGTGACGCTTGAGGCCGGCAAGGTGGTCTCCGAGGGCCAGGGCGAAGTCCAGGAGATGATCGACATCTGCGACTATGCGGTGGGGCTCTCGCGTCAGCTGTTCGGCCTGACCATCGCCACCGAACGTCCCGACCATCGGATGATGGAGACCTGGCACCCCCTGGGGCCGGTGGGGGTGATCACCGCCTTCAACTTCCCGGTGGCCGTCTGGTCGTGGAATGCGGCCCTGGCCCTGGTGTGCGGCGATCCGGTGGTCTGGAAGCCGTCGGAGAAGACGCCGCTCACGGCGCTCGCCGTCCAGGCGGCCTTCGAGCGCGCCGCCGCCCGCTTCGGCGACGCGCCGCCCGGACTGTCGTCGGTGCTGATCGGCGGCCGTGAGGTGGGCGAGGCCCTGGCCGATGACCCGCGTCTGCCACTGGTCTCGGCCACCGGCTCCACCGCCATGGGCCGGGCGATCGGCCCGCGGCTGGCGAAGCGTTTCGCCCGCGCCCTGCTGGAGCTGGGGGGCAACAATGCAGCCATCGTCGCCCCTTCGGCCGATCTCGACCTGACCCTGCGCGGCGTGGCCTTCGCCGCCATGGGGACAGCCGGCCAGAGGTGCACGAGCCTGCGCCGCCTGTTCGTCCATGAGGACGTCTATGAGGCCTTCATCCCGCGGCTGAAGGCGGTCTATGGGTCGGTCGCCGTCGGCGATCCCCGGGCCGAGGGCGTCCTGGTGGGACCGTTGATCGACGAGGCGGCGGGTGAGGCCATGGCGCGGGCTCTGGATGAGGCCAGGGCCGGCGGCGGCGTGGTCCATGGGGGCGAGCGGCTGGACGGCCCCGGCGTCTATGTCCGTCCCGCCCTGGTGGAGACCCCAGACCAGGGCGAGGTCATGCTGCGGGAGACCTTCGCGCCGATCCTCCATGTGGTCCGCTATCGCGATCTGGACCAGGCGATCGCCGCCCAGAACGCCGCCCCCCAGGGCCTGTCCTCGGCGATCTTCACCCTGGACCTGCGGGAGGCCGAGCGGTTCCTCTCGGCCGAAGGCTCCGACTGCGGCATCGCCAATGTGAACATCGGCCCCTCGGGCGCCGAGATCGGCGGGGCGTTCGGCGGCGAGAAGGAGACCGGCGGCGGGCGGGAGGCCGGTTCGGACGCCTGGAAGGCCTATATGCGCCGGGCCACCAACACGGTGAATTACGGGGCGACCCTGCCGCTCGCCCAAGGCGTCCGGTTCGACATCTGAGATTGCCGCGGCTCAGCGGCCCTGGGCCGCCCGCATGGCGGCTGACTTGACCCTGTCCGGCAGGGTGGTGAACCAGGCCTGGGGCGAGAGGCGCTCGGCCACCCGGCGGCGGCCCGCCGCGGCCAGCACCGCCCGTCGTCCGGGGTCCGCGCGCAGGGCGACCAGGGCCTGGGCGGCGTAGGCGATGTCCGGCTCGGCCCAGCTCTGGCCGGCATAGAGGCTCTGCGGGTCCTCGACGGCGACGCGGCCGGCGGGGACCATCAGGGCCACTCCATCATCCAGGAAGTCGGCCACGCCCGACCAGTCGGTGGCCATGACCGGCGTGCCCAGGGCCAGGGCCTCGGCCGGCGTCAGGCCGAAGCCCTCCGACCGGTGCAGCGAGATCAGCACATCGGCGCCGGCGATCAGGGACAGCACCTCGGCATAGGGCCAGACCGCGTCGATGATCTCCACATTGGCCGGCGCGCCGGCGCGCAGCCTGGCCAGGGCGTCGGGGTGCTCGCCGCCGTTCTGGGTCTTGATCACCAGTCGCGCGCCAGGATCATCGCCAAAGGCCTGGGCGAAGGCGGCAATGGCGCCCTGCGGGTTCTTGCGGGCCTGGGAGGAGTTGAAATCAAACAGCGTCACCGCCTGGAAGGCCTCCCGCCGCGGGGCCGGGCGGACGTCATCATAGTCTTCCAGAAACAGTGGATGGGGCACGACCCGCACCGGCGCCCGGGCGCCGGCCAGGCTCGCGGCCACGAACCGGCTGGGCGTCCAGACCTCGTCGACCATGGCGGCGTCCTTCAGCCACCGGGGCGGGGCGCTCGGCAGCTCCCAGGCCCAATAGCCGTAGCGGGGACCGATCACCCGCCGCGGGCCCGTCTGCCCCAGGGCGGCCAGCAGTTCCGGCGGATTGAGATGGAAGATCCAGGCCGCCGCCGGTGTTGGGGCCGCGCCTTGCGGGCTCCAGGTCAGGGCCGCCCCCGTGGCGTCCATGCGCTCTATGGGAACGCCCAGGGCCTCGAAGGCCCGGGCGGCCAGCCGGGCTGAGGCCGCGATGCCGTGGGAGCCGGAAAAATAGCCGACGATGCGGAGCGGCCCGCCGTTCTGCCCCTCGGCGCCATGGGGTTTGCGGGCCTGGGCGCGGACATGGGCCTCGAGCATCGCGGCCAGCGCGGGCTGGGCCATGCGGCGCAGCGCCTCAGGCGCAAGGCCCCGCCAGGCGTCGCGCACCGGGCTGATCAGGTTCACAGGCCGATCAGCCCGGCGATCTGGGCCTGCAGGGGCGTCTCGGACGACAGGGTCCGCACCGGCCTTGGCCGGTCGTCGATGGCGGGGCGGTCGCTCCAGACCTCGTCGACAAACCCCCACACCGGATGGTCGTCGGACAGGTCCGCCAGCGCCGTGGTGGTCCAGGCGGCCGCCGCCTGGCGCCAGGTCACCCCCTGGGCCATGAGGGCCACCGCATCGGCGGCGACGAAGCCCGGACCGGTGGCGTAGACCACCAGATCGGCCTCGACCGGACCCACCGGCCCGCCGTCGGCCCGACGCAGCCGCCCCGTGGCCGCCTCCAGAATGACCACGTCATTGGGCCAGTCGGCCATGTCGCGGGTGCGCGCCGGCGCGACCACCACGGCAGCCACCCGGCTGGGGCGGTTGCGCACCAGCAGGGGGGCGCCATTGCGCACGCTCAGCCGGGCCAGGCGATAGACGAGACTGCGGGTCAGGACGTCCGGGAGGCCCGCCGGATCGATGTCATACTCGGCGAACCCGCCGCCGATCAGCCAGCGCAGGTAGCGGACCCGACCCAGGGGCCGGTGCAGGGGAAACAGCCGCTGCAGATCCGGGCGGCTTTCCCAGACGAGCATCAGGATACGGGGGAAGGGGAAGGGACTCGACAGGCTCCCCACCAGGCGATCGCCATCGCCCCGGACGGCCTGGGCCAGGACGAAAGGCCACCGGCCCCGCACCGCCAGGCCGTAGCCGGCGCAGGCCTGCAACCGGAAGGCCGCCAGGTCGCCTTGCGCGGCGCGGGCGTAGCGGGCCGCACACAGCAGCGGCTGGAGTTCCTGGCTGAGATCGAGCTGGGTCGGGCCATCCAGCAGGGCCGGGGCGAAGCGGCCGCCTTGCGCCTCCGGTCCCAGCAGCCAGGCCAGCAGGTCCTCCGGCGGGCCGCCTTCGAACCGCCGGCGCAGGTCGGCCCTCGCCGCCAGCAGGGCGGCGGCGGCCCGGGGCAGGGGCCGCTCGCCGGGGGCGGCCAGCCACTCGGCGATCTGGCGCGACTCGCCGGTCCAGGGAGTGTCAGCCTGCGGCCAGGGGGCGGCGATCCGCGCCCCGGCCCGCCAGGCGTCCAGCAGGGCCTGGCCCGCTGCGATCGAGGCGGTGGCGCTCTGCGGCTGGGCGGCGAACCAGGCGTGGAAACCCAGACGGCTCTCCAGGTCGCCGCGGCCGAACCGGGCGGCGGCGAAGGCGTCCTCCCGCCAGACCTGGTCCATCTCCCGGGTCACGTCAGGCAGGCCGTCGACCGAGGCCAGGGGGTCGGGGCTGTCCAGCCAGGCCTCGACCTCGGCGGTCAGGCCGTCGTCGAACCTCTGGCCCTCCCGGGCGGCCCGCAGGGCGCGGCGGCGCATGGGACCGGAGATCGCCCGGCCGGACGGGAAGGCCTCATAGGCGTAGGCTTGGCGCCGCGCCTGGTCGTGCCCGTTCTCCAGCAGCGCCTTGGCGTAGTTGTCCAGCAGCCGTGACAGGGGCGAACCCGGTGGGACCACCTGGCGGTCCTGGTGCTTGCTCAGCACCGCGGGGCTGCGCGGGTCGAAGCCGGAAAAGTGGAAGAAGCCCAGGGGATGGCCGTTGACCGTACATGCCCCGCCGCCATCGGACAGGGTGCGCCCCTCAAGATTCCAATAGGCGAGGTCGAGGCCCGGATCCCGCAGGATGGCCACGTCGCTGACCAGGCCCGGCGCCAGGTCCATCCATTTCTGGTCGGTGAACAGGCCGTTTTCGAAGTCCACCCGGCAGTCGAACCGGCACTTTTCGGCCCACCAGTCCAGCAGGGCGAAGATCTCGTCGGCCCGTCGCGCCGCCATGAAGCCCAGATTGAAGGCGCCCGAGGTCAGGATGGTGTGGTCGTTGGGATTGGCTTCGCCGGCCAGGGGTCGTGTCAGGTGCGGGATAAGCACCAGCGGCGCGGCCTCAAGGCCGGCGCGGATCTGCGCCAGGGGCGCATAGACGAAGATGTCCGGGTCCAGATAGGTCACTGAACTCACCCCCGGCTCGGCCATGAGCCGTCGGAAGGCGTGGGGCTTGATCGCGGTGTTCAGCTCGAGCGCGTCATAATAGACGCTCATGGGTCCCAGGGGGGCGCCGGTCTCGGACGCCTCGATCACCCGGGCGTAGGGTTCCAGCGCCGGGATGGGGCCATCGGCGGCGACGACCACCCGGGCGGCGGCGGGCTCGACCTGCGCCAGGCTGCGCATGAGGACCGCGGCCTGGGCGGCGTAGTTCCGCGAGACGATGGTGAAGACGACGTCCAAGGGCCCGCTCCCGACAGCTGGCGCCCGACTGGTGGCGGCCCGGCGGGCCGGCCAGGATCAGGCGGCGGCGAGTAGTTCGTCGATGCGGCGGATGTCCTTCACCTCGGAGGCGACCCCGCCTTCCATCCGCATCACCTTGTTGCAGTAGAGCCGTAGAAGCTGCGTATCGTGGGAGGCCAGCACGAGGATGCCGGCGCGCTCCACCAGGTTCAGCAGCCGGCGGTGGGCCAGCTTCTTGAATTCCGCGTCACCCACGGAGATCCACTCGTCCATCAGGAGGACATCGGCCTCGACCGCGGTGGCGACGGCGAAGGCCAGGCGGGCCTGCATGCCGGCGGAATAGGTCTTCATGGGCATGGCGAGGAAGGGGCCGAGACCGCTGAAGGCGGCGATCTCGTCCATCTTGTCCTCGATCTCCTTGGAGCTCATGCCGGCGATGCGGCCGCGCAGGCGGATATTGTCCACGCCGGTGGCGGAGGGGTCGATGCCCAGGGACAGGTCCAGCAGGGCGGCGATGCGGCCGCGGACCTCGATCTGGCCCTCGTCGGGCTCATAGGCGCCCGAGAGCGCGCGCAGCAGGGTCGTCTTGCCCGACCCATTGTGCCCGACCAGGCCCAGGCGGTCGCCCGGCCGCAGGTTGAAGCTGATGTTGGACAGGGCCGTGACCTCGGTCGCCCCGGTGTTCGACGAACCGAGCCGCCCGCCGACCGTGACCCGGGCCAGGTTCTTCTTCAGCGACTTGGCGTCCATCCCATAGACGGGGAAGCGCAGGCTGAGGTCGGTGACCGCGATCGAGACTTCGGGAGACTTCATAGGTAGTGCACGATCCGGCGGCGGGTGACAGCGAAGACCGAGAAGGTGAGCGCCCATCCCAGAACCGCCGCAATAGCTAGCACGATATAGGAGAGCCCGTCGGCCTGCTCGCCCAGCAGCGGAGCCCGGATGGTGGTGAGCATGTGGTAAAATGGGTTCAGCGTCAGGAAGGCGTGACGGTCGGGGAAGGCGTCAGGTTTCCAGAACACTGGCGTCATGAATATGGCGAACTGCATCACCGACATGACAAACTGGGGAATGTCGCGGAACCGGGCCGAGGCGATGGCCACCAGCAGGCTGATCCAGGACAGGTTCAGCACCGTCAGCAGCAGGCCGCCCAGGGCCGGTAGGAGATCCATCTCTCGCCACAGGCCAAACACCACGATCACCGCGATGATGATCACCGCATGGTGGGCGAAGTTGATCAGGTTCCGCAGAACCGTCCGCCAGACAAAGGTGAACATGGGCAGGGCCGTCTGGCTCAGCATGTTCCGAGCCTGAACGAAGGTCTCGCAGCCCTCGTTGATGGTCCCGGACATCAGGCCGAAGAAGACGATGCCCATGGCCACATAGGGCATGAACTCGGCCACCGAGATGCCGAACAGCCGCGCATAGAGGAGGCCGATGCCCAGCACCATCAGACCCATGGATATGGTGATCCAGAAGGGGCCGAGGATGGAGCCGCGATAGCGTGACACCACATCATGCCAGGCCAGCGACCAGGCGAGGCCGCGGCGGTCCCAGGACATGGCGAGGTCCCGCAGAGCCATGCTGAATTCGAACAGCGTGCCACGCCGGCCGGTCCGCAGCATGTGTTGAGCGGATTCCATAGGGTCTCCCAAAGCGAGCGCCGCTGGTATCAGGTGCATTTTTGCGGCGCAAGCATGGCGCCGGGACCGTAGCTTTGCACACTGACCCCCGCGTGATAGCGCAAAGCCAGGGAGAGCGCCGCCAGCATGTCGTCCATCGATCAGTTCCATCGGTCGCCGGCCCCGACCCACCACGATCTGCGCCCGATGGAGCCAGCCCTTGAGGGCGCCGGGGTGTGGATCGTCATCCCCTGCTACAAGGTCCGCGACCATATCCTGAACGTTCTCGCCAAGATCCCGGCCTGGGTCGAAGGCATCGTCTGCGTCGACGACGCCTGTCCCGACCGATCCGGCGACCTGATCGAGACGGCGTGCGAGGACCGTCGGGTCCACGTGCTTCGCCTGGCCGAGAACCAGGGTGTCGGCGGCGCGACCCTGGCGGGCTATGGCGAGGCCGCCCGCCTGGGCGGCGTCATCCTGGTCAAGGTCGATGGCGACGACCAGATGGACCTGTCCTACCTGCCCCAGCTCGTGACGCCGATCCTGCTGGGGGAGGCTGACTACGCCAAGGGCAACCGGTTCTCCTCGGTCAGCCACCTGCAGGGCATGCCCGGCGTTCGCATCCTGGGCAATGCCGGCTTGAGCTTCCTGGCCAAGCTCTCCACCGGCTACTGGAACGTCTTCGACCCCACCAATGGCTTCACCGCCATCGAGGCCAGCGTGGCGCGCCTGGTGGCCGAAAAGCGGGTGGCCAGGCGCTTCTTCTTCGAGACCGACCTGCTCTATCACCTCGGCACCCTGCGCGCGGTGGTCCGCGACGTGCCCATGCCGGCTCGCTATGGGGACGAGGTCAGCAATCTGAGGATAACCGAGGTGCTCGGCCCGTTCGCCTGGCGCCATCTGCGCAACTTCATACGCCGGGCGCTCGGCCAGTATTTCGTGCGCGACTTCAACGTCGCCACCCTGGAGCTGATCTTCGGCGGCCTGTTCCTGCTGTTTGGCGGCCTCTACACCCTGAACTGGATGGCGGTGCGCGACCCGGGCCAGGCGGCCTCGGCCGGCGTGGTCATGACCGCCGCCCTGCCGGTGATCATCGGCGTCCAGCTGCTGCTGCAGGCGATGAACTTCGACGTGGTCAATGTGCCGGTGCGGCCGATCCATCCCTATCTGCGCACCCTGGCGCGCATGGAAGCCGCCGCCCAGGCCGAGGACGGGGCCATGGTTGAGGAGGCGCGCCCATGATGGCCTTGCGCGACATGGCGCTGTGTGTGGTCTTCGCCGCGGCCCTGCCGGTGGGCCAGGTGATGTTCAAGTGGGCGGCGCTCTACAACGCCCAGCTCGACGGGCCGCTCGTCCTGCGCCTGATCAAGAACGTGCCTCTGATCGGCGCCTTTTCCTGGTACGGACTGACCGCGCTCCTGTGGTTCTACATCCTCACCCGGGTGCCCCTGTCACAGGCCTATGTCTTCTCGATCCTGGGCTCGGCCCTGGTGCCCCTGCTGGCCTGGGCCCTGTTCAAGGAGCCGGTCTCCTGGCGTTTTGCGCTAGGCTATCTGATCATGTTCGCCGGCTTCGCCGTGGTCATGCAGGCCCAGAGCCAGGCCTGAATTCGCGGGCCAGCAGCGTTTTGACCGCCGCGGCCACGTCGGAATAGGCCACCCCGAACCGACGCTCATAGAGCAGGTCGCCCGCATGCGGCCGTTCGGCCAGGCGGGCGGGGTCGAGACGCTGCACGCCATAGCCGCCGCGCAGGGCGAAGCCTGCGAACATCGAGGGCCAGAGGCCGAGCCAGCTGGTGGCCTGGGACGGATAGCGTCGCACCGACAGCGCCCAGTTCAGCCATTGGCCGAGGCTAAGCGGTATGCGCCGGACCGGCCCGTTCTCCGGAATGGGCGCGCAGGCCTGGAAGGGCAGGGCGCCCAGGCCCCGGCGATTATAGAGGCTGAACTGCTCGACCGGCGCGCCCCGCTCGGCCGCCAGCACGGTGGTGAGGGCGGCGCAGGCGTCATGATCGGCGTGCCCCCCCTCCCAGGCGGCGATGACGAACGTCTCCACCTGCGGGATCGCCGCCAGCCGGTCCCGCAGCTGGTCGAGGCAGGCGTCCAGATGCCGGTGGAGTTGGCCGTCATAGGCGCCGACGCCTGATACGGCATAGGTCGCGCTGTCCTCGGAAAGACCCAGGCTGGCCAGGAAGGCGCGGGTCTCGCCCAAACGCCGCTCGGCCACCGCCCTGCCTGAGTTTTCGGCCACATAGAGGAAGGCCTGCGCCTGCCCTGCGGCCTTGGCCTCCAGGATCAGCGGCAGGGCGGCGTACTCGTCGTCGCAATGGGCCAGGATATAGACGACCGTCATCTCAGTACGGATCAAAGTCCAGGAAGCTGATAGCCACAGCCTTCGGATCGAGGCTGCGGGGCGCCGCTTCGCTGAGGGGGCGGTAGATCAGGTTGAGCGGCGAGGGCCGGAAACGGTCGGGCAGGCGGAGGAGCCTCGGGCCATCCAGGTTGAGGCGCGGATCGAGGCCGAGGAACAGGGTGAAGCCCAGGGGGGGCGGCTCTGTCGCGGCCAGTGCTTCGCCGTCGACGAAGGCTGCGCAGCGGACGCCGCTCAGATGGGTGTCGGCATAGATGGCGGTGAGTTCGCCGCGGCGGGCCGTCCGGTAGCGGCTCGCCGGATTGGCCAGGCGCCAGGCCAGCATCGCGGCGTCCCAGTCGCCACGGAACTGCAGGGGGGCCTCTGCGAACCGGCGCGGCGCGGCCGCCAGCAGGCCGGCCTCCAGCCGGCCCACATGCTGGAAGCCCAGTCGCCCCAGGAAGCCCGGCGTGCTCTGGGCGTTGGCCACGCCGATCACGAAGTCATAGCCCCGCTCGGCGCCCTGCTCATAGGTCGCCCGCGCCAACCGGGTGAACAGCCCGCGGCCCTGGAAGTCCGGATGGGTGGCGGTGTTCAGCGACAGCAGTCCCTTCAGGGGGCGGCCCTCAACCACCGCGCGCATGGGGCAGGTGACATAGTGGCCCGCCAGGGTCGATCCCGCCCACGCATCGGCCCCGACCACATGACCGGCCGGATTGTCGCGGTAACGCCAGGCGATGGCCTCTGGCGTAAACTTCGGACCAGCCCCGAACACCCTGGAAAGCAGGGCTGAATAGGCCTCGAGCGCCGCGGGCGCCACGCCTGAGGGGCTGATATCCGGAGTTTCGGTGTCCATCGCGGCCAAATGACCATGATTGCACGGCGCCGCCAAGGAAGCCTTCCCGCCCGGCCGCAACGACGATCTAGGACGACGACCTGGGGGGATCATACCGCCCAAGGGCGGCCTGGAGCGTCTGCCCCAGCAGGGCCAGCTTGGCCGACAGCCCGCCGATCTTGGTGGGGGTGGCCTCCCCGACCGGATAGGTGCGCCGGACCGGGGTTTCGCAGACTCGATAGCCCAGGGGGCCTGCCCGGGCGGTCAGGTAGAACAGCAGCTCATAGTTGGAAAAGACCTCGCGGAATGGCGCCAGCCGCGGATCGGTCAGATAGGCGCGGGAATAGCCGCGATAGCCGTTGGTGGTGTCGGTGAACCAGCGCCGCCCCGCCAGGCTGAGCAGGGGCGCGTGGACCAGGCGGTTGCCCAGGGTGCGGTCCAGGGGCGTGTTCTCCGCCCGCCCGCCCGGTCGATAGCGCGAGCCCTGGACATAGTCGTAGCCGGCCTCCAGCAGGGCCACGAACTGGGCGACGGCTTCCACATTGTCCTTGCCGTTGCCGTCCATGGTGACGAGGCCGAGATAGCCCTCGTCCAGCGCCCAGGCATAGGCCATGCGCAACTGGGCGCTGAGGCGGCCCGGCCCCGTCTTGGTCAGCAACGCCCGGACGCCCACCTGCAGCAGGAAATCACGGGCCAGGGAGCCGTCGGTGGAGCCGCCGTCGGCGATGATCACGTCCACAGGCAGGTTCGCCGTCTGGATCGCCTCCAGCTGTCGCTGGATTCGCGTCCCCTCGTTGATCACCGGAATGACCAGGGCGTAGGCGTGGCGACGGGGCTCGAGGCTGAGCGTCTCATGGGCGGGAATCCGCCACGACGCGCGGTCGGCAGGGGGGTTCGCAGCGTCAGACGTCATGGCGGGGCCCGCCCTGGCTGGGGATGAAGACGAAGCGCTTGCTCAGTCCGTAGTTGACGATGAACGAGACGCCGGTGGCGGCGATCAGGACCCCCAGCGTCCCCAGGGCGCCCTGGCCCGCCAGGGGCTCCAGCAACGCCACCATGGCCACCCGCGTCAGGAGAGTGGCGGCCAGGGTCAGGACATAGGCGGCGATGCGTCTGGCCCCCCCTGACGGGCGCGCCGCGGCGAAGGTCCACTTCAGATTGACCACATAGTTGAAGACGGCGCCGGCGCAGAAGCCGCAGGCCGCCGCCAGGGGCAGGGCCAGGCCGGCCCCCGCCGCCAGGGCCGAGGCGACGGCGAGGTCCACGACCAGGCCGATCGCGGCCACCAGTCCAAACCGGAGCACCTGGGGAATCAAGAAACCTGCCGCGGGAAGAGGTGGCGGTCGTCGGCGCTGGCCCATTCCGGCTCCGTCGTGCGGATCAGCTCGAACAGGTCATAGATGTTGTCGATCTTGCCGCCCATGATGGAGATCACCCGGGAGTCCTGCGGCTGTCGCTGGTAGAGGATGGGGCGCCCATCGTCAGCCTCGTTCTTGAGCAGCACCGTCTTCACCTCATAGAGCGACCTGACCCAGGCGGCCTCGGCCAGACAGGGCACATAGCGCTGGGCGTCGAGCAGCATGTGGCGATGGCGGCTCACCGGCGCGCTGCCGGCCAGCACCTGATAGGGCGCATCGGCGGTGTCGGCGTCGGTCCAGCTCTTCTGCGGCGTGTAGCGGACATGGGTGAGCGAATAGAGGCTCTGCGCCGGATAGGGCATGGTCGACATGAAGGGGCCGTCCATGACGGTGACCCCGTAGCCCTGGAGTTCAGGCGGGGGTTCGATCAGCGCGATCTCCACCTGCTCATGCTTGAGATGGGCCTCCGGCAGGCGCCCGGCGCGCAGGACGTGGTTGATCTGCGCATAGGTCACGTTGAACACGTAGCGGGCCTCGACCTCCTGGCCGTCGGCCAGCCTTACGACGACGGAGCCCGGGGCGCTGGCGGGGCTGTCCTCGAGTTCGACCACCTCGGCGTTGAGGGCGACCTCCAGCCCCAGGGCGTCGAGGCGATTGGCCAGCACCCTGTGCAGGACCCGATAGTCGAAGGCGTATTCAGCGCAGTTGAAGACCGCCTCCACCATGGTCTCATCGAACAGCGCCGACTGGGACGCATTGGCCAGTTCGATCGGCGACCCCATCGTCTTGAAGGTGCGAAAGAACCGGTTGGCGTTCACCCGCGAGCGGCGCCGGGCGATCCCATAGAGCATCTGGAAGTCGTCGATCACCGCCTCGGCATAGTCGGCGGCGAATCTCTGCCGCAGGACCATCGACTTCACGGCGGTCAGGGCGCTGCGGGGATAGTGGAACCCTGTGTGGATGCGCGCCTGGTTCACCCGCGAGGCGCGGGTCATGAGGTCGTCGCCGGCCTCCACCAGGAGGATGCTCGAGGAGATCGACCTGAGGAACAGGGCGAGGTTGCAGCCATAGAAGCCGCCGCCGACGATGACATAGTCGTAGCTTCGACGCCCGCTCATGCCCGCGGGTTGTCCCGTGGGTCCAGGCCGCGGGGCGGCGGATGGGCGTGGCCGGTGCTGATCTCGACATTCAGCTCGTCGATGACCCGGCCGAACAGGTCCACGGCGCTGCGCTCGTCCAGCACGTCGTCGCTGGCGTCGGTGGCCATCAGCTCGATCAGGTTCTGCAGGCCGATGGACAGGCCGAATATGGCGGTCCCCAGAAAGGCGCTGGTCAGGCCCAGCACCACCGATGTGGTCAGCCACCCCGACTGGACGTCGTCCAGGGCCAGCCAGACGACGATGGCGTAGGCGATATAGGCCAGGGCGGACAGCACCACGAACAGGGAGCCCAGGCCCAGGAGCGCCAGGACCCGCGGGGCCGAGGCCACCAGCAGCCTGTGCAGAAGATTGAACCGGCGCCGCGTTTCCCGCAGGGACCGGCTCCTGCTGCGGGCGGCGTCGCACACCTGCCAGATGACCGGCGTCAGGCCATCGGCGGGGGGAAACCGGATCGCCAGCTCCCGGTCCCGCCGCGCCAGCAGCCGGTTGAGCTGGGTTCGCGGGAAGGCGGAGCTCAGCATGTCCTGAGCATTCACCTGAAACCCCGCCGTGCGCCCCAGGATTCGCAAGGGAAGGTTCAGGGCGCTCCGGCCGGGCTTGCGGGACACGACGATCGCGCCGCCTCGCTCCGCGGTCCTCAGCATGGCGATGGCGTCGATCTGGCAGATTTCCTCGGCCGAGGTCAGCAGGACGAGGTCCCCGATGGCTTCAGCGGCCACCGCCACGCGGCGGCGATAGAAGGGCATGCCGAGGCTGGTGCGCAGCAGGCGCAGATTCTCGATCGCGCGCAGGAGGTCGTCCTCCATGTGCCGGCGCGATCCGTCGTCCAGGATCAGGATCTCCCAATAGCGGAAGCTCTCATCCAGCCTTTGAGCCAGACGCCTCAGGGCGCCGTAGCCCGCCTCATCGAACTCGGCGTCGGCGAAGCAGACGGAGACCAGGACATCCTCGCGACGGCTTGTGGTCATGGGACGTTCAACCCCTTCGACTTCGCCATCTCGACCGCTGCGCGCAGACGACCCAGGGCCTGATCGAGTTCGTCCAGCCCCCCTGCCGGCGACTTCATTTCAATCGAATACCACCCTGTATAGCCCGCCGCCGACATGGCGTTGAGGATCTGGCTGGCCGTCTCCGGGGCGGCCGGCGCCGGGGCGAGTTGCGGCTCACTGATGTGGACGTGGCTGATCTGGCTAACCCGGTCGGGAGTCATGGCCTCCAGCACCGCCATCTCGTCGTTCATGAGCAGCGCCCCGCCGTCGAGGATGAGCCGCACCGCCGGGTGGTCCAGCCGGCGGACAAAGGCCTCGGCCTCATCGAACCGGTTGAGGAAGTTGGTCCCATAGGCGGCGGGATTGGGCTCCAGGCCCAGCCGCGCGCCGGCCTTGGCCGCCTCATCGCCCAGGCGGCTGAAGACCTCCACGGCGATGGCTTCGGCGGCGGCGGGCGCCAGGTCGGACGGAATGTCCCGCTGCCGGGGTGAGCCGAAGACGAGGTTGGGAATATCGAAGCGTCCGGCCAGGCGGATGGCGCGGGTCGTCGCCGCGATCAGGCGATCCCGTGAGGCCTGGTCGCCGAACAGCGCCGCCCCCTCGGCTCCGAACAGCAGAGACTGCATCGACACCAGTTGCAGGCCCGCCGACCTGACGGCGTCCAGGGCGCGGGCGGCCTCGTCCTGGCTGGGGGCGAAGGCGTCGTCGGACTCGGCGAACAGCAGCTTGGGCGCGACCTCCAGGCCCCGGATTCCGTGCCGGGCCAGGAGGCGATAGGCCTCGTCCCGGGTGGCGGCGGGCCATGCGATGTTCGAGACGGCGAGCTTCACGCCGGCGCCCTTGCAGACTCGTGGAACGCCTTCAGGGCGGCCAGGATCTCCGGAGGGTCCGAGATATAGGGACCGGTCCGGCCCCAGAGATCGGCGTGCAGGGTGCGCATGTCCTCCTGGTGGACCGGCGCGGGGCTGGCGGGCGGGGCCTGACCGGTGAGGGTCGTGAAAAGGGCGCCGGCCTGCAGCGGCGCGGGCGCCAGATGCAGCACCTCGAGGCCGCGCGCCCGTCCCCGCCCGATGTCCGCCCAGAGCTGGCTCACGCCGTAGTATTGGAAGGTGGAGGCGGGGTTGGTGAATACCGCGGCCGGCATGCCCGCCTTGATGATCGCCGCCTCGCAGGCGCGCCGCTCGCCGGTCGCATCGAAGGCGGGCCGGTCGAGCACGAACAGATCAAGCGCCTCGTCCCAGGCGTAGAAGCGCGCCAGACTCTGCGAGACCCCCGCAGGCAAGGCGGCCTGGAGTTCCGCCAGACGCGCGGCGTTCAGCATCGACGGCGTCGGGTTGAGAATATCGAACAGGAAGTTCTTCTTCAGTCCCGAGCCAAAGAGCGCCGGGGCGCGGACGATCAGACACCGCGGGAAGTGGTTGGCGCAGAAGACCTCCAGATCCCGACGATGTCGGCCATAGGCCTTTTCGGTTTCGAACCGATCGGCGGTCTCATCAGCCTCAAGCCCGCCCTCGGCCAGCACGGCGATGGTCGAGACCAGGACGAAGGTCTCGGCCTTCAGGGTCGAGAGATGATCGATCAGATTGTCGATGCGGGCGCGATCCCGGTCCGGAAAGCGGTTGGCTTCAAACATGGACCCTGGCGCGGCGGCGCAGACCACGGTGTCAAACGCGCCGCCCCGGGCCTGATCGATCGTCTGGCTGTTGAAGGCGGCGGCGAACCCGTGCTGGCGAGCCAGTGTCCCGCCCACGAATCCGGTGGAGCCGATCAACGCATCCATCCCAACGGCTCCCTGTACGATATGACCTAACCGGCGCGCCCGTTCGGATCGCCCGCCGCCCCACGGATGACGACACATAGCCCGCGCCTGGGCTGGCGGCCAGATTGGCGATCACGGCCGCGGCTCAGCCGCCGCAGGCCGCCCACGAATGGACTTTCCGTCGGCGGCGGCCAATCGTAGGAGATGGCGGAGGGGGACACGCCATGACGCTCGAACAACGGCTCGGATTTGGCGCTGGCCAGGCGTTGGGCGTCGTTCTGCTGGCCGGCTATGTCCTCATGCTCGCGGCCAACCTGCCCGGCCATCTGTCCTATGACTCCCTGATACAGCTGCATGAAGGCCGCATGCATGTCCGGGAGTCCATCGGGCCGGCGCTCTACGCTTGGATTCTCGGCGCCTTCGACGAGGTGATCCCCGGGACGGGGCTCTATGTGGCGGCCAGCGGCTTCCTGGTCACGGGCAGCCTGCTCTCCTTCCGCCGCCTGAGGCGTCAGGTTTCCTGGCTGTCGGTCGGCCTGGCCCTGCTGCTGGTGCTGACCCCGACCCTGCTGATCTATCAGGGGGTGGTCTGGAAGGACGTGCTGTTCGCCAATCTGGCCCTGGCCGGCTTTGCGGCCCTGGCGCAGGCGGCCCGGGTCTGGGATGGCCCCCGCCGCCCCTGGCTGGCGCTCATCGGCGCTCTGCTGCTCTTCGCCGTCGCCGCCCAGGTCCGCCAGAACGGCCTCATCGCGCCGGTCTTCGCCGCCATCGCCCTGGCCTGGCTGGCCTGGGCGCGCAACGGCTGGCGCTCCGGCCTGGCCTGGGGAGGCGGCGGCCTGATCCTGACCCTGGCCCTGTCGGCGGCCATGGGCCATCTGGCGCAGCCGCCACAGGCGGGGCCGGACATGGCTGGCGCGCGCGGACTGCGCATCGTCGCCCACTACGACATTGTCGGCGCGACAGCGGTCAAGCCGACCCTGCCCCTGGACGCCATACGTCAGCACGACCCTCTGACCGAGCGCCTGCTCCGCCATCGCGGCGTGTCGCTCTATACGCCCGAGCGCATGGATTATCTGGGCCAGGACGCGGAGTTCGGCCGGGCGCTCTGGCGCCTGCCCGATGCGGTCGTGTTCGCCCAGTGGCGAGACATTGTGACGCAGCACCCCGGCGCCTATCTGCGCCACCGCTGGGATGTCTTCCGCTGGGTGCTCACCACGCCAAAGATCGATTCCTGCCTGCCCATGCATGTGGGCGTGGGCGGACCTGAGGACCTGGCGGCGTCCCTCGGCCTCGTCATCGCCGCAGACCCCGCCGACCAGGCGCTGTTCAATTACGCCACATGGTTCTTCGACACGCCGCTGTACTCCCACGTCTTCTACGCCCTGATCGCCCTCGTATGCGCCGGCGTCCTGCTCTGGCGGCGAGAGGGTGCGGACCTGGTGATCGTCGCCATGCTGCTTTCGGCCCTGGCCTTTGCGGCCAGCTTTGCGGTGATCTCCATCGCCTGCGATTACAGATATCTCTACTTCCTGGACCTCGCAGCGGCCGCAGGCCTCCTATATCTGGCCCTCGACCCACCCTATGGCCGGTTGCGGCGGCGGTTTCGCTGAGCGACCCAGTCCGGGAGCGCCCTTTGAGAGCCTTCGTCCTTCTCGCCGTCCTTCTCGCCAGCACCCTCGTGGCCGCCTGCGACGAGCCCCGCTCGCGTGAGCAGCGGCTCAATCCGCGGCCCGCGGCGCCTGACAACCTCAGCCTGCCGCCCACAGTCTTCTCGGCGGAGGCCGCGGTGGAGCGGCCTGGACCCTTCGCCTGGGACCCGGCCACCAAGGCCTTCATGTGGAACGGTCAGCCCCTGCGCGCGGCGCGCACCTGGACCTTCGAGGGTTCGACGGACGGATTCGTCATGGGCGGCGGTGAGGTGGCGCCCGCGGAGGACGGCGGCCTGGCGATCGCCGCCCATGTCCTCGACTCGGCGGTGCGCACCCCAAGCGGTCTCGCCCTGCAAGGGCGGCGGTACACCCATGTCCTGGTTCGCGCCACGCGGCTGGCGGGCGGGACGGGATGGGACGGATCGCTCCACTACGCCACCGAGGTCCACCCCGAATCCCCTCAGTTCAGAAACAGGCCGTTCCAGGGCGAGGCGCCCGAAGTCAATGAGACGGTGATCCTGGCCTATGACATGTCAAAGCCTCTGACCGGCGGCGAGGACTGGACCACCTCGGTGATCGACCGCATCCGCATCGACTTTGACGAGGCCGCCGGCGGGGAGTTCGTGATCCACCAGGTGGCGATCACCGAGCCGCCCGCCCCAGAAGGCGCGCTCGGCTTGCGGCCGGCGACCTAGAGGCTGAGGCGATCAGACGGAACCGCTGATCGCATCAGGCTCCATACTCAAAGTCCTAGGGCCTACGGCCCGCTCACGGCGTCCGGAGGGCCTCGACCGCGTCTAGGCCGACAGCCTTGGGATTGAGGTGAATGCGGATATTGCGCCGCGCGCGCTCGGCGCGGGCCTTCGCCTCGGCGGGACGGTCCATGACCTGTTCGATCAGCCGGCTGGCCTGGGCGACATCCGGTTCGGCCCAGTGTTGGCCCTCGCCGTAGAGATAGGCGCCAGGCTTTACCGGCACGAGTTGGTAGTCCACCAGAAGGGCCGTCTCGGCGTCCATGAAGTCCATATTGCCGGACCAGCCGGTCGTCACCACCGGCGTCCCCAGGGCCATGGCTTCGGCCAGGCCGCGGCCGAACCCCTCGGAGCGATGCAGCGAGACAAAGACATCGACATTGCGGAACAGGTTCTTGACCTCGTTGTCCGACATTTCCCGGGTGATGGTCTGCACCCGACCGCTGAGCTGCGCGATCCGGGCTTCAAGGGCCTGGCGGTCGGGGTTTCCGGCTTCGCCGCCCTTGTACTTGATCAGGGCGTGGAGGGGGGCCTCGGGGCGTCGCGCCACCAGCTGCTCGAAGGCGTCCAGCACCCCGAAGGGGTTCTTGCGGGCCGCATAGGACGAGAAGTCGAAGGCGAACATCACCACGAAGGCGTGCTCCGGGATATCGAACCACCGACGCCCCAAAAAGGTCGAGAGCTTCATATCGACGGCCAGGGGAACCCGCGCCACCGGGCGGCCGGTGGCTCTTGCCATGGCGTCCTGGACGAAGGTGGTCGGCGCCCAGAGCCCGTCAAAGGCCGCGAGCTTCTCGACCCACGGCTGAGGATAGTCGGGCAGTTCCCAGGCGGGGAAGATGATGTTGTGGGCTTCACCGAAGGCCGAGGCGTCCAGCCGGGCCATGACCTCGTCCACCTCGTTGGCGTTCACGCAGAAGAGGTTCAAGGACCGTGAGAGCTGGCGGGTCACATCGGGGCCATAGGCGCGCTCCAGGTCCGGATCCCAGCCGCGATCCAAGCCATAGACGTCCAGCAGGCCCGGGCGCAGGCCCGCAGCCCGTAGGGCGCGGACGGTGGACCTCAGATGCTCGCCCATGCCGATCGGGGCGAAGGGGTGGCCGACCACGACCATGTCGCCCAGGTCGGCGTCGCGGCTTGGCGGGCTCATGGGCGAGGCTCCAGGAGGTCAGCCTCGGCGGCGTTCCTGAGGGCTTCCAGCCAGCCGTGACCAAACCGGATGTCGGGCTCCAGGTGGGCGCCCTCGGCCCATTCGTTCCAGGCGTTGATGAAGACGATCCGCTCCTCGCCGAAGTTCTGGCGCCGGGCCTCGGCCAGCATGGCCTCGGTCCAGGCCTGGAAGGCGCCAGGGCTGGCATGATGGAAGACATAGGCGTTGTCCTGCCGCCGGGCCGTATTGTCCCAGGACGGCGCGACGCCGCGGAAGCGGGTGTGGGCGGGCGTCGGGGCCTTGAGGAAATGCCGCACCAGCTCGCGGTAGTCGCTGACCACGCCTTCGAAGGCGCGGTTCTGCAGGGGGCCCGGCAGGCTGATCGGCTGGGCCGCGCCCATCGGGGGGAACTCGATGGCCGCATCGAAGCCCAGGGCGGCGGGATCGGGATAGGTCCCGGCCACGTCGAAGGTCTCCACGAAGGCCAGGTAGATCTCGCCCAGCTCGAGCGCCCTGGCGGTCTCCCGCCAGGTCCTGGCCCAGGCCGCGGCGTCGGGCAGCAGGCCTGGGCGATAGATCACCAGCAGGGGGCGGCCATTGATGCGGATATAGTTGGGGCGCCGCATCAGCGGAGCCATGTCCGTGATCAGGGCCACGGCGTCTTCGGCGCTGTAGGTCTGGGCCAGCAGCACGTCCTGTTCCTGGCCGTCCCAGGTCCGGGTCCAGTTCTCGTTGGCCCAGCAGACGCAGAACGGGAAGTCTGGCCCATCCTCAGCCATCAGATGGTTCAGCGGGGTCTCCAGCACCCGACGCCCGCCCGAGAACCAGTAGTAGTAGAAACAGAAGCCCCCCAGGCCATAGCGGGCCGCCAGCGCCGTCTGGCGCTTCAGAGCCGCCGGATCGGAAAGGTCATAGAAGCCCAGGTCGGCGGGCAGATGCGGCTGGTAGTGCCCGCGATAGCTCGGCAGGGCGCGGGTGACATTGGTCCACTCGGTGAAGCCGGCGCCCCACCAGCGATCGTTCTCGGGAATGGCGTGGAACTGGGGCAGGTGGAAGGCGATGGTGCGCACCTGGTTCAGCGCGTCCAGCCGGTGGGCCCAGCGCTTGACGAAGCGCTGCTGGTTGCGGGTCGCCAGGCGCAGCTTGTAGCCGGCGTCGATGGAGTTGGCCGTGACGCTGAGGTGGTGGATGATCGCCGAGCGCGGCTCATAGAGGATCTTCGCGCCCCGTTCCCGCAGGCGGAAACAGAGATCGGCGTCCTCGCAATAGGCGGGCGCGAAGGCCAGGTCGAAACCCTCAAGCGCCTCGAAGTCGGCCCGCCGCACCGCCAGGCAGGCGCCCGAGGCGTAGTCCACCTCTCGGCCCACATTCCAACGCGGCAGGTCCGGATCCTGGAAGAGGCCGATCATCTCGCTGGAGCCATCGGCGTTGATCCGCGCCCCGGCCTCCTGCAGCCGCCCGTCAGGGAACAGCATCTTGGGCGCTACGGCGCCGACCTGGGGGTCGGAGAGCGCTTCGGTCAGCGGCGCAAGCCAGCCCGGACGCACCTGGACATCGTTGTTGAGGAAGATCAGCACCTCGCCCCGCGCCTCGGCCGCGGCGCGGTTGCAGGTGCGGATGAAGCCGAGGTTCTCGGGGTTGGTGATGACCTTCAGGCCGGGCACGCCGGCCAGCACGGCGGCCGTCTCGTCGGTGGAGGCGTCGTCGATCACCAGGGTCTCGGCGCCCTCAAGTCCACCGGCGCCCGCCAGGGCCTGCAGGCATTCCAGGGTGAAGCGCAGATTATTGAAGGCCGGAATGATGATCGAGGCGCGGGGCGCGTCCGCCGTCGGCAGGCTGATCCGCCGGGCCGCCGCGGCGAGGTCGCCGGTGATGGAGACCATCTTGGGCGGCGTCGGGACGAAGTCCTCGATCCGCCCGGCTTGAATCCTGGCCCAGGTCCGCGCCAGGTCGTCATAGCCCTGGAGGTCATAGGCGGCGGCGTCTCTGTGGCGGCTCGCGGCGCGCATCTGATCGAACATGGCCGCGGCGCCCTGGACCCCAGACCCCGCCAGCGGTGCGGGTTTGGCGCCCGCATGGCGCGCCCAGTGCTCCAGGCTGCTGTAGGGCGTCGCCGCCGCCTCCGGATTGGCCAGAAGATAGGCCGCCTCATCGAAATCGGCGGCCGGCCAAAGGCCTTCAAAGGCGCCCCGGGCGACATAGTCGCTCAAGGGGTCCGGTCCGGCCCCCTCGGCCCCGCCGTCCTGTTGCAGATAGAAGGTCGAATCGAAGTGGGGGCTGGGGTCGCGATGTTCGCGGACGCCGAAGCGGACAAAATGGGCCAGGGCGTTGAAGCCCGGGGTCCTCAGATCGCGGTAACGCTCGGCATACCAGGCGCCGTCGAATAGGGGGTGGGGATCGCGACCCAGCTCGGCGCCGCCGGTGACATAGTCCAGCAGCGGCGCAATGCCGGCGGCCGCGACCTCGGGATAGCGCTCCAGATACCAGTCGTTGGCGAACAAGGGATGGGGATCCAAGCCCTGGCGCCAGCCCTCCCGCAGATAGTGGGTCAGAGGGTCCTCACCTGAGGCGGCCACGGTCTCGCACTGGCCCACATAGTGGCGCAGGTCGAACAGCGGGTGCGGGTCCAGACCCTGGGCCGCGCCGACCAACAGGTAGTGCTGAAGCACGCTGAGGCCGCTCGCCTCCACGGCCGCGCCGTTCCGCAGGCGGTAGTCGTTGACGCTGACCAGGGGATGGGGATCAAGGCCGGCGCCATCGCCCAGGACAAGATAGTGGGCCAGGGGCGCCCAGCGGGACCCGGCGAGTTCCGGGACCCGGGCCAGGTAGTCCGACTGGTCGAAAAGGGCGCGGGGATGGGCGGCGGGATCCGGCCCGGCCCGAACATAGGCGGCCAGGCTCGGGCTTAGCGCCGGCTCGACCCCCAGCCCATACAGCAGATCCTCCCGCCAGACGCCCGACGCCATGACCAGCAGGGCCCGCCCGGGCCACTTGCCCCGGGCCAAGGGAAGCGCAAGGCGCTGCGCCAGACGGGCCAGGACAAGGCTGGAGTTCTGACGGACCCGGACCTCGCGGTATCGCCGCCAGCGCTGGGCCGCGGCGGCCACCGTCTGAAGGCGAACCCGCTGGCGCTTGGCCAGGAGTTCGGCGGCCTGATCGGTCGGCGAAGATGATGTGGAGTCTGACACGGGCATCCGTCGGGTGGGCGAGGGTTCAGCTATCGCCGAGGAGGTCGTCTAGAAGCTCGTCCATGGTCTGTTCAAGTCGGCGCAGATCGTCGGCCTGAGCCAGGTTGATCGCCTGCTGGTTGGCAAGCTGCGCTTCCAGAGACCGGCTTTTGGCCTGCTCGAAGGCGGCGATCTGGCGAGCCTCCAGCAGGTCGCTGCGCGTCGCGTCAAGGTCGGAGGTCACCGGCGAGACGAACACGCCCATGATCCGCCGCATCTCCTCAAGGGCCTCTTCGGCGGCGGCGAGCTCGGCTGTGGGCCTGGGCCTGTCCTGCGCGGCGGCCGCGAACCAGTCATAGACCTGGGCGGCGATCGGACCCACCTGGGGAATCTTCGCCAGGTCGTCGGCGGCGGCGTTGTGGCGCAGCTCCTGGGTCAGGAAACCGTCGATGGCCTGACCCGCCTGCGGGGTCAGGGCGGGGAGGGGCGCCCCATGGGCGGCCTCGATCCGCGCCGCCTGAACGCGCCAGTCCGCCAGCAGCCCGTCATAGGGCACAAAGGCGCGGGGCATGCCGCGGCTGCAGGACTCGGCGGCGAGCATGTAGGCGACCCAGATCAACAGCGACTTCTCCACCGGAAAGCCGTTGCGCTTGGACAGGGAGCCGGCGACCTCAAGGGGGTGCCGCACGGGGATAACGGCTCGGGCCGGAAGTCCGAGGTCCTGCAGGACCGTCCGCCAAAGGGGGCCCAGGACACTGACCCGGGGGTCTTTCATCAGGGGATGGCGCGCGCCCGCAAATTCTTCATCGAAAAGGTCTGTGGCCCGTGTGATCCATCGCTTCTCCTCCCGGGCCTCCAGGGGACGATAGGGAAACACGAAGGGGTCGTCCCAGGCGCTGCGCGCGGCCCGCAGCCGCTGGTCGTTGAAGATGGCGATGCGCCAGGGCTCGAAGTAGCCCTTGGCGTTGTGCTCGTCCCCCGGCATCACGTTTTCCGGCAGGGCCGCGCCCGCCAGGGCCAGGACCTGGGTGAGCGCTGATGTCCCTGAACGGTGCATGCCGAGCACGAGATAGGCCGCCCGGCTTGATGGGGGGCCGGCCGCTCGATGATCTATCGGAAGGCGCTTGGCGAGGGTCACACAAGGTGCTGTATGGCCGTGCGGCCCGCGCCGCAAGACGGGAACGGTGTGGTTGATCCCCCCGGTCTTCTGTTGCACAGAACCCTTCGGCCTCGACAAGGAGCCCCGCATGGCTGCTCCGGCCGCCCAAGACTTCACATTGGCATTGGTCAGCACGGCCCTGGATCCGGTCTTTTATCGGCGCGCCTATCCGGACGTGGCCGCCGCCGGCGCCGACCCCATTGCGCACTATGTGGAACACGGCTGGCGGGAAGGGCGCGATCCCGCCGCCTGGTTCTCCACCACCGCCTATCTCGCCGATCATGCTGACGTGGCGGCTTCCGGCGGCAATCCCCTGGCCCATTTCCTGGCGTCCGGCGCGGGCCAGGGGCGCCAGGTTCGAGCCTCCGCCCTGGGCCGTCTGCTGGCCGACGGTGAGGGGCGAGTCAGCTGGGGCTACGCTCCGGAAGTCGTCGCCCCGTCGCCCGCCATGGCCGAAGCTACCGAGCCGCACGAGGCCGGCCGTTCGCCTGAGGAGTCCGCAGAGGCCTCGGCGAGCGCCATCTACGATCTCGTCGCCCAGGCTTTTGACCACGAGTTCTACATGGCGGAGAATCCCGACGTCGCCGCAAAGGGCGCCGATCCGGTGACGCACTTCCTGGAGGTGGGCTGGCGTGAGGGGCGCGATCCGGCGCGCTGGTTCTCAGTGTCGGACTATCTGGAACTCAATCCCGATGTCGCAGCGGCCTCCATCCAGCCGTTCGTCCACTATCTGCAGGCTGGTCGCCAGGAGGGCCGGGTTCCGCGCCTGGAGCTCGGCTTTCGCTACCGCATCATCGCCGCCCTGCAGACCCCGGAAGCGCGGATCAAGGCGGCGCAGGTGGAAGACGGGCCGGTCGGGAGCGGGACGACGGAGGCCTTGGTCGCCCTGCTGGAGAACGCCCGGTCCGGCCTTGCCGACCTCCACCTGACCTTCAGCCACGACGACTACCTGGCCAATCTGGGGGGCGTGCAGCTGTGCCTTCAGCGCGAGGGCGCCGCAGCGGCCGCGTCGGGTCGCGACCACCTGCACATCTACCCAGTCAATTCTCGACCCATCTTGCGCCGTCCGGGCCAGACCGAACTTCTGGGCGTGGTATGGAATGGCGTGTCGGCGGGAACCTTCTATCCCGCCGTCCTGGTCGAGGCGCTTGAATCGGTTCTCGCGGCGGTCACCCCGGGGCGGCGAAGTCTCGCCATCCACAGCCTGCTCGGCCATTCGGTCAGCGACATTCTGGCGATCGCCCGAGCCGCCGGACTGCGGGAAGGCTGGTTCTGGGTCCATGACTTCGCCGGCGTCTGCGCCAGCTACCATCTCCTGCGAAACGATGTGGCCGATTGCGGGGCGCCGCCCCTAGGCAGCGCGGCCTGCGGCGTCTGTGTCTATGGTCCACATCGGCAGTTCCATCTGGACGAACATGATCGGCTGTTCAGCGCCTTGACCATGTCCGTCGCCGCGCCAAGCCAGGTGGCCCTGGACACCTGGCGGCGAGGGACGGGGCTGTCTGGCGTGCGGACGGTCGTGACGCCGCTGGCCCGACTGGTCGAGCGCGATCGCAAGGCCTCAGCCGACGCCGTGCCGACCGCCGCGGATCGCCCCTTCCGCCTGGCCTTTCCAGGCCTGCCCAGCACCCTCAAGGGCTGGCCGGTCTTCCGCGAGCTTGTCCTCAGATTCGCCGAGGATCCTCGCTACGAGTTCCTGCATCTGGCCCGCGACGCCACCGGAGGGCTGCCGCTCAGCTTCCACCCCGTGACGGTGAGCGAGTCCCAGCCCCGGGCGATGCAGGACGCCCTGGACTCCCTGGGCGTTGACGCGGTGATGATATGGTCCCTGTGTCGTGAGACCTTTTCCTTCACCACCTATGAGGCGGCCGCCGCGGGCGCCGCGATCGTGACGAGCCCCGACACCGGCAATGTCGCCGCCTTTGTCGAGACGACCGGCCAGGGGCGCGTCCTCGCGAACGAGGCGGCCCTGTTTGCGATGTTCGAGACCGGCGCCGTGCTCGACCTGCGTCGGTCCGTGCGCCAGCCGGCGCTTCATGATCTCAGCTATAGCCGCCTGACCATCGACCTTCTGGACGGGGAGGCTTCCCAATGAAGGTGCTCTGCTATTCCAGCTTCACCTTCTCGTACCTGAATCGGGCTCGGGTGCTCTATTCCACCCTGCGTCGGTTTCACCCCGACTGGGAGCTGGTGGCGCTGATCACCGACGAACCGCCGCCGGGCTTTGCATTTGATCCGGACAAGGAGCCTTTCGACCGGGTCGTCTGGGCGCAGGATCTGGGGATCGAGAACTTCCGCAACTGGCTGTTTCGCCATGACGTGGTCGAGGTCTGCACGGCGGTGAAGGGGCCTTTCATCCACCAGGCCTGCAGCCAGGCCGACATCGCCATCTACCTTGATCCCGATACGGCGCTCCTAGCGCCCCTCGATCCGCTTATCGACTGGCTGGATGAGCACGACATCCTGCTGACGCCGCACCTGATCGACCCGAACACCGAGCGCACCGCCATCCTCGACAACGACCTGTCGGCCTCGCGCACGGGCATCTTCAATCTGGGCTTCGTGGCCATCCGGACCACGGGCGAGGGCGCCCGCTTCGCCAAGTGGTGGAACGATCGCCTGCTCGAATACTGCTACGACGACATGCCCCGCGGCCTGTTTGTCGACCAGCGGTGGTGCGACCATGTCCCGGCCCTGTTCGACAAGGTGAAGGTGGTGCGCGACCCGGGCTACAATGTGGCCAGCTGGAACCTGTCACAGCGCAAGGTGGCCATCGGCAAGGACGGTGCGATCACCGTCAATGGGCGGCCCCTGCGCTTCTGGCACTTCACCAAGCTGGGGCCCACGGGCGACCTGATGACCAAGAAGTACGCCGGCGACAACTTCGAGGTCTATGAGATCTGGAACTGGTACAAGCGTCAGGTGGCGGCGGCGACCGACCCGGCCATCCCGCCCCGCTACTGGGCCTATGGGACCTATTCGGACGGCGCGCCGATCGACAAGAGCCATCGGGTGCTCTGGCGAGACAGTCCTGACCTGCAGGCGACCTTCGATGATCCCTTTGACGCCGGGCCGGGCGGCTATCGGGCCTGGCTGATCGCCGATGGTCGCGCCGAAGGGAGCGCCGCATGACTGAAGACGACAATCCGCAGTCCTTGAACCGGGCGCCGCCGCCGGCGCAGAGCGCTGTCAGTCCGATCGTCGCCAAGGCGATCCGGGTGGCGGAGCGACACAGGCGACTGGTGGCCGACCAGCTCCAGGCTGAGGTCGAGCTCGCCCTGACGCGTTCGCGGCTGACCCTGGCCCTGGATCGCGCCCTGGCCGGCCGCGCGGAAGCCGTTGCGGCGGCGCGCGCGGCGCAGGTCGCCATCCACCGCCGGGCCGTCCGACGGCGTCCCCGGCGGCGCAGCCGCCTCAGCCAGACGATCGAAAGCCTGCTTCTTAAGCTGGGCGCGCCCGGGCGGGCTGCGGTGATTGCGCGGTCTGGTCTCTGGCTCCCGTCTGTCGGGGGCGTGAGGGGCCGGCTTGCAGGCCTGAAGGACATGGCGCGCTATGCGCAACAGCGGTCAGGGGCTGGCCTGCGCCCCTCAGCCATCTTCGACCATGACGGATATCTGGCCCGTTACCTCGACGCCGCGGGCGCCAATCCCCTGGCCCACTATCTGGTCAGTGGCGGCCGGGAGGGCCGTGTTCCCCATCCCCTGTTCGACCCTGCCTTCTATCTGACCCGGCACGACGCTGCGGTAAGCGCCACGGGCCTGACGCCGCTGGAGCACTATGTTCGGATAGGGGCTGCGGAGGGGTTTGACCCTCATCCGCTCTTCTGTGGCGACGGGTATGTCTCCCAGCGCCCCGATCTCGCCGCCGCCGGGGTCAATCCTCTGGTTCACTATCTGGGTCAGGGTTGGCGCGAAGGGGTGAACCCCCACCCTCTGTTCGACACCGACTACTATCTCGACCAGGCCGGTCAGGGCGGGCGCGGCCAGCCGGCGCTGCTGCACTATCTGACCGAGGGCTGGCGGGCGGGCCTGAAGCCGCACCCGCTGTTCGACCCGACCTGGTATCTGGAGCGTTACCCTGATGTGGCGGAGGCCGGCGCCGAGCCTCTGACCCACTTCGTCATGGTCGGCGGGGCCGAGCTGCGCGACCCCAGCGGCTGGTTCTCATCCTCCCAGTATGTTTCGGCCAAGCCCGGCGGCTTGGCGCCTGGGGGCAATCCGCTGATCGACTATCTGGCCGGCGGGGCCTGGGACCTGGGCGCCGCCAAGGCCGGATTTGCGCCGGGCGCCTATCTGGCGGCGCACCCGGAACTGGCTGAGACCGGCATGACCCCGCTGGAGCATTGGGCCCGGCAGGCCGGGCGTTGAATTCACTGTTCAGAGGAGGTTCGACTTGGCGGCCTACGACCCTGGTCAGGCGCTCATATCGCTGCACGTTCCGAAGACCGCTGGCACGAGCCTTCGCCTAGCCCTTCGCAGCTGGTTCGGCGAACGACTGTTCTTCCACTATCGCGGCCTTCAGGGCGAACCCCCCGAGCATCACACCCTATCGGCAGGCATTTGCGTCCATGGGCATTTCAACCGCGTTCGCGGCATAGGTCCGTTCGACTACTACCCGAAGGCGCGTCAATTCATCGTCTTTCTGCGCCACCCTTTCAGTCGGACGGTGTCACAGTGGAAGTACCTCCATTACCAAATGCGAGAGGGCGGGCGAGTGCCGGAGTTGGAGGATCACCCGACCTTCGAGACCTGGCTTGCCCGACGTCGTGATCTCGCCATGGGTCAGACGGAGGATCCATTCGCGACGATGGCGCAACTGCCCTGGAACACCGCGCCCGGAGCGGCCTTTGATGACGGCTACGTCTTCGTCGGCGTGCTGGAGCGGTACGATGAAGATTCCCGCGCCCTAGCGAAGGCGTTGGGTTGTCCGCCTGCGAAAGTGGTCCATATCAACCGGGCTGACGATGAAGTTCGACGCGGTGACCCGGGCTCTGACCTATCGGCTTTTCGATCGTTCCATGCGGCCTCATTTCCGGCCGAGTACGAACTCTATGAAGCCGCCCATGCTTGGCGGTCCAAACACTCGCCATAACCGCGCCCGAGGCGCCGCCATTGACTTGACCAGCGTCGGTCGTCATGTGTCGCGCCCTCAAGCGCTCCGCTTTTGGGGGCTCTGAGGCTCCGACGGACGTTCGCCCGCATGAAGATCCTGAACCCGTTTGCGTCGCTGCCCGACAATGTGCTGACGGGGGCGCTGAAAGAAGGCTCCAGGCCGCTGGCCTTCGCCGCCGGCTTCAGCCTGATCAGTAACCTGCTTTACTTGGCCCTGCCGCTCTACACCTTCCAGATCTACGGGCGGGTGCTGTCCAGTCATAGCGTCTCCACGCTCATCGTCCTGACGGTGGGGACGCTACTGGTGTTTCTGATCTCGGGCGTCATTGACGAACTGCGGACCCGGGTCCTGATCAACTATGGGATCATGCTCGATCAGCGGGTCTCCAGCCACGTCTTCGCCGCCCTGTTCGAGGCCGAGACCAAGGGGCAAGGGCAGACCCGGTCCCAGGCCCTGCGCGATCTGGACGCCTTCCGGCAGATCCTGACGGGTTCCGTCTTCTCGGCCATTTTCGACCTGCCCTGGATGCCGCTCTTCATCGGCATTCTGTTCGTCATCGACCCCTTGGTGGGGGCGATCACCCTGACGGGCGCTGTGGTCCTGTTCGGCCTCGCCATGCTGCAGGATCGTCTGTCGCGGCCGCCCCTACAGGAGGCCAATGAGGCCAGCCTGAAGGCCTACGCCTTCACCGAGGCGGGCCTGCGCAACGGCGAGGTCGTGCGCGCCATGGGCATGCTGGGCGCGCTCGGCGCCCGCTGGTCGGCCTTCCGCGGCCGCGCCATCGAGCGCAGCGCCTGGGCGTCGCAGCGCTCCAGCGTGGTCTCCAACATCACCAAATTCACGCGCATGTTCATCCAGGTCCTGGTGATCGGCGTCGGCGCCTATCTGGTGGTCGTGGGCAAGATCCCGCCGGCCATGCTGTTCGCCAACATGATCCTGGCCAGCCGCGCCCTGCAGCCCATCGAGAAGGTGGTCGGCGCCTGGGACGGCATCGTCAATGGCGGCCGCGCCTATGACCGGCTGAACATCCTGCTGAACAACTACAAGCCCACGACCCCCGCCACCTCTCTGCCGCGGCCGCTGGGCCAGCTGAGCATCGAGGCGGTGAACTTCGCCCCGCAGGGCGCGGAGCGGTTCGTGCTCCAGGGGCTGAACTTCAAGATCGAGCCCGGCGAAATGCTGGGGATCATCGGCCCTTCCGGCGCGGGCAAGTCCACCCTGGCCCGGCTGATCGTCGGAGTCTGGCGGCCGGTGAGCGGGCATGTGCGCCTGGACGGGGCTGACGTCTTCGCCTGGAACCGGACGGAATTCGGCCTTCATGTGGGCTATCTGCCGCAGGACACAGAGCTGTTCGCCGGCACCCTGCGCGACAACATCGCCCGCTTCCGCGCCGACGTGACCGACCAGGCGGTGATCGAAGCCGCCACCCAGGCCAATGTGCACGAGATGATCCTGCGGCTGCCCAAGGGCTATGAGACCGAACTGACCGACGGCGGCTACATCCTGTCGGCCGGCCAGCGGCAGCGGGTGGGCCTGGCCCGCGCCCTGCTGAACGATCCGCGCCTGCTGGTGCTGGACGAACCCAACGCCAGCCTGGACGCCGAGGGCGAAAACGCCCTGCTGCAGGTCATCGACGCCCAGCGGGCCAAGGGCACGACGGTGGTGGTGGTGTCACACAAGCCAAGCATCCTGCGCTCGGCCGACAAAATGCTGGTTCTGCGGGATGGCCGCATGGAGATGTTCGGCCCGCGGGAGGCCGTCATGGCCCGGGTCACCCAGCCGGCCGCCGTTCGCCCCGTCGAGGCCAGCCGATGAAATTCGATCTCAAGCCGGTGCTCGGCCCGATCCGTCCCCTCGACACCCGCTTCGACGTGGGCGCGCCCGAACCGAACCGCGACCTGGAAAAGCGCCTGTGGCGGCCGGTGCTGATCGGCTGCGTGGTCGTGGGCGTCTTCGTCTTCGGCATGCTCATCTGGGCCGGCTTCACCCAGATCAGCGCCGCGGTGGTGGCGCCAGCCGAGGTGCGGGTGGAATCCAGCCGCAAGACCCTGCGCCACCGCGAAGGGGGCGTGGTTTCCCAGATCCTGGTGCGGGAAGGCGAGCGCGTCCGCGCCAACCAGCCCCTGATCCGCTTCGACGCCGTCCAGTCGGACGCCGCAGTCGATGTGCTGCAAAATCAGTATGACGCCGTCCTGGCCCAGAGCGCCCGCTTCAGCGCCGAGTCGGTGGGAAGCCAGACCCTCAGCCTGCCGCAGGACCTGACCGGGCGCATGAGCGACCCCCGGGTCGCCGGCCTGATCCGTGACCAGCAGCTTCTATTCAACACGCGCCTGCAGTTCTTCATCAGCCAGCAGGGCGTGCTGGAGCAGCGGGTCGATCAGCTGGCCACCCAGATGGTCGGGGTCCAGGCCCAGCTCGATTCCATCGATGAACAGATCGGCTTCACCCGCGAAGAGCTGGCCGGCTATCAGACCCTTTTTGAAAAGGGCTATGCGCCCAAGACCCTGATCCTGCGCTATGAGCGCAGCTTGGCGGAGCTGGGCGGACGCCGGGGCGCGCTGACCTCTGAACTCAACCGGCTGCGCCAGGCGCAAGGGGAGGCGCGGCTCCAGCTGACCACCCTGCGCAACCAGCGAATCAGCGAGGCCGCCGAGGGCCTGCGCCAGATGCAGAGCCAGCTGTCAGACGTCGGCCCGCGCCTGACCGCAGCCCGCCAGATTCAGGAGCGCACGACGGTCCGCTCGCCGGTGGACGGCTATGTGCTGAACCTCACCCAGTTCACGGTCGGGGGCGTGGTCACCCCGGGCGAACTGCTGATGGATATCGTGCCGGCTGACGCGCCCCTGATCGTCCATGCCCGCGTCCAGCCCAACGACATCGACAGCGTCAGCGTCGGCCAGGAGGCCCGCGTCGAGGTTTCGGCCTTCAGCTCGCGCCGCTTGCCGCCCATGGACGCCGTCGTCACCAGCCTGTCGGCCGACCGCCTGGTGGATCAGCAGACCGGCGTCGCCTATTTCCTGGCCGAACTGCGCATCGACCCCGCCGCCCTGGCCAAGCTGCCCCGGGATGTGGAGCTGGCGCCCGGCATGCCGGCCCAGGCGATGATCGTCACCGGACGGCGTTCGATCCTGTCCTATATTCTGGACCCACTGACCGACACCTTCGACAGCGCCCTGCGCGAAGAGTAGAATGACGCCCATCTGAGTCTCGGCGGGCATGTCACACCTCTACGCGACCCGCCCCCGGCAAGGCTTTTTGATATTGCGTATCGACGAAGCATCCGATACCCATTCCTCGGGCTCGTTTTAACCTTCGCCACGTCCATGCGTAATGGCGCGCGGGGAGGGACCGCCAGGACCGCTCCATCCGCGGGATGGTGGCCAGGCGTTCTGGGGTCCACGTGACACTGACTGGAGAGAAGCATGGCTAACTACACTTTCGACACGATTACGGCGGCACAGGCGATCGACTACACCGCCGGCACCGACTCGCTGGCCTTCGCGCCGGGCACCAACGCCTCGGCGATCCGGGTCCAGTACATCACCGGCACGGGCGCCGATCCTGACCGCGTGAGCATCACCGTCAACGGCGTCACCAAGCTGTTCGGCACCGGTATCTACGGCGAACGCGAAACCACCACCACGGGTTCGGTCCTGTTCATCGGCGGCGCTGGTACCGACGCCGGCACCGGTGACACGGGCGCTGATGGCCTGTTCGGCGGCAGCGGCGCAGACACCTTGGTGGGCGGCGCCGGCGCCAACTTCATCCAGGGCAATGCCGGCAACGACTCGATCACGGCCGGGGCCGGGGCTGACCAGATCTATGGCGGCCAAGGCAACGACTCGATCACGGCCGGCGACGGCAACAACTTCGTCCACGGCAACCTCGGCAACGACGAAATCGAGAGCGGCACCGGCAACGACACGCTGCTGGGCGGCCAAGGCGACGACGTCATTACCAGCGCCGGCGGCTCGAACTACATCAACGGCAACCTGGGCAACGACGAGCTCAATGGCGGCACTGGCGCGGACACCCTGCTGGGTGAAGGCGGCAATGACAGCATCGACGGCGGCGCTGGCAATGACAGCATCGACGGCGGTGAAGGCGACGACGAGCTTTCGGGCGGCGCTGGCAACGACACCATCTGGGGCGGCCTTGGCGCTGACATCCTGAATGGCAATGCTGACAACGACGTGCTGCAAGGCAATGCCGGCAATGACACCCTCGACGGCGGCGCTGGCAACGACACCCTGTACGGCGGTCAGGACAACGACCAAATCGCCGGCGGCGACGGCAACGACTGGGCCAACGGCAACCTCGGCAACGACAGCATGACAGCCGGGGCCGGCAACGACACCCTGCTCGGCGGCCAAGGCAACGACACCATTGTCGGCACCTCGGGCACCAACTTCCTGAACGGCAACCTCGGCGATGACCAGATCACCGGCGGCACGGGCGCTGACTCCATCTACGGCGAGGGCGGAAACGACGTCCTCGACGGCGGTGATGGCAACGACCTGATCGACGGCGGTGTGGGCAACGACGACATCGAAACGGGCGCTGGCAACGACACCGTCTTTGGTGGCGAAGGCAACGACCAGATCGATGCGGCCGGCGGCGGCAACAACAGCCTGTCGGGTGACGCGGGCAACGACGCCATCAATGGCGGCGCTGGCAACGACACCATCTCGGGTGGCGATGGCAACGACATCATCACCACCGGTAACGGCACCAACGTCGTCAACGGCGGCGCTGGCACCGACACCATCACCGGCGGTACGGGTGCTGACTCGCTGCAAGGCGGCGCCGACAATGACCAGATCACCGGCGGTGACGGCAACGACACCATCGCTGGTGGCGCTGGCGTCGACACGGTGACCGGTGGCGCCGGCGACGACAAGTTCGTCTTCGCGGCGGGTGACACCTCGTCGACCTCGGGCTCGATCGACCGCATCACCGACTTCAACGATGCCGGCACCGACACGATCTCGTTCGGCTTCGCCGGTACGGCTGCCAACTACGCCGAGATCGGCGACGCGACCTGGACCTACACCCAGGCGTTCAACGACGCCGCCGCCCTGATCGGTGGCGGGCAGCGCGACATCGTCTCGGTGCAGGTCGGCGGCGACGTCTATGTGTTCGCCGACATCAGCGGCACCAACACCGTCACGGGCACTGTCCAACTCATGGGCAAGGACCTCACCGATCTCGACGAGAGCAGCTTCGTCGCCTAAGCGATCTGAAGTTTGAACCAAGATTGGGGCCGTCCTTCGGGGCGGCCCCTTTTCTTTGCGCGAGGCTCGTGACCCTGCGCAATTGGCGCTTTCGGCGGGCTAGCTTTGCCTTTAGGCCAGGTGGTCATGCGCAACGCCGCCATCCTTCTGCATCCAGACGGCTACCGGACCGACCGAGACCAGCTGATGGGCCGCCATTCCGCGGGGGAGAGCTTCCTGCGGGGCTATATCCGCCACCTCGACGCCCCCTACATGGCCTTCTGGCGCCAGAGCGCCCTGACCCAGGACCAGGCCAGCGCCCTGGTTCGCGGCATCGAGCCTTCGTCCCGTCCCGCGCGCTGGCTGCCGCCGGACGGCCGCGCCGCCCTCAGCGATCCCGGCTGCGTCTATTATCCCAGTCCCTCGATCGGTCCCGAGGCCTGGCGGCGACGTACGGTGGGGCCAGCGACCTATAGTCTCTGCGGGGTCACCCACACCACCGCCACCCACAAGGCGATCGACGCCCTCGTCGACCTGCTGGTCAGCCCTGTGGAGCCGTGGGATGGCGTCATCTGCACCTCGGCCGCTGTCCGCGCCAATGTGGAGGTGCAGCTCGAGGCCGCTCGCGAGGATCTCATTGAGCGCCTGGGCGCCACGCGCCTCGCCAAGCCACAGTTCGCAACCATTCCCCTGGGGGTCAACAGCGACGACTTCGCCACCGATCTGGCCCAGCGTCGGGCGTGGCGCCAACGCCTCGATATTCCCGACGACGCCGTTGTAGCCCTCTATGTCGGGCGCCTGAACGCCCTGGCCAAGATGAACCCGGCGCTGATGGCCCAGGCCCTCGAGCGCACGGCCAAGGCGACGGGCAAGACCCTCTACTGGATTGTCTCCGGCTGGTCCGCCAGCCCCGAGGCCTGGGAGAAGTTCCATGCCTCCACTCGGGCCTTTTGTCCCAGCATCCAATACCGCCCTGTGGATGGCCGGCCCGCAGACACCCGCTTTTCCATCTGGTCGGCCGCTGACCTGTTCCTGTCCTTCTCCGACAATATCCAGGAGACCTTCGGCCTGACTCCGGCCGAGGCCATGGCCGCAGGCCTGCCCTGCGTGGTCACCGACTGGAACGGCTATCGCGAAACGGTGCGGCACGGGATTGATGGCTTCCGCATTCCGACCCTGGCCCCGCGCCCCGGCCTTGGTCAGGACCTGGCCTTCAGCCACGACAATGGCTGGCTGTCCTATGAGAACTATGTGGGCGCCGCCGCCCAGATGACCGCCATCGACATGGCCGCGGCGGTCGAGGCCCTGTCGGCCCTGGTCCGCGACCCTGACCTGCGGCGGCGCATGGGGGAGGCCGGCCGCCGCCGGGTGGCCGAGGCCCTCGATTGGTCGGCGATCATTCCCCAGTATCAGGATTTCTGGGAGGAGCTGGCTAGGCGCCGCGCCGCCGCCGGACCCGACAAGCATCAGCCGGTGCGTCCCAACCATCCCCGCCGTCTGGATCCCTTCACCCTCTTCGCCGCCTATCCGACCGCCACCCTGAGGCCTCAGGACCGGCTACGCCTGGGGCCGGCCGCGTCTAACTGGACCGAAGCCCTGGCGGTTCTGGACCAGGGGCTCGCCAGCATCGGCCGCTGGGCCATGGCGCCCAAGGCCGAGATCGAGGCCGCCTACAACGCCGTCGCCCGCCAGGGAGAGTGTGCGCTGGCCGAACTCCTGACGCCGCTGGCCGCCGATAGCGACCGCGCCGGCCGTCTGGAACGGGCCCTGCTATGGCTGATGAAGTTTGATCTTCTGGTCCTGGCGACGCCGCCAACGCTGGCGCCAGACACAGACTGATCCGCGCGCGAGCCCAGTCATATGGTCGGGAATGCAAGAGGCCGGGCCATAGCTGGCATGGATGCTATGGCCCGGCCGATGCGACACAGCCCTGGAGAGCAAGGCTGACACCAAACTGTAGCTTAGTCCGCCGCAGCGCGAAAGAGAATCTGTCGCTTTCGCGACAGGTTTAACCAAAAATCCAGCCGACCGGCGGGCGTGTGGTCAGAGGCTGGCCTCGAATCGCTGCGCCAGGGCGCGCTTGCCGCCGCGCTCCACCCAGTACTCGGCCGTGTAGGTTCCGGGCGCCCAGCCCTCGGGCGGCGTCCGACGTCCGGCATAGAGCATGTACTGGGCCTTCGGCCCGTCCAGCGGGTCGATGGTGGTCTCCGCCAGGGGCGTCCCGTCAGGCCCCGTCACCTTCAGGCGCTGGACATCGCCGGCCTCCAGCCCGATGGCGCGCACATAGGCCACCAGCGCTGGCGCATGCGCGCTGGCGGGGGGAAGTCCGGCATCCTCGATGGACTCCATCGAAACGGCCCCGGATGAGAATCCGGTGTTGAGAACCGCCCCGGCCTTGTAGGCCAGGGCCTCGACCAGGTCGGCCGACCACAACGCGCCCTTAGCTTCGCAGACCTCGCCGCCTGCAGGCGCGAAGGGATCGACTACCTGGCCGTCCTTGCGCAGGGTGAAGTGCAGGTGCGGATACTCCGTCTGGCCCGAAAGGCCGATACGGGCGATGGGCTGGCCGGCCCGGACTTTGGCGTCCTGCGTCACGATCACGCTGCCCTGGGCCAGGTGGCAATACTGGCTCTCCCAGCCGTCGCCATGGTCGATGACGACGCCGTTGCCGCATTCCACGCCGTCCACGGCCGAGACACCTGTGGTCCGCACCGAGACATCGGCCACGCCATCCCGCAGACGCGCCACGCGCCCTGGGGCTGCAGCCAGGACGGCGACGCCGGCCCGCTGGGCGGCCATGTCGGGCAGGCGGATGTCGACGCCGTTGTGGTCCTGATAGGAGCGGCTCGCGCAGGTATAGTCCTTGGCGCCGGGGCCGGGGTCGCGATCCACATAGTTCTGGATCTCGCAGGTCTCGCCCAGCACGCAATCCACCGGGAGCACCAGTTCAGGCCCGAGCGGCGTGGCGTCAGCGGCCTCGCTGGGATCGCTGGGGGAGCAGGCGACCAGCAGGGCGAGCGCGGCAAGGGGGGCGAAGGCGGCCGGTGGAGTCGTCCACCTACAGGGGAAGGCGAGCATGTCGCCTAGCTTGGCCAAGGGCCCTGACGGAAATGTGGCGGGGCTCACCAGAATCGGAGGCCGGTAAGATCGGCCAGCTGCGCCATGTCGGCGCCGTAGAGGCGCCGGAGCAGGGCGACATCCTCCGTCGTCAGGCTGGAAGGATAGGTCATGGGCTGCGCCTCATGCACCCGCCTGGACCGCATGGGCGGCGGCGGGGGCGCGTCCAGGAAGAGGCTGATTCGCCGCAGCGTCCCCTCAGGGGCGATGTCCAGCTCGTTGGACTGCAGGATCAGCAGCTGCTCGGCCGGAAAATGCGCCAGAACCCGGGCGATCTGCTCGCCGTAAAAGCCCCGCTCCACATAGCTGAACTCCCGGTGGAAGCCCCAGGGGTCGGCGTCGAAAAGGCGGGCGCGGCCCTGCCGGATGCACCAGGCGAACGGGTTGGTTTCTGCGCCACGGGCAAACTCCATCTTCCAGTGCGACCAGGCCCGCTCCACCGGGTCCCGCAACAGGATGATCAGCCGGGCCCTAGGGTTGTAGGCCGCGATCCGCTCGATGCTGTTCTTCCAATAGAGATAGATCGGCGTGGCCTCGCCCCAGCGGCGGCTGCGGTCGGCCAGGTTGAAATGGGCGTGATAGGCGTCGTAGTCTGGGGCGTCCCAGTCGCGGGCCTCGTCATCGAAGAAGTGGACCTCCTTGACGTCGGACAGGCCGATCTGAGGATGCTCGCCCATATAGTCGAACAGGGCCGTGGTCCCGGCCTTCTGGGCGCCGATGATGATGAAATCGACCTTCGGCTCCAAACCCTGCTCCTGATCCATTCAAGCGCCACCTTGCGCGCGCGACGCGGGATACGGCTTCATCGGGCCGCCGACACGCGATATGGAGGAGGCCACACAGCGGGCCACCTTAGGCGACGGCCCGCCAGAAACGGCATACAAGGTCGGGGTCTTGATCACCATCATCGACGAAGAGCGCGGCGAAGTCGTCGTCCGCGACGGCGACACAGAAACGCGCCACAGCCTCTCCACCGCCGAAGGCTTCGCCGCGGCGTCCAAGGCCTGGGTGCGGGCGACCTGGGATTCCAAATACGTCTATTCCTTCGCCTGGATGGGACGGCCGATCATTCAGCTGCCGGAGGACATGGTCCGCCTGCAGGAAGTGATCTGGGACTTGAAGCCCGACGTGCTGGTGGAGACCGGCGTGGCCCATGGCGGCTCCCTGGTCTTCTACGCCTCCCTGTTCGAAGCCATGAACAAGGGCCGGGTGATCGGCATCGATATCGAGATCCGGCCGCACAACCGCACCGCCATTGAGGCTCATCCGATGAAGACGCGGATAGAGCTGATCGAAGGCTCTTCCACCGCCCCTGAGGTGGTCGAACAGGTGAGGGCGCAGATCAAGCCGGGCGAGACGGTGCTGGTGGTGCTCGATTCCAACCACACCAAGGGCCATGTGCTCGACGAACTGCGCGCCTATGCCGACATGGTGCCGGTGGGCTCCTATATCGTCGCCACCGACGGGATCATGGAGCAGGTGGCGGGCGGCCCCCGCACGGCCGAGGACTGGACCTGGAACAATCCCCGCCAGGCAGTGCACGACTTCGTGGCTGAGGATAAGCGCTTCATCATCGAAGAGCCCGCCTTCCCCTTCAACGAAGGGGTGGTGAACTCGCGGGTCACCTACTGGCCCGACGCCTTCGTCAAGCGGATCGCCTGAAGCCTGGCCAAGGGGAGCTAATGCGATGAAAGTCGTCATCCTGGCCGGCGGCCTGGGCACCCGGATTTCCGAGGAAAGCCACCTGCGGCCCAAGCCGATGATCGAGGTCGGCGGCCGGCCGATCCTCTGGCACATCATGAAGATGTTCTCGCACCACGGCTTCAACGAGTTCATCGTGTGCCTGGGCTACAAGGGCTATGTGGTGAAGGAGTATTTCGCCAACTACGTCCTGCATAATGCCGACTTCACGGTCGATCTCGCCAACCGGGCCATCGACTACCACGCCACCAAGCATGAGCCGTGGAAGGTGACCCTGGTGGACACCGGCCCCGACACCATGACCGGCGGCCGCCTGAAGCGGGTGCGGGAATTCCTCGATCCCGGCCAGCCCTTCTTCTTCACCTATGGGGACGGGGTCGCCGATGTGGATCTCGCGGCGCTGGCGAAGTTCCATGCCGACCACGGCAAGCGCGCGACGGTGACCGCCGTGGCGCCGCCGGGCCGCTATGGCGCCCTGGAGATGACCGGCGACCGGGTGGACCGCTTCGTGGAGAAGCCGCCGGGCGACAATGGCCTGATCAATGGCGGCTTCTTCGTCCTCGACCCCTCGGTGATTGACCGGGTGGTTGACGACGCCACGGTCTGGGAGCTCGGCCCGTTGGAGGGCCTGGCCGCCGACGGCGAGCTGATCGCCTACCGCCACGACGGCTTCTGGGCGGCCATGGACACCCTGCGCGACAAGAATCAGCTGGAGAGCCTGTGGGCGTCCGGCCAGGCGCCCTGGCGCAGGTGGGCATGACCCGGCCCGACCCAGGTTTCTGGGCTGGCCAGCGCGTCCTGCTGACCGGCCATACCGGTTTCAAGGGCGCCTGGACGGGCCTCTGGCTGGCTCGCATGGGCGCCGAGGTCACCGGCCTGGCTTTGGCGCCGGACCAGAGCCCGGCGCTTGCCGACCTGGCCGGCTATGGTCACCTGGCTGCTTCACACCTTGTCGACCTGCGCGACCGCCGCGCCCTGCTGGACGTGATCGGCGGCCGGCCCTTCGACCTCGTGCTGCACATGGCCGCCCAGCCCATCGTGCGCGCCGCCATCGAGGATCCGGTCGGCGCGTTCTCCACCAACATCATGGGCACGGCCCATCTGCTGGAGTCCCTGCGGGACGAGGACGCCCTGCGCGCCGTGCTGGTGATCACCTCGGACAAGGTCTACGCCAACAACGACGGCGGCCGCGCCTTCCAGGAAGGCGACGCCCTGGGCGGCAAGGACCCCTATTCGGCGTCGAAGGCCTGCGCGGAGATCGTCACCTCCAGCTTCGCCCGCTCCTATTTCGACAAGGCCGGCGTGCCGGTGGCCACCGCCCGGGGGGGCAATGTGATCGGCGGCGGCGACTTCTCCCGCGACCGCCTGGTGGCCGACATCGTCCGCGCCGCCCGGGCCGGCGAGACCACCGTCCTGCGCCACCCCGAGGCCACGCGGCCCTGGCAGCATGTGCTGGACTGCGTGGCCGGCTATCTCGTCTTCGCCCAGGCCCTGGTCCAGAAGCCGAACACCCCGCGCGCCCTCAATTTCGGCCCCCGCCCGGGCGCCGCCGAAATCACCGTGGGCGAGCTGGCCACCCAGGCCATCGCCGCCCTGGACGCCCAGCCCTGGCGCCATGAACCCGACCCGACCTCCATCGAGGCCAGGAGCCTGGCGGTGGACGCCAGCCTGGCGCGCAGGAGCCTCGACTTTGAGAGCGTGCTTGACGGGCCTGCGGCCGTGGCCTGGACCATGGACTGGTATCGCCGTCAGGGGCTGGGCGAAGCCGCCCGCGACCTCTGCCTGGCGCAGATCGAGACCTACGAAAGCCTGTGATGACGACGCCCGTCTGCCGTTTCTGCCGTACGCCGCTCACCCACACCCTGGTGGACCTGGGTCGCCAGCCCCTGGCGAACAGCAACCTCACCGCCGAGCAGCTGGCCGCCGGCGATGAGAAGACCTATCCCCTGCACGCCCGGGTCTGCGCCGAGTGCTTCCTGGTGCAGGTGGACGATCCGGTCGCCGCCGACGAGATCTTCGATTCCGGCTACGCCTATTTCTCCTCCTATTCGGCCAGCTGGGTGGAGCACGCCCGCCGCTACGCCGAAGGGATGATCGGACGCTTCGGCCTGGGCCCGGACTCCCTGGTGGTCGAGATCGCCTCCAATGACGGCTACCTCTTGCAGCACTTCAAGGCCGCTGGCGTGCCGGTGCTGGGGATCGAGCCCACGGCTAACACCGCCCAGGCGGCCATCGAAAAGGGCGTGCCCACCGAGGTGATGTTCTTTCACGGTGAGACCGGCAAGGCGCTGGCCGCCCGCGGCGTCCAGGCCGACCTGATGGCGGCCAATAATGTCCTGGCCCACGTCCCCGACATCGGCGGCTTCGTGGCCGGCTTCCGCGAGGTGCTGAAGCCGGAAGGCGTGCTGACCTTCGAGTTCCCGCACTTCCTGAACATGCTGGAGATGGTGCAGTTCGACACCATCTATCATGAGCACTTCTCCTATCTGTCCCTGCTGGCGGTGGCCCAGGTGCTGCGGGCCAACGGCCTGCGCGCCTTCGATGTGGAGCTACTGGCTACCCATGGCGGCTCACTGCGCCTGTTCTGCGCCCATGAGGCGTCCAGCCATCAGGAGACCGAGGCGCTCAAGACCCTGCGGGCCCGTGAGGCCGCAGCCGGCCTGCACAAGCTCGAGACCTATGAGGGCTACGCCGCCCGGGTCGACGAGGTCCGCGACAGCTTCCTGGACTTCCTTAGCCAGACCAAGGCCGACGGCAAGACTGTCGCGGCCTACGGGGCGGCGGCCAAGGGCAACACCTTCCTCAACTATGCCGGGGTGGGATCAGACGACATCGTCTGCGCCTTCGACGCCAATCCGCACAAGCAGGGCCGTTTCCTGCCCGGCAGCCATGCGCCCATCTATGGCCCAGACAAGGTCGCAGACGTGAAGCCTGACTATCTGCTGATCCTGCCCTGGAATCTGAAGGACGAGATCATGGGCCAGCTGGGCCATATCCGCGACTGGGGCGGCCGTTTCGTCATCGCCTCGCCGACCACCAAGGTCCTCGACTGATGCGGTTCTCGCCGACGGACATCGCCGGCGTCGTCGTGGTCGATCCCGACCCCGTCCTCGATGATCGTGGCGCCTTCGCCCGGCTGCACTGCCCGGCCGAGTTCGCGCAGGCCGGGATCGACTTCGCCCCGGCCCAGACCAGCCTGTCGCGGAACACCGCCGCCCTGACCCTGCGGGGCATGCACTACCAGTCCGCCCCCCACGGGGAGAGCAAGCTGGTGCGGGTCGTCCGTGGGCGGATTTTCGACGTGGCCCTCGACCTGCGACCGGGCAGCGCCACCCTTGGCCGCTGGACCGGGGTCGAACTGGACACGCAAGCCGGCCGCGCCCTGTTTATCCCCGAAGGGGTCGCCCATGGCTTCCTGACCCTGGAGCCGGACACCGACGTGCTCTACCAGATCGCGCCCTTGTTCGAGCCCGGCCATGGGGCAGGCGTGCGCTGGAACGATCCGGCCTTCGCCATCGCCTGGCCGGCCCCGCCGCAGGTGATATCGGATCGGGACGCCAGCTATCCGGATTTCGGTCCCAAGACCGGGCCAGGAGGCCGCTGATGCTGAAGATCGATCCCACCGCCACCATTTCGCCCCTGGCCGATATCGAGCGCTCGGTGCGGGGCACGCTGATCGAGATCGGGGCGAACGTGCTGATCGACTCCTTCGTCAAGATCAAGGCGGTCGGTGGCTCCGGCGAGGTGATCATCGGCGCGGACTCGGCGGTCAATTCCGGCACGGTGATCTATACCGGCAATGGGGTGCGCATCGGCGAGGGCGTGCTCATCGCCGCCAACTGCACCCTGGCGCCCACCAACCATGAGATCGCCGATCGCAACGCCCGCATCCGCGACCAGGGCTTCATGCCGAGCCGCGGCGGCATCGTGATCGAGGATGACGTGTGGCTGGGCGCCGGCGTCGTGGTCCTGGACGGGGCGGTGATCGGCAAGGGCTGCGTGGTGGCCGCCGGCGCGGTGGTGCGGGGCAGGCTTGAGCCCTACGGAATCTATGCGGGCGCGCCGGTCCGTCGCATCGGCGAGCGCGGCAAGGGGTGAGCGGCTGGACCATCATCGGCGCCGGGGGGTTCATCGGCGGGCGGCTGGCCCAGGCCCTGCGTGACCGCGGTGAGGCAGTCTATGCGCCGGCTCGCGGCGAGGACGGACTGTTCGAACGCAACCTGGGTCAGGTCTTCTATTGCGCGGGCCTGACCGGCGACTTCGCTGTCCGCCCCTTCGATACGGTGGAGGCCCATGTCACCCTGCTGGCCCAGGTGCTGTCGCAGGCCCGTTTCGAACGGCTGATCTATCTGTCGTCCACAAGGCTATATGACAGCCTGGGCGCCGCGGGCGGCCGCGAAAACGACGTTCTGGCGTTCGACCCGGCGGCGCCCCGCAATGTCTATGATCTGTCCAAGGCCCTGGGTGAAAACCTGACCCTGGCCAGGTCCGATGGCCGCGGCGCCGTGGCCCGTCTCTCCAACGTTTTTGATCTTGCGCAGGGCGCCAGCGGCTTCCTGCCGGAGCTGTTGCAGGAAGCCCGTCGCAGCCGCGTCCTGACGCGGGACTCCGCGCCCGCCGCGGTGCGCGACTACATCCACGCCGACGACGTGGTCGCCGGCCTGCTGGCCATGGCCGACCAGGACGCCGCCGGGGTCGTCAATGTGGCGCGGGGCGACAATGTCTCCAACGCCGACCTGGCCGCCGTCTTCGCCGAGGCAGGCTGGACCCTGAACCTCGCGGCGGACAGGCCCATGCCCCCGGCGCCGGCCTGCGCTACTGGACGCCTCCACGCCTTGGGGGTCCGCCCCCGCGACGCCCGGACCCTTTTGCGGCAAGCCCTTTCGGCGCCGGGCTTCTTCCAGGGTTAGACGGCCGCGCCGGCCTTGGTTTTCGCCCCCTGGTTGCGGGTCACCGCGGCGTCGATCATGCGATAGAAGTCCTGGGCGAAGAGCTTGGTCTGGCCCAGGCGGCTCGCCTTGAGGGTCGAGCGCAGGGTGCGACGCAGGTAGGTGAGCCGATCAATGTCGCCCGCCAGGGTCACTGCCGTCTGCAGATAGGCGTCGAGGTCGCCGGCGCACAGGTCCGACAGGCCGGCGTTCGCCAGGATCGACAGGCTCAGCCGCTCGAACAGGCCCTGTCCGACCAGGGTCACCACCGGCACGCCCATCCAGAGGGACTCGCAGGTCGTGGTGCCGCCGGTCTGGGGGAAGGTGTCCAGGCTGATGTCCATCTCGTTGTAGAGCGGCATGTGCGCGCCGCGAACCGCCTCGAAGCGCAGCCGGTCCCGGCTCACGCCCTCAGCCTCGAAGATGGCGCTGATATTGTCGCGGAAGGCCGCTGTGCCCGCCTCCGGGCGGACAATCATGAAACGTGAATTGGGGACGGCCGCGGTCACCCGCGCCCAATGCCGCACCATCTCCCGGCTGTACTTGTAGGGGTTGTTGGCGGTGCCGAAGGTGACATAGCCGTTGGCGACCGCCGGCGGCTGATCCGCCATCGCCCGCTCCGGAAAGGCCAGCTCGCCCATGGCGATCCAGCTGGCGGGCATCAGCAGCGGCTCCTCGATCATCAGTTCGGGCCGCGGCGGCAGCAGGTAGGGATCGACGATCAGATGATCGATCCGCGACAGGCCTGAGGAATGCGGATAGCCGAGCCAGCTGGCCTGCAGGGGCGCAGGCTTCCACGCCATCACATTGAGCTTGTTCATGTGGGTCGAGCCGCCGAGCTCGATCAGCATGTCCAACTGGTCATCGCTGATCATCTGGGCGGCGTCGACGTCGCTGATGTCCTGGCTCCAGCGGAAGGCCTTCACCTGATTGGTGATCCGCTTCTGAAGCTGGTCTTCGGGGCCCTGATAGAAGGAGTAGCAATAGAGATCGAAGCGCTCAGGCGGATAGTGCTCGAACAGGGGCAGGGCGAAATAGGCCACCGGGTGATTGCGCAGGTCGGACGACATGAAGCCCAGGCGGATCTTGCCGTCCGGCTGTCGCGGCGCCGCCGGCGCCCGCAGGGGATAGCGGTCGACCTTGGCCTGCACCATGTCCCCATAGATGCGGTGCTGGGCGACCAGTTCGTCCCGATCCTCTGGAGCGCGCACCCGCGACAACTGGCTCAGCAGCGCGGTGTGGCGGCCCTGTTCGGCCCATAGGCGGCCCGTCTCGTAGAAGTCGCAGCTCGTGTCCAGGCCGTCGAAATCGGCCACGCGGGAGAGCACCTCGGAGGCGACCTTGAGCTGCGGGCCGGTGACGAGGGGCCCGACCTCCCGGGCCAGTTTCAGCTCGGCATAGGCGGCGTCGATATGGGCGGCTTCGTCGCCATAGCGCGAGCGTGCGAGGCTTTCGACCAAGGCGACCCGGTACTCCAGATTATCCGGCGCCAGTTCGATCGCGCGCCGCAGATGCGTATTGGCTCGGGGCCGGTCCCAGTCCGTAATCACCGCGCCAAGCTGGTAGTGCACCCAAGCCTCGTCCGGAAGGCTCTCCAGCACCGTCAACAGATAGGCTTCGGCCTGACGCAGCTTGTGGGCCCGGCGGATGGCCAGGGCCTTGGCTTCTTTCAGGCGCGGGGCCGGGTTCTGGGCGATGGCCTCTTCCAGGGTCGCCAGGGCCGCCTCTGGCGTCTTGGTTTCCGACTGCAGGGCCGAGAGGTCGAGCCAGGCGTCGACCAGGTCCGGCCGCAGGCGCGTGGATAGCCGATAGCGCATCTCGGCCTTCTCCAGGTCGCCGGCGTTCGCATAGGCGCGCCCCAGACACCGCTGAAACTCAGGGTTGGTGGGCGCCTGGCGGACCAGGCGGCTGAACACGGCGATGGCGCCCGGGCCGTCCTTCAAGTCGTTCAGGACATTGCCCTTGTTTTGCCAGAGGGCCTCATTCTTGGGCTGGGCCTTGATCCCCGTGTTCAGCGCCCGCAGGGCCTCCTGCGGCCGGTCGAGACGGCGCAGGGATACGCCGAGAACGTTCCAGAGTTCGCCGTCGCGGGGATAGACATCTGCGCCCGCCTGCGCCCAGCGGGCGCTGGCCTCGTAGCGGCCGCGGCGAAAGAGCAGCGAGGCGAAGTTGCGATAGAGCTGATTCCCGGACTTGGGTTCGTCGGTCAGCAGCGCCTCAGTCAGGGCGATTCCTTCTTCGAAACGCCCCGCCTTGAAGGCGGCTTCGGCTGCGGCGATCCGGTCATTCATTGCGAAGTCCTGGTATGCGGCCGCGCCCGCTGGTGACGGCGCGACGCTCGTCGTCGGAGTCGCAATTCTAGAGAGCGCCTGCTGCGGCGCCAACCGATGCCGCCAAGCTAGGCTTCGGGCTTGAGGCTCGCCGCGGCGGGCGTGTGCGAGAAGCGCCACTTCATGGCCAGGATCAGCGCCGACAGGACCAGGCAGACCGAGTTGGTCAGCATCACCGGCCAACTGCCGATCATCACGCCATAGGTCACCCAGAGGCTGAAGCCGGTGACGGTCACCACGTACATGCGAAGTGAGATCGACCGGGCGTCGCGCTCCCGCCAGGTCTTGATGAGCTGCGGGGTGAAGCTCACCATCGAACACAGACCGGCGCAGAAGCCGACCACCTCGGGCAGAAAGCTCGGGGTCATGATCGCCTAAGCCGTCTTTTCGAGATGATGGACGCCCCAGCGGGCGGCGTGGCTGTCGGACAGGGTGAGCCCTGGGGGCGGATGCGTGTCGGCGCACCCCCGCTCCAGGCAGCCGACGAGGTAGATCAGGGCGCGGCGAACGGCGCGATCGGTATAGGGCTTTCCGATCACCCCGCAGGCGCCCGCCAGGTCCTCCGGCAGGCGCTTCACATTGGCCGTCATGAACAACACCATCGCCCCGTGATGGGCGGCGATCTCCCGGGCGGCGTCAACGCCTGTGGGGCCGTCCGCCAGGTGAACATCCACCAGGGCGATGTCCGGCTTGAGCTGAGCGGCCATCTGCACCGCCACCGCCGAGTCCGCGGCGTGGCCAACCTCGACGCAGCCGGCCTCCCGAACGAGGAAGCCGAGTTCGACGGCCAGCAGGGCCTCATCCTCGACGATCAGCACAGACAGGGGGTTGGACATGGGGACCTAGGCGTTCACGGGCAGTTCGAGAATGGCGCGCACGCCAGGGTTCGTCGGTTCGAAACGCAACTCGGCGCGCAGTTGTTGCGCCAGCAGCCCGACAATCGTCAGGCCAAACCCGGGCTCGAACTGTCCGGAAGGGGGAAGTCCCGGCCCGCCGTCGCAGATCGCGATCAGGTAATGGCCATTCTGGCGCTGGACGCGCACGCTCAGCTTGCCGGCGCGGCGCTCGTTCAGGCCGTGGGCGAAGGCGTTGTCCAGCAGCTCATTGACGGCCAGGGCCAGGGGCGCGGCCTGGGCGGCGTCGATCTCTATGCTCTGCAGGTCCAGGTCGATCGCGACCTTGTCGTGGCTCGAGGAGACGTCCCCCACCAGGTCGCGAACGAAGGCGGCCACGTCGAACCGCTCCAGGTCTCGGCTCTGGAACAGGCGCCGGTGCACCGTGGCTATGGCGCTCACCCGCGACAGCATCGACTCCAGCGCGATCCGCGTCTGCAGATCTTCGGTCCGTCGCGTCTGCAGGACCAGCAGCGAGCCGATGAGCTGGAGGTTGTTCTTGACCCGGTGATCGACCTCGTGGAGCAGGGCGGTGCGCTCGGCCAGCGCCTGTTCGGCGGCCCGGGTCTGCTCGGTGGCCACCGTGACCAGGCCTTCCCGATCCCGGACCAGGCGATCCTCGGCGTTCTTGCGGGCGGTGACGTCGATCTGCGAACCGATGTAATAGACCAGCAGGCCCTCGGCGTTGCGCACCGGGCTGATCTGGAGGGCGTTCCAGAACGGCTTGCCGTCCTTGCTGTAGTTCAGAATATCCACATTGATCGGCGCGCCTTCGACGACCGCCTGGGCCAGCCTTCGCGCCATCTCCGGGTCGGTGTCCGGGCCTTGGAGGAAACGGCAGTTGCGCCCCAGAACCTCGTCGCGAGCGTAACCGCTCAGCGCAAGAAAGGCGTCGTTGGCGAAGACGATGGGCATGTCGGGCGCCTGGGCGTCGGCGATGATCATCGACATGCGGGTGGCATGGACGGCGGCGGCGAACGGATCGTCGATCCCGGCCCGCGGCGTCAGCAGGCTGTCGGCCCGAAAGGTGTCCCTTCGCTCGATCATGATCTTTGCATCCGCCGTCCCCCAGGCCAGACAAACGCCGGCTCTCCGGGGCAGTTCCAGGGCGGAGGCCCAGGTCGGGCGCCTGTCGGCTGCGAATTCTTTCCCTTGTCACGGCGATGACACAGGTATCCGGCTTGGTGGATGATCCGGCGAACGGAGATTCGGTCTTGTCCCTGCTGCCGCAACCCTTGCCCCTCGGACCTCGACGGGGGTTCGCTGCCGGCCCGGCCCTTATGACGGGCGCGGCGGGCCTGCTGGCCTTGGCCGGTCTGGTCGCCGTGGGCGGCGCCGATCCCGTGGCCGCGATCATGCTGGCCCTGCCGGTGGCCGGCGTCGCGGCGATCCAGGCTGTCCGCGCCCGAGGGGAAGCCGCGCGGCTCAAGGCGGAGGTGGCCGAGACCCATGCCGAGGTCGCCGCCGGCCAGCTGTCTCTGCCCTATACGGCTGTGCTGAACGCCCTGCCCGATCCCGTCATGGTGATCTCGGCCCACGAGCCCGATGACCTTACGGGGCGCCGCTTCGTCATGGTCAATCTGGCTGGCCGGGAGGTGCTGAAGATCCAGCGAGAGGCGGGCCTGCTGGTCACCGCCATCCGCGATCCCGACGTGCTGGAGGCCGTCGATGAAGCCCTGTTCGGGAACCTCGAAGGCGAGGCCATCTATGAGCCCGGCGGCTCTCAGGAGCGGATCTTTCGGGTCTATGCCCGGCCCCTGGGCCTAGGGGCGGATGGGGGACGGCTGGCGCTGCTGGTGCTGCACGACGAGACCGACATCCGGCGTGTGGAGCGGATGCGGGCCGACTTCCTGGCCAATGCCAGCCACGAACTTCGCACCCCGCTCGCCTCGCTTTCGGGCTTCATCGAGACCTTGCGGGGACACGCCCGGGCCGATGAGAGCGCCCGCGAGAAGTTCCTGGGCATCATGCACGTCCAGGCCGAGCGCATGTCCCGGCTGATCGACGACCTGATGTCACTGAGCCGTATCGAGTTGAACGAGCATGTGCCGCCCAATGAGGATGTGGACCTGGTGGCCGCCGTCATGGACGTGGTCGACGCCATCACGCCCCTGGCCCGGGAAAAGGGCGTCAGCCTTGAGGTCAACCTGCCGCCCCGGGGCAGTGTGACGGCGGTGGGGGACCGCGATCAGGTCGTGCAGGTGGCCCAGAACCTGGTGGACAACGCGCTGAAGTACTCCCCCGCCGGCGGCGTGGTCCGGGTGTCTCTGGAGGATGGCCTTGGGATCGAGGCGGCCATGGCCCCCCGCATGGACCAGGCCGCCCGGCTGTCGCTGCTGACGCCTGACCACGGCCCGGGCCGTTTCGCCGCCCTGTCGGTCACCGATTCCGGCCCTGGCATGGCCCGGGAGCATCTGCCCCGGCTCACCGAACGCTTCTACCGGGTCGAGGGCCAGAAGAGCGGCGAGAAGTCCGGGACGGGCCTCGGCCTGGCCATCGTCAAGCACATCATGAACCGCCACAGGGGCGGACTCATGGTGGAAAGCGCCCTGGGCCGGGGGGCGATCTTCACGGCCTATTTCCCCCGGGTGGAGCCCGCGCGACGGCGGCGAGAGCCCCTGGACACCGACAAGTCGGGCGATGTCGCAAAAGTGTCATGAAACTGTCGCGTTCAATCAGCAATCCGCAGGCAGGTTCCGCGCCGCGCACCCTGGGGTCGGTTCAAGACCGCGGTCCCCTCTTCCCGCGCGATCCGAGCCGTAAGTCGAAGGCCTGAATGCTCATCTGGATCGCCCTGATCGGGCTCATCCTGTTCTCCCTCGCGGCCTATTCGGCCGGACGCCGCAAGGTGCTGCGCGCCTCGGGCGGCAGCACCCGCGTGCTCCATTCCCTGCCGGGCTATTATGGCGCCTATGTCGCGCTGTGGGCCGCAGCGCCGGCGGCCATCCTGCTGATCCTGGTGAGCCTGCTGGGCGGCCAGATCGAGGAAGCGGCCCTGCGCGCCGATCCACCCGCCGCGGTGATGGCGTTGCCCGACAGCACCCAGGATGTCTTCTACAATGACGTCGTCGGCACGGTGACGGGGGGACAGGTCAGCCAGACCGAATATGACGGCGCCCTTGGCGAGGCCTTCGCGGCCAAGCTGATCGAGGCCCGTGACATCCACCGCAACCTCGTGGCCGCCACGCTCGCCGCCGCCCTGGCCCTGGCCCTGGCCGGCGCCGCCTTCGCCTGGCCGAAGATCAGCGCCGGCTTTGCGGCCCGTCCGCGGGTGGAGCGGTGGATCGCCGCCCTCTTCCTGGTCTGCTCGATCGTCGCCGTGCTGACGACCGTGGGCATCGTGGCTTCGCTCGTCTGGGAGTCCTGGCGGTTCTTCCAGGCCGTGCCGATCTTCGAATTCCTGTTCGGCCTGACCTGGGACCCGCAGATCGCCATCCGCGCCGATCAGGTGGCGTCCTCGGGCGCGTTCGGCGCAGTGCCCCTGTTCATGGGCACCTTCCTGATCATGATGATCGCCATGACGGTGGCCGCGCCCGTGGGCCTGTTCGCCGCCATCTATCTCTCGGAATATGCCGGGCGCACGACGCGGGCGGTGGTCAAGCCGCTGCTCGAGGTGCTCGCCGGCATTCCCACGGTGGTCTACGGCTTCTTCGCCGCCCTGACCGTGGGGCCGCTGTTCCGCGGCTTCTTCAACGGGATCGGCGCGGAGCTGCTGGGGGGACCCCTGGATGGGGTCGGCCTCTATCTGATGCAGGTGCAGAACCAGATGGCCCTGGTGGCCGGGGCGGTCATGGGCATCATGCTGATCCCCTTCGTCTCGTCCCTGTCGGACGACATCATCAACGCCGTGCCCCAGTCCCTGAGAGACGGCTCCCTGGCCATGGGCGCGACGCGGTCGGAGACCATCACCCGCGTGATCATGCCCGCGGCCCTGCCCGGCGTCATGGGCGCCCTGCTGCTGGCCATATCCCGGGCTATCGGCGAGACCATGATCGTCACCATGGCCGCCGGCCTTCAGGCCCGCGCCACCTTCAACCCGCTGGACACGGTGACCACCGTGACAGTGCAGATCGTCACCCTGCTGACCGGCGACCAGGAGTTCGACAGCCCCAAGACCCTGTCGGCCTTTGGCCTGGGCCTGACCCTCTTCGTGATCACGCTGGTGCTCAACATCGTCGCCCTGCAGATCGTGCAGCGGTATCGGGAACAGTATGACTGACGCGGCCCTGACCCCCGCCCAGGCCGCCAAGGCCCGCGCCCGCGCCCAGGCCGAGGCCCGCCTAAAGCGCCGTTACCGCGCCGAGACGCGCTTCCGCTTCTATGGCCGCGCGGCCATCTTCCTGGCCCTGGCCTTCCTGGTGGTGCTGCTGGGCCGGATCGGAATCCAGGGCTATTCGACCTTCGTCGACTACCGCATCAGCCTGCCGGTGGAGATTTCCGCCGACCGCGTCGACATGGCCGACCTCGGCGGCTCGAACTTCAACCTCATGGTCGCGGAGTCCGCGCTGGCCGTGCTGGGCGAGGAGGACGACGTCTATGGCGAGGCCTCCAGTGAGATGATGGCCATCCTGTCGGGGGACCTGGGCTTCCAGATCCTCGACCGTCTGCGGGAAGATCCCGCGCTCATCGGCCAGACCATCACGGTTCAGGGGCCGATGAAGGCCAATGCCAGCCTCTACTACAAGGGCCAGATCAGCCGCGACACCGAGGTCGGCGGGCGGCGGCTGAGCGACCGCCAGCTCGACTGGCTGGACGAGCTGCGCCAGCGCGACATGGTCAGCGGCGGCTTCAACTGGACCTTCCTTTCGCGCTCGGACTCCACCGAGCCGGAGCAGGCCGGGGTGCTCGGCGCCGTGGTCGGCTCGGCCATGATGTTGCTGGTCACCGCCCTGCTGGCCGCCCCCATCGGGGTGCTGGCCGCCACCTATCTGGAAGAGTTCGCGCCCAAGAACCGCTGGACCGACCTGATCGAGGTGAACATCAACAACCTCGCCGCCGTGCCCTCGATCATCTACGGCCTGCTTGGCTTGGCGGTGTTCATCAACTGGCTGGCCGTGCCGCGGTCCTCGCCCCTGCTGGGGGGCCTGGTGCTGGCGCTGATGGCCCTGCCGACCATCATCATCGCCACCCGCGCCTCCCTGCGCGCCGTGCCGCCGTCGATTCGGGAGGCCGCCCTGGCCGTGGGCGCCTCGCGCACCCAGACCGTCTTCCACCACGTCCTGCCGCTGGCCATGCCGGGCATGATGACCGGCACCATCCTGTCCCTGGCCCACGCCCTGGGCGAGACCGCGCCCCTGCTGATGATCGGCATGGTCTCCTTCGTGCCGGGCGTGCCCGAGACCCTGACCAGCGCGGCCACCGTGCTGCCGGTGCAGATCTTCATCTGGGAAAACGCGTCCGAGCGCGCCTTCCATGAGCGCACGGCCGCAGCCATTATCGTGCTGCTGGTCTTCATGGTGTTGATGAACCTCGCGGCGGTCCTGCTCCGCCGACGTTTCGAACGGCGGTGGTGATCCCCATGTCCTCTCAGTCCCGCCATGCCCCGAGTTCGCCGATGACCCGCCAACGCGACGACGCCCACGCCCAGGGCGTCTCCATGACGACGCCCCGCGCCGGCCAGGCCGGCCCCAAGCTTTCGGCCACCGACATCAGCGTCTTCTATGGTGACAAGCAGGCCCTGTTCGACGTCTCCCTGGACATGCCCGACCGGGCGGTCACCGCGCTGATCGGCCCCTCGGGCTGCGGCAAGTCCACCTTCCTGCGCTGCATCAACCGGATGAACGACACCATCCCCGGCGCCCGGGTCGAGGGACGGATCATCCTGGACGGCGAGGATATCAACGACCGCGGGGTCGATCCCGTCCTGCTGCGCGCCCGGGTGGGCATGGTCTTCCAGAAGCCCAACCCCTTCCCGAAGAGCATCTTCGAAAACGTGGCCTATGGGCCGCGTATTCACGGCTTCGCCTCCACCAAGAGCGAACTGGCCGACATCGTCGAGTCCTCGCTCAAGCGCGCCGGCCTCTGGGCCGAGGTGGCCGACCGCCTGCAGGCGCCGGGCACCAGCCTGTCGGGCGGCCAGCAGCAGCGCCTGGTCATCGCCCGGGCCATCGCCGTCAGCCCCGAAGTGATCCTGATGGACGAGCCCTGCTCGGCGCTCGACCCCATCGCCACGGCCAAGATCGAAGAGCTGATCGACGACCTGCGCAGCCAGTACTGCATCGTCATCGTCACCCACTCCATGGCCCAGGCCGCGCGGGTCTCCCAGCGCACCGCCTTCTTCCACATGGGCGCGGTGGTCGAGGCGGGCGCCACCGACGAGATCTTCACCAACCCGCGTGACACCCGCACGCAGGATTATATCACCGGACGCTTCGGCTGACCGGGAGGACGCCGCCATGAACGAACACATCGTCAAGGCCTACGAAGACGAGCTCAACATGCTCACCGCCGAGTGCGCGCGGATGGGCGGGCTGACCGAGGCCGCCGTCGCCGACGCCCTGGAGGCCGTGGTGCGCCGCGACCAGCAGACCGCCGACCTGGTGGTGGGGCGCGATGAGCGCCTGGATGTCCTGCAGGCCGATATCGAGCGCAAGGCGATCCGCATGATCGCCCTGCGCCAGCCGCTGGCCAACGACCTGCGCCGCACGGTGGCGGCCATGAAGATCGCCAACAATCTCGAGCGGGTTGGCGACCTGGCCAAGAACATCGCCAAGCGCACCATCGTGATCATCGAGTCCGACCCGATGGTGCCCCTGACGCGCTCCATCGAGCGCATGGGTCGGCTGGTGGTGACCCGCCTGAAAGAGGTGCTGGACGCCTATACCGCCTCGGATCTCGAGCGGGCCATGACCGTCTGGTCCCGGGACGACGAGGTGGACGAGCACTACAACAGCCTCTTCCGGGAACTGCTGACCTATATGATGGGCGATCCGCGGACGATCACCGCCTGCGCCCACCTGCTGTTCGTGGCCAAGAACCTCGAGCGCATCGGCGACCACGCCACCAACATCGCCGAGATCATCCACTACGAGATCACCGGGGACGAGGCGATCGCCGCCGAGCGTCCCAAGACCGATCCGCTGCAGCGGTAGGCGCGGGAGAACACCCCATGACCCCCAATATCCTGGTCGCCGAGGACGAAGATTCCCTCTCGACCCTGCTGAACTACAATCTCGAAAAAGAGGGCTACGCCGTCGCGGTCGCCGCCGACGGGGAAGAAGCCCTGGTGATGGTCGACGAGAAGATGCCCGACCTCATCCTGCTGGACTGGATGCTGCCCAAGGTGTCGGGCATCGAGGTCTGCCGCCGGCTGCGGGCGCGGTCTGAAACCCGCAACATCCCGATCATCATGCTGACGGCCCGGGGCGAGGAGACCGACCGGATCCGCGGCCTGGACACCGGCGCCGACGACTACATCGTCAAGCCCTTCTCCATGTCGGAGCTCTCGGCCCGCATCCGCGCCGTTCTGCGCCGCCTGCGGCCGGGCCTGGCCGAGGATCGGGTCCGGATCGGCGACCTGGTCATCGACCGCGTCGCCCACCGGGTGAAGCGGGGGGGCAAGGAGATCCATCTCGGCCCCACCGAATTCCGCCTGCTGGACTATCTGATGCAGCATCCCGGCCGGGTGTTTTCCCGCGAGCAACTGCTGGACGCCGTCTGGGGCTCGGACGTCTATGTGGAGGCGCGCACGGTTGATGTGCATGTGGGCCGCCTGCGCAAGGCGTTGAACCGCGAGGCCTCGGCCGACCCGATCCGCACCGTGCGCTCGGCCGGCTACTCCCTCGACGTCGAGGCCTGAGCCCGCCAGCTTGACGCTCCGGGCGCGGCGCGGCAAAGCCCGCCCATGAACATTCTCCTCGTCGGTTCGGGCGGGCGCGAGCATGCGCTGGCCTGGAAGATCGCCCAGTCGCCCCTGCTCACCCGCCTGGTCATGGCGCCGGGAAATCCGGGCATGGCGGCCCTGGGCGAGGTGGTTCCGGTCAAGGTCACCGACGTGCCCGGCCTCTTGGCCCTGGCTAGGGAGATGGCCGCGGACCTGGTGGTCATCGGTCCGGAATCGGCCGTCGAGGCGGGCCTGGCCGACGCGCTGGTGGCCGCAGGCGTGCCCTGTTTCGGACCCAGCCAGGCGGCGGGCCGGCTGGAATCCTCCAAGGCCTTCACCAAGGCCTTCGCCGAACGCCACGGCCTGCCCACCGGCGCCTATGTGGTCTGCGATGACGCCGCAGTGGCCAAGGCCGCCCTGGACCAATTCTCGCCCCCCTATGTGATCAAGGCCGACGGCCTGGCGGCGGGCAAGGGCGTGGTGATCGCGCCCACCCGCGCCGAGGCCGAGGCCGCCATCGACGACACCCTGGGCGGCCGGTTCGGCGCGGCCGGCGCGCGGGTGGTGATCGAGGAATTCCTGGAGGGCGAGATCGGCTCCCTGTTCGCCCTGTGCGATGGGACAACCAGCATGGTCTTCGGCCACGCCCAGGACCACAAGCGGGCCTATGACGGCGAAAGGGGCCCCAATACCGGGGGCATGGGCACCTATGCGCCGGCGCCCCTGTTCACCGATGAGCTGGTGGAACAGGTGCGCAAGGAACTGGCCGAGCCCACCTTCGCCGCCATCGCCGCCGAGGGCGCGCCCTATCGCGGCGTGCTGTTCGTGGAATTCATGGCCACCCGCGACGGCCCCCGCCTGGTGGAGTTCAACGTCCGCTTCGGCGATCCGGAATGCCAGGTGCTGATGCTGCGGCTGGAAAGCGATCTGGTCCCCTATCTGACGGCCTGCGCCCAGGGCGAGCTCGACAGGCTGCCGGCGCCGGTCTGGCGCGATGACGCCGCCGTCTGCGTGGTGATGGCCGCGCAAGGCTATCCCGACGCCCCGGTGGCCGGCGCGGCGATCACCGGCGCCGACCAGGCCTTCGGCGACGGCGTGGTGGTCTTTCATGCCGGCACGGCGACGGACCCCGACGGAACCCTGCGGGTCGCCGGCGGCCGGGTGCTGAACGTCTGCGCCCTGGGGGCGGACTTCCCGGCCGCCCGTCAGGCGGCCTATGCGGCGGTGGACCAGATCCACATGCCCGGCGGCTTCTATCGCTCCGACATCGGCTGGCGCGCGCTGAACCGCTGACCCGGCTCGCCCTGTTCCTGGCGGCGGTACGCCCGGGCGCCGAACGCCTTGCGGCGCCATGCGCAGGCTCGGTAAGGTGGGTTCAAACAAGCGTAAGACTCACGCGCCCAAGCCTATGAGTAGAGGGGAATCCCATGGCCGACGCCGCCGAACAGCAGCGCGAACAGCTGAACACCGGCACCAAGGAGGTCGCGGAGTCCCATCGGTTCGACGAGGCCCGGCTTGAGGCCTGGATGCAGGCCCATGTGGAGGGCTTCCAGGGTCCGCTGGAGGTGCGCCAGTTCAAGGGCGGCCAGTCCAACCCCACCTACCAGCTGGTGACGCCCACCAAGAAGTACGTCCTGCGCCGCAAGCCGCCGGGCAAGCTGCTGCCCTCGGCCCATGCGGTGGACCGCGAGTACAAGGTGATCAGCGCCCTCTATCCCACCGGCTTCCCGGTGGCGCGCTCCTATGGCCTGTGCACCGACGACGAGGTCATCGGCACCATGTTCTACGTCATGGACATGGTGGAGGGCCGCATCCTCTGGGACCAGCAGCTGCCGCAGTACACCCCGGAAGAGCGTCGGCCGATCTATATGGCCAAGCTCAAGACCCTGGCCGACCTGCACAACACCGACCATGAAGCCATCGGCCTGGGGGACTATGGCAAGCCCGGCAACTATATGGGCCGGCAGGTGGATCGCTGGACCAAGCAGTACCGCGCCTCGGAGACCGTCAAGCTCGAGGAGATGGAGCGGCTGATCGAATGGCTGCCCCGCACCGTGCCGCCCCAGGAGCGGACCTCCATCGTCCATGGGGACTACCGCCTGGACAATATGGTGCTGCATCCCACGGAGCCGCGGGTGATCGCCGTGCTGGATTGGGAACTCTCGACCCTGGGCGAGCCCCTGGCCGACTTCACCTATCTGCTGATGAACTGGGTCAACGGGACCATCGCCAATATCGAGGACCTCGAGGCCCACGGCGTGCCGTCCATCGACGAGTACGTGGCCGAGTACTGCCGCCTGACCGGCCGCGACAGCCTGCCGGACCTGAACTGGTACTTCGCCTACAACATCTTCCGGCTGGCGGGGATCATCCAGGGCATTGTCGGTCGGGTCCGCGATGGCACCGCCAACAGTCCGCAGGCTGCGGCCATGGCCGAACGGGTGCCGCTGCTGGCCAAGGCCGGCTGGAGCTTCGCCCAGAAGGCCGGCGCGACGGCGTAAAGAGAGCCGGGCTAAAGAGGCCGACCCACAGCCCTGGACAGCAGCGCGTCCAGGGCGGCCTCGTCCTCGAACTGGGCCTGGACCGGCCAAGCGGCCACCCGGCCCCGCCAGTCGGGGGGCAGGCGGGCCCAGTCCTTTTCCGTGGTCACCAGCCCGGCGCCGAAATCCTCGGCCCGCGCCGCCAAGCGGGCCAGGGTGGCGGCGTCATAGGCGAAGTGATCGGGCAGGGCGACGAAGTCGACCAGCTCGCAGCCGGCCGCCTTGAGGGCGCGCTCCACCTTCCACGGCTTGCCGACCCCGGCGAAGGCCACCTGCGGCCCCGGCGGCGGCGGCGCCGAGGCCCTCAGCCGGGCGATCAGCACCGGCGTCTGGCCAAATAGGGCCAGGAGTTCGCGGTCGGCAGCGGCCAGATCCTCCGGCAACATCACGACGACGGCGTCGGCCCGCGCCAGCCCGGCGGCCAGGGGCTCGCGCAGGGGGCCGGCCGGGAAGACCGCCCCGTCGCCCAAGGGCCATTCCCCCTCGCGGGTCTCGCCATCCACCACGATCAGGGACAGGCGCTTGGCGAGGCTCGGGTTCTGGTGGCCGTCGTCCATGACGATGGCGGCCGCACCCGCCTGCACCGCGGCGCAGGCGCCCAGGGCCCGGTCCCGGGCCACCCAGATGGGCGCGTCCTGCGCCATCATCAGCGGCTCGTCCCCGACATCGGCGGCGGTGTGCTGCGCGGGATCCACGCGGACGGGTCCGACGAGCCGGCCCCCATAGCCGCGGGAGAGGCCATGGGCCTCGATCCCGCCGCGCCGCAGCCGGGCCAGGATTTCCCGGACCACCGGCGTCTTGCCGGTCCCGCCCATGGTGATATTGCCGACGCAGATGACCGGCGCCCCGGGGTCGCAGGCCCCTGTGCGGGCGATGCGGCGGGCGGTGACGGCGCCCCAGATCCAGGAGATCGGCGTCAGCAGCGCCCGCGTCATGGGCATGGACGAGCGGTCACGCTCGCGCACGTACCACCAGCGCGGGGTGGAGAGTTTCATGGGGCGGCCTCGCTCGGGAGCAGCGGCGAAAGCCTGTCCATGGCCTCGTCCAGGGCCGCGCCATAGCGTTGGGCATGGGCCATGGCCGCGGCGCCCATGCGCAGGGCGATGGCCGGATTGTCCAGCAGGCCGGCCAGGTGGCGCGTCAGGGCCGCCCCGTCCGGGGCGCAGAGGGCGGCGACCTCTTCGAACATGGCCTGATAGGTCTCGGCGGCGTTGAACACCGAGGGGCCGGTGACGATGGCGGCGCCCAGCCGGGCGGGCTCCAGGGGATTGTGGCCGCCGACGCCCGGCGCATAGCCGCCGCCCATGACCACCACATCGGCCAGGCGGAAGAACAGGCCAAGCTCCCCCAGGGTGTCGGCCACATAGGCCCCGACCAGGGGCGTCGGTGTGTGTCCCGCGCTGCGGCGGGCGGTGTTGAAACCGGCCTGGGAGAGGAGGCGAGCGACCTCAAGTCCGCGCTCGGGATGTCGGGGGGCGACGATCAGCAAGGTCCCGGGCTGGTCGGCCATCAGGCCCTGGACCGCCTCGGCGATCAGGATCTCTTCGCCCGGATGGGTGCTGGCGGCCAGGATCACCGGCCGGCCTTCGGTCTCCTGGCGCAGACGGTCCAGCTCGGCGGCGTCGCAGGGCAGGGGGGCGCCGACCTGCTTGAGGTTCAGGTGCGGGCCAATGGTCGCCCCCAGCTCCTGCAGTCGCGCGGCGGTCTCGGCGTCCTGCGGCAGGACCAGGTCGAAGGCTTGCAGCAGGGCGCGGGCCGCGCCCGGCGCCCGGCGCCAGCCGAGCGCGCTCTTCTCCGTCATCCGGGCCGAGACCAGGGCCAGGCGGACGCCCCTTTCGGCCGCCGCCATGATCAGGTTGGGCCAGAGCTCGCTCTCCACCAGGATCGCCACGGCGGGGCGCCAGTGGTCGAGGAAGCCGGCCACCGCGCGGGGGCCGTCCACCGGGGCGTACTGATGGATCACCCCGGCGGGCAGGCGCCGCGACAGGAGCTCGGCCGCCGTGCGGGTGCCCGAGCTGACGAGCAGATTCAGGTCTGGGCGGCGTTCAATCAAGGCCTCGACCAGGGGCAGCAGCGAGACGCTTTCGCCGACGCTCACCCCATGCAGCCAGACGATATCCCCGGGCGGGCGGGCGCAGCGGGGCTGGCCCAGGCGCTCGTCCAGTCGCTCAGGATCCTCCTTGCCCCGCCGGGCGCGGGCGCGCAGCAGACGCGGCGCCAGGGGCTCCAGGGCGGCCAGGACCTGGCGATAGGCGGCGAGGCCGGGCGAGCGGGGGCGAGGCTTCACACCCCCTCGGCCGGATAGAGCCGGCAATCGGCGGCCTCGCCCGTCTCGACCTGCAGGGTGGCGTGGCCGATGCCGAACCTGCTCTGCAAGCCCTCGCAGGCGGCGTGCAGGAAGCCGTCGGGGTCGGCATTGTCGGGACGGGTGAGGTGGACCGTCAGCGCCGTCTCGGTGGTGCTCATGGCCCAGATGTGCAGGTCGTGGATGTCGGTCACGCCCGGCAGGCCGCCGAGCCAGGCGCGGACGGCCTCAACATCGATCCCCCGGGGCGCGGCGTCCAGGGCCAGGTCGACGGAGTCCCGCAGCAGGCCCCAGGTGCCGATCAGGATCACCGCCACGATCAGCAGGCTGAGCGCCGGGTCCAGCCAGTAGAGGCTGGTGAGCGCGATGACGCCCGCTCCGATCACCACGGCCAGGGAGACGGCCGCATCGGCGGCCATGTGCAGGAAGGCGCCGCGGATGTTCAGGTCGCCCTTGGCGCCGCCCATGAACATCAGCGCCGTGGCGGTGTTGATCACCACCCCGATCGCCGCGACGATCATCACGGGCGCGGCGGCCACCTCGGCCGGATCGGCGATCCGCCGCACGGCCTCGGAGACGATGGCGCCCACGGCCACCAGCAGCAGGATGGCGTTGGCCAGGGAGGCCAGGATGGTCGCCTTGCGCAGGCCATAGGTGCGACGTCCCGTGGGCCGGCGCTTGGCCAGGCTGGCGGCGCCCCAGGCCAGCAGCAGGCTCATCACATCCGACAGGTTGTGGCCCGCGTCGGCCAGCAGGGCCAGCGAGCCGAACCACAGGCCAGCCGCCACCTCGGCGGCGACGAAGCCGGTGTTCAGCACGACGCCGATGGCGAAGGCCCGGCCGAAATCCTTGGGCGCGTGATGATGGTGTCCACCTAGCCCGTGACTGTGGCCGTGGTCATGCCCATGATCGTGATGATGGCCGGGATGGTCGTGCGCCATGGCCCTATGTCCCATCCGCTGGGGCGTCAGGCAACGGCGCGGCGCCCACCAGGGCTTCGGCCCGACGGGTGGCGGCCGAGAGGCGGGCCGACCAGTCGGCGCAAAGCTCTGCGATCTGATCTTCCTGGGCGTCGGCGGGCGCATAGAAGGGGCCATCCCAGACCACGGCCCCGCGCCCGAAGGGGGCGGCGAGCATCACCTTGTCCCAGCTGTCGAGCCGCAGGGACGGCGCCGCCGCCAGGCCCATCAGGAAGACCGGCGCCTGGGTTCGCTTGGCGATCTGAACCGCGCCAGGCGCCACGACCTCATTGGGGCCCCGGGGGCCGTCGGGGCTGATGATCAGGGCGCCCCCGTCCCCCACGAAGCCGAGGGCCTGGCGAAAACCCGCCACGGCCGCGCGGGCCTTGGCCGAGTCGCCCTTCTTGGCCGAGGACATGCGGATCGACGGAAAGCCCACCCGGTCCAGGGCCTGGGCGACGAACTCCCCGTCCGATGAGGGGGAGACCAGCACCTGCGTCTTGCCCCTGGGCCACCATTTGGGGGCGGTGGCCAGGGACAGGGGAATGCGCCCATGCCACATCAGGGCCAGCAGCCCGGTCCTGTCGGTCAGGAACGGTTCCAGGCAGGCGTCATCCACGTGCCGCCAGCGGACGGTTTTCAGGATCAGCTGCAGATAGGCGGCCAGCAGCCAGCCCAGGAGGGCCTGCACGCCGGGGCGCCGGAACAGCCCCTTCACGCCGCGCTCTCCGTCTCCAGGTCCTGGCTCTTGGCCAGCCGCGCATAGAGGCCCTGGGCCTTGACCAGGCTGGCATGGTCGCCGGTCTCCACCACCTGACCCTTGTCGATCACATAGATGCGGTCGGCGCCGCGCACCGTCGACAGCCGGTGGGCGATGAGCATGGTGGTCCGCCCGGCCATCAGGCGGGTGAGCGCCGCCTGCACCTGGGCCTCGCTCTCGGTGTCCAGGGCGCTGGTGGCCTCGTCCAGCAGCAGGATGGGGGCGTCCTTCAGGAAGGCCCGGGCGATGGCGATCCGCTGCCGCTGGCCGCCCGACAGCCTTGCGCCGGCCTCGCCCACCAGGGTGGCGTAGCCGTCCGGAAGTTCGGTGATGAAGTCGTGGGCGGCCGCGGCCTGGGCGGCGGCTTCGATCTCGGCCTCGGTGGCGTCGGGCCTCGCATAGGCGATGTTGGCGCGGATGGTGTCGTCGAATAGGAAGGGCTCCTGGGTCACCAGGGCGATCTGGTCGCGCAGGGAGGCCAGCGTCAGGTCGCGGACATCGACGCCGTCGATGCTCACCCGCCCGGCGGTCACGTCATAGAAGCGCGGGATCAGGTTCAGGATGGTGCTCTTGCCGCCGCCCGAGGGTCCGACCAGGGCGATGGTCTCCCCGCGACGGGCGCTCAGGGTCACGCCGGTCAGCGCCGGCGCGCCCTCCCCATAGGCGAAGCTGACCGCCTCGAAGGCGATGGATCCCTCGCTGCGGGGCGCGGTGCGGGCCCCGGCCGGCTCGCGGATCAGCGGCTCCACGTCGAGGGCGGCGAACAGCCGCCGGGCGCCGGCCAGGCCTTCGGCGAAGACGGTCTGCAGGTTAGCCAGCTGCCGCAGGGACTGGGACGCCATGCCCAGGGCGCCGATAAAGGCCACGAAGGCGCCGACATTCATCGCGCCGCTGGCGGCCCGCCAGCCGGCATAGGCCATGACCCCGGCGACAATCAGGGTCATCAGGGTTTCGGTGGCCGGCGCCGCGGCGGCGCGGGCGTTGGCGCCCTTGACCAGATGGGCCTGGCGGCGGGCCACCACCTCGGCCACCCGGGCCTCTTCGAAGGCTTCGCGGTTCTCGATCTTGACGACGCGAACCCCGTCCAGGCTCTCCATGATGGCGGTCGAGAGCGCCGAGGTCTCGGCCATGGCGCCCCGGGCGGCCTTGGTGGTCTTCTTGGAGAACCGCCGCATGATGCCGGTGGCCAGCGGCGCGGCCAGCAGGATGGCCAGCGTCAGGATGGCGTCATTGGAGACCATGACCAGCACCGCCCCGATCACGGTCAGGAAGTGCTGGGTGTAGTTGACCAGGCCCGACGTGGCCGCCTCGCGGATCAGGCCGGCGTCATAGAGAACCGAGGAGACATAGGCGCCCGAATGCTGGCCCCGCAGGCGGGCCAGGTCGGCCCGCACCAGCTTGCCGAACAGCTGCACCTGGACATCGCCCACCACCCCATTGCCGATCCGGTTGACCAGGGAGGCCTGGGTCACCTGGGCGACGCCCCGCAGGATGGCGTAGCCCGCGATAGCCAGCGGAATGGCCCAGATGGCGCCGGGCTTATGCAACACCAGCAGATCGTTGATCGCCGGCTCCAGAATCTGGACCAGCTTGGCGCTGGAGAAGGCGACGATCACGGCGGCCACCAGCGCCAGGGCGAAGCCCTTCCAGCGCGGCTTCAGATAGACCTGCGCGATACGGCCGATCAGGACGCGGGCGGGCGTCTTGTCAGGCTCCGGGGTGGCCGTGGAACTCATGGCCCTGGCGTCGTCCGTCACGGCGCGCAAGTCAAGTCAACCGCAGGGCTCAAGGCTTCCGTTGGGCGAGCCGAACGCCTAGTTATGCGGCAAATCCCGGAGCGCCCCTTGGCCCAATTCGACCTCAGCACCCCCGAAGGCCGCAAGCGCGCCCTGCGGGACTATATGTGGAACGACCACGCCTTCCTGCGTCTGCGCTTCCAGAACGCCCACTGGATCAGCGAGGAGCTGGTGCGCACCAACCAGCCCTCGCCCGAGCAGCTGGCCGGGTGGAAGGCCCGCGGGATCAAGACGATCATCAACCTGCGAGGCGGCTTCGATGGCAGCTTCCATGTGCTGGAAAAGGCCGCCTGCGAAGAGCTCGGCCTGACCCTGGTGGACTTCACCATCACGTCTCGCGAGGTCCCCAGCCGCGCCCGGGTGCTGGGCGCCCGCGACCTCTTCCAGTCCATCGAATATCCGGCCCTGATGCACTGCAAGTCCGGGGCGGATCGGGCCGGCATCATGAGCGTCTTCTACATGCACTTCCGCAAGGGCAAGACGATCGCTGAGGCCCTGGACCAGCTCCACCTGCGCTACCTGCACATGAAGGCCGGCAAGACCGGCGTGCTGGACTACACCTTCGAGCGCTACCTGGCCGAAGGCGAACCGGCCGGCCTCTCCTTCATCGAATGGGTCGAAAGCCCCGCCTACGACCCCGACGCCATCAAGGCCGACTTCCGCAGCCAGTGGTGGGGCAACTTCTTCACCGAACGCCTGCTGAAGCGGGAGTAGGGGGCGGGGGGGCCTCAAGAGGGGACACGAAGGGGCGCAAAGGGCACGAAGGCGAGCCGACGACGTCTCCTCACCGCACCGTTTCCTTCTCCCGCGGCGCCGACACCTTCTGGGGCCTGGCCTGGGCCTTGGGTTTGGGGAGCAGGCGGAACCGGGACTGGCACCAGGCGAAGTCGATGCCGACATCGACCAGGGCGTCGGAGCGGCCGCAGGGGCAGGGGAAGTCCATCACCGCCCAGACGCGGTAGGTTTCCCCGGCCTGCAGGGGCACCGGGCGTCCGTTGACGTGATTGGGGGCCGCATTGACGCACAGAACCAGATCGCCAGGGCCGACCGCGTCGCTCATCGCATCCATCCACTTCGCTACGGGAAGACTAAACCCTTAGCCACACGCGACAAAGACCCGCTTCCACACGCCGGAATTGACAAAGTTTGCCAATTTATTGAAGCTCTCTCGTGGAGGTGATCCATGGCGACGATGAATGTCTCGCTGCCCGATGCGATGAAGGACTGGGTGGAGGAGCGGGCCGGAACAGGTCGCTACAGCAACGCCAGCGACTATGTGCGCGATCTGATCCGCCGAGATCAGGAGCGGGTCGATAAGCTCACGGCGCTCCAGCGTCTCATCCAAGAGGGTGAAGAGAGCGGCGCCAGCGACCTGTCCGCCGCCGATATCATCGCCCAGGCGCGTGCGCGCGCAGGCGAGCGTGGCCTATAGGTTTAGCCGCAAGGCGGCCGCCGAACGCCACCGCACCATGGAGATAGAGGTTCTCAAGGTCCTCGACCGGAACTTGGTCCGGCCACCCGCGGGCATCCGTACAAGTCCCACCTGATCTTCTATCGCCCCCAAGGCGCAGACATCTTCGTCCAGCGCATCCGGCACGGAAGCGAGGACTGGCAGAACATAGAGGCTTGATGCGTCCGCCCTCTTCTTCCTGCCCATCGCGCCCCTTCGTGCCCTTCGTGTTCCCCTTCTTTCTCCGGCCTCCGCCGCCCTCCAGGCCCCGCCGCGCGGTGACGGTCCTGTGTCCCGATGGCGACAATTGGCGTCGTGACGCTCCCTGATCCCCGTGCCAGGATGCCCTGTCGGCCGTCGCGGCCAGAGGGGCGCGGGCCGGCCAGGACATCGGCGGCGGCGCCGGTGATCCTGCAGAAACACAAAAAGGCCCGGCGACATGATCGGGCGCGGGAAGGAAACGAAGATGCGCCTCGCACACGAGGCGGCGGGGGAGGGGACGACTCTGGTCGGCCCCCCTGTCCCGTCGCGCAACGGCGCCGGTCCCCTGAGCGGGGCGGCCTATCTGGACTCCTTTGTTCCCCTGCTGGTCGACCTCTATGGGGAGGGCTGGTGCGCCGGCGGCAATCTCTCGGTCCTGTTCAAGGGCGCGGCCCCGGCCGGCGAGATGCTGCGCGTCGAGGCCACCCCAGGGCGGGAGCGGGCCAGGCTTGAGATGCGCAACGCGGCCATGGTCATGATCTGCCACGGCACCGGCGCCGACCACGCCGACGCCGGCTCGGAACTGTCCCGCCGCCTGCTGACCCAGGAGGCGGCTCCGCGCAGCGCGATCCGCATCCTGGCGGCCCTGAGCGTGGGAGCCGAGGCCCAGAATCTCCCCTTGATGAGGCCGGACTCTGCGTCCGGCGGGGCCTTGTCGCCCTCGGAGGTGGTCGAGCTGGCCGGGGGCGCCTGGGCGCCGGCGGTGGGGGCCGATCTGGCGCAGCAAGGTCAGCTGGGCGGGGTGGAGATCCAGTTCCTGGAGGGCCCCCTGCGCGAAGGCGTCGCCTATCTCGCCCGCACCCGGCTGCACGCCATCACCGAAAGCCCCGAGGCTGAGGCCGCCTGGTTCGATGTCCTGATCGCCGATCCGCAGACCGGCCGCGACCAGGCGCGAGTGACCTTCTGCCTGCGCTTCATGAAGGCCGCCTCGCCGCTCTGGGCCTAGGGTCGGCGTTCAGCGCCGGCGGATCGCGGCGAAATACTCCCGGTCGAACAGGCGGTAATAGAGCCAGGCCGGCACGCGGTCGTAATAGGGCTGGACGTCGGCGATGATCTTCGCCTGGGAGGCGTGGACGTCCAGCAGGTCGCGCTTGGTCTGGGCCACGGTGGCGATGCTCACCGCCAGCTCCGGCGGCGGCAGGCCCTTGCCCGGATCGCGGGGATAGTGCTCGCGGAAGGCGGCCACCAGCCGGCGGGCCAGGCGCACCAGGGCGCCGGGCAGGGTCACCTGATAGAGCAGGCGCGGCCAGGGGCCGTCCTTGGGCGCGGCCTCGAACACCTCCCGCACCCAGACGCCGGTGCGGACATGATCGGGATGGCCATAGAAGCCGACCTTCTCGTCGAAGCTGATCAGCACCTGGGGCCGATAGCGGCCGATAGCCTCGGCGATGGCGGCCTTGGGCTTGGCGGGATCGAGCCGGATGAGGCCCCCGTCGGGAAAGTCCAGCACCTCCACGGCCTCGGCGCCCAGCAGCCGGCCGGCGGCCTTGGCCTCGGCCCGGCGGACCCGGGCCAGTTCGTCGGGCCCGTAGCCGGCGCCCTGCGCCGCCTCTCCGTGGGTGAGATAGAGCAGGATGACCCGCGCGCCGGCCTTGGCCATGCGGGCGAGCGTGCCGGCGCAGGTGATCTCATCGTCCGGATGGGCCCAGATGCCCAGGACCGTGACCTCTGCGCCGACGCCCGGCAGGATATGGGTCCTGGGCACGGACTCGTCGTTCAGCTGCCCGCGGGCGAGCAGGAAGCCGCCGAGCAGGGCGGTGGGCAGGCCGACCGCGGCGATGGCGCCCCAGGGGATTTTCCGTTCAGCCGCCATAACGCGCCTCCGCCGGTTTGCCGCCGTCCCCTCGGGCGGCGTTCGTGGCCCAGTCCAGGTCGGCCAGATAGTGACCCGCGACGGCCTTGTGAACCGGCGACAGCATCAGGTGCAGGCCGGCCGGCTCGGTCACCGCGCTGGTCACCCAGCCGCGCTCATAGAGCTTCTTCAGCACAGCGAAGGGGTTCACGTCATCCCGGGTGAAGGCGAGGATGCCGAGCATCGGGCCACCCAGCAGGCGCCAGCCCTGGGCCTGCACGCCCGTGGCGATGGCCTGGCGGGCCTCGGTGACCTCGGCGTGCTTGGCCCGGTAGCCTTCGACGCCCAGGACATTCATCACCGCCCAGGCTGCGGCGATGGCGCCCCCGGGCCGGGTGCCGGCCAGGGTCGGGGTGACCATCTTGCCCGCCGGCCAGTCGCCGACCTCGAAGATCATGTGAGCCCGCAAGTCTTCGCTGCGGAAGAAGACGGTGGAGGCCCCCTTGGCGCAGTAGCCGTACTTGTGCAGGTCCGCCGAGATGGACGAGACCCCCTCGACCTCGAAATCAAAGGGCGGGATGGACGCCCCGTTCATCCGCACGAAGGGGGCGATATAGCCGCCGACGCAGGCGTCCACATGCAGCCAGAGGCTACGCCGAAGGGCGAGCTCAGCCAGGGCCGCGATGGGGTCGATCAGGCCATAGGGGAAGCAGGGCGCCGAGCCGACGATCATGAAGGTCTGGCCGTCGATGGCCGCCTCCATGGCCTCAGGATCGGCGAGGAGGTCCTTCAGCGGCGTGCGCCGCACCTCGATCTCCATCACCGCACAGGCCTTGTCGAAGGCCGGGTGCGCCGAGCGGGGCAGGACGAGGTTCAGCTGGCCCGTCAGGCCGCGGACCTTGCGGGCGTGGTCCCGGGCGGCCTTGACCGCCATCAGGATCGAGTCCGTGCCGCCGCTGGTCATATTGCCGACGCAAGGCCCCTCGCCGTGCAGCAGGCCGAGGCCAAAGCTGACCACCTCGGCCTCCATCTGCTTCAGGCTCGGAAAGGCCGCCGGCCCCAGCCCGTTTTCCGAGGCGAATTTGGCATAGGCTTCCTTCTGCACCTGCTCGATCTCAGGGCCGGCGTTGAAGACATAGACGGCGGCCTTGCCGTCGCGCCATTTGACGTCGCCGGCGCCCAGCGCGTCCATGCGGGCGGCCACCTGGCTCCAGGGCGTCCCGTGTTCCGGCAGTTCGATCCTGGCCATTTCGCCCTCCCCGGGCGGCGTCGGCCGCCGAGCGGCTCTGATCCTTGTGGCCGGCCAAGGTGACACAACCGGGCTGGCCTGGAAAAGCCGAAGACTTGACGGCGATCTTCGCCGGGGCCAAGCCGTTCGACCTTGAGGGGGAGGGGACAACAGATGTCGCAAGGGATCGAGGTGCTGAAGGCGCCGTCCACCCGCCGCGTGCTGGGCGCAAGCCTGGTGGGCACGGCGGTGGAATTCTATGATTTCTACATCTACGCCACGGCCGCGGCCCTGGTGTTCGGGCCGCTGTTCTTTCCCTCGGCCTCGCCCTCGGCCCAGCTGCTGTCGTCCTACGCCACCTTCGCCATCGCCTTCTTCGCCCGGCCCCTGGGCGCGGCGCTATTTGGCCATTACGGCGACCGGATCGGACGCAAGTCGACCCTGGTGGCCTCCCTGATGCTCATGGGGGCCTCGACCTTCGCCATCGCCTTCCTGCCCACCTATGCGACCGCCGGCTGGATCGCCCCGGCCCTGCTCTGCCTGCTGCGATTTGGCCAGGGGCTGGGCCTGGGCGGCGAATGGGGCGGGGCGGCCCTGCTGGCGGTGGAGAATGCGCCGCCCGGCTGGAAGGCCCGCTTTGGCATGTTCCCGCAGCTAGGGGCGCCGGTGGGTTTCATCGCCGCCAACGGCCTGTTCCTGATCCTTGGTCTCTTCCTGACGCCGGAACAGTTCATCGCCTGGGGCTGGCGCATCCCCTTCCTGCTCAGCGCCGTGCTGGTGGGGGTGGGCCTGTGGGTGCGCCTGAAGCTCACCGAGACCCCGGCCTTCGCCAAGGCGCTGGAGGAGGCCCCGCCGCCCAAGACGCCGCTGTTCGAGCTCCTGGCCCGCCATCCCCTGGAGACGCTCGGCGGCACCTTCGCCGTGGTGGCCTGCTTCGCCACCTACTACCTCTCGACCTCGTTTGCGCTCGGCTATGGCGTCACCGCGCTCGGCTATGCCCGGGAATCCTTCCTGGCCATCCAGCTGGGCGCCATCCTGTTCATGGCGGTCGGCATCGTCATCGCCGGCTACTGGTCGGACGCCACCACACCCCGGGCCGTGCTGATGTGGGGCTGCGGCATGGTGATCGTCGCCGGTCTCCTGCTGGCGCCGATGCTGGGCTCGGGCTCGCTGCTGCTGGTGTTCGGCTTCCTGTCGCTCAGCCTGTTCTGCATGGGCTTCGTCTACGGCCCGCTGGGCGCCTTCCTGCCCGGCCTGTTCCCCGCGCGGGTCCGCTATACCGGCGCCTCAGTGGCCTTCAATGTAGGCGGCATCCTGGGCGGCGGCCTGGCTCCCCTGGTGGCCCAGTTGCTGGCCGACCGCGGCGGCCTGGTCCCGGTGGGCTTCTATCTGGGCGCTGCGGCCCTGGTCAGCCTGGTGGCGCTCGCCCCCCTGCGCCGGACCGTGGAGGACTAAAGGTCAGCGGAAGGCGTCCACCACCTGGGCGATCCAGGTCTTGACGTGGTCCTTCTTCTCCAGTGGCGTCTTGCCGTGGCGGACCAGGATCAGGTCGAGATCGGGGACCAGGACGGTGTACTGGCCCTCATAGCCGTTGGCGCTGAACGAGCCGGGGCCGGCGATGTTCAGCCACCAGTGGGCGCCGTAGTCGCCTTCGCGCACCACGGGCTGGGGCGTCGGCGTGCGGGCATAGGCGATCCAGTCGGCCGGCAGCAGCTGGCGGTCCTCCCAGCGGCCGCCGCGCAGATAGAGCAGGCCAAAGCGCGCAAAATCCCTCGCCGTCGCAAAGCAGAAGGACGAGCCGATAAAGGTCCCGGCGGGATCGAACTTGGGGACCGGGCTCGTCATGCCCAGCGGCTCAAATAGACGCTCCCGCATGAAGGCCTCAAACCCTTCCCCATCGACGCCCAGCGCCCGGGCGGCGCAGCGGGCGACGATGTTGGTCGTGCCGCTGGCATAGGACCAGGCGGTCCCCGGCGGATGGGCGAGCGGCCTGCTGGCCGCATAGTGGGCGACATCGGCCTTGCCCGAACCGAACAGCATCTCGATCACATCGGAGACGTGGCCGGGCACATAGTCCTCCACGAAGGACAGGCCGCTCGACATGCGCAGGAGCTGGTCCAGGGTGATCGCGGCCCGGGGATCGCCCGCGCTCTCGCGCCATTCCGGCACGTCGGCCGGGGCGTGGATGTCGAGCCTCCCCTCGGCGACCAGCAGGCCCACCAGGGCGTGGGTGATGCTCTTGGCCTTGGACCAGGAGGGGTAGGTGGCGTCCGGGCCGAAGCCCTCGCCATAGCGCTCCAGAACGATCGCCCCGCCCTGAACCACCAGCAGGGCGTGGGTCTCCCCCAGCAGCTCGGTGTCCGGGGCGGCGAAGGCGGTGGCCACGAGCGCCTCCAGGGCGGGCCGGTCCACCGGACTGGGCAGGTCCCCCTCCGGCCACTGCCGGGTTGGCCAGGGCGTGGCGGCAGGTTGCGAGGGCAGGGCGGGCAGGGGCGCGATCTCGGTCATGGGCCAAGGTTGGGCGGGCCGTCCGCCCTTGTCAAAGCTCACCCAAGGTCAGGCCGGTGATCGCATTGCGTTCAGAAGCGGCCAGAGGGCGGTCCTATCCTCTATAGTGGGATGCTAGGCTGGCCACGGCGCAGGCTGTGGCTATGTTCGCGCTTCCTTCGTGTTCAAGCCCGAGAGTCTTTCATGCCCGCCGGCGTCTTCGACCTTTTCAAGCTGGGGGTCGGGCCTTCCAGTTCCCACACCATGGGGCCGATGACGGCCGGGGCGCGGTTCCTGCGCAGCCTGGCGCAGGCCCCGGGGCTCGCCGCCGTGGCGCGGGTGGAGACGACCCTCTACGCCTCCCTGGCCATGACCGGCCGCGGGCACGCCACCGACCGGGCGGTGATCCTCGGCCTGGCCGGGTTCGAGCCCGCCACCCTCGATCCCGACGCCGCCGAGGCGGTCCTGGGCCAGATCGCCTCCGGGGGGCGCTTGGCCCTGGGCGGCGAGGGGTCGGAGATCGAATTCGACCCCGCCCGCGACATCCTGTGGGAGGGGCGAACCCGCCTGCCGCAGCATCCCAACGCCCTCCGCTTCCGCGCCCTGGGCGCTGAAGGCGAGGTCCTGGCTGAACGGATCTATTTCTCGATCGGCGGCGGCTTCGTGGTGGACGAGGCGGAGTTCGGCCAGCCGCCGGCCGACGACGGCCCGGTCGTGCCCTACGACTTCACCAGCGCCGACGAGATGCTGACCATGGCCGAGCAGGCCGGCGTCACCATCGCCGAACTGATGTGGCGCAACGAGATCGCCCGGCGCGCCCCCGAGGCGGTGAACGCCGGCCTCGACGCCATCTTCGAGGCCATGGAGGCCTGTATCGAGCGGGGGCTGCGCCAGGACGGCTGCCTGCCCGGCGGCCTGAAGGTGCGCCGGCGCGCGCAACAGCATTTCAACGAGCTGACGCGGCGGATGGAGCGCAATATCAGCGATCCCCTGGCCGCCCTGGACTGGGTCAACCTCTGGGCCCTGTCGGTGAACGAGGAGAACGCCTCAGGCGGCAAGGTGGTGACCGCGCCGACCAATGGCGCGGCGGGTCTGTTGCCGGCCGTGCTGCGCTTCTATGACCGCTTCCACCGGGGCGGGGCCGAGGGACGCCGGACCTTCCTGCTGACGGCGGCGGCCATCGGGGCGCTCTACAAGCGCAACGCCTCGATCTCCGGCGCCGAGGTGGGCTGTCAGGGGGAGGTGGGCGTGGCCTGCTCCATGGCCGCGGCGGGCCTGACCGCGGCCCTGGGCGGTAACAACGCCCAGATCGAGAATGCGGCGGAGATCGCCATGGAGCACAATCTGGGACTCACCTGCGACCCTATCGGTGGTCTGGTGCAGGTGCCCTGCATCGAGCGCAACGCCATGGGGGCGGTGAAGGCCATCGACGCCTCGCGCCTGGCCCTGCTGGGGGATGGCCAGCACACGGTCAGCCTCGACAAGGTCATCGCCACCATGAAGCGCACGGGCGAGGACATGAACGAAATCTACAAGGAGACCTCGCTCGGCGGCCTGGCCGTCAACGTGGTGGAGTGCTGAACCCGGCGCGGCTCAGGCGGCTTCCTGCGCGACGGTCGGCAGGATGCCGCTCATGTCGATCAGGGTGATGATGCCTTCGTCTGTGGTGATCATGCCCCGGGCCAGCCCCTTGCTCGAGGCCGCGCCGATCACCGGCGCCGGCTGGATCTCGCCCTCGCCCACATTGATGATGTCGGAGACGGCGTCCACCAGCAGGCCGACGGTACGGCCCACGAGGTCAACAACGATGACCACCGAGGAGGAGCGGGCCTCGCTGGCCGGCAGGCCCAGGCGGGCGGCCAGGTTCAGCACCGGCAGCACCGCGCCGCGCAGGTTGATGACGCCCAGCACATAGTCGGGCGCATTGGGCAGCGGAGTCGATGTGGTCCAGCCGCGGATCTCGCGGACCAGCTGGATGTCGATGGCGAAGCGCTGGGCGCCGATGATCACGGTGATCAGCTCGCCGCTGGCCGACATGGTGCTCTGGTCGTTCATGGTCAGAATTCCTCCCAGCCGGCCTCTTGGGCCACGGGCGCCAATTTCAAGGCCGCCGAGCCGTGCGTCATGGGACGCGGCGCACGGGTGAAGGCGACAGGGCGAGGCGCCCGAGCCGGAGCCTTGGCTTGCGCGCGCGGTTGGATTTCCGTGGCGAACTGGAACCGGCCCATGAGGCGGTTCAGCTCGGCGGTCTCCTGGGCGAGCGCATGGCTGGCGGCGGTAGATTCCTCGACCATGGCCGCATTCTGCTGCGTAATCTGATCCATCTGGTTAACGGCGGAGTTGACCTGCCCGAGGCCGATGGCCTGCTCCTCGGACGAGGCGGAGATCTCGGTCATCAGGCCGTTGATCTCGGCCACCTGGGTGACGATGGTCTCCAGGGACTGTCCCGTCTCAGCCACCAGGCGCACGCCGCCGGCCACATGGGCGGCCGAGGCGCTGATCAGGGTCTTGATCTCCTTGGCCGCATCGGCCGAGCGCTGGGCCAGCGCCCGGACTTCGGAGGCGACCACGGCGAAGCCGCGACCGGCGTCGCCGGCCCGGGCGGCCTCGACCCCGGCGTTCAGGGCCAGCAGATTGGTCTGGAAGGCGATTTCGTCAATCACCCCGATGATCTGACTGATCTGGGTCGAGGACTGCTCGATCTGACCCATGGCCGCGACCGCTTCGCCGACCACCTTGCCGGACGCCTCGGCGTTGCTGCGGGTGACGGCGACGGAGTCGCGGGCCAGCCGCGCGCTCTCGGCGGATTTCCTCACCGTGGCGGTGATCTCGTCGAGGGCCGCGGCGGTTTCTTCCAGGCTGGCGGCCTGTTGTTCTGTCCGGCGCGACAGGTCGTCGGAGGCCTGGCTGATTTCGCCGGTGCTCATGCCGATCTGGTCGGCGACGGCCACCAGGGCGGCCATGGCCTCGGCCAGGCGGTCGGCCGCGGCGTTGAAGTCCTGCTGCAGGGCGGCGTATTCGGCGGGAAAGTCGCCGTCGATACGGGCGCGCAGGTCGCCTTCGGCCAGGGCCGAGAGGCCGGCGCCGATGGCGCTCATGGCCCGTTGCTGATCAGCCTGGCGCTGGCGGCGCTCGGCCTCGTTGCGGGCGCGTTCATCCTCGATGGCGGTGACGTCGGTGGCGAACTTCACCACCTTGTAGGCCTTGCCCTCGGCGTCGAACATCGGGTTGTAGCTGGCCTGGATCCAGACCTCCTTCCCGCCCTTGCCGATGCGCAGGTACTTCTCGGCCATGAACTCGCCCCGGCGAAGCCCGTCCCAGAAGGCGGCGTATGCGGGGCTCTTGGCGAAGTCAGGCGGCACGAAGATGCTGTGCTTGCGGCCGACCACCTCCTCGGCGGTGTAGCCCATGGCGCTAAGGAAGTTCTCATTGGCCGTGATGATCGTGCCGTCGAGTTCGAACTCGATCACGGCCTGCGACCGGAGCATGGCGGCCGCCTTGGCGCGAAGCTCGGACAGTTCCAGGTCCTGGGCCTTCTGGCGTTTGGAGTCGAAGCGGAACATGGGGAGGTCCTGAGGCCTTGGGGGAACGTTGTTCGCCCTTATGGCCCGCAATCCCTAACAAGTGATTGTATCAAGTCTGATTGAATCAAATCGTATCTTGGTAAGGTTTGGTTTTCCATTCTACCCTAGGCTGTCCGTGAGCGCATGTTGCTGCGATTGGCCTTGATCCATGTCAGTTTTCATTACGGACGCGTCGTTCAGATCTGAAGCGGCCGACCTGCCGCCCCGCCTGCGGGACCTCTATGTGGATCGCCAGCTCTGCCTGGCCCTGCAGGTGGCCGCGAGCCAGGTGACGCGCATCTATCGCGGCCTGCTGGACCCGCTGGGCCTGACCTATCCGCAGTATCTGGTGCTGATCGCCCTGTGGGAGGCCGAGGCGCAACTGACCATGCGCCAGTTGCGCCGGACCCTGTCGATGGACACCGGCTCGCTCACCCCCCTGATCAAGAGGATGGAGGTCTCGGGCCTGGTGACCCGCGCCCGCGACACCGTCGATGAGCGCCTGGTCTGGGTCTCGCTGACGCAGGCCGGCTGGGATCTGCGCGACCAGGTGGCCGATGTGCGCTGCGAGGTGGTCCGCCGTCTGCCCATGGCCGACGCCGACATCGCCGACCTGCGCGAAAAGCTGCAGGTGATGAACGCCGCCCTCCAGGCCGAGACCCCGGAAGACAATTAGGGGCCCCTGCGTCCTTCGAGGCTCGCTTTCGCCCGCACCTCAGGATGAGGGCCATGGGTGGGGCCTCTGAAGTCCGTCCTCCCCCTCCGCCGTCATGGTCGGGCTTGACCCGACCATCCATGAACACTGCGACGGCCGCGGTGTGCATGGCCCCTCCGGTCGAGCCGGAGGGCGACGGAGAAGGAGCGCCCTAAGCCGCCTTGGCCGTAGCCTCGACCGGGGCCAGGCGGATCAGGTAGTCGAAGGCCGAGAGCGCGGCCTTGGAGCCCTCGCCCATGGCGATGACGATCTGCTTGTAGGGCGTCGTCGTGGCGTCGCCGGCGGCGAACACGCCGGCCACCGAGGTCTGGCCCTTGGCGTCCACCTCGATCTCGCCGCGGGGCGACAGAGCCACCCCGCCCTCGGCCAGCCATTCGGTGTTGGGGACCAGGCCGATCTGCACGAACACGCCGTCCAGCTCCACCTTGTGCGAGGTCCCGGCGCCGCGGTCGTTATAGGTCAGCGCCGTGACCTTGGACCCGTCGCCCTGCACCTCGGTGGTCAGCGCCGAGGTGATGACCGTCACATTGGGCAGGCTGCGCAGCTTGCGTTGCAGCACCTCGTCGGCGCGCAGCTGGCCGTCATACTCGATCAGCGTCACATGGGCGGTGATGCCCGCCAGGTCGATGGCGGCCTCGACGCCGGAATTGCCGCCGCCGATCACCGCCACGCGCTTGCCCTTATAGAGCGGGCCGTCGCAGTGCGGGCAGTAGGCCACGCCCTTGTTGCGGTACTTGTCCTCGCCCGGCACGTTCATCTGCCGCCAGCGGGCGCCGACCGCCAGGATGACGGTGCGGGATTTCAGCGAGGCGCCGTTCTCCAGCACGATCTCCACCAGACCGCCGGGCTCGGAGGGCGGGATCAGCTTGGCGGCCTTCTGCAGGTTCATGATGTCGACCTCATAGTCGCGCACATGGCGCTCCAGGTCGGCGGCGAGCTTGGGGCCCTCGGTGTGCGGGGTGCCGGTCAGGTTCTCGATGGCCATGGTGTCCAGCACCTGGCCGCCGAACCGCTCGGCGGCGATCCCGGTGCGGATGCCCTTGCGCGCGGCATAGATGGCGGCGGCCGCGCCGGCCGGACCGCCGCCGATGACCAGCACCTCGAAGGGTTCCTTGGTCTTGATCTTCGCAGCTTGCCGAGCGACCGCGCCGGTGTCCAGCTTGGCCAGCACCTGCTCCAGGGTCATGCGCCCTTGAGCGAATTCGGCGCCGTTCAGCATGACGGTGGGCACGGCCATGACTTGGCGGGCAGCCACTTCTTCCTGAAAGAGCGCGCCGTCGATGGCCACGTGGCGGATGCGCGGGTTCAGCACGCTCATGGTGTTCAGGGCCTGCACCACGTCGGGGCAGTTCTGGCACGAGAGCGAGAAATAGGTCTCAAACACGAAGTCGCCCTCCAGCGCCTTCACCTGTTCGGCGACCTCGGCGTCCACCTTGGGCGGATGGCCGCCCACATGCAGCAGGGCCAGAACCAGCGAGGTGAATTCGTGGCCCATGGGCAGGCCGGCGAAGGTGACGGCCACATCGGTTCCGGTGCGGCGGATCTCGAAGGAGGGTTTGCGCGCATCGTCGCCATCCCGGCGCACGGTCACCTTGCCGTCCGACACCGAGGCGATGTCGTCGAGCAGTTGCGCCATTTCCGCGCTCTTGGGGCCGTCGCTCAAGGAGGCGATCAGCTCGACCGGCTGGGAGACGTTCTGCAGATAGCCCTGCAGCTGGGCTTTCAGATTGGCGTCCAACATGGCTCGGATCCGGTGTTTGCGCCGGTGCGTGCGGCGCGGAGGGGGAGGAAACTCAAGACAGCAGCGATCAGGAGGCGCAGGGCTGGCAGACCCCAGGCGCGGACCAGGCATAAGCCCGGCGCGCCCACGGCGTTCCATGATCGATGGAGGGGGCGGGGCGTTCCCGCAGACCTGCCCAGCGCAAGCGCCAGACGGGAGCGGAAACGCCCCTTAATCCGTCAGCCTGACCCGGCAGGATCAGGGGATCTGGAAGGGGTCGCCCTTTAGATCTTGCCGACGAGGTCCAGGGACGGCGAGAGCGTCTTTTCGCCCTCTTCCCACTTGGCCGGGCAGACTTCGCCCGGATGGGCGGCCACGTACTGGGCCGCGCGGATCTTGCGCAGCAGCTCCATGGCGTTACGGCCGATGCCCTCGGCGGTGACTTCCATGAACTGGATCACGCCTTCGGGGTCCACCAGGAAGGTGCCGCGGTCGGCCAGGCCTTGCCCAGCGCGCATCATGCCGAAGTTGTTGGTGACCAGGCCCGAGGGGTCGCCGATCATGGTGTATTCGATCTTGCCGATGGCCGGCGAGGAGTCGTGCCAAGCCTTGTGCGAGAAGTGGGTGTCGGTCGAGACCGAATAGATCTCCACGCCCAGCTTCTGGAACTGGGCGTAGTTGTCGGCCAGGTCCTCCAGCTCGGTCGGGCAGACGAAGGTGAAGTCGGCCGGGTAGAAGAAGACCACCGACCACTTGCCCTTCAGGTCGGTGTCGCTGACCTCGACGAACTTGCCGCCCTTATAGGCCTGGGCGGTGAAGGGAAGGATGGTCGTGTTGACGGAAGCCATGCGGCGCGCTCCTGGGCGTTTTGTGGATAGGGGGAGGAAACACCGCCTTTCTACCACCCCATGCTGCATCGCAGAAATCGATTTTATCTGGCGCGGCGATAGAGGGGGTCGATGGGGTGTGGGCATCGCTTGGGAGCGGCCTAGCCAAACAGCTTCGGGGGGTTCTTCTCAACCCTGGCGCGGTAGAAGCCCAGGATGTCCCCCTCATAGAGATATTGCGCTCTCGATAGCCCTTGGTCACCGAAGCGTTCGCGGGGTTCCTCCTCGTAGCCTTCGCGGTGGTCCAGCGCTCCGTCGATGTAGAGCCAGACCTTCTCAGCCTCGGCCTCGCGGTCCTTGCCCTGGGCGAGAGCTCTCAGCGTGAGCTCGCGCACATGTTCGCCGCCCACGTCGGCGAGCGCAAGTTCGCCCCGCAGCGTCCGCATGAATCCGGCTCGGACCAAGCGCCAGCTAACTTCCTCATGGTCCAGGTTGCTCTTCATAGCACTTAGGCCAAGCGCAGTTATTTTGGCCCGATCTTCCAAGTTATCCCGTGCGATACCATCCGTAATTGCGCCCAAGCAGCCCGCAAACGTCGCAGCTTTCTCTTCGATCATCCGAGCTTTGGCTCGTAACACGGCAATCCCCAGGGCAATAGCCAGCACCACGTTGAGAATAACTGAGATGGTAACAATCATGAGCATCCCCCTGCCAAGGGCTGTACCTTAGCCCAGCTTTTTCGACTTGTGCTCCTTAAACTTAGGTCGGGGGCTTCGTAGAACTGGCCGCGCGGGCGTCGCCTTCGTCCTTGGCGATGAGGGCCTCCATCTCGGCCGGTGCAGCGGGACGCAAACTCAGGCTTGTTCCTGTGCGATTTTCACGTTTTGTTTTCGGGCAGGCGGGAGGCGCGGCAGGACTATGCAGAAGACGGGCGAGACCCTAGGGCGGCGCGTGGCGCGCTACTTCTCCGAAGGCGTGGGGGCGGCAGGCGCTCGGGTTCCGGCGTCGCCGGCGGTGGTTGACCTCTGGGCGCGCATTCGACCGGCGTTCTGGGGCGTCTTCGCCGTCATGCTCCTGTTGTCGTTGATTGGCCGGTCGGCAGAATTGATCGACGACCCGGCGGGCGCGACCGAGGTGGCGCTATTTTCGATCCTCAGCAGTCTTTTGATCGCCCTGGGCGTCGCGGGCCTCTTTGTGAGCCTTCGCGCGCTCATCTGGATCTTGATGCGGCGGTCATTCGGCCGGTCGCAGGAGGCGGAGGTGCGCGGGTGGCCGCGGCGCGAGTTCGACGATGCCATCAAGACGGCGGAGAAAGAAGCGAGCATGCCGGGGGCGAGGAAACAGCGCCAGTATCGTCGCTACATCGCCTGGCTCTACAAGGAGCGGGAGCGGACGCACGGCGTCCCCATTCCCGAACGCATGCGCGAGGACGTGCTGAGCCTGGCCGGCCCGAAGTCTCGCTGACCTAGGTGGCGACTTCGACGAGGGCCGGTTGCGCATGCCGCGCCCTCTTCTCCCCCCGCCCAATCTCCTTCAACAGGTCGTGGACATAGAGCCCGAAGTCGACCTGGATGGTGTGGCGCTGGCTCTTGTAGAAGTGGCCGAGGTGCAGGGCTTCGTCCTTGGCGATGATGGCCTCCATCTCGGGCGCGCTCGGCGGGCGGTAGCGGCCGGCGAGGCAGGCGGCCGCCAGCTTGGCCTGCTGCTCGGCGAAGTTGACGAGCGTCGGCAGGGGCTGGGCCAGGCCCATGAAGAACAGGTTGTCGACGCCCGGCTTCATCATCCGCTTGAACAGGGGGAAGCGGTTCTCGGCGTCGGGTAGCAGGTCCGGATCGTCGAAGAAGGGGAAGCTGATCCTGTAGCCGGTGGCGTAGATGATGGCGTCCACCTCTTCTGTGCTGCCGTCCTCGAAGCGCACGCGCTCGCCCATCAGCTGCGCGATATTGGGCTTGAATTTGATGTCGCCGCAGCCGGCCCGGGTCAGGAACTCGCCGGAGACCGAGGGGTGGGCGGCCAGGGGCTCGTGGTCGGGCTTGGGCAGGCCATAGTCCTCCATATTGCCGACGATCTTGCGGATGCGCTTGGCCGCCAGGCGAAGCCCTAGCTTGCGCGGCATCCAGTGGGGCATGGAGGCTTTGTCGGCCACGCGGCCGTTCATGTATTTCGGCAGCACCCAGACGCCCCGGCGGGCGGCGACCCACAGGGTCTGGGCGATCGGCTTCTGCGACAGCTCCGAGGCGATATCCATGGCCGAATTGCCCATGCCGACCACCACCACCCGCTTGCCCCTCAGGTCCACCGGCGCGAACGGGCTGCGATAGTCGTGGGCGTGGAAGGCCGGCCCGTCGAAGACGCCGGGATAGTCCGGATAGCGCGGGTCCCAGTGGTGGCCGTTGCAGACGAACAGGACGTCATAGGTCTTCGTCTCACCGGTCGAGAGCGTGACCGCCCAGCGGCCGTCGTCGGTGCGGGCGGCCTTGGTGACCGCGGTGTTGAAGGTGATGTGTGGGCGTAGGCCGAAGTGGTCCACATAGCCCTTGAAGTAGTCCAGCAGCTGGCCGTGGTGGGGGAAGTCGGGCCAGTCGGCCGGGACGGGATAGTCCTCGAAGGCCAGGCGCCATTTCGAGGTGTCGATGTGCAGGCTCTCGTAGCAGGCCGACTTGCCGTTGGGATTGTTGAAGTACCAGGTGCCGCCGATGTCGTCGGACATCTCGAAGATGTCGAAATCGATCCCCTCGTCCTTCAGCCGCTTGGCGGTGGTGAAGCCCGAACAGCCGGCCCCGATGATGCAGGCGGTGAGCTTGCCGGTCATTATTGGTCCTCCCACGCCGATGTCCCTCGGCTGTCGCGGCGGAGGATGGCGCGGTTTCCCCTAGGGTCGGCAACCAGCGGGGCCGTGCGTCCTTCGAGGCTCGCTTTGCTCTCACCTCAGGATGAGGGAGGGGGTGCGGGCGTCTGCAGTCCGTCCTCATCCTGAGGCGCCCTGCGCGAGCAGGGCCTCGAAGGACGAGGCGGTCGCAGGGCGAGTTGGTCAACCACGAAGCCCACAAAGGGCACGAAGGCGCCGCGCCGTCCTTGGTGGTCTTCGTGTGCTTAGTGGTTCGCCTTTCGGACGCCTGCGGCGCGAGGCCTTGCGTCCTTCGAGGCTCGCTTCGCTCGCACCTCAGGATGAGGGAGGGGTGAGGGGCCCCTTCGTGTCCCCTCTTAGGCGGCTCGCAACGCCCTCAGGTCGCCGTCCAGCCGCCGTCCACCGACAGGGCCGCCCCCGTGGCCGAGGCGCCCATGTCCGAGACCAGATAGAGCAGCATGCCGGCCAGGTGGTCGTATTCCACAAAGGCCCGGTTGGGCTGGGCGGCCAGGATCACCTCCTCCACCACCCGGTCCTCGGAAATCCCCCGGGAGCGGGCCTGGTCGCCGATCTGGGCCTCCACCAGGGGGGTCTTCACATAGCCCGGGCAGATGGCGTTGCAGGTCACCCCGCTCTTGGCCAGCTCGACGCCGACCGCCTTGGTCAGGCCCACCACCCCGAACTTGGCCGCCACATAGGCCGACTTGAACGGCGAGGCCACCAGGCCGTGGGCCGAGGCGATATTGACGATCCGGCCGCGGCCCTGGGCCTTCATCACCGGCACGGCGGCGCGGGTGGCGTGGAAGGCCGAGGACAGGATGATGGCGATGAGCGCGTCCCACTTCTCCGGCGGAAAGTCCTCGATGGGCGAGACGTGCTGGACGCCCGCATTGTTGACCAGGATGTCGAGGCGGCCGAACTCGCGCACGGCGAAGTCCACCAGGTCGGCGATCTCATCGGCCTTGGTCATGTCGGCGCCGTGATAGGCGATGGTCGCATTGGTGCGCGCCTGCAGGGCCCGGCGATCGGTCTCGATCTGGGCCGGATCACCCAGGCCGTTGAGGATGACATTCACCCCCTGTTCGGCGAGCGCCGCGGCCATGGCCTGGCCGATGCCGCTGGTGGAGCCGGTGACGATGGCCACATGGCCGGCGATCCCATAGTCCACGGCCATGTCGCGCGCTCCTCAAGGTCTGATGTCAGGCCGCAGCGGCGGTCGGCTGCCTGCGGCTGAAGGTCCATTCGCCGGGCTGGGACTGGGCGGCCACGAAGCCGTAGCCCTCCAGGTCGAAGCCCCGCAGATCATCGGCGCGGGTGATGCGGTTGTCGATGGCGTAGCGGGCCATCAGGCCCCGGGCCTTCTTGGCGTAGAAGCTGACGATCCGCGCATGGCCGTCCTTTTCCTCCAGGAAGCGGATGTTGAGGATCGGCAGCTTCAGGGCCTGGGCGTCGACGGCGCCGAAATATTCCTGGCTGGCCAGGTTCACCAGCGTCGGGTCGGCGTGATCCTGGCCCGCGACGTTCAGCGCCTTGGCGATCCGGTCGGACCAGAAGTCATAGAGGGTGGCTCCCCGCTTGGTCTTCAACCGGGTCCCCATCTCCAGGCGATAGGGCTGGATCACGTCCAGGGGCCGCAGCAGGCCATAGAGGCCCGACAGGATGCGCAGGTGGTCCTGCGCCCAGTCCAGATCGGCCTTGCTGAGGGTGCGGGCCTGGAGTCCCGTATAGACGTCGCCATTGAAGGCCAGGGCGGCCTGCAGCCCGTCCTCGCTCTCGGGGTCGAAGGCCTGGAAGCGGGCGCGGTTCAGCTCGGCCAGATTGTCCGACAGGGACATCAGCCGCTTGAGGTCGGCGACGGTGAGCTTGCGGGTGGTCTTGGAAAGCTCGATCACGTCCGCATCGAACTGCGGCGCCGTCATGGGCAGCAGCTTTTGCGGCGCGGAGAAGTCCAGCGCCTTGGCCGGGGAGAGAACGATCAGCATGGCGCGGTCCTTTGACCGCTCTTCATGACAAAGCCAAGGCGGTTGCGCCGCCTTTAAAAGTGGACGCGCGGATTCATGATGCGCTTCGGGTCAAGAGCCAGGCGGATCGCCCGCAGAGCGTTCACCTCCACCGGCGCCTTGTAGCGCAAGGCTTCGTCGGTCTTCATCGCCCCCAGGCCGTGCTCGGCCGAGATGGAGCCTTCGAGGCGGGCGACAATGTCGTGGACAAGCCGCGACCCAGCGTCACGCCCCGCCGAATGGGCGCCGTCGTCGCCTCCGTCGGGGCGCAGGACGTCATAGTGGATGTTGCCGTCCCCCACATGGCCGAAGGCGCAGATTCGGCAGCCGGGCGCAAAGGCGGTCATGGCCGCGCCGGCCTCCTCCAGGAAATCGGCCACCTTGCTGACCGGCACCGAGACGTCGTGCTTCCAGGTGGCGCCCTCGGGCTTCTGGGCCGGCGACTGGTTTTCCCGCAGGGACCAGAGCGCCTCGGCCTGGGTCCTGGTCTGGGCGACCACGGCGTCGGCGATGAGGCCGGTCTCCAGGGCCTGGGCCAACAGCCGCTCCAGGGCGGCTTCCGCCGCGCCCGGCTCGCCCGAGGCCAGCTCCACCAGCACGTACCAGGGATGGGGCTCGCTTAGAGGGTCGCGCTGGCCGGCGATGTTCTTGAGGGCGAAGTCCACGCCGACCCGGCTGATCAGTTCGAAGGCCTCGACCCCGCCGCCGGCCGCCTCCTTGGCCCGGGCCAAAAGGTCGAGCGCCGCCCGCGGACTGGCCAGGCCGACCATGGCCGTGGCTCGGGACGGCAGGATGGGAAACAGCTTCAGGCTGGCGGCGGTCACGACGCCCAGCGTGCCCTCCGCGCCGATCAGCAGCTGCTTGAGGTCGTAGCCGGTATTGTCCTTGCGCAGGCGCTTGAGGCCGTTCCACACCTCGCCATTGGGCAGCACCGCCTCCAGGCCCAGCACCAGGTCCCGGGTGGTCCCATAGCGCAGCACCGCGGTGCCGCCAGCATTGGTGGAGATCACCCCGCCGATGGTCGCCGTCCCCTGCGAGGCCAGGTCCAGCGGGAAGCGGCGGTTCTTCTCCAGCGCCGCCTCGTGCGCGCCGGCCAGGGTGACGCCGGCCTCCACCACCATGACGTCGTCCAGGGCGTCCACGTCGCGGACGCCGCGCAGGCGTTCGGTGGACAGGAGGATCTCGCCCATGGGGATCTGGCCGCCCACCAGGCCGGTATTGCCCCCCTGCGGCGTGATCGGAACGCCCGCCTCGAAACAGATGCCGACCACGGCGGCCACCTCGGCCGTCGAGCCCGGCAGGGCGAGGAAGGGGGTCTGGCCGCTCCAGCGGTCGCGCCATTCCAGCAGCTTGGGAGCCAGGCGCTCAGGGTCCTGGCTCCAGCCGCCCTCGCCGAGCACGGCCTTCAGGCGGGAGATGACGTCGGCGGGGACGGAAAGGCTCATGGGATAAATCTAGCCCCTCACAGCCTAGCCGACAAAGCCCGCCGCCCGATTCAGGCGGTCGGCGATCGCCTCGCCCAGCCCATGGGTCGGGATCGGCGCCACGGCGATGGCCCGCGGGGCGGTGCGATCAGCCGCCCGCAGATAGGCGAACAGGTGGCTGGCGGCCTCGGCCAGGTCGCCGGTAGGGCTCAGATTGAACACCCGCGGCCCCTCCGGCGCGTCGGGTCCGAAGGCCAGATAGGCCTCGTCCGGCTCGGGCGCGGCGGCGTTGAGCCGCACCGGGGCCTGGGGGGCGTAGTGCCGCGCCATGCGGCCGGGCGAGCGGTGGGCGTCATCCTCGGCCTCGGCCAGCGGGCCGATCACCGCCTCGATCTGTTCGCGGGTCACAGCGCCAGGGCGCAGCAGGCGGGGTTCGTCCAGCAGGGCGACGACAGTGGACTCCAGCCCCACGGCGCAGGGCCCGCCGTCCAGGGCGGCCAGGGCGAACACCCCGGTCTCCTCCAGGGCGTCGGAGAATGTGGTGGGGCTCGGCCGCCCCGAGCGATTGGCCGAGGGCGCCACCACCGGACGGCCGAGGGCGGCGATCACGGCGTGGGCCACAGGATGGGCCGGGGCGCGGACGGCGACGCTGTCCAGGCCGGCGCGGGCCAGGTCACACACCGCCGCCTGATCGGTGATCGGCAGCACCAGGGTCAGGGGACCGGGCCAGAAGGCCTCGGCCAGCGCCTGGGCGCGGTCGTCGAACCGGGCGATGGTCTCGGCCATGGCCAGGTCGGCCACATGGGCGATCAGGGGATTGAACCGCGGCCGGCCCTTGGCCTCGAACAGGGCGGCCACGGCCCGGGGATCGGCGGCGTCGGCGGCCAGGCCATAGACCGTCTCGGTGGGCAGGATGGCCAGGGCGCCGCTGGCCAGGGCCTGGGCGGCGCGTTGGACGGCGGCTTCGGCTTGGCTCATGGTCTGGCTCCGGTTACGCAGGGGCGTGATAGCCGCAAAGGGCCCGGCTTGTCCCCTCCTGGGCTGCTCGGCCTTGGTGACGCCACGTCATCGCGCCTAAATAGCGCCTGCCTTACTGGAGCCCCGCATGACCTTCCGCGCGCCTGTCCGCGACATCGCCTTCGCCCTCAACGTCGCCGGCCACGGGGATCTGGCCAAGGCGAGCTTTCCGGAGCTGGACGAGGCCACCATCGAAGCGGTGCTGGACGCCGCCGGCGCCTTCGCCACCGACGTGCTCGCCCCCCTGAACCGGATCGGCGACCAGAAGGGCGCCAGCCACAAGGACGGCAAGGTCACCGCTGCGCCGGGTTTCGCCGAGGCCTATCGCGCCTTTGCCGAACAGGGCTGGAACAGCCTGTCGGCCGAGCCTGAGCATGGGGGCCAGGGCCTGCCCAAGGCCATGGAGCTGGCCGTCTTCGAGATGGTCCATGCGGCCAACATGGCCTTTGGCCTCTGCCCCATGCTGACCCAGGCGGCCATCGAGGCCCTGACCCTGCATGGGGATGAGCGGCAGAAGCGCCTGGTCCTGCCTCGGCTGGTCTCCGGCGAATGGACCGGCACCATGAACCTGACCGAGCCCCAGGCCGGCACGGACCTGGCGGCGCTCACCACCCGGGCCGAGCCGGACGGGAAGGGCGGCTACAAGCTCTATGGCCAGAAGATCTTCATCACCTGGGGCGACCACGATGCGGCGGACAATATCTGCCACCTGGTGCTGGCGAGGCTGCCCGATGCGCCGCCCGGGGTGAAGGGCATCTCGCTGTTCCTGGCCACCAAGCGGCTGGTCAAGGACGACGGGTCCCTGGGGGAGGCCAACGCCCTGTGGCCGGCCTCCATCGAGCACAAGCTGGGCATCCACGCCTCGCCCACCTGCGTGATGATGTTCGACGGCGCCCAGGCTGAGCTGGTGGGGGAGGTCAATCAGGGCCTGGCCCACATGTTCGTCATGATGAACGCCGCCCGCCTGCAGGTGGGCGTCGAGGGCGTCGGTATCGCCGAGCGGGCCTTTCAGCAGGCGCTGGCCTACGCCCAGGACCGCACCCAGGGGAAGTCGCCCTGGACCGGGGCCTCGCCGGCCCCGATCTTCGACCATCCGGACGTGCGCCGCACCCTGATGCTGATGAAGGCGAAGATCGAGGCGGCTCGGGGCATCTGCTTCATGACCGGCGTGCTGGCCGACCATGCGCGGCTGGGACCGACGCCGGAGGCTCGGGCGAGCGCCAAGGCCCGCCAGGAACTGCTGACCCCCATCGCCAAGGCCTGGTCCACCGATATGGGGGTCGAGGTCGCCTCCATGGGGGTGCAGATCCACGGGGGCATGGGTTTCATCGAGGAGACGGGCGCGGCCCAGCACTATCGCGACGCCCGCATCGCCCCGATCTATGAGGGCGCCAACGGGATCCAGGCCCTGGACCTGGCGGGCCGCAAGCTCGGCATGGCGGACGGCGCGGTGATGGACGCCCTATGCGCCGAGATGGCCATGACCGCAGAGGCCCTGACCGAACGCGCCGACCTCACCGAGGCCGGCCGCCGCCTGGCCGAGGGCGTGCGGTCCCTGGAGGCGGCCACCGACTGGCTGCTGGCCAACCGGGGGACCGACTCCGCCGCCGGCGCGACGCCCTATCTGAAGCTGGCCGGCGATGTGATCGGCGGCTTTGTCCTGGCCCGGCAGGCCCTGGCCGCGGCGGGGTCGGACGATCCCTGGATGCAGGCCCGCCTGCCGCTGCTGCGCCTCTATGGCGCACAGGTCCTGGCCGGCGCCGGCGGCCTGGTGGCGGCGGTGACCCAAGGGGCGGCCGAGCTGGAGGCCGTCGGCGCCGAGGCGCTCGGGGGCTGAGGCCAGGCCGTGTGGCGGCCTGTCGCACGGCATTCCACCGTTGATTCATGTTCTTAGGGCAGGGTCGCGGGTCAGTTCCCACGGACCCGCGTCATGACCCCCACCGCCCAGAAAGCCACCGTCCCGTGCCAGGGCTGCCGCGACGGCGCCGGTCTCGACTTCGATTTCGCGATGGCCTTCCAGCCGATCATCGACATGGAGACCGGCCGGCCCTTCGCCTATGAGGCCCTGGTCCGCGGCCGGGATGGGCAGTCCGCCCTGAGCGTGCTCTCCCAGGTGACGGAAGAGAACCGCTACGCCTTCGACCAGCAGTGCCGGGTCAGGGCGATCGAGACGGCCACCCGGGCCGGCATTCTTGACGGGCCAGCCAGGCTGTCGATCAACTTCCTGCCCAACGCGGTCTATTCGCCGTTGGCCTGCATCCAGCTGACCCTGAAGACCGCCGCGGCCCAGGGTTTCCCCACCGAGCGACTGATCTTCGAGTTCACCGAGAACGAGCAGATGGCCGACCCCGCCCATGTGGCCAATATCGTCGCCAGCTATCAGAAGATGGGCTTTGGCACCGCGCTGGACGATTTCGGCGCCGGCCATGCGGGGCTGAACCTGCTGGCCCGCTTCCAGACCGACATCATCAAGCTGGACATGGAGCTGATCCGCGGCCTGGACCAGAGCCTGCCGCGACGGACCATCGTGGCGGGCGTGGTGCGGATGTGCGCTGAGCTTGGGATCCAGGTCATCGCCGAGGGCGTCGAGACGGAGGGCGAGCTGGCGGCCCTGCGCGCCATCGGCGTCCGCTATATCCAGGGCTACCTCCTGGCCCGGCCGGCCTTCGAGACCCTGCCGGCGGTCGATCTGCCAACGCCTCGGCGCGTGGCCGCGGCGGGCTAGATCCCGACAGGACCGCTGGCCAAGGCCAGGTCCTGCCGGGACCTGGCAGCCTTAGGTCAGGACGATGATCGCCACGCGGCGATTCTGCGCCCGACCATCGGCGGTGTCATTGGAGGCCACCGGGACCTCCTCGCCATACGAGATGGTGGCCATGCGGTTGAGCGCGATGCCGTTCATCGACAGGTACTTGCGCACGGCCTCGGCCCGGGCCTCGCCCAGTTGGTCATTATAGCCAGAAGGGCCGGTGGCGTCGGTGTGGCCCTGGATCTCCAGATAGACGTTGCGGTTTTCCGAGGTCAGCCGCTGCACAAGCTCGGCCAGACGGGCCTCGGCCTCCGGCGACAGGGCGTGGCGGTCGGAGGGGAATTTCACGGAATCGTCGGAGAGCACGACCTCATAGAGGAACTTGCCCTCGGCCAGCTTGTGGGCGGCGTTGGCGCGATCGAGCGCCTCGCCGGCGGTGCCCTGCACCTGGGTGACGCGGCCATCGACCACGGCGACCTCGTCGCGGACAAAGCCCTTGGTGGCGCAGCCGCTGGCCACCAGGCCGGCCATCACCAGAACGCTGACGGTCGCAGCCGACCGAAGAGTGGATTTCGTCATTTAGAAGCCTTTCCTGCAACGCAGACCCCATCCCCATCTGCAGTGGACGGTCATTGGGTTGGCCCATCACGGCTCCGTGATGGCGCGTTCGTGGCGCGAACAAGGCGCCTTGACCATGGGCGCGCCCGCCCGCCGCCACCTTCTCGACGCATCCCCATGGGAGCCATCTGGGTCCCGATCACGGTGACAGGCGCTTCATGCAAGGGCGAGGAGACGGCAGGGACAAGCCGCGCAGGACAGTGGGCCGCGCGGGGGCAGGCCTTGTCAGCCTGGCGGTTCATGCGGCGATCCTCGGGGCCCTTGCGCTCATGCCGCCCAAGGCCGCCGAGCCAGAGCCCCGCGCCATCGAGGTGGCCCTGATCCCGCCGCCGCCGCGCCCCGATCCGCCCCCGCCGCCAGAGCCGCCGCCCGCCGAGG
>NZ_JAUSLG010000062.1 GCF_030646615.1 Phenylobacterium sp. | reverse complement strand
TGATGCGATCAGACGGAATCGTCTGATCGTTGAATCAGGCTCTAAACTCCAAGTCTTGAGCGCGTATCGTTCCGATAACCGGTTCCCACTTATCGGAACGCGCTCTAGGCCTTGGCCCCCAGCGCCTCCTGGGCCTGGGCGCGAACCGCCTTGTAGTCGAGCTTGCCGTTCGGCGCGCGGACCACAGGCGCGAACACCAGGTCCCGGGGAACCTTGTAGTCGGCCAGGTTGGTCTTCACGTGGGCCTGCAGGTCGGCGAGGGAGGGCTCGGCGCCGCCGGCCACATCCACCACTGCGCAGATCCGCTCGCCGAACCGCGGATCGGGCAGGCCGACCACGGCGGCGTCACGCACGCCTGGGAAGCGCTTGAGGGCCTCTTCCACCTCTTCGGGGAAGACCTTTTCGCCGCCGGTGTTGATCACCTGGCTGCCGCGGCCCAGCAGGGTGATGGCGCCGTCGGCCTCCACCGTGGCCCAATCGCCCGGCACCGACCAGCGCTGGCCTTCGAAGATGCGGAAGGTCTTGGCCGACTTCTCCTCGTCCTTGTAATAGCCGAGCGGGGTGTGGCCGCCGACCGCCACCAGGCCGCGCTCGCCCGAGCCCGGCGCCACCCGGCGGCCGTCCTCCGTGAAGACCGCAGCATTGGGGCCGGTGGCGAACTTGGCCGTCGCCGCCGAGACGCCGCCGCCCGACGCCGAGGAGGCGAGGCCGAGGGCTTCGGACGAGCCCAGGCTGTCCATCAGCATGATGCTGGGCAGGTGCTTGAGCAGGCCCTGCTTGTTCTCCGCGGACCACATGGTGCCCGAGGAGACGATCCGCTTGAGGCTGGGCATGGTCCAGCGGCCGGGATTGGCCTCCAGGCATTCCAGCATCGGGGCGGCGAAGGCCAGGCCGACGATGATCAGCCCACTGACGTCCAGGCGCTCGACCTCGTCGAACAGGACAGCCGGATCGAACTTGCGGGAGGGCAGGGTGGCGATGGCGCCGCCGCTGATCAGCTGACCGAACGAGATGAACTGGCCGGTGGCGTGCATCAGGGGGGCCACCGGAATGGTGATCGCCTGGGGCTCGGCCGACGCCGCATTGGCCTTGGCGCGGACGCCGGCCTCTTCGACAGTCTCAAGCGGGGGCAGGCCCTGCAGCAGGTTGGCCCCGCCGCCGAGACCCTTGAACAGGTCTTCCTGGCGCCACATCACGCCCTTGGGCATGCCCGTGGTGCCGCCGGTATACATGAAGAGAAGGTCGTCGGCCGATCGACCCCACGAGGCCTCGAAGCGCGCGCCGTCGCCGGCGACGATGGCGTCATAGTCCTCGGCCCAGTCGGGAACCGGGAAGCCGTCTTCGGCGACGGCGATCCAGACCTTCACCTTGGGCAGCCGGTCCCGGACCGAGGCGGCGGTTTCGGCGAAGGAGGCGTGAAACACCACGGCCTCGGCGTCGGCGTTGTCGAACAGATAGACCAGCTCGTCGCCGCTGTAGCGATAGTTGGTGTTGAAGGGGACGAGGCCGGCCTTGAAGGCGGCGTAGTAGGTCTCGATATATTCCGGGCCGTTATAGAGGTAGGCGGCGACCTTGGACTGGTGGGTCAGCCCCTTTTCGACCATGCGCCGGCCTAGGGCGTTGGCGCGGGCGTCGAAGTCTTTCCAGGCGAAAATCTTGTCACCGTGGATCAGGGCTGGGCGGTCCGGCGTGGCGCGCGCGACCGATTCCCACAGGTTGGCGTAATTCCAAACCTCCATAGGGGCGTCCTCCATTATCAAAATATGTGGCGCATAAAGAGGACGGGCCTGCGCGAAGTCAACGCCGCCCAACCGTTGTCAGGCAAGGATCCCGGGCGGGGCGCCGAACAGTTCGCCTGCGCGGCGGGGCCTGCCATACTCCGCGCAAACGGGGGCGAGATATAGCATGGACGGCCACGGCGCGACGGACGGCTATAAGGATATCGTCCTGTTCCTGGCCACGGCCGGCGTCGTGGTGCCGCTCTTCCGCCGCTGGAAGATCAGCCCGATCCTGGGCTTTATCCTGGCGGGCGTGGCGCTCGGCCCCTTTGGCCTCGCCCGGCTGGGGGAGTTGGCGCCCTGGGTTTCCTACTTCACCGTCGACAATCCCGAGGACATCGCCCAGCTCGCCGAACTGGGGGTCGTCTTCCTGCTGTTCATGATCGGGCTGGAGCTGTCGTGGGAGCGGCTGCGGCTCATGCGCAAGCTGGTCTTCGGGCTGGGCGCCGCCCAGGTGGGCGTCACCATGGGCGTGCTGACGGGGCTGGCCATGCTCTTGGGCATGGATGTTGCGCCGGCCGCCGCCATCGGCGCGGCGCTGGCCCTGTCCTCCACGGCGATCGTCATGCCGGTGCTGATCGAGCAGCGGCGGCACCATTCGACCACGGGGCGGGCGACCTTTGCGATCCTGCTGTTTCAAGACCTGGCGGTGGCGCCGATCCTGATCACCTTGGCTGTCCTGGGCGCCCGGGGCGGCGAGGAACTCTCGCCTCGCCTGCTGCTGACCTTCGCCCCGGCCATGCTGGGCATGATCGGCCTGGTGGCGTTCGGCCGGCTCCTGCTGCGGCCCCTGCTGCGCTCGGTGGCGCGGGCCAAGAGCGAAGAGCTGTTCATGGCCGCCTGCCTGCTGGTGGTCATCGGGGCGGGGCTGGTCAGCGCCCTGACGGGCCTGTCCATGGCGCTGGGCGCCTTTGTGGCGGGCCTGTTGCTGGCGGAGACAGAATTCCGCCACGAGGTCGAGGTGACCATCGAGCCCTTCAAGGGCCTGCTGCTCGGCCTGTTTTTCCTGTCGGTGGGCATCGGGCTCAACCTCTCCCTGCTGGCGGCCCGGCCGCTGGAGGTTCTGGGCCTGGCGGCGGGGCTGCTGCTGGCCAAGGGGGCGGTGATCTTCGTCCTGGCGCGGATGAGCCGCCTGCCGCCCCTGGCGGCGGCCGAGGTCGCCCTGCCCCTGGCGGCGGGCGGGGAATTCGCCTTCGTCATCATCAACCAGGCCGCCGGCCTCGGGGTGGTGTCGCTTCAGACAGGTCAGTCCGTCATGGTGGCCGCCACCCTCACCATGGCCCTGGTGCCGGTGCTCGCCTGGCTGGGCCAGCGCCTGGCGCGGCGTGAGCCGGCGCCGGCCATGGATGAGGCCCCAAGCGCCCGGGAGGGCGCGCCGTCAGTGCTCATCGTCGGCTATGGGCGGGTGGGCCAGCTGGTGGGCGACATGCTCAGCCGCCACGGCGCGGCCTGGGTTTCGGCCGAGCGGGATTCGCGGCTGGTGGAGCAGGCCCGGCGCTCGGGCCGCCCCTGCTTCTTCGGCGACGCCTCCCGTCCGGAGTTCCTCAACCGCTGCGGCCTGGGGGAGGCCAGCGCCCTGGTGGTGACCATGGATGACCCCGAAGGCGCCGAGACCGTGGTCTCGGTGGCCAGGCGACTGCGCCCCGACCTCGTAATTGTCGCCCGGGCCCGGGACGCGCGCCACGCCAAGCGCCTCTATGAGATGGGCGCCACCGACGCGGTGCCCGAGACCGTCGAGGCCAGCCTGCAGTTGTCCGAGACCGTCCTGGTGGAGATTGGCGTGCCCATGGGGCTGGTGATCGCCTCGATCCATGAGCGGCGGGACGAGTATCGGCAGGATCTCAACCGCCCTGACGCCTTGGGCGGGCGGCGACGCAGCCGCGCCAACGACAAGGTTTAACCCCGAAAAACGCCACTTTTGAGGGAAGCCGATTGCGTATTTCGCCGATGGGCTGCACCATCGGGCCTCGCTGCGGCGCGCCGACAGAAAATCTCACGGCGGAGGATTTTTTCGGAACCTCTTCCGTAAGCTGGCGTTCAGTGCCCGGCGCCATAAGCGTGGCGGTAGGCTCTGGCTTGGCCAGCCCCTATCCGCACGGCGCCCGAGTGAAGTCCGGGAGGAGAGTCCTCGTGGATGTCGGTGTGCTGGTTAGTATTGGCCGATAGGCCGGGAGGGGTGGCGAGAACCCCTAAACATCGCCGCGAAGAGCGGATGATGTGCCGGTTTGGGGCCAAGGGAGGGGGACGACCTAAGAATTCTCGCGAATTTCGACCAATTGGCCGGGTGATTGAGCAAGAGTGTTGCTCTGGCGACACTTTCGCAATGCACCGGGCTTGCTATAACGATGCTGGGTCATATGGCCGCAGCAGAGGGCATGAAGAGGGCTCAAATATGAAATTCAAACTCCTGGCAGGGGCAGCAATGGCTGCGGTTTTCGCCGCGTCTGGCGCGTCTGCTCAAGACGCCGGCTGGTACGGCGCCATGGATCTCGGCTATCATTGGCCCGAGGGCTTCGAAGCCGAATCTTCCAACAATGGCCCCGGCGGCGCACCCTTCAACTGGGACATCACCCAGGATGATGACTGGGCCGGCTTCGCCCGTCTCGGCTATCGGCTGAACCCCAACTGGCGCGTCGAACTCGAGGGCGGCTATCGCCCCGGCGACATCTCCAGCGTTCGTGGCGCGCCCCTGGGCGGTCTCTGCACCCCCGGCGTGGTTCGCACCGCGGCGGCTCCGAACTGCGGCTCGCCCAACGGCGACGTCGAAGCTTGGACCCTCATGGGCAATGTCATCTATGACATCGCGCCTGGTGCGGTGATCAATCCGTTCATCGGCGTCGGCGTCGGCATCAATCACGTCAAGATGGACATGACTGGCCAGTTCGCCACCATGCCTGGCCCGTTCACGGCCACCAACCCGGCGATCCAGAACCTATCGATCGACGACGATGATACGGCCCTGGCCTATCAGGCGATCGCCGGCCTGGCCTGGCGGGCGACCGATCGTCTCGACGTCGACATGACCTACCGCTATCTCGGCGGCTCGGACCTGGACTTCGCTTCGGCCGGCAGCGCCTCGGTTCAGCCGGGCGTGTTCTCTGGCGACTATCGCGACCATTCGGTGACCGTCGGCCTGCGTTACTCCTTCGCTTCGCCGGCCGCCCCGCCCCCGCCTCCCCCGCCGCCGCCCCCGCCGCCGCCCCCGCCGCCGCCTCCCCCGCCGCCTCCCGCGGCGTATGAAGCCCGGCAG